>UQDE01000051.1 GCA_900539735.1 uncultured Collinsella sp. | reverse complement strand
CGTTTCTTTGGCGGCTACTCGGCAAACGCGTTACCGACGCTGTTGCCACCCACATGCGTCTCGACCAGGGTAAGGTCGGGATTGAACACGACAGTGTCGGCGTCGCGCCCCGGCATAATGCTACTGCACCTGTCGGCGACATGAGCTAGCAACCGATGCCGGGGCCGCAGCACAAGCTCCTACAGCTCGGTCACGACAACGCCGTTGTAAACCTCGTCCCAACGATCCATAACCAAGTGGCCAGTCATGGGATCCATGGCATTGAGCTTGCCGCAGGTGTTGGCGGTACGCAGCACCGTCTCGTCGTCGGCGCCGGCAGCAATCGCATGTGCGAAGCCGGCAATGGTCGAATCGCCAGAGCCCGTAGCGTTAACGGCGGGGATATCGGGGGTCTTGGCGCGGAACGCACGGCCGTTATGGAAACCAACGGAGCCGGCAGCGCCCATGGATACGACGACCCAGGGGATATCGGAGAAGCGGGCGTCAGAGGCGAGCGCGGAACGGAGCTCGTCCACATCGTCGGTGGTAAAGCTCGTGCCCAGAAGGCCGTTAATTTCGGTCAGGTTAGGCTTAACCAGCTCAGGCTTGACCTCGGACTTGAGCGCAGCCTCGAGCGAGGCGCCCGAGGTATCGAGCAGCACCTTGGCGCCGGCGTTCTCTGCAATGCCCGTGATCTTGGCGTAGTAGTCCGCCTCGACGCCGCGGGGCAGCGAACCCGAGATGGTAACGACATCGGCCTTGCTCGCAAGCTCGGCGAACTTGGCGGTAAAGGCATCGAGTTCCTCGGGGGCAATCGTCGGGCCGCTCTCGAGCAACTCGGTCTGGTTGCCAGCATGAAGGATATTGAGACAGATGCGAGTCTCGCCCTTGATGGGCACAAAATCATTCTTAATGCCGTTGGCATCCATGAGCTCGGCCATATAGGCGCCCATATGACCACCAAGCAAGCTGGTTGCCACGACATCGTCGCCCAGCTGGCCCAGGACGCGGGCCACGTTGAGGCCCTTACCGCCGGCGGTCTTTTCGGGCGTCACGCGGTTGACGTCGTCGATAATGAGCTCATCGAGCTGATAGCGCGTATCGACGGACGGGTTCATCGTAACGGTGAGGATCATTTCTAGCTCCTTATCTCGCAGGCTCCTTATGCCTTGCAAAACGAATTGGCTACATGCGACTACAGAATCTCGATTGTGAACGAGCGCACGATGGTTTCTTTGGGCTTGGCGATAAGGCAGCCGCGCTTATGCTCAAGCACGTCATCCTCATCGGAACAGGTCGAAAGACCGCCCCAGGGTTCAACTGCCACAAAATCGCCCTCGGGCTTACTCCACACAATGAGATACGGGAAACCCTCAAAGCTCAAGCGAACGCCCTTGTCCTCGCCCTTCTTGGAAAGCGTGACCTGACGGCTCTCGAGCACGTCAAAGATGGTCTCCGCGAAATCGAAGAGCTCGTGCGATAGGGGCAGCGTCTTTCCCACCATGGGGTTCTTGGAGCGGTTAGCTACATCAATCAATCCGGTCGAGGGTACGGCGGTGCAAAGCTCCGCTGCCTCGTCTTTCTCGAAGCGCAACTCGTAGTCCGTATAGGACTCACCCTCATCGAGCGGGCACCTAAAGCCGGGATGACCGCCGATAAAGAACGGCATGTCCTCGGCGCCCTCGTTGGTCACTTCATAGGAGACACGCACGGCAGCGTCCTCGAGCGTATAGCGGGCGACGAGCTTAAACGGATATGGATAAGCGCTCAGCAATGCAGCGTTATCCTCAGATGCCAGGCACATCGCCAGCTCGTTTGCGTTTTGGCTCAACAGCTTCCACTCCTGCTTGCGCGCAAAGCCGTGGCGGGCGAGCTTCACATGATGCCCGGCAAACGTCATGGCGCTACCATCGCGCAGGCCTCCGCAAATCGGAAAGCAGACCGGCGCCTGGCCGGACCACACCGCGGGATCACCCTGCCACAAATACTCGCGTCCGTCAGCCTCAATCGAGGTAAACGAACCACCAGCTGTGGACACCTTAATAGAAATTGAATCGTTGGAGAGAGCGTATTCCATTGCCCATCCTTTCGAACAACTGCTTTATGCTCGCAAGTACCCGTCTCGGCCCTGACCAAGGGACAAAACCCGCACGCTCATCGATGTGTCCGGTATCCCAGCCATGCAACGGGGCACCATACAGACATTGATGCAATTACAGCTGAAAAGCCTTCTTATGCGAACCATCATCCTCTACGCCTCGCGCCATCACGGCGATCGCGTCGAAAATGTTGGTGTAAGGGTGACGCCCTAGCGCCCGTTTAACGAAG
>UQDE01000050.1 GCA_900539735.1 uncultured Collinsella sp. | reverse complement strand
ACCGCAGGAAGCTTGGATACGCCTAGGCGCGGTCCAAGAAATCGTCCGCACCCCCAATCGGGAACTATTTCACCGCAATTTATGAAGGGGATGGGGCTACTTAAGTGCGCCGGTCACCGTGCCGCCGCCGAGGACGATGTCGCCGTGGTAGACTACAACGGCCTGGCCGGGGGCGATGGCTCGCTGCGGCTCGTCAAAAGTCAGCAGCATTTGCCCGTCTTCGCCGCGCGTAAGGGTCGCTGCTTGGTCTTTCTGACGGTAACGGTACTTGGCGCCCACGCGAATGCCGCCGGCATCGAGTTCTGCCTCCATGCGGTCGGCAGGGGCGCTCCAGATCCAGTCGTCGGCCGTGAGTGCTGTGGCCGTTAGGTCCTCGGCCTCGCCCAGATGCACGGTGTTGTTGGCGGCATCGACGCCCGTCACATACACGGGATGCGCCATCGCGACGCCCAAGCCCTTGCGCTGGCCGATGGTATAGCGCAACGCGCCGTTATGGCGTCCGACCACGCTGCCGTCGCGCCACACAATGTCGCCCGGTGCAGCGGGATGTCCGCAGCGGCGCTCGATATAGCCCGCGTAGTCACCGTCTGGAATAAAGCAGATGTCCTCGCTTTCGGCCTTCTGGGCGTTGGTAAAGCCTTGCTCGGCGGCTATGCGGCGCACGTCGCGCTCTTTGTCTAGGCCTGCCAGCGGAAAGATCGTGTGCGCCAGGCGCTCCTGCGTAAGCGAATATAAAAAGTAGCTCTGGTCCTTTTTGGGATCTTCGCCGCGATGCAGCTGCCAGGTGCCGTCTACTGTCTGGCTTGTTTTGGCGTAATGACCCGTTGCGATGTAGTCGCAGCCCATGTCCAGCGCCGCACCGAGCAACGCGCCAAACTTTATGTGGCGGTTGCAGATGATGCAAGGGTTGGGCGTCAGCCCCTCCTGGTAGGCGTTCACAAAGCGCTCGATAACGCTGTGGTCGAAGGTCTGCTGCAAGTCGAGCACATGGTGGGGTATCCCCAGACGCTCGGCGACGGCCTTCGCATCGGCGATGTCGCGGTCGACCTTACTCATGCCCGTGGCGGGATCGGGCGCGGGGCAGGTGAGGCGCATGGTGGCGCCGACGCATTCGTAGCCCTGGCTTTTGAGCAGGTACGCGGTCACGCTGGAATCGACGCCGCCGCTCATGGCGACGAGCACGCGCTTGTTGTGCATGGGGAGGTTCTCCTTGGTGGCATGTGGCCAAAAAAGAAAAGCGGCGCGGGAGGCTGGTTCCGCGCCGCAGTCATTGTAGCAAGTTCGGACGTCTCGTGGGACACCCTAACGAGATGGGCTCAGGCAGCCAGAAGAGAGGATAGGCCGGCATGCCATGGGCCTATCGACAAGTGACGGGCCCTTAGTCCTGGAACAGTGCCGTGGACAGGTAGCGCTCGCCGGTGTCGGCAAGCAGGGCCACGATGGTCTTGCCCTCGTTTTCGGGGCGCTTGGCCAGCTGCAGCGCGGCCCACACGGCGGCACCGGACGAAATGCCCACGAGCACACCCTCCTTGTGGCCCACGGCGCGGCCGGTGGCAAAGGCGTCGTCGTTCTCGACGGGGATGATCTCGTCGTAGACCCGGGTGTCGAGGACGTCGGGCACAAAGCCGGCGCCGATGCCCTGGATCTTGTGCGGGCCGGCCTGGCCCTTGGAGAGCACCGGGGAGGTGGCGGGCTCGACGGCGACGACCTTAATCTCGGGGTTCTGCTCCTTGAGGAACTCGCCCACGCCGGTCACGGTACCACCGGTGCCGACGCCGGCGACGAAGATGTCGACCTTGCCGTCGGTGTCGTCCCAGATCTCGGGGCCGGTCGTGGCCTTGTGGATGGCGGGGTTGGCGGGGTTCACAAACTGGCCGGCGATGATGCTGTTGGGAGTCTCCTTCTGCAGTTCCTCTGCCTTGGCGATAGCGCCCTTCATGCCCTTGGAGCCGTCGGTGAGCACGAGCTGCGCACCGTATGCCTGCATCAGCTTGCGGCGCTCGACGGACATGGTCTCGGGCATGGTGATGATCACCTTGTAGCCGCGGGCGGCCGCCACCGAGGCGATGCCGACGCCGGTGTTGCCGCTCGTGGGCTCGATGATGGTGTAGTCGCCGCCGCGCACGAGCTTGCCTGCCTTCTCGGCCTCGTCAATCATGTTCTTGGCGACGCGGTCTTTAACTGACCCGGCGGGGTTGAAGTATTCGAGTTTGACGAGCACACGAGCCTTGAGGTCCTCGTCGGCCTCAAAGTGAGTGAGCTCCAGGAGCGGGGTGTGGCCGATAAGCTGATCGATGGACGTGTAAACCTTGCTCATGGTGAACCTCCAAAGTGTTCAAGTTGCTGGTTGCCGTGTGGTTTCACGGTGCGTGTAGCAGCTAAACCCATAAACCTTATAGGTTGTTCGTTTAGCTGTTGGGAAGCATACTAGACACTAAAGCCTAGTAATGCAATAGGAAATAGAAGACTATTACGAGCTGATTAACCATCTTGACCGGAACGGGTATTTTCAAAACCAATTTTTCGGCTAGAATTTCTACGGACTAAATGACCGAAAGGCAGCACTATACATGTTGGTTTCTACAAAGGGCAGATATGCCCTGCGCGTTATGGTCGATCTGGCCGAGCACCAGGCGGCCGGTCGCATCCCGCTCAAAGAGATCGCGGCGCGACAGGGGATTTCCGAGAAATATCTCGAGAACATCTTGGCTACGCTCGTGCGCGCCAACATGCTTTCGGGCATGCGCGGCAAGGGCGGCGGCTACGCGCTCACGCGCCCGCCCGAGCAGTACACGGTGGGCGAGATCCTGCGCCTGACCGAGGGCAGTCTGGCACCGGTTGCATGCCTGGATGGCGACTGCAAGGGCTGCTCACGCTCGGATGAGTGCCCCACGCTCGACGTGTGGAAGAACCTGGACAAGCTCATCAACGACTACCTCGACGGTGTGACACTCGATCAACTTGTCGCTCCCAACCATGGCTACGACTACGTCATCTAACCCACACCTGCCATTTGGGGACGGGGTAGAAATGGTAGATTCTCTCGCCCTTTGAGACTTGACAAATAAGAAGGCCGCCCATTTTTGCGATGGGCGGCCTTCGTTTTGGGCTGTTGAGACGGGCACGGCCGGAATGGCCGTTTTAGTCCTCGGCGATGCTGTCGAGGATGCTGCGCGTGATGGATACCAGGATACTGCCCATAAAGGCCGATCCAAAGCTGGCGATGGAGATGCCCGCGCCCAGCAGATTGACCGACAGGTAGCTGGCCAGCTCGAGCATAAAGCTGTTGACTACGAGCTGAAAAACACCAAGCGTAATAATAGTGAGCGGCAGTGAGATGACGGTCAGGAACGGTTTGACGAACGAATCGACAATGTTCAGGAACAGTCCCACAAAGGCAAAGCAGACCCAGGTCTCGGCAAAGCCGAAGGGTTGGATACCGGGGACGAGGAACGTGGCGATCGCGATGGCGATCGAGGTGAAGAGCCAGTTAAGCATAAAGCGCATGGCGTGAATCCTTTCTTGCGCCGGGATTGCTGGCGTCGCGTGAAGCGGCTTACGGCGGCGACCTGGATGGTTGCGCGGGCGCGCCGCGGTGTTTGGGCGCCCATTGTCTCAAATATTCGTGGAGCTTACGTGCGCATATGGTTTCTAAACGGCGTTCGTCCTGAAAAAGGTTGATTTCCGATCTCAGCCGAACACATTGAGCGGATAGGACGTTCCCGCAGC
>UQDE01000049.1 GCA_900539735.1 uncultured Collinsella sp. | reverse complement strand
ACAAATCCAAGTTAGACCATTTCAAATGGTTCGATGTCTGCCCGGATGCGACACTGAATGTGTCCATCCTCGCAGTATCCGGTTCTCAAGGTGCACGCCTGGCGGCTGGTCCGGTCCGACCGGGCCGCGCGGCAAGGAGATATATTGCCAGACCGCGAAGCTCTGTGGGACGTCAATTCCACTCTTCACAAGTCCTACACAACATATTGCTTTCTATATAAGTCATAGAAAGGCTGGTGCAGAAATACTGCACGTATCAGATGATGACCCTTTGGTTCAGGGATATATAGAGATCGGTCACCTGGTAGTGTCTATCTACCCGCGCTTTTAGCAATGTAAACCGCGCTTCAGATAAAAAGAGGGAGCGCCGCGTACAACGCGACACTCCCCTAGCGATTCAAGAGAATCTATTAGGCCTCGAGAGCCTTCTTGGCGATGGTAGCCAGCTCGTTGAAGGACTCGATGTCCTCGTAAGCCATCTGAGCCAGGACCTTGCGGTCGAGCTCGATGCCGGCAACCTTCAGGCCGTGCATGAACTGAGAGTAAGAAATATCGTTCAGGCGAGCAGCAGCGTTGATACGAGTGATCCAGAGAGAACGAATCTCGCGCTTCTTGTTGCGGCGATCACGATACTGATACTGCAGGGAGTGCTGGACCTGCTCTTTAGCATGCTTGTAAGTACGCGAAGCGGCACCGTAGTAACCCTTCGCACGGTGCATAACGGTACGGCGCTTCTTCTTGGCGGCAACAGCGCGCTTAATACGTGCCATGTTCTATCAACTCCTAGACGGTAAAACGAAAAAACGAACTTAGGCGAGACGCGACTTGATGACCTTGCGGTCGGCAGCGGCGATCTCGGTCTCCTGACGGAAGCCACGCTTACGCTTGGTGGACTTCTTGCTCAGGATGTGGCTCTTGAAAGCCTTGGCGCGCATAAGCTTGCCGGTACCAGTCTTGCGGAAACGCTTCTTGGTGCCGCTGTGGGACTTCATCTTAGGCATGAAATACTCCTTAATCGGTTACAGAACACTAGTTACTTGGTATCGCTTGCCGCTTTATCCTCATCGAAGGCACCCTTAATCGGGGCGAGCAGCATAAGCATGTTACGGCCTTCCATCTTAGGCTTGGACTCGACCGTAGCGTAAGGCTTGAGATCCTCGGCGAGACGCTCGAGAACGTTAAGGCCCTGCTCCGGGTGAGCCATCTCACGGCCGCGGAACATGATGGTGATCTTAACGCGCGCGCCCTTCTTGAGGAAACGCAGAACGTGGCCCTTCTTGGTCTCGTAGTCGCCAACGTCGATCTTGGGTCGGAACTTCATTTCCTTGACCTCGACCTTGGACTGGTTCTTACGAGCAGCCTTGGCCTTCATGGCCTGCTGGTACTTGAACTTACCGTAGTCCATGACCTTGCAGACCGGCGGCTCCGCGTTGGGAGCGATCTCGACCAGGTCGAGACCCTGATCGTCGGCGACGCGCTGGGCATCGCGGATGGCGAACAGGCCGAGCTGAGAGCCATCGACGCCAATCAAACGGCACGAAGATGCAGTGATCTCGTCGTTGATGCGGGTGTCATCAGACTTAGCTATTTTCCCTACCTCCATTCATAAAAAAATAACCCGGCGCTTCTCAGCAACCAGGTCGTACACATAGACTTCCTCGATTTGAGGAAGGTAATCTAAGTTGTATGACCAGTCAGCTGCTCATTGGCGCCAAAAGGTGGGAACCCTCGGGTTCCTCTTTAGGGCATTGCGGAAACAACGCCTTGCGAATAATAACACGTACAGCGCGTTATCACATTACGTACACGAAAAAGGGGGCCGCAACCCCCTTGAAGCGCAGGTGCATGTATGGTGCCCGAGGCGAGACTCGAAGGGACTTCGCTTCGCGAAGCCCCGGGCTTCGGGCGCATGGCGCCCTCGCCACGCTCCGCTACAAACAGGCCACAGGCCTGTTTGCTTAACGCTCCGCGCGCTCACGCGAGTTCGGCACGAAAAAGGGGGCCTTGACCCCCTTGAACGCTCACTTGCATGTATGGTGCCCGAGGCGAGACTCGAACTCGCACGTTGTTGCCAACGGTGGATTTTGAGTCCACTGCGTCTGCCAATTCCGCCACTCGGGCACGCAATGCGTGAGTTAGTTTATCACAGCTTTCTACCGATTAGTCCGAAAATGGAACTTCGAGCATTTCGATGAGTTCGACCGTGCGTAGCATCTCGCGCTGACGGCATCCGCGACCGTCGACCGAAGCCTCACCCATCTGGTTATCGTAAGGGTCCTCGCGCATGCCGTCGAAAGAGGGCTCAAACTCTGCCTGGAATCGATTGTTGGCCACCATACGCCATGGGTCGAGATTGCCAAAGTAGTGACGGCGGCGCCACTCCTCCCCCATCCTGTGAGCAGAAGATCCAAATGACACGTCGGCGTTGAGCCAACCGGTCTGCGGCGTATAGAACTCTGCCCAGTCGTGCGACCCCACCGAATCGGGCGCAACGTACAGGCCGCTCTGCCAACGGGCAGGCACGCCCGCGATACGGCACATGGTGATAAACGTGAGCGCCATAACGCCGCAATCGCCGCGGAGCGAATGCGCGCAGTCATCGGCAATAGATCCCAAAAGCAAGTACGGCGGCTGATAGCGATAGTCGATATGCTGCGTCAGATAATCATAGATAGCACGAGCGCGATCGAGCGGATCCTCGAGTCCGTCAACAACACCGGCCGTCAGCTGCTGCAGATACGGCGTGAATGCAATGTGCGGACGGTCCTCGGAAATATCCTCGGGCAGAGGCGCGTCCATACGCGGATGAACCGGAAGTGTGCCACCGTAGACATCACAATAAGCAGCATCGATGTGATAACGATAAGTCACCGAGAATGAGCGCTCACTCGAAGAAGACCACGAGGCAGTGCGCGCCAAGGAGTTCGCGGGAGCAACGACCCCCTCCGGCGTCATATCAAGCATCTCGACCTGAGACTGCTGGCGGCAGGCGGCGGCAACGGGAAGCCACGCGCGAACGGTCTCTCCCTCCAATGCACCGGGGACAGATACGCATGCCCTAAGCGTGATGGCGCGAGACAGCCCGCCCTGTAACTCCATCTCCTCGAGCATCTGGTTGCGCAGCGCAATTCCATCCGCAGAATCAGGACGCAGACCCGGAACCTCCTTGGGATACACGCGCAAAGAATCAAGGAAGTTGTCGAGAACGAACAGTTCACCATCGATAAAGCGCCAATCGATACGCTTGCGCTCAATCAGGTCGTCAAACTGCTCATCGGTAAACTCAGGCCACTCCTCGCGGATCATCTCGATAGCCCGATCACGCGACACCGAAAAATGAAGCGGCGTCTCGATCATGCGATACCGCTCGGCACGAACGCAGGCAGCCAGCGAAGGCTCAGGGTTCTGCTCCAAAAGGCGATCGCAGGCGGCAACAGCCTGCGTCAAATACCCGGCATCCTTAAGACGAAGAATCTCAGGCGGTAGCCCAATATCGAGATGACGAAAGTCATCACAGCAAACATCAACAGAGCAACCAACAGGACCCTCGTCAATAACCTTCCCATCCGAAGGCAGCACATCAATAACAGCCACACCAAACTCCAAGTCATTCGAACTCCTGGAGTCCATTGTAACGAGATAGAAAGAAAGCCCCAACAAGGGAGCCATCAACGCCGCTGAACGGTACCTATAAAAATGAATTCAGCCCAGTAACCCTGTAGCGAGTTAACAAAGGAGGCCCCGTTCACCCGGAGCTTTTCCCATTGCGCGACTTCTGGCGAAGCCAGTAGCCACCTTAATTCAGACTCGTAACCCTGCGGCGTTAAACGAAGGAAGCCCCGTCCCCCGAAACTGTTTCCTTGGCGTGACTTCTGGCAAAGCCAGGTGAGCGCAAAGGAAACAGTGTAGGGGGACGGGGCTTCCGGCGGGAAGTTTAACGACGCTTACGCCTTGTTGACGGAGCCAAACTCCTCCATGAGCTCCTTGGTGCGGGCAACGATGTTGTCGCGACCAGGCTTGAGGAGCTTGCGGGGATCAAAGCCCTTGCCCTGCTGATCCTTGCCAGCCTCGATGTACTCGCGGACGCCCTTGGCGAAGACGAGCTGCAGGTCGGTGTTGACGTTGATCTTGGAGATGCCCAGGGAGATGGCCTTCTTGATCTGATCCTCGGGGATGCCGGTACCACCGTGCAGAACGAGGGGCAGGTCGCCGGTCTGAGCCTTGATCTCGCCCAGACGCTCGAAGGAAAGGCCAGCCCAGTCGGCGGGATACACGCCGTGGATGTTGCCGATGCCGCAGGCGAGGAAGTCGACGCCCAGGTCAGCAATCTGCTTGCACTCAGCAGGGTCAGCGAGCTCGCCGTTGGAGGTCACGCCGTCCTCGGTGCCGCCGATGCCGCCGACCTCGGCCTCGATGGACATGCCCTTGGAGTGGGCAAGCTCAACGAGCTCCTTGGTGCGGTCGAGGTTAAGCTGGAAGGTCTCCTCGTGAGAGCCGTCATACATGATGGACGTGAAGCCGGCCTCGATGCACTTGAAGCAGTCCTCGTAAGAACCGTGATCGAGGTGAAGGGCGACGGGAACGGTAACGCCCGTGGCCTCGACGGCAGCCTTGACCATGTCGGCGCAGACCTTGAAACCGCCCATCCACTTAGCGGCACCAGCGGTGCACTGAAGGATCAGCGGAGACTTGGCCTCCTCGGCGGCCTGGAGAATAGCCAGGGTCCACTCGAGGTTGTTGGTGTTGAAGGCACCGAGAGCGTACTTGCCGGCCTCGGCCTTCTTGAGCATGTCTGCTGCGTTGACGAGCATAAAAGAAACCTCCTGTAAGGTTGCTCCAATAACGCCTGAGATTTTACCACGGCGTACCCGAGCATAAACGTTCGTTTGTTCACGAATATCGTCCAAACAGACTTTTTCCTTGAATATCAACTTCATCCGAACACCTCCCATATTCATCCGTACATGTAC
>UQDE01000048.1 GCA_900539735.1 uncultured Collinsella sp. | reverse complement strand
GCTGCGGGAACGGCCTGTCCGCCTAATGTGTTCGGCTGAGATCGGAAATCAACCCTGCTCGCTCGTTAGCTGCTCTATTTCGCGAGCGTGCATTAAACTCATAAGAAGCGGCCTGAAGACGCGGACATTGTGTGTTCTTAAGAAACTCAAGATTTCCGCATTTCTGTCATCGCTGGTTGGCTCGACAATCTCTGCATAATATCCGGCTTTTAGCCTTAAATCATAGAGAAGATCAGCAGCCTTCTTTGGATCCGTAAAATCCCTTATTATCTTATATGCTCCATCCTTGTCGCCTTGACCTAGGCGATATTTTTGAATTGCGTAGTGACGCAAAAAAGCTTTCATGTTCGAGCCGACTGTTGCTTCAATTTCCGACCATACCTGTTTTGCATCATCGCGCTTTTCTATAGGATGGATATAGCGCATAATATAGTTCTTCAGAAGCTCATGGTCCTCAAGCTCGATACCTCGCGCATTCAATATTTCGAATATTGTGTACGAATCTTCCTCAGACGATGATTTGATGTTTACATATGCGACAGAAATGACCGCATCCCTGAAGGCCAGCAACTCCTCATCCTTCATCTTGGCGAAACTTGCACTGAAATATTGGAAGGCTTTAACGATCAGTTCGTCTTTTGATCCGGACGCGCGTTTGCTCTTCGAGAAAGCCACAGCAGACATGGCAGCCGCATCTTCAGGAGAGATAGCAATTACTCCTTCGACGATCCTCGTTAATGATAAATGATTCTCCGGAGCGACGATCGCGTGCTCAACATCCTTAGTATCTATCGCCACTAGATATTTTTTTGTGCCATTAGCGTGGTTAATCATATTCCTTTTCTTGAAAGCGAACATGAGGCTAGACAGCAAGAGCGTTAGGGTAATAACTCTTTGTTGACCATCAATTATTGTAAAAACCCCGAGGCTGTCTTCTTCTTCTTCCTCCATCAGCACTATCGAACCGATGAAATGCGACGTAGCAACTTCCTCTGTCACAAGCTTGATGTCTTCGAATAGATCTTTCCAGTTATGCTCATCCCACACGTAAGCGCGCTGATTGCGAGGGATTCTATAGATTGAGTCATTAAGCAGCTTTCCAACCGTACTCTGACGTGCTTCAAATGCCATGTTGATCCCTTGCCTTCGCAATAGTTTTGTCGGCCTTGCCGCCTCTCGGCGTCACCAACGCCTTCGCTACAATAAAAGTCGGCACATCGCCGAGCAGGGCCGCCTTTTCGCTCGCGAACATGCCGACTGCCCCAATCAATCTCCGTCGCTGCCATCATCGTCGATTAACCAACATGTCAGCAGCAGGCAATCGTCACGTCCACAGTCCATTCTATATGCCGGCTGAGCATGGGGCGCATCTTAATCGCCAAGATATCCAGGAAGCCCGAGCTTCCAGGGAAATGCCTTCAGACGCCTTACGTTGGGTAGGCCCCCTACAGAGATCTATTGGCCGTGCACCGCAAACAACGCGTTAGGCCGTTGCACGCAATCGGCCAGCCACCCAGCATCCCCAATCCGCACCACAACTCCCTACCCCGCTCCAGCCATCGTCATCTCCATACAGTGTCCAAACCCACACCAATAAAACCAACCCACGCAACAAGCAGCCCTCGCTTAGCAACCCAAACACCACCACAAGCCAGCAAGCAATCACCAGTCTGCGTTCGCAACATCGCTTGGAACGGCAAATGCTTACCGCGCCCTTGAAACACGCCAAACTCGTCTACAACCTGCACTGATAATTGTTCTCGGGGGAAGCGGGCACTGCGGGGCGCGGCAACGGCGCGCGATTTCCGCGTCGCAGCGCTACCCTGATGCTGAATGCCGGGACGATGACCCACTGACCTGCTGACGCCTCTTCGGCCGTCCTCAAATCCGACCTGTCTCGCCCCGGCATCCGCGTCCCGGAGTCCTGCCATGACCTAATAGGAGCATGAGCGCGGACAATCGGACAAGCCAATTGGATTGTAGCGCTCCCGTCAGTGCAATGTCTGGGAGACCCGGGCGCGGAGCAGGCGGCAGACCGAGGGGAGCGAAAATGGAAGGCGAAACGGTCATCGCGGGCGTCGACACGCACAAGGACGTGCATGTCCTGTGCCTGCTCGACGGCCTCGGGAGGAAGATCTGGAGCGGGAGCTTCGGGGCCGACCCCGAGGGCTACGACAGGCTGGCGGAGGCGATAGGCGACCCGGGGAGCTGCATGGTCGTCGGCGTCGAGGGCACGGCATCGTACGGGGCCGGGCTGACGAGGAGGCTCGTAGAGCTCGGGTACAACGTCGTCGAGGTGCTCAGGCCCAAGAGGGACAAGGTGAGGCCCGGCGAGGGGAAGAGCGACCCGCTGGACGCCGAGCGCGCGGCGCGCAAGGCGGCGTCCGGGAGGGGCTGCTCCGTGCCGAAGTCGCAGGACGGCTGGGTCGAGGCGGTGCGCCAGCTCTACGTCGCGCGCAGGCTGGCCGTCGCGACGTCCACGTCCTGCGTGGCCTGCGCGAAGTCGATGCTCACGACGGCCCCGGGCGCCCTGAGGGAGCGGTTCAGGGGCCGCGAGCGGCCGAAGGACCTCATGCCGCTGCTCGCGCGCGGGAGGAAGGCGGGCGACGCGCTCGAGGAGAGCGTGCTGGCCTCGCTGCGGTCCGTCGCGGCGGTCTGGAAGGAGGCCCGCAGCCAGGTCGAGTCCCTCGACGAGCGCATCCGCGCGCTGCTGGAGGCGAACGCGCCCGCGCTGCTCGGCGTCGAGGGCTGCGGCACCACGACCGCCGCCGCCCTGGTCGTGGCCGCCGGCGACAACCCCGGCAGGCTGAAGGGCGAGGCGGCGTTCTCGATGATGTGCGGCGCCTCCCCGATCCCCGCGTCGAGCGGGAAGACGGACCGGCACAGGCTCAACCGCGGCGGCAACCGGCAGGCGAACTGGGCGCTCTACGAGATCGCGATCAAGCGCATGGCGTACGACGAGAGGACGAGGAGGTACGTGGCGAGGCGGACCTCCGAGGGGAAGTCCCGGCGGGAGGCGGTCCGCTGCCTGAAGCGCTACATAGCGCGGGAGGTGTACCGCGTGCTCATGGACCCGAACCCCGACGGCGCCGCGCCGGAAGGCCCCGAGCTCGCGAAGATGCGCAAGGCGATGCGGGTGACTCAGAAGAAAGCCGCCGCGGAGCTCGGCCTGTCCGCAGCCACACTCGGGCACTTGGAACGGGGGAAACGGCGGTCGACGAAACTGGAGAGGAGGTATTACGAGCTCCTGTGCGAATTGGAGAGAGCGCTCCCGCAAACTGCCTCTTGACAACTTATAGGAGCGTCGGTTTTTCGTTTATACTGCAATCGTTGAAATGCCGGTACGCTTGCAGAATCGTACCTGTTCCGATTACAGAAAAGGGGCCGTCATGCGTAAGCCTGCCTCCTGCGTCCTTTCCATCGCGCTCTCGCTCGTAATGACGGTTGGTTTTATCCCGTCACCCGCGCTTGCCGAAATCGCCAGTGCGCCAGAACCCGCCGCGCAAAGCGCCGGCAAACCTAACGAGAGCCCAGCCGAAACCACGTCGGGCCAAGCCCGGGCAAACGATCAAATCAGCGCCGCCTCCGGCACCAATGTAACGGCCAACGCAACGCAGCCGATCGACGCCAGCATGTTCAGTATCGAGGACACCGACATTCGCTACACGGGCAATCCCGTGATGCCCACCGTCACGTCGTCGACCGTGCCGAGCGACCAGTACACTGTCGCCTACGAGAACAACGTAGCCATCGGTCAGGCGACCGCCGTTGTGACCGCCGACGACCAGAACTACAGCGGCACCTGCGCGATCCCATTTGAAATCAAACCGGCGAACGCGGCCGCGAACTACCAGCACAGCACCACCGCGCAAAGCGGCGACATCACGCTCACCGTCCAATGGAGCGACCCGAGGCTCGGCCAGGAGACCACGTTCCATGTGACTGCGACGGGCGGAAGCGGTGCGTACCAATTCCGCATGGACGCACCGACGTATATGGATCCCGACGGTAGCAGCGAAAGCGTTGCCGACCCCAGCCGTAACCAGTGGCAGCAATACACCGGCGAATGCACATCGCACGACTACCAGTTCGAAATGACCGCTAGCGGCACCTATTACCTGCGCTTTTACCTGATGGATAAGGCGGCCGGCGTGTACTATCTGCGCTCAAACGTGTTTGCGAGCGCGAACGACGACGCCTATCCGGCGGTCAGCGCCATCGTGAAGTCCGCAGTCGACAAATGCAGCGCCGATACCGACGGGTCCGACTACGCCCGCGCCCTGTGGCTCCACGACTGGACGCTCGACCAGCTGGAGTATGACCACAACCTCAACTGGTGCTCAGCCGAAAGCGGCCTCACGCGCCACCAGGGCACCTGCGAGAGCTACCAGCGCATCTACTCCAAGCTCCTTGACGCCGCGGGCATCGCCAACGGCCGCATCACCGGCAACGGCCACACCTAGAATGCCGTAAAGATCGACGGCAAATGGTGCCAGATGGACCTAACCTGGGACGACACCAGCGACAACTGGTACGGAGACCTGGACCAGCGCCATCTGTACTTTGGCCTGACCGACGAGCTCATGGCAATCGCCCACTCCGACCACACGGCTAACTACCAGAAGGACGGTTACGCATACCGCTCAACCGACCTATCCAACAATTACTTTGTGCGAAACGGCAAGGCAGATGAATGGGCAGAGAAGTATGCCGCTCGCATTCAGCAGCACCTAGATGCCTTTCAAAGCAGATAGTTTTTTGAATGCGCCAACGAATGCACCATTACAGTTTGGAAAGTCCGAACAGTCCCATGTTTAGAATCACCAAAGTGCGGACACTAGAGCTTTAACTAACATCCACCCGAAATCGTCGATACGAGACACAGACGGTCCCATCAATTAAACAAGTTGATTGAAATTAAAAACCTTAGTTGACTCGACCGGGAAAAAACGATCTGATATCGATTTCTCATCTTCTGCAGCCACATTTGCAACCTCATAGAAACGTCGGACCAAATCACGACGTCGTTTCTGATAAGCCCTGGCAGCCACCGTAGAACGATCGGGTAAACCATATTCGAAAATATAAAGCCTGCATGTCGAATCTGACAACCTGTCAGCCACTTGTCGCCAAATGTAACCATCACTTTCTCCCAAGCTGCAGCCATATATACAAATGCTATCGGCTTTAGCTATCAGTTCACTCATCTCAGCGGTTTTCGTATTGCCATAAATTCCGTAGTTCTTTTTTTCTTTAACCCAAAGCTCTTGAAAATCCACCTTAGAGGAATAAACGGGAGATGTAATCTGATCAGAATCTGAAACGCCAAATATAATATTGGTAGCAGTGCCCCCATCATTGATTTCTCCATGAAGATGAAGAAGAGTGCCTTGATAAAAGAACTTAGGCGAAGCACCGACAATCAACTTACTAAAGGGCTGGTCTTTCCCAATCTCATCCCAAAAACGATTGACGGTATTCGTATAGTTTAAAACCAGAACGTGCACAGTCACGTCTTCAGAAGTCGACATCAAAGCGGGGAGCCCTTTTAATACGTCAACAGCAGTGAGTCTCGTATAGAAGCTGCTAATTGATGCTCGAAATTCCTGAACTGCCTCCTGAGGAAGCTCGACAGGTATACGGCTGGACTCTCTAAATACGTAATCTAAAAACTCATCTTGAATATTCTCGAATGTCTGATGAAATAATTCTTCATCGTCTTCATAAAACGCTGATGCTCTACCTAGAAGATTTTCCAAATCACACCAAAGTTCAGACGCCCGTTCTGGACTGAATCCCTCAACTCTTTTTACAAGCTCATCCCTGTATTTGTTCTGAACGCCATCTTTAAAATAGCGATTCTTCAAAAAAGAACGGTAATCAGTTGCGAGACCAAGGTTCCGATCAAATCCATTCCCAATGATCCAATGTTAGCGCCGGGCGATTTTAGCCGCTAATAGTCAAACTATTTTGACCAATCCCG
>UQDE01000047.1 GCA_900539735.1 uncultured Collinsella sp. | reverse complement strand
GTTCAAATCTTCTAACGCCCACCAAATGTTCGCAGCTCAGAGGCTATGTCCTCTGGGCTGTTTTGTTTTATGTCGCCAAATCAGCTGGCAGCTCCAACCGCCCAAGCAACCACCCTGCCCATACACAAAACCGCGTCAATAGCCACCGAGGCCGAGGCCAACGCGTCTCGAACCCATCCGCACCGCAACTTCTCAGCAAAACGCCGCGATGTCTGCGCCCTGCGGTATCCTTGAGCCACTTGCACCTGCAGCACCAAGGAGCCGCCATGCGCACCGAGCTCGATGTTCCCTTTTCGCACAAAGACGAGGCCAAGGCCCTGGGCGCCAAGTGGGATCGGGCTAAGAAGATCTGGTATGTACCCAGCGGCGTTAACCCCGAGCCCTTTGCCGAGTGGCTGCCCGGCGTTGACCGATCCGACCCCTCAGCGCCGTATATATATCTAGTACTGGGCAAGCGCGAGTGCTGGAAGTGTCACAAAGAGACCTCGGTCGCGGCCTTCGGCATTCCCTATCGAGCCGACAACGACGAGAGCATCGCCATCGCGCACGCGTCCAACGAAGCCGGGCACATTGCCATCAACACGGCCAACGCTAACGCACTCGCCATCGTGCCCGCTCTTGGCTGCGTGCCGGGCGAGATCCGCGACTACCTTCATAAGCGCTGCGGCTACAAGCCCGTAGGCGCGCGAGCCTCCAAAGCCCCGTCGCTCGGCAACACGTGCACCAGTTGCGACGCGCTGCAAGGCAGCCGCTATCTGTTCGAGGAGCCCTCGTCCCCGTTTGCCCTCACTGCCATCAACAAGCTGCCGGCACTGGAGTTTGTGCGCGTCGAAGTTGCCGGCGTCTTTGGCATCCCAGCCGCGCGCACCAATTTTGACCAGGCACTCTTTACCTGGGCACGCGACCATCACGCCGAGTTCCACAGGCAACTCGGTGAGGGGGTTTATTTGTAGGGACGGAGAAGCCTTCACAGCCAACTCCTCCGCATCACCTATCCCTCGTCGCCGGCGTCATACACGATATCGAGGCCACAAACAGGGCATTTCTCCGGATACACCGGCATATGAACGCCTGTCTGTTTTCTCACTTCGTCGCTGAACCTGTCGCGCGCATCGATGAACCGAATGTCGAGACACGGTATTTGCGAGCCGCAGCAAGGGCAGGTGACGACAAACGACCCGCAATCAACCTCTACGCTCGGAAACATATTGTTGTCTATAAGGGCACACGGCAGTTTTCCGTACTTCCCCATCGCAATATCGCCTCGCCAGCTCATACACGCTCCCCTCTCGCTATACAAAACAGGAAGAGCATGCACCGGCGGGCATGCGCGAGATTGCATCGCCACGCGATCCGATCAAACAACACGATCGTCAAAGAATGCCAAAGCCAAATACGCTAATACGGCAGAAGCCCCGCCTTTTCACGCTTCTTTTCCGAGCGATCGAACTCAATGCGATGGGCCTCAAGAAACACCGTATTGGGTCGCCACTGACGCTCATTCGGCTGCCTTAGCGTCGCACCCGCAAAGGAAGCGTAGCCGGTCTTATCCAGCAGGTACGATCCACACAGCCGATATTCGCCGCAAACAGGCTCAAACGAAATCAGATGAGCATCGAATAAAGCATGTAAGTCGCGCCGAAGCAGAATGCCGTTGCTGGCAACCTGCGATTTGGGTCCCGAGTAATTCTCAATATGTGCAGCCTCCAGAGCTTCGCTGACGCCGCAGTCCGACACCGCGCAACGGCCATCATAGGCGGCAACGAGCTGCTTGCGGAACCATTGCTGCCCCAATCGCTCGCGCCTTAACGCATAGCGGACCTTTTCGTCGTCGGTCGTACCCTGTCCGGCAAACTCAATATCGACGGGCATGTGCTTCAGATAGCTCATGTCGGGCGCAAAACGGGGGTCCGGTCCGCCTTTATGAACAGGACCGTGCAGAACAAACCATCCGTTTTCGGGCTCGAACCGTTCAACAAACGCAAGGCCGAGCACCTTGTAGCCCACCTCGGTTGCAAATATGACTCCGACTGGAACGCCACATTCCATGCAGTTGAGCATTTTACGGTTGTAATTCTGGTCTCGAGAACCAACGGCGCCTGGCGCTTGGACCGAATACTTAATGACCCACGTACCATCGTCCAAATAGAGCGGAGGTACATCGGTGTGGAAGCTCTTTTTAGAGTTATGGACCGAAAGCGCAAAGATCTTATTGGGATCTTGCTTCACCCGATCCTGGCCCGGCCAGAAGATCCCTGAATCCCGCGTTACGGGAAAGAAGTCCGAGCCAATTCTCAAACGATACTGATACTGAGGGCTATCTTCCTTGGTGTGGTGCGGAAGGCTGGTCCAAACGCCGCCGCGCTGTTCCTCACCCAGAAACCACTCCCATGCCTCAACGTATTCGGAAGGCACGAGACTGCAGGCGCGGTCATAGCTTGGTCCATCCATCAACGGAACAGCAAGGTCAATGTCGTTCATCGCCAGCACCTACAACCATACGAACGCGAGTCATGCCCCTCAATAATATGGCCGAGAGTCAATTATTACGAGATCTCATTCCGCGATCGGCACATCGTTGATGCTCTCGGTTTGCCGCTGGCGCGTTTGTACCCCGCTGCCCCACTCCCCTGTATACTGATGTAGCACGTGTTTCGTCCGGGCCTGTTGGGCCGGATTGTTCATGGGAGGGTCTTATGGCTGCTTCGAATCCGCCTAAGGGGAGCGTTTCTTCTTCGTCCATCAAGCCGGTTACGCGCAAGGCCGTGCGTTGCCAGCGCGAGGTCGCTTGGCTTGTCACGCAGGCGGCGGGCAGGCTCGTGGCGACCACTCAGGACGTCAACGCGCCTACGCCGAGCTTTGTGCTGGCAGCGGCGCTGGATTTTGTGCGCCAATTGGAGCTTGCCGCACAGGATGCCAGCGGCCACCTCGACTACCAGAATGTTATGGCGCCCGACCTGCAAACGTTCTGCCACATGGCCAAGTTGCCCGCCGCGCCCAATGCGCTTTCGGACGCAGGCTACATGTTTACGCTTTCGGGCGCGGACCTTATCCGCGACATCTATACATACTGCAGCGAGCTCGCCGAGCGCCATGTCTTTGACGCGGCTGAAGTCAAACCGGGATATGTCATCAAGCTGGTTCTTAGGCTGTTCTTGATGGACGGGTTCGCGGCCATGCCGGCGTAAGCCGAGTCTTTAGCATCACCGTCAACTGGGCAACAACCGCTTAACCTTAGTGGGCGCCAATCGAGGGTCGATTATTGGGTCGCCTCGTCCGCTAACGCATTTATTCCACGCGCTCCAACAGTCGATACTTGCGGTTGCGGCTCGTCGCCGGCGCCGTGGGCTCAAGCTCGCCTTGAGCAATGAGCGCGTTGACGCGCGACCTAACCTGGGAAATTGTGAGCCCCGTACGTTCTGCCAGCTCACGCGTCCCCAGCTCGCCGTAGCGTTTGAGTGCCGCCACAATTAAGTCCCCGCCATGATCGATTTGCTCAACCTTCGCTCGGTAGAGGACAACCTTAAACCGGTCGAAACCGGGGCAAAACAATGGCTCGGCCAGACCTTGCGCACGCATGGCATCGAGCATCATTGGAATGCCCGACCCGTTACCCTCGGCAGGCGAGCCCGCGCCGTCGGGCAATGGGACAAGCGACATGAGTTTCACAAGCGTTGCATTGCGACATCGGGAGCTGCCGTCAAACAGGTTCTCGCGAGTCTTTCCTCCGTATAGGCCGCCGGGGTTCGTCACTTCGATACGGTCAGCAAAGACGTCAACAGCGATCGACTGCCCACAGAACCGGTCTCCGTATTCTCGGTGGATTACGGCGTTGGCAATTGCCTCGCGCAGGACCTCCTCGGGAATCTCCAGCGAGTCGACACGCGAGACGCCTTTGATCATCGAGGTTCGTCGTAAATTCTTGGCGACCGCCGCGACGGCATCCGAGATCATTTCACCCAACGTCCCCTCGCAGATCGTACGGTCCATGAACCTCAACGACCCCGCCGCGCCCTTCTGCGTTCCGGCATAGACCGCCACATCGATAAAGAGCTTGGGATAGAACTGCTGGGGATAGGCACCCGCGGCCAGGAGCCCGGCCTTAGTAACATTGCCCTGCGAGTCGAGGAAATTCAGGCGCTCCAGCTTCGTTTTCTTGTCCGGCGCGCCGCGCATCGCACGAGGTGTCAGTGAGAAAGCACGCTCTATCGTGCGGTCGACCAGGGCCTCGTCAAGATCGCCTGCGACCGCGCCGGGTACCGCATCGCGATCGCTAGGACTCGTCCGTTCATACGATGACAAGGACAGGACCTCGGTCGACGAGAGCGGAACATCTTTGTCATCGATGCGTTTGTAGCTGCCGCCTTGAGCGCCCCGCTCTATGACATAGCAAGGCTTGCTCGACGGGTCGAGCTCCTCAATCGTGATGACCAGAACCACGGTGCCCTGGAGCTCCACGCGTTCAATGGTGTATTTGGGCGGATTGGCCAGTTTTCCGCGACCGCCGGCATCACCCATGCCCGCTACGAATTGGTTGAGCACCTTCTCGGTCTCAAAGTTCTCAACCGGGACAAAGCCCGCGCGCTCGCTCACGCCGAGCACGATAATTCCGCCAGCGGTATTCGCGAATGCGCTAACCGTTTCCCACACGTCGCGGGAAAGCGTCGTGGCGCTCTCCTTGACCTCGACGTTAAGATCGTCCGAGCCCATGCGTCTTAAAGACTCGAGCAGACCGGTCAGCTCGTTTTCGTTCATCTGCATGTCCTTTCGCTCGGCCCGGCGGAGAATGCCGCAAATAGATTTCCTTCGTCTCTCAGTTATCTCTCGTAATCATCTCTCATCTTACTGCTATCTCTCATATTAGAGATAAGTGAGAGATGAAAGATAAGATGTCTGCCATCTGTTTCATTTAAACATGTTTTTGCTGGTAGAACAATTAGTATTGAGACAATACCATGATTGCTTGTCTCTTTGCCGCTCAGTTATCTCTCATTTTTATCTCTCGTCTTTCAGTTACCTCTCATATTAGTGACGAATGAGAGACGAGAGATACGTGGGTGATGGGCGAGCGTGGATTTTTGAACGGTCGGAAAATCCGTCAAACAAAAAACGGGGCCGGCCTTACGCCGAACCCCGTTTTCAAACGGACAGTTAGTTATCCAACGCGCGAGCATAGCAGTCAACATTACGCCGCCGCGAACACTCCCAAGCCCGTTCCGATGATGCAGATCGCGAAGATGCCAATAATAATCCAAATGGTCTTGACACCCTTTTTGTACAGGGCAACGCAAGCGAACGTTGCCAGCAAAGGCAGCAGACCGGGGAAGATCGAATCGAACAGATCCTGCAGGACAATCTCCGAACCACCCACATCAAAGGTCAAAGCCGTGGACAGCGAGACCTGTGCCGCAATCATCGCGCCAATGACGGTCATTCCGAGGACACCGGCAGCATGCGTCATGCGAGACATAAGGTTGTTCTCTTCGGACTGCTGCAGGAACTTGGTTCCCAGGTCGTATCCCAGATGGGCGGCGACGATACGCGTTGCAAAGTTAATAACGGAGTAGAGAAGGAAGACGGAGACGGGAAGGGCGAGTGCGACGGCAGTTGCCGTGCCCGTACCCGTAATGACGGCAAACGCGCAGCCAAGCACGCCGGAGGCATAGACCTCGGGAGGAACCGCCGCGCCGACCATGATGGCGCCCATGAACATGGACTCCAAAGCAGCGCCGACGATAACGCCCTGCTGGACATCGCCAAGGATCAAGCCGACAAACAGGCTCGTAAACAGCGGACGACCAAGCATCGTAATGCCAAATGCTTGCTCGTCCATAGACGCCATAATGCGACCAGCGCAACTAGGAGGTACTGGGCAACTATTCTGATTAACCCCAGAAATAAGCCTGCAGGCGAGACGTTCAGAACAGCTCGCCTGCAGGCAAATGCAGCAATTTGAAAGGATTAGTAGTTCATCTGGTGGTAGTAGCGACGCGTGGTGAGCGGGTGGTTGCGGACG
>UQDE01000046.1 GCA_900539735.1 uncultured Collinsella sp. | reverse complement strand
GGTGATCTCCGCCTTGAGAGGGCGGCGTCCTAAACCGCTAGACGAACGGGCCATAAGCCTCAGCAGAAAAGAAGTGGTAGCCCGTACCAGATTCGAACTGGTGATCTCCGCCTTGAGAGGGCGGCGTCCTAAACCGCTAGACGAACGGGCCACATGACATCTGCACTGCCGTGCTGCGAGGAAATATATTACGGGACAAAAAACGTCAGCGCAAGAAGAAATTCCAAATTGCCAAAAAATTGTCGGCAGGTTATGGAACACGCAGGTAAACTAGGTAGCTAATTCAAGTTAAGATGGACCAAAAGAGCTTCGCGATCGTTGGGAATGTTGTCTTCGATCACGGCGTCGAGGGCGGAGTTGAGAAGCTGCCCCAGTTCCGGCCCGGGCTTGACTCCAGCACGGATCAGGTCGCCGCCGTTGATGGCGAGCATCTTGAGCGTATAGGGCTCCCCCGCCCTCAGCAGCTCGTGCGCCATCGCGCGCATCTCCTCAATCGTCTCAACGTAATAGAAGCACGACGGGGCCTTGCCAAGTGTGTCGGCACGCTTAAGGTCCATGAGCTCGTCAATCAGGCGGGCCGTGTCGACGCCCTCACCCGAAAGCGCGCGCATCATATTGAGCAGACAGGAGCGCTCGGGGCGCAGCGGCTTGTCATGGTATTTGATGAGCAGGCACACGTCGCGCACCAAGTCGTGCGAGAGCGCCAGGCGATCCATAATGACGCGCGCCTTCTTGGCGCCGAGCTCGGGATGACCGTAGAAGTGTCCGCTACCGGCATGGTCGACCGTGAAGCACTCGGGCTTGGACACATCGTGCAAAAACGCCGCCCACATAAGGCTCGACGAGGGCGCGACGCCGTCACACAGCGCGAGCTCCCCCGCCACCGTCAGCACACGGGCGATATGCACGTAGACGTTAAACGCATGATAGACACTGCGCTGATCAAACCCGCGACCCGCTGCCAACTCGGGCACGGCGGCGCAAATGAGCTCGGGATAGCGGAGCATCGCGTCTCCCCCATGACCGGTCGAAAGAATGCCCTCGAGCTCAATACCCACACGCTCACGCGCCACGGCATCGAGCAGCGGCGCGCACTCAGCAAGCGCACGCTTGGTCTCGGGCTCAATCATAAAGTCCAGACGGCAGGCAAAGCGCACCGCACGCAGCATGCGCAGGGCGTCCTCGTTAAAGCGACGCTTGGGATCGCCGACAGCGCGAATCAGCTTGCGCTCCAAGTCACCCTGGCCGTCGTAGCGGTCGACAAGCCCGCGCTCGGGATGCCAGGCCATGGCGTTGACGGTAAAGTCGCGGCGCGCCAGATCGTCCTCGAGCGAGGCGGCACGCTCCACACTCTGGGGATGACGACCATCGGTGTAAAAGCCATCCAGACGGTACGTGGTGACCTCGATACGCTCGCCATCGGAAATAGCCGTGATTCCGCCAAATTTAATGCCCGACTCCACAACCGCGATGCCGGCGGCCTCGAGCGCCGCTTTGGACTCCTGCCACAGGCCGCTACAGCACATATCAACATCGTGGCTGGGGTACCCCATCAGGGCGTCGCGCACCCAACCGCCCACGTACCAAGCCTCAAGACCAGCCGCCTCAAGCGCGCGCAGGACGCGCAGGGACGCATCGGACGGTTGAGTACCGTTGAACGAAACATTGCACATGCCTATGGCCTCCTGCGACTATCAAATTGGCTATCGATTGCGTCTGCAAGAAGTCTAGCAAGAAACAGTCTCCACTGCACACGCAAGTCCGATAAACAAAAACGCATCCGTCCTAGTCTAAGACGGATGCGAAATAATCAAACTATTCAGACAAGGTGCCGGAACTAGCAGACCTGGCGAACCTCGATGTGCTTCTTATATTCGTCCACCTTGGCAAAATCACCCAGACCGGGGCACTCGACCACGTTGGCGCCAGTGGCCATCGAAAGGCGCAGGGCGTCCTCGACGCGCTCGGGGGCGTCGTGCCACACGGACAGGAAGGCAGCGAGCGAGGAATCGCCGGCGCACACCGTCGACAGCAGCTTGACGTCGAAGGTGCGGTTGGCAAACCAGATATGCTCGCCGTTGGAGAAGTACGCACCGGCGCCACCAAGGGTCAGCAGCACGTTCTTGGCGCCCTTGGCGTGCAGCTCGGCCATAGCGCCCTTGACGGACTCGTCGTCGCCACCGCTCACCTTGATGCCAAAGATGTCAAGCAGCTCGTCGTCATTGGGCTTGATCAGCAGTGGCTCCAGAGCAATGAGGTCTGCCAGCTGATGGCTCGAGATGTCGAGGACGAACTCGGCCCCCTTGGCCTTGACACGGCGCAGGACCTCGGCCAAGAAGCCCTCGGAAGTGTTGGGAGGCAGCGAGCCGCTGATGACCAGGCAGGTCATGTCATCGAGCGAATCGATAAGTTCAAACATCTCCTGCTCGTTGGCCTCATTGATGGCGGCACCGGCATTGACCATGTTGTACTCGGTGTCGGGACCGGCGTTGAGGAACACATTGACGCGCGTAATACCGTCGGTCCACACGGGCTTGACGGGCACGCCCAGGGCCTCGGCGCCCTTGACGATGAACTCACCCGAGAAGCCGGCGAAGAAACCCAGGATCGTGGTGTCGACACCATAGTGGTCAAGCGTAAACGAGACGTTGAGGCCCTTGCCGTTGGGCGTGTAGACGGCATTGCGGGTACGCGTGACGGTATTGGCAGTAAGGCCGTCGCAGGCGATGTTGTAGTCAATGGCGGGATTTGCAGTGAGCGTGTAAATCATGGATGTTCCTTTCACGAAACAACGTGTTAATGAAAGTATATTCCACGCATCGGTAAAAGGCTAGGACAACTCGGTGAACGGTGTGGAAGCGATGAAGTACGGCAGGACACCTCTCCCCCATGGCGGAACAAAAAAGGCGCCCCGACCGAAACCGGGGCGCCGCATGCGCACGAATATGTCGCGATTCGATTACTGACGATCGAGCTTGCGGACGGCAACGCGCTTGCTGTACTCATCGACGTGACCAAAGTCGCCAATGCCGACGGACTCGGCAACGTTGGCGCCGGTGGCCATAGCGAGCTTCATGGCCTCCTCGACGTTGTCGCGATCCCTGTACCACTTGTGCAGGAACGCAGCGAGGGTGCAGTCGCCGGCGCAGACGGAAGAGACCAGCTTAATGTTGAACTCACGCTTGGCGTACCAGATGTCCTCGCCGTTGGAGAAGTAAGCGTCGCCGCGGCTACCACGGGTGAGCAGCACGTTCTGAACGCCGGCGTCGTGAGCCATCCTCATGGCAACGCGGACCTCGTCGTCGGTGTCGACCGGCACGCCGAAGATGGCCTTCATCTCGTGATGGTTCGGCTTGATGAGCAGCGGCTTCTTGTGAGCGAGCTCCTTGAGCTTGTCGGAGGACAGGTCCAAGACGACATCGGCGCCACGAGCCTGAGCGTGCTCCATGACCTTAGCCAGGAAGTCAGGCGTAGCTTTGGGAGGCACGGAGCCGGAAACGATCAGGCACTCGAGATCGCCCGCGGTGTCCAGGATGTTGTAGAGCTCCTCCTGGTGCTGCGGCGTGATCGGAGCACCCGGGTTCAGGATGCCGTACTCGTGCTGGCCATCGTTGACATAGGTGTTAATGCGCGTGATACCGTCGGTCCAGACCGGGCGGCAGAGGCAACCCAGGTTCATGACCTCCTCGACGATGAACTTGCCCGTGAAGCCGGCGAAGAAGCCGAGCGCGACGGTGTCGACGCCCATCTTCTTAAAGGCGAAGGACACGTCGAGGCCCTTGCCGTTAGCCGTGTAGCTGGCCGAGCCGGTGCGGACGTTCTCGTCGGGCTCGAGCGGAGAGCTCGAAACCGTCATGTCGACAGCCGGGTTAGCGGTTAGCGTGTAGAACATTTACAGTACCCCCTGTATATGTGAGGGCCGCGTGGCCGGCCCATTCCAACCACGCGGTTACCTCTGATACCAAATTAGCGAGCTGCGGACTCGAGCAGTGCCTTGACCTCGGCGGCGGTGTTGCAGGCGAGTGCCTTCTCGGCGAGCTCGTCGCACTCGGCCTTGGTCCACTGGCTGATGGTCTTGCGGGCGCGCAGGATCGACGGAGCGCTCATCGAGAACTCCTCCAGGCCCCAGCTGATCAGCAGCGGCTCGAGCAGCGGATCGGCAGCGGCCTCGCCGCACATACCGACCATGATGCCGGCCTTCACGCCGCTCTCGATGATGTTCTTGAGCGAGCGGAGCACGGCGGGATAGTAAACCTGGTACAGGTTGGAGATGGTGTCGTTACCACGGTCGGCGCACATGGTGTAGCCGATCAGGTCGTTGGTGCCGATGGAGAAGAAGTCGGCAACCTCGGCAAGACGGTCTGCGAGCAGCGAAGCGGCGGGTGTCTCGACCATGATGCCGACCTCGATGTTCTCGTTGAACTTGCGACCCTCTTCGGTCAGCTCGGCCTTGCACTGCTCGACGAGCTCCTTGACAGCCAAGACCTCCTCGACGCAGGTGACGAGCGGGATCATGATCTTGACGTCACCGAAGGCGCTAGCGCGCAGCAGAGCGCGGAGCTGGACCTTGTACTGGTCGGGATTGGCCAGGCAGTAACGCACGGCGCGGAAGCCCATGAAGGGGTTGTCTTCCTTGACCATATGCAGATACGGAATCTCCTTGTCGCCACCCACATCGAGCGTACGGATGATGACCGGAGCACCCTTGAGCGCGCTGGCGACCTTACGGTAGGCGTTGAACTGCTCCTCCTCGGAAGGAAGCTCGGCAGAGTCCATGAACAGGAACTCGGAGCGGAACAGACCGATGGCCTCGGCATCGTGATCGAGCGCGTTGGGCACGTCATCAGGGTTACCGATGTTGCAGGCGATGATCTTCTTGATGCCATCGGCAGTCACGGACGGCTTGCCACGGAAGGCCTCGAGGGCTGCCTTCTCGGCAGCGAAGGCCTCGGCCTTGGCGGTGTAGGCAGCGAGCGTCTCCTCGTCGGGATCGGCCTCAACGATACCCTTGCCACCGTCGACGACAACGGTCATACCGTTGCGCAGCGCGGTGCAGCTGTTGGAAACCGAAAGGACAGCCGGGATCTCGAGGGCACGCGCGATGATCGCGGAGTGCGACGTGCGGCCACCGGTCTCGGTGACGATACCGGCAACGTGGGCCTTATCGATCGTGGCGGTCATGGACGGCGTGAGGTCATGCACGACAACGACGGTGTTCTCGGGCAGGACGGAGAGGTCGACGACCTCCTTGCCCAGCAGCTCGGCCAGAATACCGGTGCGGATGTCGGCGATGTCGGCCGCGCGCAGACGGAACATCTCGTCGTCCATGGACAGGAACATGTTCTCGAACATGGTCGAGGTGTCCATGAGCGCCTGCTCGGCGCAGGTACCGCCGTCAATGGCGGCGTTGATGGCGTCGGTCATACCCGGATCCTGAGCCAGGACAATATGTCCGCTCATGATCTCGGCCTCGGCCTCGCCCACCGTCTCCTTCATGTGGTCGGCCTGAGCCTGGGTCTTCTCGCAGAAGACCGAAAGAGCGGACTGATAGCGCTCCTTCTCTGCTGCCGAATCAGCAACCTCATGCGGCTCAAACGTCAAGTCGGGATCGACGGCGACCATGACGGTGCCGATACCGATGCCCTCGGAAGCGTTGACTCCCTGATACATTCCCATTCCTCTCTCCGTGTCATGTGATAAAGCGTTTTGCCATATCCATGACAAAAGAGCGCAGTTACCTTACAACAGGTCACTGCGCCCCCAAATATGAACTTAGTTGTTCAACATGCGACCCGTTTGAGTTCTACTCGCCAAGACCGCTCTTGATGAGCTCGATGGCAGCAGCCAGAGCCTCGGCCTCGTCAGCGCCGTCACACTTGACCTCGACCTCGGTGCCGCAGGGGATACCAGCAGCCATGAGGGCCATCGGGGACTTGCCGTTGACCTCCTTCTCGGGGGTGACGACCGTCACGTCACAGGCGTACTTGCCCATGGTGGAGGCGAACAGACCAGCCGGACGCATGTGCAGACCCTGAGGATTAACGAGGGTAGCCTTCTCAGAAACCATAATTGACTCCTTTTTGTGTTTAACCCCTGTCATGCATGTGGCAGGAGTCAGATTCACGACGTTGTTTATATTAACTCACATCAAACGGTTTTTCATTGTGTTTCAGACGAATTATTGGACAGATGTGTTTGTCGTCCGCTTGCTCGCCGGGCGGGGCGATTAAGTTTGCTGCTCTACAGTCCTGCGCAAGACGGAAAGCACATTAAGTGCTTTC
>UQDE01000045.1 GCA_900539735.1 uncultured Collinsella sp. | reverse complement strand
CGGGATTGGTCAAAATAGTTTGACTATTAGCGGCTAAAATCGCCCGGCGCTAACACAGTTGCGCAAATTAAGTTTGGAATTCTCCCAGCGGTATAAAAATGAACGTAGATGGCGAAGTGGGTCTAATCAACCATACCAATTGGTTCTCCAGCCAGATACCACTTAAGCATAGTTTTACTGTTTAACTGGTATTACATAACCAATACCTTTCCTCGGAAAACGGGCTTCGCGAATTATCCTGAGGGAAAGTCGTAGCCGCCACCCCGCGACCCACCGGGAATATCCATGACGCACGGTGGCTGATTTGATTTGAAATAGGAGGTTGTTGGAGGGTGGTGGACAGTTAGTTCAGATACGTATATTTTGGCGGTGCTAATTGGCGCTAACAAACTGGTTTTAAGTCGCTTTAGATCTAATAATAGGTCTTTCTCGCTATTGCCCGCGCGGCCTTGTCGGTCCAGACTATCAAAAATAGCTCAATTGTGCCCAAATTGGCCTCCACACGTCCTCTGAAAAATACGTATCTGAACTAACTGTCCAAGAGGAATGTCCACAGATAGAAAAAGGCTCTGGCGGACCTCCGAATCACCAGAGCCTTTCAAAACTCGCACACCTGAAGCACATCGCTGCATTCCTGTTTTCGCCCATGAAGTTAGAGAGCATCTTCCGCCCACTTCTCGAAATCAATCGCACGCCTTTGGGCGGTTCGGTACGCTTCCATGTCTTCACGAGCGCCTACCACTACGATGGCCATTTTTCCTTTGATTTTAATGAGGCGGTACACAATCCGAATGCCACTTCCCCTGAGCTTGATTTTCATGAAGCCCGTCAAATCCGTGCCTGCCTTGTTTCCAAGAGGCTTGCCGAATCCGCCTTCGTTCTGCGGCAATGGGTTCGTTCTGATTCTTTCTATAGCCTTAAACACGTGTTTTCGCTGGGAACCATCGAGACGCTTGAGATCCTTGAGAGTATCCGGGTAGAAAGCGACTTCGTACCCGCTCATTCAAACTCGACCTCATCCATCTGATCGAGTTCGTCCTGGCCCACACCCAACTCTGCCATAACATCAGATAGGGAAACGAGTTCATCATCGCTTGTCGCAGCCGTCCTCTTAAGGGCCAACGTCAACAAGGCGAGGTCCTCCTCCGCCTGCTTAGCCTCTCGGTATTCATCGGGCGTCACGATAACGAACGCCGGCTTGTTGTGTTTCAAAACTACAACCGGGTTGTCGTTGCTCACTCTCGAAAACGCAGCGGGACCCTTACCGTGACTGAAATCGCTGATGGGAACAAGATTGTCGAGCATCTTTAAAGCAGGCATCGAGACCTCCAAATATAAAGTCTTTTATGCATTCATTTTAGCATGCAGAAAATACCAGCAATCACGGAATAGTGGCACGGACGAGGCATCGCTTTCCACCAACCGTTGATCATCGACCGAGCAAAATGTCCCGCCAAGAGATCGAGCGAGGATTCCGTCCCTCGAAGAGGGCCGTATTGGCCTCCTCGCGGGACGGAATCCTCGCTCGTTCGTTCCAGCCCGCGTCATCGCGTGCTAGACGGCCAGCTCGCCTGATTCACCCATAAGCCATCGTGCCAGGTCGACGACCTTGATGCCATCCCAATCAGTCGTTTCGTGCCCTGTTCGGGCGATGACGCACTTGGGATAGGCGTCTCGAATCCGTCGCAGCGGATCAAGCTCACGCTCAAGCGTCGCTTCTTGGGAAATGTCGTCACTCACCTGGATATAGACACGGCGGTCACGCCTGATGGCGACAAAGTCTACTTCCTTTTGGTAGAGAACGCCCACGTAGACTTCCCATCCGCGGCGCATAAGCTCGATTGCCACCATATTCTCGTAAACATGGCCAAAATCGAGCTTTTTCGTACCAAGCGCGGCGTAGCGAAACGAGTGGTCGGCCAGGTAGTATTTATCTCCCGTCGACAGGTATTTCTTTCCTGAGACGTCAAAGCGACGAAACCGGTAGAACGCAAACGCATCACACAGGTAGTCGATATACACAGCCAGCGTCTTGTCGCTTATCTTAAGGTTCGCTCGTGACAGCTCAGCCGCCATCCCCTTGAGAGAAGAGATGTTTCCGACGTTATCCATCAGGAACTCGCAGGAACGTTTAAGCTGCTCCGCATTACGTATACGATATTTTTGTCTGATGTCGCGCAGGATAAGAGTTTCAAGCACATCCGAGATGTATGAGAAACGCATCCTTTCGTCCTGGTAGATATAGGAACCCGGCATTCCTCCCTCGCGGACATAGCGAGCAAGGGCCTCGGCTGGAGAAGTGATCTCGTGATACGCCGAGAACTCCGCAAGTGAAAACGGAAAGACCTCGATCTCCACCGTTCTTCCCGTGAACAACGTCGAGAGGTCGCTTGAGAGAAGAAAGGCATTCGACCCCGTGATGTAAATGTCATATTTCTCTGACGCATGAAGACTGTTGATAGCCCGCTCGAACCCTTCACACATCTGGACCTCGTCGATCATGACGATATTCCGGCAACCCTCGATATAATGCTTTTCCACATATGTATGCAGCGCATGGTATTCCGCCAACGGCTCGAACTCAAGTAGATTGAAGTTGACGTGTATGACGTTGGCCGAGGGGTCGTTTGAACGAAGTTGGCTGGCAAACGCCTCAAGCAATTTCGATTTTCCGCATCGCCTGATTCCGGTAATCACCTTGATGTCTGGCGAACCCGCCACCTTGGAGAGCTTATCCATATAGAACGGTCGATTAATAAGTCTCATGGCAATCCACTTCGCAAAATTAAGATTAACTGAAAAACGCGAAGTACAATATATCATCTACTTCGCGTTTTTGAGAAATCCTAGATTTCGCGTAATTATATTCGCCAAGCTATCGCAAACCCGACACGGGTGAGATCTCCGCCTGATTGACCCTGCGCAGCAGTCCGAAGCGAAAGACGCGAGTCCTCAGACCGCTCCGGTAAAGTGAGGGCCGCGACGGTTACCGCGGCCCTCTTGGGAAACGTGTGCGATTGTCAATCGCTCGCGCTAGTCTTCCTTGCGGCGGAAACGAGCAAGGAAGACTCCGATTGCGGCGATCGCGGCACCCAGGCCGCCGATCGCGGCGACGGTCGCCACCGTTTGATCACCGGTGCTCGCAAGTGAGTTAGCGGACTTGCCACCCTGAGCCTTGTCACCAGCGGGCTTTCCCGCCTGGGCGCCATCGTTCGAACCGCCGGATGTCTGCCCACCGTTGCCGGAACCCTGATTGCCACCGGACGCACAAAGCCCCTTCTGCAGCACACGGCACAACCAAGTCACCGCAGGCCGGGGCGGGGGAGCCGAGTTTCCCACTGAGCGACTCTGCTTGCAGCCGGAGCGAAGGGGGAAACTCGGCCCCCGCCCCGGCCGGACAGGTCACCCTACACCGTGTACTGCGGCAGGTCCTGCAGGGCGATGACGTCCATGCCCATGTCGTTGGCGCTGCCGTGACCCTGCTGGTCCTCGCGCACCGCCTCGATGGCGCTCACGTACGTGTTGGCCGCGGACATTGCAGTCACGCAGGTCACGCCGCGACGCACGGCCTCGGTACGCAGCAGGTAGCCGTCGCCACGCGAACCTGGGCCGTACGGCGTATTGACGATCACCGCGATCTTGCCGTCGGCGATCAGGTCGCCGATGTTGGGGCGCTCGCCGTCGTGCGGGCCGCTGATCTTCTCCACGACCTCGCAGGTCACATTGCCGCCACGCAGCACGCGCGCCGTGCCCTCGGTGGAGCAGATGTCAAAGCCCAAGTAGCGCAGGATACGCGCGACCGAAAGGATATGACGCTTGTCGCGGTCGCACACGCTGATGAACACCTTGCCACTGCTGGGGTCGGGCAGCTTATAGTCGATTGCCAACTGCGTCTTGGCGTATGCCTCGGGATAGCTCTTGGCAATGCCCATGACCTCGCCCGTCGACTTCATCTCGGGCCCCAGGATAACGTCGGCACCTGGGAAACGACCCCAGGGCATAACGGCTTCCTTCATGCAGAACCAATCGAGCTGACGCTCGTCGCTCGGCAGGCCCAGGCTCGCGATGGAATCGCCCGCCATGATACGCGCCGCGCACTTGGCCAGCGGCACGCCGGTGGCCTTGGAGATAAACGGCACGGTGCGGCTCGCGCGCGGGTTTGCCTCAATCACGTAGACGGTCTCGCCCTTGATGGCATACTGCACGTTGACCAGGCCGCGCACGCCCAGCGCCATCGCGATGCGGCGCGTGGTCTCGCGGAGCTTCGCCTGCAGGCTCTCACTAAAGCTGAACGGCGGAATGCACGTCGCAGAGTCACCGGAGTGGATGCCGGCCTCCTCGATATGCTCCAGGATACCGCCGATGTAGACCTCTTCGCCATCGCACAGGGCGTCGACATCGGACTCAATCGCACCCTCCAGGAAGCGGTCCAGGTACACCGGGTAGTCGGGGCTAATGCGCGCAGCCTCGGCCATGTAATCACGCAGATGCTCGGCATCGTAGGCGATCATCATGCCGCGGCCGCCCAGCACGTAGCTCGGACGCACCAGCAGCGGGTAGCCGATGTGCGCGGCCACGGCCTCGGCCTCCTCAAACGAGGTGGCTTGGCCCGCCGGCGGGTACATGATGCCCAGCTTGTCGAGCAGAGCGGCGAAGTGCTCACGGTCCTCGGCAAAGTCGATGGCATCGGGCTTGGTGCCCATAATGTTCACGCCGCTCTCCTCGAGCATGCGCGCCAGCTTAAGCGGGGTCTGGCCGCCGAGCGTCACCACGACGCCGTCGGGTCGCTCAACATCGATGACATCCATGACGTCCTCGTAGGTGAGCGGCTCAAAGTAAAGGCGGTCGGACGTGTCGTAGTCAGTCGAGACGGTCTCGGGGTTGCAGTTGACCATGATGGTCTCGAAGCCGCGGGCCGCCAGCGCGTAGCTCGCGTGCACGCAGCAGTAATCGAACTCGATACCCTGACCAATGCGGTTGGGGCCGGCGCCCAGGATCATCGCCTTGGGCTTGTCCGCCGGCGTGGTCTCGTCGGGGGCAACGCACTTCTTGGCATCCGGGCTCGTGCGGTAGATGTTCTCGTACGTCTTGTAGTGGTACTCCGTGGCGCTCGAGAACTCGGCAGCGCAGGTGTCGACCGTCTTCATGCTGGGAACCACGCCCAGGCCCTTGCGGTAGGCGCGCACAAAGCGCTCATCGGAGCCGGTCAGCGCGGCAATCTCGGCGTCACTCGTGCCATACTGCTTGAGCAGGCGCATCGCGTCGGCGTCAATGTCCTCCACACGCAGGCCGCGGATGCTCTCCTGGACCTGCACCATATCGTTGATGCGGTTGAGGTACCACGGATCGATGCCGCAGACGGCATGGATGCGGGCGATGTCCCAGCCACGGCGCAGGGCCTCGACCACAAAGAAGATGCGGTGCTCAGTCGGGGTTGCCACGGCCTGAGCGAGCTCATCGTCGCTCAGCTTGTCGGCACCCTCCTTGCCACCGGCGCAGATACCCTGGTGACCGTCCTCCAGCGAGCGCATGGCCTTGCCAAAGGCCTCCTCAAAGGTGCGGCCGATCGCCATGATTTCGCCCACGGCCTTCATGCGCGTGGTGAGCGTGGGGTCGGTACCCTTGAACTTCTCGAAGGCAAAGCGCGGCACCTTAACGACGCAGTAGTCAATCGTGGGCTCAAAGCAGGCGGGCGTGGCCTTGGTGATGTCGTTGACAATCTCGTCGAGCGTATAGCCCACAGCCAGGCGCGCGGCGGCCTTAGCGATGGGGAAACCCGTGGCCTTGGAGGCCAGCGCGGACGAACGGCTCACGCGCGGGTTCATCTCGATGACGATTAAACGACCGGTGTTGGGGTTCACGGCAAATTGCACGTTGGAGCCACCGGTCTCGACGCCAATCTTCTCCAGAATGGCGAGCGAGGCCACGCGCATGCGCTGATACTCAAGATCGGAGAGCGTCTGCGCCGGCGCCACGGTGATGGAGTCGCCGGTATGCACGCCCATGGGGTCGAGATTCTCGATGGAGCACACGATGATGCCGTTACCGGCGTGGTCGCGCATGACCTCCATCTCATACTCTTTCCAGCCCTCGATGGACTCCTCGACCAGCACCTCGTGGGCGGGCGAGAGCTCCAGGCCCTGGCTCACGATGGAGACGAGCTCCTCGTGGGTATGCGCGATGCCGCCGCCGGCACCGCCGAGGGTAAAGCTCGGACGCAACACGCAGGGATAGCCCACGCGCTCGGCGATGGCCTCGGCGTCGGCCACGCTGTAGGCATAGCCCGAGCGCGCGACCTCCAGGCCAATCTCGGCCATGGCCTCGTTAAAGAGCTTGCGGTCCTCGCCGCGCTCGATAGCGGCCAGGTCGCAGCCGATCATCTCGACGCCGTACTTGTCCAACGTGCCGTCTTTTGCCAGCTCGACGGCGGCGTTCAGACCGGTCTGGCCGCCCAGCGTGGGCAGCAGCGCGTCCGGGCGCTCTTTCTTGATTACGCGCTCGATAAACTCGGCGGTGATGGGCTCGACATAGGTGCGGTCGGCAAGACCCGGGTCGGTCATGATGGTCGCCGGGTTGGAGTTGACCAGGATGACCTCAAAGCCATCCTCCTTGAGCACCTTGCAGGCCTGGGCGCCGGAGTAGTCGAACTCACAGGCCTGGCCAATAACAATGGGGCCCGAACCAATGACGAGGATGCGCTTGATGTCAGTACGTTTCGGCATGTTAGTTCTCCTCGGTCTCGGTCGCGGCAGTCTCGGCGAAATTCCAGCCGGCAAGGCGGTCCTTCGCGGTGTCGATGTCCAGGTAGTTCTCCTCGCCATCCATGAGTCGCGTAAAGGCGGTAAAGAGATAGTGGGCATCGGTGGGGCCGGGCGAGGCCTCGGGGTGGTACTGGACCGAGAAGCACGGGGCGTCGAGCAGCTGGATGCCCTCGGCGGTGCCATCGTTGAGGTTCACGTGCGTCAGGCGAATGCGGCCGAAGCACTCGTTCATCACGACCGGCGCGATGCCGCGACGCACCCAGGCGCGCAGGTCGCCGTCGGCCGCATGCTCGGTCTCGCCGCCGGAAAGCTCCGGGATCAGTTTGCCCAGACTGGGGAACAGCAGGCCAAAGCCGTGGTTTTGCGCGGTAATCTCCACGCGACGGCTCACCAGGTTCATAACCGGCTGGTTACCGCCACGGTGACCGAATTTAAGCTTTTCCATTTGGGCGCCGCACGCCAAGCTGATCATCTGGTGACCAAGGCAAATGCCAAAGACCGGCACCTTGCTGATCAGCTGCTGCACCTGCTCGTAGGTCTCCACCACGGCATCGGGGTCGCCGGGGCCGTTGGATAAAAAGACGCCGTCGGGATTCATGTCGAGCACCTCACTCGCGGGCGTATCCCACGGCACGACAGTAAGGTCGCAGCCGGCGCGGACGAGGCCCTCCAGAATGCCGCGCTTGACGCCGCAGTCGTAGGCGACCACGTTGTGGCGGGCGGGGGCGGCAGGGGCAAGCGCAAAGCCATGCGTGGCGGGCAGGTCGGCAGCTGCAAACTCGTGGGGCTCAGGGCAGCTCACGGTCTTGACCAGGTTCTCGCCCACCAGCGTCGGCGCTGCGGTCAGACGCTCGGCAAGCTCGGCGACGTCAAAGATTTCCGTCGAGATAATGCCCATCTTGGAGCCGTTGTCGCGCAGGTGGCGCACAAGAGCGCGGGTATCGACGCCCTCGATAGCGACGATGCCGTGGGCACGCAGGTACTCCGGCACGCTGACGGCCGAGCGCCAGTTGGAAGGCGTGGCACACATGTCGCGGACGATCATGCCGCGCATGGCAGGAGCGCTCGCGGGGCGGGCGGTATCACCGGGGAAGGCTGATTGGACGTCGGTCTCGTCGATACCGTAGTTACCGATCTGCGGATAGGTCATGGTTACGATTTGGCCGGCATAGCTCGGGTCGGTCATGACCTCAAAGTAGCCCTCAAGCGAGGTGTTGAAGCAGACCTCGCCGGTCGCGGTACCCTCGGCACCGCATGCACGGCCATAAAAAATGGTCCCATCCTCAAGGTACAGGATGCAGGGACCGCAGGTGCCCTTGCTGGTTTTGGCCAGCATGCGCTGGCAAAGCTCGCTGGGCGCGAAGGTGCGGGCAGCAGTGCCCGCAGTATGGTTGTTCGCCATAATTCTCCTTCCCGGTCTCTCCGGACCGGCTTAAAGGTTGGTAGTTAGGCCTCGCGGTATTGTAACCGCAAGTATGCGCCATGGCGTTAATTTCATCGAAATGTTTACGAAATGATAATTATGACTTTCTATGCATAATGTTTTTTCTGGGACCGGGAAATATCATTCTGAACGCGGGGCTTGTCGCCAACTGCATACATGACAGAATGATATTTTAAGGCTCTGTTAGACCAGGATTGACATACATGTGTCCCCACGGTGCCATATC
>UQDE01000044.1 GCA_900539735.1 uncultured Collinsella sp. | reverse complement strand
CCCGTGGGTTATACCCTAAGAGCAAACCACCCTTTTTAAGGGTGGTTCTGATTTGCTTCGAGCCATGTGGGGGTGGTGGCGACGTGCATTTTTGCGAGTATTCTGCAATCGAAGGCCCTTGCATACCGACCTCGGGCGAAAAATCGGGATTTATCGATGTTTTCTACGAATGATGGGCGGGGCTATGGGCTGACAGCGTTTGATTTGCAGGAATATTCGCGGTCTTTGGCATTTATCGTGGCGCTCGAAGCTGTCGGGCATGCTGAATACTCACAAAAATGCACGGCGCCTTGAGGGGGACCTTCGCGACAAAGGAAACCGCCCCGTCGAAGTATGCATTCGACAGGGCGGTTTATGCATATACCCGATTGAAGATACGCTGCGGATCTGTTAGAACTTGACGGTTGGTGCCTGGCGGGCGGCCTCGGCGGTCTCGAAGCCCTGGCGCTCCTTAAACTGGAAGATGCCGGCAAAGATAACAGCCGGGAACGTCTGGATGGCGTTGTTGTAGCTGAGGACGCAATCGTTGTAGCTCTGGCGCGCGTAGCTCACCTTGTTTTCGGTGTCCTCGAGCGTGGACTGGAGCTGCGTAAAGTTGGTGTTCGCCTTAAGATCGGGGTAAGCCTCGGCCACGGCGAAGAGCTGGCGCAGCGCACCGGTCAGCACGTTGTCTGCTTCCATCTTGGCCTCGGGGGTGGTGGCGCTCACGGCGGCGTTGCGTGCGTTGACTACGGCGGCGAGCGTGTCCTGCTCGTGCTTGGCGTAGCCCTTGACGGTCTCGACCAGGTTAGGGATCAGGTCGTTGCGGCGCTGCAGCTGCGTGTCGATGTTCTGCCAAGCGTTATCGATGCGATTGCGCTTGGTGACCATGTTGTTGTAGATGCCGGCGATGGCACAGGCGATCACAACGAGAACAACGATACCGATGATGACGGGAAGCATGATGTCTCCGTTTCGAATGGCAGCGGCGTCTTGCGCCGGCCGTTGTTGGTATAACGCATCTAGTATACCCGCAACCTTTGGCGGTGCCGAACTTTCCGGTAAGCGTTATGTTTCAACCAGGGAGAGGGGCGCCAATATGGAACGGGTGGTACAGGTGTAAGATATGCGACAAATTAAGGAATGCTGTCTACACCTTGAGGATGGCGATACGGATGGACCTTCGCATCAAGAAAACTTATCGTGCTCTGTTCGATGCCTTTACCGAGCTTTTGGAAGAGCATCGGTTTGAGGATTTGACGGTTGCCATGCTTTGCGACCGGGCCCTGATTCGCCGCACAACGTTCTATAAGCATTTTCGTGATAAAAACGATTACTTTGCCTTCTATATCGATGAGCTTATGACGGGCTTGCCGCAAAACCGGACCGATGCAGCGGACGCGGAGCCGCTTGATGACGTACGGGCGCTTCGCCATGAGGTCTTTGACGATGCCATGAATATGATTCTGGCGCATGAGCAGCTCATGGATAACCTTTTGGCCAGCAGCATGTCGGGCATGCTGACCGGCATGATTTGCGACCGCATTGCGCGTTCCATCCGCGAGCGTGTGATGAGCTCGCTTGCCGAAGATGCCCTGGCGCCCGTTTCGCTCGAGACGACATCGGAGTTTATCGCCGGTGGCATTATTCGACTGTTCACAAATTGGTGGGAGTCGGGTCACGATCTTGAGCGTCGACCCGAGATAGCCGACGTGGTCGATGCGCTGTTTGAGCGCACCATGACGCCGGTGAATCACTAAGGTGGCGGAGAGAGGGGGATTCGAACCCCCGGAACGCTCTCGCGCTCAACGGTTTTCAAGACCGCCGCATTCAACCGCTCTGCCATCTCTCCGTGAGTCGTAATGATAGCATCGTTTTGAATTTGCAACAGGGAAGGCGAACGATGACGATCACCGAAATCGACGAGAAGTTCATGCGCGAGGCGCTGGCGGAGGCTCGCGCCGCCGCTGCGGTGGGCGAGGTGCCGATTGGTGCCGTGGTAGTGCGCGCGGGCGAGATTGTCGCGAGGGCGCATAATCGCCGCGAGCTCGACCAGGATCCTTCGGCTCATGCCGAATTTTTGGCCCTGTGTGCCGCTGCTCAGGCGCTTGGGCGCTGGCGCCTTTTCGATTGCACGGTCTACGTGACGCTCGAACCCTGCTGTATGTGCGCGGGGCTTATGGTTAACGCGCGCGTGGGGCGTTGCGTCTACGGTGCGGCCGATGCCAAGGCAGGCGCAGTGGGCTCGCTATACGACCTCAATGCCGATTCGCGCCTGAACCATCGGTTTAATGTAACCGCCGGCGTGCTGGCAGACGAGTGCCGCGAGGTGCTGAGCACCTATTTTGCTGGCCTGCGCGGTGTCGACGGCGTCGGTTGCGGTTTGAACCTTGAGGCGCATGCGGCCCACGCCGGGGCGCTTGCGGGTGTTGGGGGTCTCGCTGGCGAGACGCTCAACTATGGCCCCGTGCAGCGGCGGCCCCGCCGTGTGCTGCTGGCGATTGATTCCTTTAAAGGCAGCGTTTCGAGCGCGCAGGCGGAGGAGGCCGTTGCCGAAGGCATGCGCCGTGTGTGGCCCGATGCCGAGCTGAACGCTTTGCCGCTGGCGGACGGTGGCGAGGGAACGCTCGACGCCGTCGCCGCACGCGGTGGCGAGCTCTCGACCTGTGAGGTTGCAGGCCCCTTAGGCGATCGCGTGTCTGCCCGGATGCTGGTGGATGACGAGCACGACTCGGCTGTAATTGAGATGGCCGAGGCGGCGGGTATTGGGTATTCGCCCTGCACGGAATCGGCGGCGCTTGCGGCTTCGACCTATGGCGTGGGCGAGCTCATACTTCGCGCAGTCCGTGCGGGAGCAAAGACTATCTATATTGGTCTGGGCGGCAGTGCCACCAACGACGGTGGCGCTGGCATGCTGCGGGCGCTGGGCGCCCACCTTGTCGATGAGCGCGGCTGCAATATCGCCCCCGGTCTCGCGGGCCTTGAACACGTGGCGAGTATCGATTTGACACCAGCGCTTCGGGCGCTGAATGGCGCGCGTGCCATCGTGCTTTCCGATGTCGAGAATCCGCTCGTGGGACGCCGAGGCGCCCTAGCAGTGTTCGGTGGACAGAAGGGTCTGCCGACGGGGGATGCCGAGGCCCTGGGCAAGTACGACAGCTGGATGGTCGGCTACGGTCGCCTGCTCGATACGGCGATTGCTAGGGCGCGAGCCCAGAAGCTGCTGCGCACACCCGAGGGCGCACGGACATTTGGCTCGGTGCTCGGTGTGCCCGGTGCCGGTGCCGCAGGCGGCCTGGGCGCCGCGCTGCTGGCGCTCGGGGCGGAGCTGCGTTCGGGCGTGGAGACGGTGCTCGATCTGATTGGGTTTGACGAGCGCGTGCGTGTTGTCGACCTGGTCATAACGGGCGAGGGCAATATGGATGAACAGTCCGCCGCTGGAAAGGCACCGGTGGGCGTGGCCCGTCGTGCGAAGCGATATGGCAAGCCGGTGGTCGCCGTCGTGGGCGGTCGTGCTGACAACCTGGATGCGGTGTATGGGCAGGGTGTCGACTTAGCTCTGCCGGTCTGCCGCAGGCCCATGCCCCTTGACCAAGCGCTCGACCCCCAGGAAGCCACAACCAACCTCATCTGCGCTGGCGAGTCTGTCGCGCGAGCCTACGACCTCGGCCGTATCTAAGTCTTTCCGGGCAAGTCTCAATAAGTTGCGGTGGAATAGTTCCTGTTTTTGGCCTTGGGTCGTAAAACAGGAACTATTCCACCGCAACTCAAAAGTGGTCTTTTGGCCCTGTCCCAAATTAGCTACCTTGCCCCATCGGGCAGGAGCAGGTAAGATATACCGAGCGCCTAGCGCGTTCGATGGGTTCGGATGACGACATGTTCCGAATCTGGTCAGGTCCGGAAGGAAGCAGCCATAAGGAGCCTCTGTCGGGCATCCGGATCCATCGAGCGCACGGGCGCTTTTTGGTGCCGCGGCTACCCGCCAGTGCCGGCAGGGCGCTTGGTGTCTCGCTGGTCCTCGGCTTCGCCTGCGGGATCGCTCGACTACCAAGCGCCCTGCCGGCACTCGCGGGTAGCCGACCAAAACCGCCTGAAGGGTCACATTTATCTGATAATTGAATCCCTGGCGTTATGCCGCTCGCTGGCGTTGCCAAAACATCGGCTGCTACATGCCTTGGGCGCTAGCGAACGTCGCCCTTACATCTGTAACGAGTTGCTTACGCATCTCCGGGACTCGCCGTACTATCATGAATCAGATTGAAGAGAGATGATGATAGGGAGCGCCTTCTATGATTGAGTTGCTTAGGCGTTTTGGTGGCAAGTTTCGCCGGTATATGGTGATTGGTCCTGCATGCAAGCTGATCGAAGTGATCTTTGACCTGCTGACGCCGCTGGTGATTGCCCAGATGATCGATAAGGGCATCGGCGCACGCGATGTGAACGCCGTTATTCACTACGGTATGGTGCTTGGCGCCATGGCTGTGATCGGCATCTCGTTTACGCTTGTTTGCCAAAAGATGGCGGCGCTCACCTCGCAGGGCATGGGCACCGACATTCGCGGTGCGCTCTACCAGCACATCAATAAGCTGAGCTATGCCGAACTCGACCGCTTTGGCACGCCGTCGCTTATCACCCGCATCACCAACGACGTCAACCAGGTGCAGCTTGCCGTGGCGCTCGGCGTGCGTATGCTTATCCGCTGGCCCTTCCTGGCGGTGGGCTCTATGTGCGCAGCCCTTGCCATCGACCTTAAGCTCGGCATCATCTTTTTGATCTGCACGCCCGCCATTGGCCTGGTGTTTTGGTTCGTCATGGCGCGCTGCATTCCGTACTACAAGCAGCTGCAGGCAAAGCTCGACCGCATCGCGCTTATCTGCCGCGAGGGGCTTTCGGGCGCCCGCGTGGTTCGTGCCTTTGTACGCGAAGATCACGAGCGCGAGCGCTTTGCCCAAGCCGCCGATGACCAGGCCCATACCGCCATCGCGGTGGGCAAGCTCTCGTCGGTCCTTAACCCTGTCACGTTTCTTGTGATGAACCTGGGTGTGTGCGCCATCCTGTGGGTGGGCGGCATCCAGGTCAACGTGGGCGAGCTCACGCAGGGCCAGGTCATGGCGTTCGTCAACTACATGACGCAGACCCTGACCTCCATCGTGTACGTCGCCAACCTGGTCGTGGTCTTTACCAAGGCGAGCGCCAGTGCGTTGCGTATCAACGAGGTGCTCAATTGCGTGCCGAGCATTACCGACGAGGGCAACGAGCCGGCCGCGCTGCCCGAGCCGGGCAATGTTGCTCCAGTTCCCGCGCTGAGCTTGAGCCATGCGAGCTTCTCCTTTGGCGCGGGCGCGGCCAACGCCGTCAACGATGTGACCCTGGAGCTGCCGCTGGGCAAAACGCTCGGCATTATCGGCGGCACGGGCAGCGGCAAGTCCACGCTCGTTTCGCTCATCCCGCGCCTGTACGACGCGGGCGTCGGCAGCGTGAGCGTGATGGGTGCCGATGTGCGCGCCTGGCCGCTCGATCAGCTGCGCCACGTGGTCGCGACCGTCCCGCAGCGCGCGTCACTCGTGAGCGGCACAATCCGCAGTAATCTGACCTGGCGCGGCGAGTCGGCAACCGATGAGGAGATCTGGGCGGCGCTCGATATGGCGCAGGCCGGCGAGTTCGTGCGCAACAAGCCGCAGGGCTTGGATGCCCCGGTCGAGGCGGGCGGCAAGAACTTCAGCGGTGGCCAGCGTCAGCGCCTGACCATCGCGCGTGCCTTGGTGGGTTCGCCGCAGATTCTGATCATGGACGACTCCGCCTCGGCACTCGATTTTAAGACCGACGCGGCGCTTCGCCATGCCATCCGCGAGCGCAGCGTGCGCGGCGCCGCCGAGGGCGGGTTGCCGCTGACGACCGTCATCGTGAGCCAGCGCGTCTCGACCGTGCGCGATGCCGACATGATCTGTGTGCTCGATCACGGTTCGGTTGCGGGCCTGGGTACGCACGACGAGCTGTGCGCAAGCTGCCAGCTCTACCGCGAGATTTGCCAGTCGCAGCTCCGCCGTGAGGAGCTCGAGGGCCAGCAGGGGAGTGCGACGCCCGCTTCGGACTCCGCCCCTGCATCCACCCGCGCAAAGGAGGGCCGCTAAATGAATCCGTATACTTCTTCCGGTTCGGTCGCCACGATGACGGCCAATGTGTCCGGTAGCGATAACCTCAACGATCTGGGTGACGGCCCGCGCCAGCCCGGCGACCCCGAGCGCTACCCCGTGGGCGCGGTGACTCGCCGCCTGATGGGCTACGTCCGTCCGCACCGCATCTCGTTTGCGGCGTCGTTTGTGAGTGCCGCCATCTCGGTGATCTTGCAGCTCTACACGCCCATCCTCATTGGCGAGGGCATCGACCTCATCGTTGCCGCCGGACAGGTGGACTTCGATGCGCTGCTGCCGCTCGTTACCAAACTCGCGCTCGTCGTGGTGGGAGCAGCGGCCTTCCAGTGGCTGCAGGGCTATTGCGTCAACCGCCTGTCCTACGAAACGGTGCGCGACATGCGCGTGGAGGCGAGCGACAAGCTCAGCCGTATGCCGCTCAGCTTTATCGACAGTCACGCCCACGGCGACCTTATGAGCCGCGTGGTCAACGACGTCGATCAGGTGGGCGACGGTCTGCTGCAGGGCTTCACGCAGCTCTTCACCGGTGTTATTACCATCGTGGGCACGCTCGCGTTTATGCTTTCCATCAACCTGACCATGACGCTCGTGGTGGTGCTCGTCACGCCGCTTTCCATTTTTGCAGCCGGTGCTATTGCCAAGCTCTCCAACAAAAGCTTTACGGCACAGCAGCGTATTCAAGGGCAGCTCGGTGGTCATATCGAGGAGTACGTAGGCGAGCAAAAGCTTGTCGACGCCTTTGCCTATGGTCCCAACGCGCAGCTGCGCTTCGATGCCCTCAATGCCGAGCTCTACACCGCGGGCGAGCGCGCGCAGTTTATGGGTTCGCTTTCCAACCCCGGCACGCGCTTTATCAATAACATCATCTACGCCGTGGTCGCCGTGATCGGCTGCGCGGGCGTGATCACGGGCGTGCCCGCGGCGCTTACGGTGGGCGGCGTGCAGATCTTCCTGTCCTACGCCAACCAGTACACCAAGCCTTTCAACGAGGTCACCAACGTCATTACGCAGATCCAGACCGCGTACGCCTCGGCGCGCCGCATGTTTGCGCTGCTCGATGCGCGCGAGCAGGAGCTCGACGCGGAGGATGCCGTGGAACTTGCCGTCCCGCAGGGCGAGGTGACCTTTGAGCATGTGGACTTTAGCTACGTGCCCGACCGCAAGCTGCTGCAGGACATCTGCATCGATGCCAAGCCGGGCATGCGCTTTGCCCTCGTCGGTCCCACGGGCTGTGGCAAGACGACGCTCATCAACCTGCTGCTGCGCTTCTACGATATCGACGCCGGCCGCATTGCGGTCGATGGCCGTTCCTCGCGCGACTACACGCGCTCGAGCCTGCGCCGCGCCTTTGGCATGGTGCTGCAGGATACGTGGCTGTTCGAGGGCACGGTGGCCCAGAACATTGCCTACGGTTGTCCCGATGCTACGCGTGAGCAGATTGTCGAGGCCGCCAAGCGCGCTCATGCGCACAAGTTTATCGTGCAGCTGCCAGGCAGCTACGATACGGTAATCGGCGAGGACGGCGGCACGTTTAGCCAGGGTCAAAAACAGCTGCTGTGCATCGCGCGTGTCATGCTCACCGACCCGGCGATTCTGCTGCTGGACGAGGCGACCTCGAGCATCGATACCCGCACCGAGCTGCAGGTGCAGGCGGCGTTCGACGAGCTCATGGCTGGCCGCACAAGCTTTGTTGTGGCGCACCGCCTGAGCACCATCCGCAACGCCGACTGCATTCTGGTGATGCGCGACGGCCGGATTATCGAGCGCGGCACGCACGACGAGCTGCTAGCGGCAGGCGGCTTCTACGCCGAACTCTACCGCAGCCAATTCGCCCAGTGAGCAAGCCCGTGGGGCAAATTAATCAATCGACAGACGGTGGTTTACATCTGTCACGTTAGTACTAAGATATTCATCTAATAAATTGCATTAGTGGCTTTAGTTTTGGGGGAAACGAGGCAACGTGACTATGACGTGCTCTTTGGTGGTTAACAGCAAGAGCGGTAATACCAGGATGGTTTCGGGTGCGATCAAGCGCGCTCTGCAGGCTGCGGGCGTTGAGTTTGTCCATGCCGCGGCGTTGAGCGACGATGCGGACGCAGATCAGGTTGCGCTCGAGGCGCAGGGCGCCTGCGCGGCCGACACGGTGCTCGTCGGTTTTTGGTGCGACAAGGGCGCGTGCACGCCTTCGGTCGCGGCGTTGCTCTCCGCCTTGCACGGCAAGCGCGTCTTCCTGTTTGGCACCTGCGGTTTTGGGGCCGACCAGAGCTATTACCAGCAGATTATTGATCGCGTGACTTCCAATTTGGCTGGGGATGCCGAGCTTGCGGGCTGGGCGATGTGCCAGGGCAAGATGGGTCCCGCGGTCAAGCAGCGCTACGAGGCCATGCTCGAGCAAGATCCCGACAACGCGCGCTATAAGATGCTGCTCGACAACTGGATTGCTGCGAAGGACCATCCCACCAAGGAAGATCTGGATAACATGGCCGCAGCCGCCAAGAAGGCCGTACTGGGAGAGTAGCTTCGCCGTCCGCGATCCTTCGTGCAAAACAATACAAATGTGAAAGCCTCGAAATTCTCGAGGCTTTTTTCTTGTTCAAGACTTTAGTCCGCTGGCCGCGCAGCGGCCAGCTTTAAACCACCCGCT
>UQDE01000043.1 GCA_900539735.1 uncultured Collinsella sp. | reverse complement strand
CTCTGGCGGGCTTGCAGCGTCAACTGGTTACGCGGGTTGGTAAACCCGCGTAACTCCCTAGTACATCTTTGCGCCGGCGGGGATGGAGGCGTCGAGCTGGATCAGGTTGAGGCGCTCCTCGCCCTCCTCCTCGTGGATGGCGCTGATGAGCATGCCGCAGCTGGGGATGCCCATCATCTTGCGCGGAGGCAGGTTGGTGATGGCGAGCAGGGTCTTGCCGACCAGGTCCTCGGGCTCGTAATAATCGTGAATACCGGAGAGGATGGTGCGGTCGGTGCCGGTGCCGTCGTCGAGCGTAAAGTTCAGCAGCTTCTTGGACTTCTTGACGGCCTCGCATGCCTTGACCTTCACGGCGCGGAAGTCGCTCTTGGAGAAGGTATCAAAGTCGACGAACTCCTCAAACAGCGGCTCGACAGCAATCTTGGAATAATCAACCGTGGGCTTGAGCGGCTTGACGAAGGGGCTCGCGTTGTTGCCGGCCTCGGCAGCCTTGGCAGCAGCGGCACCGGACTGGAAACCCTTCTCGGGCTTCATGTGCGGGAACAGCAGCACGTCGCGGATGGAAGCCTGGTTGGTGAGCAGCATGACCACGCGGTCGATACCGATGCCAATGCCGCCCGCGGGAGGCATACCGTACTCGAGGGCGCGCACGTAATCCTCGTCGTACTCCATGGCCTCGTCGTCGCCGCCGGCCTTCTCGGCCATCTGGGCAGCGAAGCGCTCGGCCTGGTCGACCGGGTCATTGAGCTCGGAGAACGCGTTCGCGTACTCGTGGCCGGCGATGACCAACTCAAAGCGATGGGTCAGGCGCGGGTCATCCTCAAAGCGCTTGGCAAGCGGGCTAACCTCGATGGGGTAATCGCACACGAAGGTGGGGTTGACGATGGTGTCCTCGCCCAGCTCGTCATAGATCTCGGCGATGATCTTGCCGGCGGTCCACTCGGGCTTGATCTCCAGGCCCTTCTCGCGTGCGGCGGCAGCAAGCTCCTCAACCGGCGTGTCGATGGTGACCTGCTTACCAATCACGTCAGAGACGATGTCGGTCATGGGACGGCTGGCCCACTCACCAGAAAGGTCGATGGTCTGGCCCTGATACTCGATGACCTCGGGGTTGCCGATGGCCTTGTTGGCGGCCTTGATGACACCCTGGGCGAGCGCCTTCATGCCCTCGAGATCGGAGAAGGCGCGGTAGGCCTCCATCGTGGTGAACTCGGGATTATGGGTAAGGTCCATGCCCTCGTTGCGGAAGATACGACCGATTTCGAACACGCGCTCAAAGCCACCGACGATGCAGCGCTTGAGGTGTAGCTCGGTAGCAATGCGCAGGTAGCACTCCTGATCGAGAGCGTTGAAGTGCGTGATGAACGGCTTAGCCGTAGCGCCACCCTGGATGGTCTGCAGGATGGGGGTCTCGACCTCCATGTAGCCGTCGGACTCCATAAAGCGACGGAAAGTGGAAAGGATCTGCGAGCGCTTGCGGAAGGTCTCGCGAACATCGTCGTTAGCAATGAGGTCGACGTAACGCTGACGATAACGGGTCTCCTTGTCGGAGAGGCCGTGGAACTTCTCGGGCAGCGGACGAACGGCCTTGGAGAGCAGGGTCGCGCTCTTGGGAGCGACGGAAAGCTGGCCGCGCTTGGTGCGCACGACCACGCCGGTCACGCCCAGGATATCGCCCAAGTCGAGGGCCTTAAGCGTGCTCCAGGCTGCCTCGTCCATGTCGTTAATACGGCAGAACAGCTGAATCTCGCCAGTCGCGTCGCGGACGACGATGAACATGATCTTGCCCTGACCGCGCTTGGCAACCACGCGGCCGCCGATCTTTACGACGTCCTCGGTGTCCTCGCCATCGGCAAGCTCGGCATACTTAGCCTCGATGTCGGCAACGTAGTCCTCGATCTCGGAGTGCTCGGGGTACGGATTCTGGCCCGCCTCGAACAGGGAGGCGCGCTTGGCCAGGCGGGTGGCGCGCTCGTCGTTGAGCGTCGATGCCTGATCGGCGGCGTTCTGGTTCTCTGCCATAAGTTAGCTCCTCAAACTAAAACGCTCCCCAGGATTCGGTCCCAGGGAGCGAAAACATACCTTTACGCGGGACCGTGGTCTAGCGTGCGATCTTGGCGATGGTGTAGATGCGGGTCTTGCCGGAAGGCGTAACGACCTCGACGGAGTCGCCCTCGCCATGACCAATGATGGCGTGGCCGACCGGAGACTCGTTGGAGATCTTGTGCTCGAGCGAGTTGGTCTCGGTGGTACCGACAAGCGTGACCTCCATGACCTCACCGTTGGGATCAATCAACGAAACGGTGGAACCGATGGAGACGGTCAGATCACCCGTGGTGGCAGCAACCTGGGCGTTGGCGAGAATAGCCTGAATCTCGGCAATGCGAGCAGCATTCTGGGCCTGCTTGTCCTTGGCGGCATCGTACTCGGAGTTCTCCGAAAGGTCGCCGAACGCGCGAGCTTCCTTGATGTCCTCGACGATCTCCTTGGCGTAATCGCCCTCACGCCAAGCGAGCTCCTCGACGAGCTTCTGGCGGCCCTCAGCGGTCAGTACGATCTGGCTTGCGTCCATACGGATATCTCCCCAACTATGATGTAACGATCAACTGTCAACAAAAACGAAAAAGACCGGCTAGCCTGCGGGCAAGCCGGTCAGGTGCTCACCCCAAAGGGATGGGACTACTCTGCGTCCGCGTCGCTGTCCTCTGCCTTCTTTTGCTTGGCAGCAGCGAGCTTGGCCTCGAGCTCTGCGATCTCCTTGTCCTCCTTGGACTCCTCGACCACAACGTCCTCGGCCTGCTTGGTTTCGCCCTTATCGTCGCCCTCCATACCCTCGCGGATATTCTTGACGGTAGAGCCGAGGGACTTACCGAGCTTCGGCAGGTTCTTAGGCCCAAAGATAATCAGGACAACAACGAGAATAATGATGAGCTCAGGAGCCCTCAGTCCAAACATGTAGACCTCCACAATACAGCGAGACAAGCTCGAATGAGTATACCGCGGGTATCGCGGTATCACAACAATAGCTAAAAAAAGGGACCGCAAGAAGCGGTCCCTCCTCATGCTCTGGTCGGGTTGACTGGATTTGAACCAGCGACCCCTGCGTCCCGAACGCAGTGCTCTACCAAACTGAGCCACAACCCGTTAGCTCGACTATAGTAACAAAGATTTCCGTCGTGTGCCAGAGAAATTTTTACTTCTTTGGCGCTTCAATGCGAACCGTGTCGGAAACGAGCTCCGTTGCATAAGCCCACCAGCCGTTTTGTTGAGCGTCTGCCGCAAGATTGACTGCCGTGGCGGCGGTATCGCAGAGAGCAAACGAGCAGGCACCCGAACCGCACACGTTTACGGCAATGGTACCGTCCTGTGAACGAAGCCAGTCAAGCACCGTTTGAATCCGCGGCTCCATCTGCGCGGAAATGACACCCAGGTTGTTGTGGACGAGCGCGTAGGCCACCTCTGCATCTCCCGAGTGAAGGGCAGATGCGATCGCTCCGGGCTTGTCCGCAGGCGCTGGGGTCTCGTCAAAACGTCGATAGGCTTCAATTGTTGAAACGCTTGCCTCGCGCGGCTTGACCAGCACGACGGGTGTCGCGGGTAGTGCGGGGTACTCGGTTGCCAGCACGTCTCCCCCACCCACGTAAAATGCAGGGCTGGCATGCAAAAAGAAGGGAACGTCGGCGCCAATGCCGCGCGCGATGTTGTCCAGCGCGGGATCGGCACGGTCGATACCCCAACTCTCTGCCAAGGCGACAATGACCGCCGCGGCATCCGTCGAAGGACCTCCCAGGCCGGCACACAACGGGATGCGCTTCTCGATCGTGATGCAGACATTGGCTTCGCGACCATAATGCTCGGCCATAGCAGCGGCCGCACGATACGCCGTATTCTTTTGCATGGGAAAGTCGGATGCCGGAATCGTCTGGACGGTCAGCTCCTGCGCCGGAGCGACTGTCACGATATCGGCAAGACCGACGGCTGCCATCAGGGAATCGACCTTATGGTAGCCGCGGTCGTCGCGCTCGGTATGAACCCCCAGATAGAGGTTGATCTTTGCCGGCGCGGAAAGGGTCAGGGACCAATCGGTCACCGCTAGTGCTCCTCGAGCTGATTGCCGAGCGGGGTAAAAATGTGCTCGCCGCTCTCGGGGTCGAACAGCTCGACCTGGCCGGTGAGAACATCAATATACTGGTAGGACTGACGCGACTTGCGGCCACGGCGCTCGTCGACCTCGACGATAAAGACTGCCGGATGGACGCTCTTGATGGTGCCCATGCGCTCGACGACGCGGGTGCGGCCCATGTTGGCCTTCACCTTAACGCGATCGCCCACCATATCGATCAGCTTCTCGTGGATGTCGTCGACGTGATTGACTTCCATCTCTTCCATGAACAGGGCCTCCAGAAGGTGCAATTCAAAAAGGGGATAATACCCCTAAGATAGACAAAACTCTAATACTATAGCACCCTGCCGTGGCCATACGCAAGTAGCTAAATAAGCCCCGTCCCAAATTGACTACTTACAGATTGTCGGTGTCCAGGACGATGGTGAATGGACCGTCGTTGACCAAGTCGACTTTCATATCGGCGCCAAAGATGCCGTGCGCCACGTGTTCGACATCTTGGCGAACGAGCGTCAGGAAGTACTCGTAGAGCTCGTTGGCGACATCGGGGGCGCCAGCATCCGTAAACGATGGACGGCGGCCGTGACGGCAATCGGCGAACAGCGTGAACTGCGACACCACGAGAACCTCGCCGTCGACATCGGCAAGTGCCAGGTTGGTCTTGCCGTTCTCGTCCTCGTTAATGCGCAAGCCCCGGAGCTTGCCCCACAGCTTATCGGCCTCGGCGCACGTGTCGTCGTGGCCAACGCCCAGTAGCACCAGATAGCCGCGCCCAATTTTGCCCACGCACTCGCCGTCGACCGTCACGCCGGCGTTGAGCACGCGCTGCACCACCGCACGCACGGCCTACTCCTCGCCCGTCAGTTTGGCGGATAGGTGCTCGAGCGCGTGGAAACGATGGCTGATGGCGTTCTTCTCGTCCGCCGTCAGCTCGGCCATGGTCTTGCCCGGCGTGTCGACCGGCAGGAACAGCGGGTCGTAGCCAAAGCCGTGATCGCCGCGGCTCTCGTGTGCGATAACGCCCTCGCAGGCACCCTCACCATAGGTGACCAAACCGTCCGTGTCGATGAGCGCGACGACGCTCATAAAGCGCGCAGTGCGGTCCTCGTCGGCCACGCCTTCCAGGTTAACGAGGAGCTTGGCATTGTTGGCGGCATCGTCGCCGTGAACGCCCGCGTAGCGCGCGCTATACACACCGGGTTCACCGTCCAGCGCGTCGACGACCAGGCCCGAATCGTCGGCAATGGCCATGAGCCCCGTCTCTTCGACGGCAGCCTGCGCCTTGATGATGGCGTTCTCCAAAAACGTCGTGCCGTTTTCCTCGGGGTCCTCAAAGTCGCCCAGCTGGCCGAGCGCCACAAAGCGAACCTCGGGCATAACCTTGCCCAAAATGGCCTCGATCTCGGTGAGCTTATGGGCGTTGCCCGTTGCCACGACGATGGTCGCCGCCGGGTCGAGGGTGTCGATGTCGATCTTCTCAAGTGCCATGAGTGGTCTCCCTGTCCGTATAGCAAAGTCACGTAAAAGGGACTGGCCCTTCGGCGTCTCCCCTTTCATGTGGCATCAACCTTATCTATCGGCGTTTCCGCAGATAAAACCTGCCAAAATAAACCTGTCCCTTTTTGATAGGTTAGGCGAGTGCTTGGCGCTGGAGCTCGATGAGCTCGGCAATACCCTTGTCGCCCAAATCGAGCAGGGCATTGAGGCGCTTGCGGTCGAAGGGCGCTTGCTCGCCAGTGCCCTGGAGCTCGATCATCTCACCGGTATCGGTGGCGACAAGGTTCATGTCGACCTCGGCGTGACTGTCCTCGGAATAATCCAGGTCGAGCAGGGTGTTGCCGTCGACAACGCCCATGGAAATCGCGGCGACCTGGCCCGTGAGCGGGATGCGCTCGAGCTTACCCGCCTCGACCCACATGGCAAGGGCGTCGTGCAGTGCCACCCAGGCGCCGGTAATGCTCGCCGTTCGCGTGCCGCCGTCTGCCTGAATCACGTCGCAGTCGACGGTGACGGTGTACTCGCCGAGCGCCTTCATGTTGACGACGGTGCGTAGGCTGCGACCGATCAGACGCTCAATCTCCATGGAGCGACCCTTGCGGTTGGCGTGCTCGCGCTTGCAGCGCTTGCCGGTCGATGCCGGCAGCATGGCATACTCCGCCGTTACCCAACCGGCCTTGGCGCCCTTGCGCCAGCCCGGCACGCCCTCCTCGATGGTGGCAGCGCACAGCACGCGCGTATCGCCAAACTCGGCCAGGCACGAACCGTGGGCGTGCTTCATGACGCCTCGAGTGAGCTTGATGGGGCGCAGCTCATCGGCGGCGCGGCCGTTGGCGCGATTGACCTGCATATACTCCATAGAAAAATCCTTTCGGCAAAAGGTGAAGGTGAGCCTTTGGTCGGTGACCTTATATCTATTTCAGTTCGTCGATATCGATATGCTCAATGCTCTTGAGCGGCTGGCCAAAGATAAAACTGCCCGCCACCGCAAACTCGGCAATGTTGTCAGACGTGGTGGCAAAGCGATGCTGCGGCTCGGCCGCGTCGCCCGCCAGCTGCTCGCGGCGCGTGAGAATATCGGTCAGCTCGCGCGTGGTCTCCTCGGCGGAGCTCACCACGCGCACTCCGGGACCCAGCGCATGGCGAATAGGCCCCACGAGCAGCGGGAAATGCGTGCAGCCGAGTACCACGGTATCGATGCCATGGTCGCGCAGCGGTTCAACCGTGGCGCCGACCAGCGCGCGTACGGCAGGCGTATCAAAGATGTCCTCGTTCTCGAGCCACTGCTCTTGCAGATGTGCGCCCGAGGCGAGCTCGTGCTCAACGACCTCGACAAAGCTCGAGGCTGGGCAGCCGTATACGTCGACGCCGGCATCCAGGTCCTGAATGGCACGCGTGTAAGCGCCTGAGCGAATGGTGAGGTTGGTGGCGAGCACGCCCACCCGGCGTGTGCGGGTGCTGTTGATTGCCGCGCGTGCGCCCGGTGCGATCACACCGATGACGGGGACGTCGAGCACCTGCTGGGCCAAACGCAAGGCCGCAGCGGTCGCCGTATTGCAGGCGATGACCATGATCTTGACGTCGTGCTTCGACAGCCAACGGCCCGCCTGCAGTGCAAACGAGCGCACCTCGTCCTCGGTGCGGGTGCCGTAAGGGCAGCGCTTGGTGTCGCCAAAGTAGTAGACGGACTCGTGCGGCAACGCCGTTGCGATGGCGCGCGCAACCGTCAGACCGCCCAGACCCGAGTCGAACACACCGATCGGACGCGTGTCACCTGCCAGATTCTCGATATCGGACATTACCTCACCAGATTCTCTCTCGAAAAGATATGGCTCAGAACGATAGGACCGCACTACGAACGGGTCGCGACGAGCAGCTCTGCCGTTGCCGCCCAGCCGTCGACAATCTTTCCGCGCGTGACGTAGGCGTTATCGCAGGCATCCAGGAACTCGGGCGCGCCGGCGCTGGTCAAACCGTTCTCGACCAGGCAGAACGTGCCCACGTGGTCAGCCATGTAGAAGTCGGACTCGGAATCGCCGAGCGCCAGCGTCTCCTCGCGCTCGATACCCAGGTGCTCGCAGAAACGTGCGATGGCAACGCCCTTGTTGAGGCCGGCGGGATTGATGTTAAACGCGCGGCCATCCTCGACGCGTTCGAGCTCGAGCGTCGTCGGCTTGGACAGATGCGTCAGGTGACCGTTGCAGGCCCAGACCAGGCCGCAGCCGGCCTCGTCCAGGATGGTCTGGACCTCCTCGTCGGGCACATCGCCGCGCATGCCGACGGTGACCTCGCGGTACTTGTAGCCAGTCGACATGTCGTTGTGGTACTCGATCTTATGCGGCCAGCGAGCGAGAATCTTCTCGCACACGCCGGTCTGCTCGATCACCTGATGCGGCGTGAGGCCGCAGGCGGGGTCGTAGGGCATATCGCCGGTCAGATACTCCCAGTCGTTGGCCTTGAGATCGTACATGACCAGGCCACCCATCTCGCCGATGTAGGAGTTGAGGCCAAGCACGCGCGCATCCTCGTGGATCATGGTGCGGTTGCGGCCCGAGGTGGGGACCACCTGCATGCCGGCGCGGGCAAGTGCCACGACAGCCTCGACGAGCTTGGTCGAAGGGTTGCCGTCGTTGTCGCGTAGCACGCACGAGCCGGGTGCGAGCATCGTGGCATCCAGGTCGGTAAAGACGTACTTGACCTTGGCCAAGCGCTCGCGCATCTCGCCCGAAAGCTCAGCAACGGTCGGCAGGGTATTGTGGGACATGGTTACTCCGTTTACGTAGAAGGGTTTGGACTTGGACGGCATGTTTTGATTGAGGGAACACGCTTATGGCGACAGCGCACTCAGGGCGCCGCCGCCATCATGGTTCATTAGTCAAACTGGGTAACATCGATCAGGCGATTGGCCAACGAAAGGTCGCTCTCGATGGGCACGAACTCATCACCCACGTGCATGAGCTCCTCGTCACCCTTTGCCAGCAGCAAGACAATGGTAGGAGCATCGGGGTTGACGTACTCCTCGCGCGCCGCCTTGAACACCGCATGCACAGCGGCTTCGCGGTCGAGGATGATCTTGTTCGGCGTATCGTCGGGAACATGCTCGGCAAGCTCGCGACAGACCTTCATCGGGTCCTCGTGAGCTGGATCCTCGTTCGTAAAGATCATCAGGTCGGAATACGGTGCGGCCTCGCGTGGCAATTGCTCGCGGCGCTCCTGCGCCTTGCCGCCGGCGGCGCCAAACAGCGCAATGACGGGGCTAGCGGGAAACGCGCGCTTGACCGACGAGAAAAGCGAACGGAACGAAAGCTGGTTGTGCGCGTAGTCGACGACACAAATCACGCGGCCGTCCTTCGACTCCACGACCTCCATGCGGCCCGGCACACGCAGTTTGGAGAGGCCCTTCTTGATAGCCTCGATACCGATGCCGATCTCGCGCGCAGCGGCGATAGCGACCAGCGCGTTTTCCACGTTAAAGTCGCCCGCGATGCCCAGCAGGACCTTCTCCCCCGTCTCGGACTCGTCGGCACACAGGCCATGCAAGTTGAACTCGATGCTAAAGCCGACCATGCGTACGTCGCTTGCCCACAGGCTCGCCTCGGGATGCTCGACCCCAACGGTCACCAAGCGATCGGCCGTCGACGCTGCCTCTAGCACACGGTCAACCTCTTCGGTGCCTAGATTCACCACGGCGGTCTTTGCCTGGTCAAAGATCCTGAGTTTGCTCTCAAAATAATCCTCAAACGTGGGGTGTTCGATCGGCGAGATGTGGTCGCGGCCGATGTTGAGGAAGCACGCCACGTCAAACGGCAGATTCTCGACGCGTTGGTACTTGAGCGCCTGGCTCGAAACCTCCATGACCATGGACTGGCGACCGGACGTGCGGCAGTTGGCGATATGGCGCCAGACCTCGGGGGCCTCGGGCGTAGTATTGGTGCTCTCGTAGCACTCGATGCCATCGTCGGTACTCACCGAGCCGATCATGCCGCAGGACTCGCCCGCCGCTTTGATAATCGACTGGAGCATAAAAGCGGCCGTGGTCTTTCCCTTGGTACCGGTGATACCCACGATCTTGACGTCGTGGTCGGGACGGTCGTAGACCTCCGGCGGCAACAGGGCCATGGCCGTGCGAACACTATCAACAACCAGCATCGCAGCACCGCTCTCCTGCGCCAGCGGCTCCAGAGACTCGACCAGCGACTCCTCGCACACAAATGCGACGGCGCCCGCATCGAGCGCCATGCTCAAAAACGCGGGCTTAAAGGCAGCACCTTTGCAAAAGAATACGTCACCTGCCGAGACCGCGCGCGAATCAAACGAGCAGCCGGTCACGGCACGCTCGTCAACCTGCTCTGATGAGCGCAGCTCGCCGCACACATCGAGAAGCTTGGCAAGCGTATCGACCGTGGTCACGGTCGCGGAATCCGAATGGTGCATCTTTCACCTTTCTCAGCCATTTGGCAGGGACGGTTTTATAGTAACTGAAACGCACCCACGCAAAAACGGCTCCCGGAGGAGCCGTTACGCGCAGGCGTTCGTAAGCCGAGGCTAGGCAGCCTGAACAGCGGGCTGGTCCTCGTCGATAAAGAAGCGCTTGTACCACACCAGGAACACGAGCGGCGTATAGATCTTGCGCTGGAAATCGCCCTTGCCCGCAAAGTGCAGATCGAGCAGGTGCATGAGCTCATCGGTATCGAAGAACTCGCTTGCCCACGGCGCGGTGAAGTACTCCTTGACATAGTCGTACCACTTTTGCTCGCGCAGCCAGTAGACAATCGGCACCGGGAAGCCCACCTTGGGACGGGTGGCCCACTCATCGGGCAGCGACTTGTTGGCAGCGTGGCGGAGTACCTGTTTGTTGCCGTTCTCGTTGATGCGGTAGCGGTCGGGAATGTGCTCGGCGAACTCCATGACTTTGCGGTCCAGGAAGGGCACGCGCAGCTCCAGCGAGTGCGCCATGCACATCTTGTCGGCCTTGAGCAGAATGTCGCCCGGGAGCCACATGTTCATGTCCAGGTACTGCTTCTTGACCAGCTCGGGCTGACCCTTCACGCGCGCGTAGATGGGAGCGGCAAGCTCGAAGGCGCCGTCGCCGGTGTTGTACTCGGGCTTGAGCACGCCGTCGACCTCGCGCTCCGGCCATACCAGAGCCTGTCCCAGGAACGACTTCTCGGGGATCTCGGCACCCTTGACCAGGAAGTTATGTCCCTTGAAGTACGGCATATGCAGCGCCAGGTTACCGAGCGCGCGACGGATGGGCAGCGGCACCATCTTTTTGTACTTGCGCACCGGGACCGTGTCCTCGTAGTAGGCGTAGCCGCCAAAGAGCTCGTCGGCACCTTCGCCCGAAAGCACGACGGTAACGTCCTTGCGGGCCATCTCGGCCAAGAACCACAGCGGCACGGAAGACAGGTTGGACTGCGGCTCGTCCATGTGATACTGGATGTCCTCGAGCGCACCGAAGAACTCGTCGGCGGTAATCATCTTGCGAACGTTCTCGACGCCGAGCTTATCGGAAAGCTCCTTGGCGTAGTTGGTCTCGTTGAAGTTCTTGTAGTCAAAGCCCACCGAGAAGGTCTTGTCGGGCATGAGGCAAGCGGCAATGTAGCTGGAGTCGACGCCACCGGAGAGGAACGACGCGACCTTGACGTCGGCGATGCGATGGGCCTCGACGCTCTCGTGCACGACCTCGTCCAGCTCGTCGACGTACTCTTCGAACGGCTTCTCGACGGCAGAGTAATCGCAATCCCAGTAACGCTCGATGTTCATCTTGCCGGTCGGGATATCGACGGTAAAGTAGTGCGCCGGCGGCAGCTTGTAGACACCCTCGAAGAAGGTCTCCTCGGTTGCCGAATACTGCAGCGTCATGTACGGACGCAGGGCCTTTTTGTTGACCGCCTTGTGGAAGTGCGGGTAGTCCAGGAAGCTCTTGATCTCGGAGCCAAAGAGCACGCCCGGAGCGCCGTCGCCCGCATCGGCCATGGGATAGTAGTAAAGCGGCTTGATGCCAAAGATGTCACGGGCGCCAAAAAGCTTGTTCTTCTTTTTGTCCCAGATGACGAAGGCGTACATACCGCGCAGGCGATCGAGGACGGCCTCGCCCCACTCCTCGTAGCCGTGCAGGAGACTCTCGGTGTCGGCGCCGCAGTGGAACTTGTAGCCCTTGGCCTCGAGCTCGGAACGGAGTTCTTGGAAGTTGTAGATCTCACCGTTGAAGACAATGACGACGCTGCCGTCCTCATTGGCCATGGGCTGAGCGCCGGCCTCGGTCAGGTCGAGGATCGACAAGCGGCGGAAGCCGAGGGCAACGCGGCCGTCGATAAACTGACCGCCCATGTCGGGACCGCGATGGACGATGCGGTCCATCATCTTGGTGAGCACCTCGGATTGGTTATCCGTCCCACCGACAAAACCGACAAAACCGCACATATACTATCCCCTCTGCTGTTGCTGGGCATCAAATCGAATCAGTAGCTTTTGAGTATACCCGAGGGCGTAAAGAGGGGCGGAATGTTCAGGCAATCTCAACTGAATCAGCTCCGCTGTGACACGCGCCAGTTACCTTTAATGGATATGAGGTGAATGAGGCGATTGTTTTGCTATACTCTCTCCGCACGGGCGATTGGCGCAACGGTTAGCGCAGGTGCTTTACACGCACAAGGCTGGGGGTTCGAATCCCTCATCGCCCACCACTGATTTGATAGGCTCCCAGCTATGGGGGCCTTTCTTTTTTGGGCCCATCGCAGAGGGATTCGAACCCGAAAGGGTGCGGAGCTGAGGAAACGCGAAGCGTTTTCCAGCGCAGCACGCGAGGGCCGTAGGCCCGAAGCGAGAGCGGGCGGCGCCAGCCGCACGCGGACATCCCTCATCGCCCACCACTGAATTGTTAGGCCTCCAGCGATGGAGGCCTTTCCTTTTTCAGGCCCAGCGCATGGGATTCGAACCCGCCAGCACGTCTGTCACAAAGGCCGTGGTCAAAAAATGGCAAAAATGAGTACTGCTACTTTGTTTGCAACATATAAATAGACAGTATTTGCTTAAGTTACGCAACATATGTCCATTATAAGGACTAACAGTTGGCTCAAAATCGTGCTTTCATCGCCATTTCGACGGTCGCGCGCGCAGACGTGGTGTAAGAGTGTCCTGAGGTCCGTCGCTGCAAGTC
>UQDE01000042.1 GCA_900539735.1 uncultured Collinsella sp. | reverse complement strand
CTTGCAGCGACGGACCTCAGGACACTCTTACACCACGTCTGCGCGCGCGACCCTGCTACCTGTTTAGTAGCAGCGATTTTGATCACTTCAGGAACTATTCAACGTTCCACTCGTCCGCAGACGACGTTATTTCTCCTCATATGTTCAATAAAAGTAGCTCTTAATGGGAACAAATCTCATCAGGAGCTACAATTTATAGCAAATAAATGCAACCATAATGGCAACAGTACTCATATTTGCCCTTTTTTGACCACGACCCTCCAGAATAGTCGCTGAGAGCGACACTAAATGACAAAATCCGACACTTGAACGTTCTTATATGAGTAGCCATTGAAGGACACCTAACGACTACTCCCATTCGCGACACACTGTGTCGCGAATTAAGCTGGCCCCATTACCGAAGACCAGTGAGAGCTCCTGCCCAGAATCTCAATAGCTTAATAAAGGGCTCCCCTCCGGAAGTTCAATGAGCATCCAAATTCCAAGCTGAAAAGCAAAGGAGTATCGAAGCCGTCAATGCTCATTTCCTATCGAACAGGCAGGTCAAAACAAGCTAATTAGCCCGATGAACTGCTTGTATTTTTGTCTACAAAATTGTATACAAAAAGAGAATCCGAGAACCGGCGCTCGACATTATGTCGATCGATAGGAGGCGCCATGGATGCTAAGCAGCTCGAAAAGATGATGGGGTTTGCTCCCGGAGAGTTGAAGAAAGCCGCGGAAGCCTACGAAAAAGATGAGTGGCCGAAAGGTCACACCATCAAGTTGGGAAGGCCACCAATCTCCGATGAGCCGAGCGTCGTTATATCAGCACGTGTGGGCGAATCGATTCTTGAGGCGTTTGACGAAAAAGCCAAACGCCATGGGCAAACACGCACGGAGCGGCTCAGAGAGCTCATTACACTTGATGCACTGATTGCCTAGGCCCGCTCCCCCGTCGGACCCAAACATGTACACCAGCATCCAAAGTCGACATTTTTCGACATCTTTGGATGCTGGTGTACATGTTTTTGCTACATAGTCGTTGGGGACGTCCTTAAATGACCAGTCGTTAAAGAACGCCCCCGATGACTAGTTAGCCGTGGAAGCGAGCTGTGGGTGCAAGCGGCTGTTCACGAAAGACGCGCTCGACGGCAGCGCGGTATTCGTCGACCTTTTTGGTCTTGCGTACGATCTTGTGGACGGTAGCGGGATCAGCGAAAGCGCACTTGGCGTAGAACCACCACTCCTTCATGCGGAAGACCGCATTGCCGCCAATCTCTTCTGCATATGCCGCAAACAGCGTGTCGTGGAAGCGCTGCAGCTCAGCAGCCGTTGCAGCAGGGCCGCCCTTGACCATGCGAGCCAGAGCGGGGTTCGCGAGCAGGCCACGCCCCAACATCACATGGCGCGTGCCGGGATAGGCCTCCACCAGCGCGTCCATATCCTCAAGATCAAAAATGTCACCGTTATAGGCCACGGGGAACGGCGCACGCTCCAGCGTCTCGCCATAAAACTCTTTGCGCGGCGAGCCCGTATAGCGATCCTTTTGCACGCGCGGATGCACGATCAGCTCGGCAAGCGGCATACGACAGTAGAGATCGAGCACGCGCTCGTACTCAGCATCGCTCTCAAGCCCCAGCCTGGTCTTTACCGACACCGGCAGTGGTGAGCGCTCGCACACGTCGCTCAAAAACACCTCGAGCTCATCCAGGTTGCGCAAGAAACCCGAACCCTTGCCCTTGGCAACGACTGTTCCCGAGGGACATCCCAAGTTGAGGTTGACCTCGTGGTATCCCATGTCGGCGAGCACCTGTGCCGCCCACACAAACTCATCCGCGTTCTTGGACATGAGCTGAGGCACCACGTTAAGCCCCTGGTTATTGGCAGGATCGACCTCCTTAAACGCCTTGCCGCCAAAGCGATTGCCCACCCGCGGCGGCGGCAAAAACGGCGTGTAGTAGCAGTCGAGCGCACCAAAGCATTCTGCATGCACGCGGCGGAACACATGCCCGGTAATCCCCTCCATGGGGGCCAGCGATAGAATCATCAACATCAACTTTCAAATCAATGTGACAAAGGGACCGTCCCTTTGTCACATTTGTACATCATTCGAGTGTTTATTTTGGCACAGCGGCGCAGGCAATCCCATGCATGTTATTCGTCCTTGGGCAGCGGCTTCATGCTCCAAAAGATGACGTTCATAATGATGACAATCACCAGGACAACACCATTGGCCACCCAAAAGCCCATGTTGAGCCCAAGCCACTCCGTAGTCCCAAACAAATCGATCCAAATCTGAGCCCAGTTCATGTAAACGCTCCTCTCTACATCGAAGTCACTACAGCAGCTCGCCGTAACGCTTGACATAGGCCTTCTTAAGGCTCGTCGCCAGCGCCATGTACAGCAAGATGCACGGAATCAGGAACAAGAAGTACTCGATGGGCAGTGCTCCCAGACCCAGCGTGGGGCCAAGCGGGCTAAACGGGATCAGCGTGAGCAGTGCAATGCCGGTCATCGTGAGCAGCATCACCGGAGCCGAGGCACGACTCTGGATAAACGGCAACTTGGGCGTGCGAATCATATGGATAACCAAAGTCTGGCTCCACATGGATTCGACGAACCAACCAGCCTGGAACAGCGCGATGTAGGCCAGCTGCATCTGCTCCAGCGCGGCACCCGAGTAGACGCTCGCCAGCTCGTTGAACAGTACACCGTGGCTCACAAACAGGGGGCAGAAGACAAAGTACATAAAGATGTAGGTCATAAAGTCGAAGATGGAGCTGGTGGGCCCAATCCAGATCATGAACCTGCCGACACTCGAGGCATCCCAGGCACGTGGCACGCGCAGGAACTCCTCGTCCACGTTGTCCCAGGGAATCGCCAGGCAGCTGCAGTCATAAATCAAATTGAGCAAGATCAGCTGAATGCTCATCATGGGCAAGAACGGCAGCAGGGCAGACGCGGCAAGTACGCTGAACATGTTGCCGAAGTTGGAGCTCGCGGTCATCTTGATGTACTTGATCATGTTGGCGTAGGTCTTACGCCCCTCGACGATGCCCTCCTCGAGCACCATCAGATCCTTCTCGAGCAAGATGATGTCGGCGGACTCCTTAGCAACGTCGACGGCCGTGTCGACCGAGATGCCGATGTCAGACGACTTCATGGCTGAGGCGTCGTTGATACCGTCGCCCATATAGCCCACCACATGCCCGTTCGCACGCAGGACGGAAACGACGCGCGACTTTTGGTCGGGCGTGAGCTTGGCGAAGACCTGCACATCCTCGGCCCGGCGAGCGAGCTCGGCGTCATCCATGTCAGCGATGTCACTGCCGAGCAACATGTTGTTGACCTGCAGCCCCACCTGTTTGCAGATGGTACGCGTAACCTTCTCGTTGTCGCCAGTCAGGATCTTGGTGGCAACGCCGTGATTACGCAGCGCCTCGATCGCATCGGCCGTCGACTCTTTGGGCGGATCCAAAAAGGCCAGGTAGCCGATTAGGACCATGTCGCGCTCATCCTCGGCGCTAAAGGCACCGGCGGGTGACGGGTTGGACTTTTGAGCAATCGCCAGCACACGGAAACCGTCGTCATTAAGGTCGGAAACTGTCGCCAGAATGCGCTCGCGCACCTCGTCGTCCAGCACATGAACGCCGCCGTCGATCTCGGCATGCGAGCACACCGACAGCATTTCCTCGACCGCGCCCTTGGTAACCATCTGGGTCTTGCCGCTGCGATCGCGCACCACCGTGGTGAGGCGACGGCGCGTAAAGTCGAACGGCACCTCATCGACCTTCACGTAGGCCTCGGAAAGATCGGTGAGACTCGGGTCGTTTTGCTCCTCTTCCTCCGTGCACTTGATGATCGCCAGATCCATCAGATTCTTGTAGCCCGTCTGGAAATAGCTGTTGAGGTAGGCGTGGCGCAAAACGCGCGAATCCTCCTGGCCGTCGATGTTCCAGTGATACTCCAGCACCACCTGGTCCTGCGTAAGCGTGCCGGTCTTGTCGGTGCACAGCACGTCCATCGCGCCAAAGTTTTGAATCGAGTTGAGGTTCTTAACGATCGTCTGCTTTTTACTCATGGCAACCGCGCCCTTGGCAAGGCACGTGGTAACGATCATGGGCAGCATCTCGGGCGTCAGACCCACGGCAATGCTGATGGCGAACAGGCCGGCATCGAGCCAATTGCCCTTCGTGACGCCGTTGATCAAAAAGACAAACGGAACCATTACCATCATAAAGCGGATGAGCACCCACGAGACGCTGTTGACGCCCTTGGAAAAGCTCGTCTCCGCAGCGTCGTCGGACAGGCTCGACGCCATGGAACCAAACAGGGTCTGCTCGCCCACGCTAAAGACGAGCGCCGTCGCGCTGCCCGATATCACGCTGCTGCCCATGAGGGCAATGTTCTCGAACGACGTGGCCGAATCGGACTCGGTGCAGGTCGTGGGGACCTTCTCGACCGGCTCGCTCTCGCCCGTCAGGCTGGCCTGGCCCACAAAGAGGTCCTTGGCCTCGATAATCCTCACGTCGGCGGGAATCATGTCACCGGCGGACAGATGCACGATGTCGCCGACCACCACGTCGTCGATGGGAATCTCGGTCCTGGGGACATCCTTGCGGGTGACCGTCACGGTGGTCGTGATCATGTCGAGCAGCTTTTCGGCCGCATTGCCGCTACGCGCTTCCTGGACATAGCGCAGCGTGCCCGAAAGAACCACCATCGTGGTGATGATAATCACCGTCAGCGGGTCAAAGTCCTCCGGCGTGTTGCCCATCATCGACAACGCCGGGAATATCATGTCCGTCGTTGCCGAGATAATGGCTAGGAAAAACAGGATTGCCGTAAAGGGATTGACGAATGCATCCGCGAGCTTGCGGACAAGCGACTTTTTCTTGCCGCGCGTGACCACGTTGCGTCCGTTATCGGCCTCGCTGTGCGCGACCTCGTCGCGGTCCAGACCACCCAGGTTCGAGCCCACCCAGGACATGGCGTCCATCAGCGGGATAGTTGCCGCATGCTGGATGCGGCCCTCTGCACGATGCCTGATCAGTTCGTTTTGCGCCTGGACTGCAGATGGCGTATGGCGCATATTCAGCTTCTTCAATTGCCTTGCTCCGTTCTGTCGATCGGATGCAGAGCCGTCTAGCCGCGACGCCCGCCATTAAGGTGGACCTGCGCCGGCAGACATCGCCCTGCCTTGCTGGTACTGTCACCGCCGCTCACGGTCCTCACCTTCCCTTCGCGTCTGCGACTGTCCTTAGAATAGAAAAGCCGCAAGACCGGGCACATGGCTGGTTTCTTGCGGCTTTCTTGCGATTTGGCAAGGATTGTCAGAGTGGCTTTTGGGGTCGATAGAAGCGGACGATTCAACGCGTTACTCGGCTATTTTATAGCCCACACCCCAAACAGTTAGCAGGTACCGGGGATTGTCGGGCTCGGGTTCAATCTTCTTTCGGATCTTGCGGACAAAGGCCATGATGTTACTGTCATCGAGCAGATATTCGTCTTGCCATACAGCGCGATAGATTTCCTCTTTGCTAAAGACTGTGCCCCGGTTGCTCGCCAAAAAGGCCAGGATATCGAATTCTTTGGGCGTGAGCGAAACGGGCGCGCCCGACACTTTAACGGTGCGCGAAGCCAGATCGATGGAAAGATCGCCGATAACGATGGGCTCCGCAGCGGCACTTGTCTGCGAGCCGGCAACTGTCAGTTCTATGGCGGTCAGCCCGCCCGATGCGATATCGGCAAACACGGGTGCAAGTTCGAGAGCGGCGGCGCTACCGGACGAGAACAGCGCGTTGCTGAGCTCGGCGGCCTCTGCCGGCGTAATCGCTATGTTGGTTCTGTTGGTACGCATAGAACCGCCCTAGAACAGACTGCTCGAGCGGGACAGGTAAACCCGCTTGATCGTCGAAACAACAACAAGATACAACACGCTCAGCAGTGCAACGATGCCCAGATACCACATGGGCAGCGTGACAAGGCCGAGCAGTTGCGCGGCAGGACTCAGCGCGAGAAGGGCCGAGGCGATAAGCATGGTGGCGACCATTATCACGAGCGGACGACACGGCCGGTCCCCGTCGCGAACGTTCCGCGCTCGCAAGACGAGGAGCACGAGCGATTCGGTCCAAGCGCACTCCAGTAACCATCCGGTCTGGAAGGTCGCGATAAAGGCCGCCTGGCCCGCAGCACTCAACGTGACAAAGGACCCACCGCACACCGCGGGGCAAACGCCCAGGAGTAAAATGGCAAACGTGATGATGTCAAACGCCGAACTCGCGAAGCCAAAGTGAAGCATAAAGCTGCCGAGGCCCTTGCCCGACCATGCCTTGGGACGGGCGATCTCCGCATCGTCGACGTTATCCCACGAGAGCGCCAGGCAGGTGGCGTCATAGCACAGGTTGAGCAAAAGCAGCTGAGCGGCGGTTGCCGGCAAAAACGGCAGGAAGATACTCGAGGCGGCAACCGAGCAGATATTGCCAAAGTTGGAACTCGACGCGATGCGAATGTACTTGGAAGCGTTGGCGAACGAAGTCCTGCCTTCGCTGACGCCCTCGGCGACCACGCCCAGGTCGCGCTCGAGCAGTACCAGATCGGCAACCTTTTTGGATTCCGCTGCCGCCGAGTCCACAACGATGCCGACATCTGCCGACGTAAGCGCCGGCACATCGTTCACACCATCGCCGATATAGCCGACCGTATGGCCAGAGAGTCGAATGAGACTGACAACATGAGCCTTTTGCGCGGGCGTGAGCTCGGCAAACACACGAGTACGCCCCACGCGAACAAGCGCCTCGGACTCCTCCATGGCATCGAGCATGCTGCCGGTGATAACGCTATCGGCAGGAATGCCCAGGCGCGAACAGGTTGACCGGGCAACCGAAGCCGAGTCGCCGGTAAGCACGCGCACCTCAACGGAAAGGTCGGACAGCGCGCGCACGGCGGCGCGAGCGCTTGCCTTGGGCCGATCGAAAAAGCCCAAAAAGCCGCAGAGCACCAGGTCACCCCAGTCCGAAGACGTTGTGCTGTAGGCAACGGCGAGGACCTTGATGCCGTCGGCACGCATGTCCTCGGCAACCTCATAGGCGCTCTGGCGGCCCGCGGCGTCCATGGGGACGAGTTCCCCTTTAAAGTTGGCCCAGGCACAACGAGCGCAAACACTCTCGACCTCGCCCTTTACGATGGTCAAGTGATTGCCAGGGCGAGTCTGCAGCCCCAGGCAACCAAGCGCCCCAGGCATGGCATCGAGCTTAACACCCGAAGCCTTGGTGACGTGGTCGAAAGGATCAGATGCGTGCAGGGTAAATGCGCCTGCGAGGTCTTTGGCGGCGAGACGCAACTCGGGCGCGGCGCACGCGTCGGCAATGGCCCGGTTGAGCTGGTTGGCGGCCGCCCCCTGGCTCGTACTCTCCAAATACGCCAGGTTGAGCGTTTGCTCGCTTTCGTTGCCCAGGATATCGGTATAGTACTCGAGCACCGCGGCGTCCTCGGTGAGCGTGCCCGTCTTGTCCACGCACACCACGTCCATGGAGCCCAGTGATTCCATGGCGTCAACGTTTTTAACAATGACCTGTTTGTTCTTAAGGCGATGCGCGCTGCCCGAAAGGCACACGCTTGTGACGACTGGCAGCATCTCGGGGACCAGGCCAACGGCCGTGCCCAGGGCAAACAGCAGGGCCTGCGGCCAGTCGCCCAGCACAAAACCTCGAATCATAATGACAAACGGCAGCACGATGAGCATGCACCTCACCAGGGCGGCACAGATGCTCCTGGCACCAGCGCCAAACTGCGTGCCTAGCCGAGCGCGCCGCGGCGATGTGGGCGGCTCCTCGGCAACGCGAGCGTGAACGGTTGCCGAAGCCTTTCCGTCAATGATGGTCGTTCCAGCACGGACGGCCTCCCCTTCTCGCTTGACGGTCTGACCGCTCTCGCCCGTAAGCGACGATTCGGAGACAAGGATGTGGTCGCCCTTGGCAAGGACCGCATCGACCGGGCAGAGCATACCGGCATACAGGCGAATCACATCGCCAGGCACGAGCTGGTCGGAATCGACTTGAATCCAGCAAGCGTCGACACGTTTCCAAACGGCCGCATGGTTCGCCTTAAACATGTGCCGGTCGAAGCTGCGCTTGGCTTCGTTTTCGTAGAACAGGCGCACCAGGCCGCCGACCAGCCACATCAAAAACAGCACGGCAGGTGCGAACACTCCTGTCTGGCCTTGCGCCTGCGGTACGACGTCGACCAAAAAGGCCAAGCCGGCAAGTGCAAGCAGCAGCGACGAAAACGGATTAAAGAACGATTTTTTAATCATCGAAGCCTCTTTCTAGCATGGCTTCGATTGTATCCGAGGCGTATACCAGCATCCCCGCCCCAGACCTTGCGACTTCCTTGCTTTTACGCGTGACAAAGTTTTGCTATTGCTCACTTGCGCCGCACTTGGGATGCAGGGTAAACAGTGAAGGAGCTGCAGAGCAGGCCTACGCTCCAGTTGCCGCTCAAAAACGCCGTGACCACGTCGCAGATATCCTTGCTCGCGCTCATCTTGGTTGGGGACATCGGCCTTCTGCTCATTGCGGTGAGTATCTTGCTCTATGCTCTTATCCAACGCTAGCCCAGACTGACGCGCCCCGCGCGCCGCAACGACCGCCACGACACCAAGGACCGGCAATGGCTACACTTTCCGAACAAGAACGCAAGCGCATCCGGCGATACTGCATCTACCCCAAGATTGCCGGTGCGGCGCTTGCCATGGCATTCGTGCTGCCATTTTTGATCATTCCCTTCGAAATGATTGACGACATCGTCTTTCATCACGAAGGCTTCCAAGAGACGGGTATGATGACCGCCCTGGTGCTCACCGCCATCGAGCTCGTCATATTCTGCTACTGCACGCTCGCGCCACGCTTTGGTATGCGCGGCAAGCAGTGGAAGAAAATGCAGCGCCGACTCGTCGTCGAGCAGACCGAGAAAGACCGCTCGGCACAAATCGCAGGCGTTGTCGGTACGCAGGCCGCCGCGCGCTTACTCAAGAACAGCGACAACGAGACCGCACGCAATCTGGGCAGCGCGGCAGAAGTCGCCGCTGCCGTAGGCGCCGTTGCCACCGCAGCAGACGTGCTTACCGAGAGCTTCGCTAACGCAAAGGCCATGGCGGAGGCCTGCGGCTTGCCTATCCCCCGTGCAAAAAAGTGGATCATCGCGCTTGTGGCGCTACCCCTCGCAATCGTATGCGGTGCCTATATCCCGCAGCTGGCGCAGGGAAACACCGAGATGCAGGAGAACGCCGCGGCCGCGGCCGAGCAGATCGCCATCGCCCGCAAGACGTTAGAGCCCGCATGCGAGTACGTGTCTGCCGATGACCCTTACGAGCGATATCAAGATTACGGCTATCACGTCAGCGGCTACTTGCACGACGGCGACTCCGATACCCAGAAGACCTATACGTACCTGGATTTCGACAACAAGGGAACGCTCAAGGAAGTGAGTTACGTAGCAGAAATCGACCCCGATGCGAGCCTTGAGGACAACCTCGCCCGCATCGAGCTCGACTTTGACGAGCTTTCCTCTGTCGTCCAAACCGCAGACGTCAAGACCGTGAGCCCCGAGCTCCTAGCACCGCAAAAGCTCCCCGAAGAGTTTAGGCAGGCTTTCTTGAACGGTTCGCTCTACGAGAGAATCTCCATCAGGACGAGCGACGACCCCGTCAAAGCGTATTACTCGTTTGACACGGATCCCGAGGACGAGTTTGACGAGTACACCCATCCAAGCATCCGTATCACGTTGATGGGTAAAACGAGCTAGGCGCAGGAGGGGGGCTGCCCCTTCCCCCATGTGGCAAAGGGACAGCCCCTTTGTCACATTATTCCGAGCGCAGAGCCTCTACGGGGTCTTTCTTAGACGCACTGCGGGCCGGCAGCAGGCCGGCAACAACCGTCAGCAGCACCGAAATCGCGATGAGCACCAGCGCATCCTGAACGGGTAGGCTCATCAGGTTGGGTACTTGTTTGGCAGCAAGCGCCCAGGAATTAACCGGGAAGCTCACGGCCACCACGACGACAATGGCAAAGACGCCGGCGATGAGGCCCTCGATAAAGGTCTCGGCGTTGAACACGTTTGCCACGTTACGCTTCGACGCGCCAATCGCGCGCAGAATGCCAATCTCCTTTTTGCGCTCCAGCACGCTGATGTACGTGATGATGCCGATCATGATGGAGCTCACCACCAGGCTGATACTCACGAATGCGATGAGCACCAAGCTGATGGTGTTCACGATGTCGGTCACCGAACCCATGATGATGCCCATGTAGTCTGTGTACGAAATTGCCCGATCATCGTGGCCAGCGGCTTTGACCTGCTTGTTGTACGCATCGATGCGATCGAGTACGCGCTCCTTGGCCTCAAAGTCGCGCGGGAAAATCTTGACCGAGATGGGATCCGCCTCGTCCGCATAACCCAACGTGGTCAGATTGTTGTCGTAGGTGAGCTTCGAAGCCTTGGCATAGCTCATCATGAGCGAACTCAGGTCCTCGGCGTCCATGTTGAAATGGATGGCGCGGGCAAAGGCGCTCGCATCCACACGCATAGCGCTCGCTAGGTTGGCAAAACTCGAAGACATCTGCGTCGCCATCTGGTCCATAAGCCCAGCCGTGCCTGCCTTGAGCTGAGCTGACACCGTCGCCGCAATCTGGTCGCTGATCGACTTCATCATCTGATCCATAGCCTGCTGCAGATACGGAGCCAGCTGCTTTTGCACATAGTCGGTCATCGCCTGCCGCAGGCGCTCGGCCAGGGCATCGCCGCCGAGCGCTTTGAGCTGGGCCAGGATTTGCTGGGCTGCCGTATCACTCTCAAGATACGCCGAGAACGCGGCGGCAAGCTTTGACGCGTCCTTAAGATCATCGGGTGTCAGCGCCTTAAACTGATCAGACTGAAAAAAGCCCTCAAACAGCTGGTTGGCCAGCGTTCCCACCTGCTGCATTTGCTCGGGCGTGAGTTCCAGACCGTCAAAGATACCCGAGAAATCTGGGGCTGGCGCTTTGGCCATGATGTCGCTGAAGTCGATGTCCTTACCAACGCCCGAAAGGTCAATGTCCAGCCCGGATAAGTCGATACCAGAAAGGTCCATACCGCCGGCCGCACCCGAGAGTGCAGACGTATCGAACGAGAACGCACTCTTGAGCGCCGCCTCATCCACGCTGAACATGCTGCCCAGGTCCACGCCTTGTTTGGCCTCGCCTTGCAGCTCATCGAAAGACTTGCCCGTAAAGACATCCGTCTCGGGGTGGGCGAGTTGCTCCTGCACAATCTGCGAATCGGCAGCACGCTCCATAAGCTGGCGAGTCAGAGCATGCGTATAGGCAATGCCCGGAGACAACGCGCTCGCGTTGGCGGTCTCGTTAGGTCGCACCACGCCCACAATGTGCACGTCAATACCGTCGGCAACCTTGGCAGCCATAAAGTCGGCGTCGCCAGACATATCGGTCCACATGCCGGTCTCTTCGTTTTTGCGATACGCATCGGCCGGCGACAGCACCTTAAACGTCGTGGACAGCGCATCGTCGTAGGTAAAGTCGGTGCCGGTCTCGGGCGTTTCGACCCCACCGTCGGCCGCCATGGCGCTGTTAACCAGGTCATTGAGCTCATCAATATCCAGCGCACCGATGCTGTAGAGCGTGTAATCGCCCACCGTGCCACGGCTCGAAAGCACCATCACGGCTTCGTTGGCGGACGTAGGCCAATGGCCAGCGACGACATCGTACTGGCTGTCGAGCAGACTCTGGTCGTCGATCATCTCGTTAAAGACCGAGGTTCCCATGGATTCCATGCTCACCGTTGCCGCCGAACTTGCGCCTCCGCTCATGGCCTCGGTCATAGCGTTGGGCACCAGCCGGACGGGCTTCTCGTCGCCCTTACTCGAACGATAGACAACTGGCGTCACGCCGTAGCCATACTGGATGGCGTTGACCTCTTTGTCGATACCATCGCCGCCGTCGTCAAGCCATGCCTTAAAGCTCGTCATGTCGTTGGACTTAACGCTCGCAAACATATCCTTTACGGCCGTGACCACGGGAATCTTATCGGTTCCCTGAGCCTTGCCGTCGGTACCGTCGTCGGACGAATCCTCACCGTTGGACGCCTCGCCATCCGTGGCCCCCTGTCCGCCCATCATGGACGACAGGTCGTAATCCTGCTTGGAAATGGTGAGCGGGTAGCTCGAGAGCGTATCCTCCTCGACCTTTTTGATGTAGCCGTTTACGCCGTTGGACAGCGCAAGAATCGCCGCGATGCCGATAATGCCAATCGACCCCGCAAAGGCCGTCATGGCCGTACGGCCCTTCTTGGTCATGAGGTTGCGGGCAGAAAGCCCCAGCGCCGTCACAAAGCTCATCGAGGTTTTGCGCGTAGGCTTGGCCTCGCGACGCGCGGCCTTGACAACATCAAAGGGGTCGGAATCGTCGGTGATCTTGCCGTCCGCCAGGTTGACGATGCGCGTGGCGTATTGGTACGCCAGCTCGGGATTGTGGGTGACCATGATGACCAGACGGTCGCGCGCAACGTCCTTGAGCAAGTCCATGACCTGCACGGACGTCGTTGAGTCCAGGGCGCCGGTCGGCTCGTCTGCCAACACGATCTCGGGATCGTTGATCAGAGCACGGGCAATGGCCACGCGCTGCATCTGTCCGCCCGAAAGCTGGCTCGGGCGCTTGTTCACATGCTCGCCCAGACCGACTGTCTCAAGCGCCCTGCGCGCACGCTGGCGACGCTCGGCATGCCCCACGCCCGTAAGCGTGAGCGCCAACTCCACGTTTTCCAAAATAGTCTGATGCGGAATAAGGTTATAGCTCTGGAACACAAAGCCGATGCGGTTGTTGCGGTAGGCGTCCCAATCGCGGTCGCGGAAGTCCTTGGTCGAAATACCGTCGATGAGCAGATCGCCCGAGTCAAAATGATCCAGCCCGCCGATGACGTTGAGCATCGTAGTTTTGCCCGAGCCCGAAGGGCCCAGAATGGCCACGAACTCATTATCGCGAAAGGCAAGGCTCACGCTGTCGAGCGCCACCTGCGTAAACGACTGCGTGACGTACCTTTTGCAAATATCTTTGAGCTCCAGCATGGACGGCAACCTCTCCCGCGCGGGCGCCCTCGCCCGCTCTCCCCCGCCGTTCGTATTCGACGCGTTTGTCCTACTCTATTCCCATTTTTTGCCGACACCAGTGGGGAATGTAACGAACCGCGCCAAAAACGAACGGGACGGCACGCCACACAGCGCACCGTCCCGCACACAACATCGACAATGTGACAAAGGGACTGTCCCTTTGTCACATTACGTGTACTCAGCCTTTACTGCTCGCTCTTCGCAATCGCCTGGTCGATAAGCTTGTCGAGCGCCGCGCGCTGCTCGGCGGAGCTGATGGCGCCCACGATGGGTTCCCCTACGATGTTGCCGTTCTGGTCGATAACGTAGGTTGTCGGGAACGAGAACAGATTTGACGTAAACTTACCGGCCTCGCTATCCGACTTGAACCAGACGTTCTTATATGTCACGCCCTTCTTGCTCAGCACGTCCTTGGCATCTGCAATCTCGTCCTTGTTGCCATCGAGCGTAAAGGAATTGACACCCACGACCTGGCCGCCCTTCTCAGCAAGCTCCTTATTCAGGCTCTCAAGATCGCCCAGCTCGCCCACGCACGGCTTGCAAGTGGTGAACCAGAAGTTCATGACGGTAACCTTGTTCTTAGAGAACAGCTCGTCGCTGTTCACGTCGTTGCCATCCAGGTCCTTGCCCGTAAAGCTGGGGAACTTCGTCGCCTCGCTCGAAGCATTGGCACCAGCCGTCATGCCAGCGGCCGAAGCGTCGACACTCTCGCCTGCACTCGGCGTGCTTCCACAGCCGGGAAACTTCTTTTCCAGGCTCTCGAGCTTGTCCTCGATCTCCTTGATCTGCTGCGCGCCGGCCTTGAGTGTCTTAAACTCATCTGCCGTAAACTCGTCCTTGGCGCCGTCGATAGTCTTGAGCAGGAAATCGCCGTAATTGCTGCCGTCCTCAATCATTGTCGACTCTTTATTTGCTGCGTTGAATACCTTTTCCCACAGCGCATTATCGCTCGAAAGGATATCGTTCTCCTTCTGCATGAGCTTCGCATACAGCTCGGCGGCCTCGTCGGCGTTGGCTGGATCTTGCGCAATGAGCTCCGCGATCTTAGGATCGGAGCCCGTTGATTCGCTCGCGTTGCCACCGGGCGCCGAACACGCCACAAGACACAAGGCCAGCACCGGCACCATAAACAGGGCCGCAATCTTAGAAAGCTTCATGGTCATTCCTCCGTTTTGTCGAAGCTTGTTTACTTTTTATCGACGGTCAAGGGGAGCTTTTCCGCCGACACATCCAGGCCATAGCGATAGCTGATGGCATCGACGGGACAGGCCCCGATGCACTTTCCGCACCGGATGCATTCGGCATGATTGGGCGCGCGGACCACATCAACGTCCATCTGACAAACCTTTGAGCACTTGCCGCACGAGACGCATTTGCATGCATCGACCCGGATCCCCAATAGGGACACCTTATTCATGAGCGCATAGAATGCGCCGAGTGGACAAATCCATTTGCAAAAGGGGCGGTAGAACAAAACGCTCAGCACTACCACGGCAATGAGAACGGCAAGTTTCCAAGTAAAGAGATGTCCCAACGCAGATCGAATGCCGGCATTGGCGATGGCCAGCGGAATGGCGCCCTCGAGCACACCCTGCGGACAGATGTACTTACAAAAGA
>UQDE01000041.1 GCA_900539735.1 uncultured Collinsella sp. | reverse complement strand
CGTTATCGACGATGACGAGTACGTTGAGCGGAAGGCGCGAAAGCTCGCCTACACCGCGGCCGTCGCCGCCTACGGAAAGGGTGAGGCCCCGGACGTGGACAAGCTGCTTGAGCAGATGCGCGAGAAGGTCGCCGAGCCCAGCCAAACCGAGACCAACACGGCAAACATCGACTACCTGATGATGACGGTCGGGGGTGAACAGTAATGGCGGGACGCGTCAAGGCTGCAACCACGGCGGCGCACTCGAAGAACTATGACAAGGTGAGGCGCTACTACGAGCGCGGCCTCTGGACCAAGGCCATGGTGCATCGAGCCGTGGCCTGCAAGTGGATCACATGCGACGAATATGAGGAGATCGTCGGAGAAGAGTACGCGGAGGAGGCTTAGGGTGCCGGCGCTGAGCATCGGGGAGGCAACGTCGGTCCTCTCGGCCGCCGTTGTGATTGTCACGTTCTTCATCGGGCGCGTCTCCGTATCCAAAACATCGTCCGCCAAGGAGCAGCGGACCGAAGACAAGCTCGACAGCCTTTGCGGCGACACGAGCGAGATCAAGGACGGCGTCAAGGAGATCAACCGCAAGCTCGACGACCACGGCGAGCGCCTCACGAAAGTCGAGCAACAGGTCATCACCTTGTTCAACCGGCTCGACCGCGTCGAGAAGAATTACGACCTGCATCACGGTATCGGCGGGTCAGATTAGGAGCTGAAAAATGAAAATCAACTGGGCCCTTCGCTTCAAGAATAAGCAGACGCTCGCGGCATTGGCCGCCACCGTAATCAGCGCAGCCTATCAGGTGCTCGGAATCCTCGGAGTCGTGGCGCCTATCTCCCAGGGGTCGCTCATCCAGCTCGTCGGAATTATCCTGACCGTTCTCGCCGGCTTCGGCGTGATCGTCGATCCGACCACCAAGGGCGCGTCGGACTCGAAGCGTGCCATGTCGTACAGCGAGCCCCATGCCGCATATGACGCCAAGGCGGTTGAGTAGGCCATGGCCATCACACAGCGCGAGGCCTTCGCGCAGGTCATGGAACACCTCGTCTCCCATGATGGGGGCGGCGGTCACGGATACTCGCAAGCCAACCGCATGGGGGACGGAACGACCGAGACGATTTGTCTGTCCGACGGCACCACCGTCACTATTGCCGGTGGCGATCGCGACTGTTCCTCGGCCGTAGTGACCGCCCTCCGCGCGGTCGGCGTCAATACCTTCGGAGCCTCGTATACCGGAAACATGCGGGAGCAGCTGCTCAAGACGGGCCTATTCGGCTGGCGTAAGATGGGCGTCAAGTCCGCCCAGCGTGGAGACATCTACCTCAACGAGAAGTGCCACACCGCCGTGTGCGTCTCTCCCTATGGATCAGCTCGCGGCGACCTCTTGGCCCAATTCTCCATTTCTGAAAAGGGGACCGTCACCGGCACCAAGGGCGACCAGACCGGGCGCGAGTCCAACATCAAGGCGTACTACAGCTACCCATGGGACGGCACGCTCTACTGGCTTGGCGACGGAAAGACGCTAAACGGGTCCAATACCGAAGTCGCGGACAATACGGTCCCGAGCCTCGGAGACACGCGATATTTCGGCCCGAAGATGGCCAAGGAGCTGCAACGCCAGCTCGGCACGACTGCCGATGGCGTGATCTCCGGTCAATGGCCGGCGAATGAGCGATACCTTTGGGCATGCGACCGCGGCGTAATCGAGTACGTCAAGGGCGGGGTTGGCTCGAATGCCGTCCGCGCCCTGCAGGACAAGGTCGGATGCAAAGTCTATCCCGTGGTCGGCGGTGTTCAGGCGCGACAGATGGGTTCGGGAACGGTCTTCAAACACCAGCAGTGGCTCATCGCTCAAGGTATCTCGTGCGGATCATCGGGTGCGGACGGATACCAGGGCCGCGACACCAACGTCGCCATCGGCCAAGCGCTCGTCAAGCAACTCTATCGATAGGTGTGCATATGAATCCATTTGATATCTGTTTTATTGTCGGCGCTGCTGCAGGACTGCTGACCGGTCTTCTCGGATGGGCAATCGTGCGCGTCGGCAGCCAAAAAGACTTTAGAAATTGATAGATGCAGCCCCTCCCCGGCATGAACTGCCGGGGAGGGGCTTTATGCATTGCCAGATATCCGTCAATATCCGTTCTGCAATGCAGTTTCAGTGCGGTGAGAGCGTGTGGAAACATAACTACCTGCGATTTTGCTGCTACAAGGCACTCCATAACATCACGTTCAAGACTCTTAATCCCAAGGTCCAGGGTTCGACCCCCTGACGGCCCACCCAAAGATTGTTAAAGCGACTGGCTCAGGCTGGTCGCTTTTTTGTTGACCTCGCATGGGGTCGAACCCGAAAGGGCGCGGAGCTGAGGAAACGCGTAAGCGTTTGTCAGCGCAGCGCGCAAGGCGCCTTGGCGCCGCAGCGGCCGCCTGCGCAGCAGGCTGACCCTCTGACGGCCCACCAAAGCATTGTAAAGCGGCTGGCTTCGGCTGGTCGCTTTTTTTGTTGACCTTTCATGGGGTCGAACCCGTCGGGGCGCGAAGTTGGGGAAACTGCACCGTGATTCCCTTAGGGAAACACGGCTAAAGCCCCATAAACGTGCCCTCCTTATGAGAATTATGCTCACGGGGCTCGATGCATGTTGAGAAGTTGTGATCAAACTCAAAGTGAGAATCGATTTAGTCTGCTCGATAGTGCGATCCGAGACTTTCGGTTCGCTTGCGCATGGCTTTGACCATCTCCATCGACAGCTGAATCTGCGACTGTAGGCGGGCGAGGGCTGCGATCTCGCTGTCATCGGCATGCGGCTTGTTCAGCGCCATGGCCTTGTCTTGCAGGCTTTCAAGCTGTTGCAGAGCCTCGGATAGGCCCGTCTCGGTGCGGTTGATCATGCAATAGGTGCTCATCGTGTGCTTAAGGCTGTGTGTCAGGCGTTCGGCATCTGTTGTGGCAATGCCATGCTGGGGGAGGTCGATATCCGTCTTCGGGGCCATCTCAGGTGCATTCTGCGCTGCAAGGGCTGCCGATGCTCCTGCGATGCGTCCGAACACGATGCCGTTGGCGCTTGACAAGCCACCAATGCGGTCGGCGCCGTGCATGCCGCCTGTCGCCTCGCCGCAAGCGTAGAGGCCCTCAACGCCCGTGTACGCGGTCTTATCGATCTTGATGCCGCCGTTAGCGGCGTGGGCATACATCGCAACGCGCATCTCGTCAGTCGGGGCGATGCCGTGCTCGTCTTGCAGCCAGGTGGCAAAAGTCTGCACAAATTCTGGGACATCCTCACTGGGGAAGTCGTAGTGGAGTGCCAGGCCTTCGGCACCTGCCTTATCGATGACGAGATCGATAGCGCGGGAGGCCAAACGTGACGTGAAGGGACCATATCCAGAGCGCTGCTCGAGCAGTTCGTCCAGCTTGTCGTCGGCAATATCTGCCGGCTGGTCTACATGTACGTAGCGCCAGGTTTTCTCGTTGAAGACCAAGTTACGCCTGGGCTCGATGAAGCCGGGCATCATCTGCATGAACTCTATATTAGTAAGTGTTGCGCTGTGCGCCAGCGCGATGGCCTGCGAGGAGCTGAGCACATCAGCCGACGTAAGGCTGCGCTCGAACAGGCCGCCTGTGCCACCGGCTGCGATGATCGTGGCCTTGGCAGCAAAGGGCACGATTCGATTTTCGGTGAGGTCGTAGAGTACGGTTCCGGTTATTCTGCCGTTCGTGTCCTCAACAAGGTCGATAAGCTCATGGCGGGGGAGCAGACGAATGCCGAGCGACTCGATCCGGGCCGTCAGAGCGTCATCAAGGGGCTTGCGGGTGAGGCCGCGCCACATGCGCGTTTTGTGGTCAAAGCAGGGGATAAACTGCTTTTGTTGAGCACTCTTGGCGCTTTGCGGACGCTGGAGCTCAACGCCCAGGTCTTGCTCGAGCCAGTCAATCGCTTGGGGAATGCCGTGGACGAACGTTTGGACGAGTTCGGGGTCGGCGACACCGCCGCCGACGGTCTGGATGGTGTCGATGAGGTCCTGCTCGTCGTCTTCGTCGACGGGACCGATGAGGCCGAGGCCCCAGGTACCCGGGAAGAAGCTCGATCCACTCATGGTCTTGCCGGCGCTTGCCACAGTGACGGTTGCACCCGTGCGTGCCGCTTCGATGGCGGCACAAAGGCCCGCAATGCCAGATCCAATTACCAGTACATCAGTCGATTCCATCGGATTCCTTTCTCGTCCGGCGCATTGTCGCACGGGTGATCGGCAATGGGGCCGCAAAGACCCGGCAAATCGGTAAAGGGCAAATATGGCAGGTGGGCGTCATGGACGCTCTGACGCTCCATCTCTTCACATCTCGTATTTCGCCCCAGCTGATATATCGGCATTAGATACCCTGCGCCAGCGCAAACAAAAAGAGCCGCTACCTCGAAAGGTAGCGGCTCCAAAGCTCAACTATCTGAGCATCGCGCGGGCGCGATTAGGCCTTGAGGGCCTCTTCGACGGCGACAGCGCAGGCGACGGTGGCACCGACCATGGGGTTGTTGCCCATGCCGATGAGACCCATCATGTCGACGTGCGCAGGCACGGAGGAAGAACCGGCGAACTGGGCGTCGGAGTGCATGCGGCCCATGGTGTCGGTCATGCCGTAAGAGGCAGGGCCGGCGCCCATGTTGTCCGGGTGCAGGGTACGGCCAGTGCCGCCACCAGAAGCGACGGAGAAGTACTTCTTGCCAGCCTCGAGGCGCTCCTTCTTGTAGGTGCCAGCGACGGGGTGCTGGAAGCGCGTGGGGTTGGTGGAGTTACCGGTGATCGAGATGTCGACGTTCTCGTGCCACATGATGGCAACGCCCTCGCGGACGTCGTCGGCGCCGTAGCAGTTGACGGCGGCGCGGGGACCATCGGAGTAGGGGATGGTCTCGACGACCTTGAGCTCGCCCGTGAAGTAGTCGAACTGGGTCTTCACGTAGGTGAAGCCGTTGATGCGGGCGATGATCTGAGCGGCGTCCTTGCCCAGACCGTTGAGAATAACGCGCAGCGGCTTCTTGCGAGCCTTGTTGGCGTTCAGAGCCAGGCCGATAGCGCCCTCAGCGGCAGCGAAGGACTCGTGGCCGGCCAGGAAGGCGAAGCACTCGGTGTCGTCGGAGAGCAGCATAGCGCCCAGGTTGCCGTGGCCCAGACCGACCTTGCGGTCCTCGGCGACGGAGCCGGGAACGGTGAAGGCCTGGATGCCCTCGCCGATGATGGCAGCAGCCTCAGAAGCGGTCTTGGCGCCACGCTTGACAGCAAGAGCGCAGCCGAGGGTGTAGGCCCACTCGGCGTTCTGGAAGGCGATGGACTGGGTGTTGTTGACGATCTCACGCGGGTTGAAGCCCTTGTCGGTGCAGATCTGCAGAGCTTCCTCGAGGGAGGCGATGCCGTTGTCGGCGAGGCACTTGTTGATCTTGTCAGCGCGGCGCTCGTAACCTTCGAACGTAACAGTCATAGTTATTTCCCTCCCTTTCTACTCGTGAACCGGGAACACGCTGGCGACGGAGTGAGTCTCCTCGTCGGTGCGCGGGTCGATGTACTTGGCAGCGTTCTCCCACTGACCATAGTGGCCCATAGCGCCAGCGATGGCCTCCTCGGGGGTCTTGCCGGCCTTGACGGCGTCGGTGAACTTGCCGAGGTTCAGGAACTCGAATGCGATGATCTCGTTCTTGTCGTTGAGAGCCATGCGGGTGACGTAGCCCTGAGCGAGCTCGAGGTAACGAGCGCCCTTGGCCTTGGTGCCGAACATGGTGCCGACCTGAGAGCGAAGGCCCTTGCCGAGGTCGTCGAGGGAGGCGCCCACGGGCAGGCCGCCCTCGGAGAACGCGGTCTGGCTGCGGCCGTAAACGATCTGCAGGAAGATCTCGCGCATAGCAACGTTGATGGCGTCGCAGACGAGGTCGGTGTTGAGGGCCTCGAGGATGGTCTTACCGGGAAGGATCTCGGAAGCCATGGCGGCAGAGTGGGTCATGCCCGAGCAGCCGATGGTCTCAACGAGGGCCTCCTCGATGATGCCGTCCTTGACGTTCAGCGTGAGCTTGCAGGCGCCCTGCTGAGGTGCGCACCAACCCACACCGTGCGTAAGACCGGAGATGTCGGAAATCTCCTTAGCCTGGACCCACTTGCCCTCCTCGGGGATGGGTGCGGGGCCGTGGTATGCACCCTTGGCAACGGGGCACATGTTCTCCACTTCCTGTGAGTACTGCATGCCTCTCCTCTCTATCGTGTTGGCGTCCCGTCTGGGGGTCGTGGCTGGCGATTGCCGGGCGACCCTTCGAAAGGGACATGACATGCAGCCCCTATAATACCGCGAAATGCACGGAATATTCGGCGAACGGCTCAGTTTTCGTAGCGAGAAGTCCGGAAGTTTTAATTGAAACGGTTTAACCCTATGTTATGTGGTCGTGAACTTCCGTAGAGGGGGTCCTTCTTGGGCAAGCTTTTGGTCAGCTCTTGTAAGCGTTACAGGGGTTGACCTGTTGCAACGGTGCCGTTCGCCGCCTGATTACTGCCTTTGGCCGCGCGAGTGTATTGTTTTGCGTGAATGTTTTGATGGCACGCTTCAATCGTGCTGTATTGGATGGCAAGCAGATCCCGGCGAAGGGAGCGCCATGCAGCGCGTTTGGAAAACGGTTACCGGCTTTTACCATGTCTGTGCCCGCGGTACGGGCAAGCAGCTCATCTTTGAGGGCGATGAAGACCGGTGGGAGTTTTTGGAGCTGATGCGCGAGTGCTGCTGCGAGGAGGGTGTGACGGTTATCGCCTGGTGCCTTATGGGCAATCACGTGCATTTGGTGCTTACAGATTACGAGGACAGGATGAGCGCGGCGATGCACCGGTTGCTTTTGACGTACGCGCGGCGGTTCAATAAACGCACGGGGCGCACAGGGCATCTGTTCCAGAACCGTTTTGACCGGCGCTCGCTCGATACCGACTGGCAGGTGATGGAGGCTATTCGCTCCGTACACGCCGATCCGCAGGAGGCGGGCGTTAGCCTAATCGAGCGTTATCCCTGGAGTAGCTTTGCGGAGCATTTGTGCGCTTACGACGGTGACGCGGCCGATGTCGTGAGGGGATTTTCCGATCCTTCTTGCGTGCTTGAGCTTTTTGGCTCTGCCGAGGGCTTTATTGCCTATTCGCTTTCGACGCCCGACGGCAGTGAGCCAGATCTGTGCGATATGAAAGAGACGGAGTGGGAACGCCACGCCTTTGCCAACAAGTTGGCGAAGGAGCTAGGGGTTCCGCTTCGTGGGGTTAAAGTCGCACCGCCGGCGCAGCGCGATACCGTTATTTTTGGATTGCACGATGCCGGTTTTACGGTGCGCCAGATTGAGCGGTATACCGGGATTGGCAAAAGTACCGTCTCTCGTATCGTGCGCGCTTATGCGCGGGTGAAGGCACAGGCCGAGCTCTCGGAATAGAAAATGGCCGAACCACTCTTAGTCAAGCGATTCGGCCAACAAAATTCTTAAGATTTGGGACAAATACTACTGATTATTTTGTCCCGTGAGCATGCCGTCGAGGGTGCGCCAGGCGAGCTCGGCGCATTTGACGCGGGCGGGCATGTGCGAGATGTCCTGGAGCTGGGCGGCTTCGTCCAGGTCTTCCAGATCTTCCTCGGAGAGCTGCTCGCCGCGGATCATGGCGAGGAAGAGCTCTGCCAGGCGGTGAGCTTCCTCGACGGTCTCGCCGGTGATGAGGTCGGCCATGATGTCGGCGCTGGCCTGGCTGATGGCGCAGCCATGACCGGTAAAGGAGGCCTCCTCGATCACACCGTTCTCGACGCGCAGCTGCAAGGTGAGCTCGTCGCCACAGCTGGGGTTGATGCCGTCGTGCTCGTGCGTGGGGGCATCCATCTCGTACTTGTAGTCGGGGTGCGAGTTGTGCTCCATAAACGTGGTGGAGGTGTACAGATTACCCATTGAACGTGCTCCAAACGTGATGCAGGCCGGCGATGAACTTATCGATGTCGGCCTTGTCGTTGTAGAAGGCCACGCTGGCGCGGCAGCAGGCGAGGTTCGCGACGCCCAGCCAGGTAAGCAGCGGCTGCGCGCAGTGGTGACCGGCACGGATGCACACGCCGTCCATGTCCATGATGCTCGCGACGTCGTGCGGGTGGATACCCTTGACGTTAAAGCTGACGACGCCGTGATGGTTGTCCCAGTAGATGGAGCCGATGATCTGGACAAAGTCGAGCTGCATGAGTTCGCCCATCAGGTAGTGGACGAGTGCCTGCTCGCGTGCCTGGATGTTTTCGTAGCCAACCGTGTTGACGAGGTAGTCGAGTGCCGCACCCGTGGCGAATATGCCGGCGGCGTCCTGCGTGCCGGCCTCGAACTTCTCGGGGACGGGCGCCCAGACGGCGTCCTGCTCGGTGACCGAATCGATCATCTCGCCGCCGGTGAGCATGGGCGGCATGGCGTTGAGCAGGTCCATCTTGCCCCACAGCACGCCGATGCCCATGGGGCCCATGGCCTTGTGCGCGCTAAAGGCAAAGAAGTCGGCGCCCAGGTCGGCCACATCGACCGGCATGTGCGGCAGCGACTGCGCACCGTCGACGACCAGGTAGCCGCCGTACTTGTGCACGAGTTTGCCGAGGTTCTTGACCGGGTTCTCGACGCCCAGCACGTTAGAAACCTGACCCACGGCCAGAATTTTGGTCTTGGGACCCACCTTGGCAAGAACCTCCTCGGTGGTGAGCTGGCCGGTCTTGGTGGGGTAGAGGTAGACGAGCTTGGCGCCGGTCTCGCGGCAGACCTGCTGCCACGGAATCAGGTTGGAGTGGTGCTCCATGATGGTGATGACGACCTCGTCGCCCGGTTTGAGCACTGTGGGCGCAAAGCTCTTGGCGACCAGGTTGAGCGACTCGCTCGTGTTGCGGGTGAAGACGACCTCGTTGGCCTGTGAGGCGCCGATGAGGTCGGCGATCTGCTGGCGGACCTTCGCGATGGCGTCGGTTGCCTCGACGGACAGCGAGTACAGGCCGCGCAGGGGGTTGGCGTTCATGCGCTGGTAGAAGTCGCGTTCGGCGTCGAGCACACAGGCAGGGCGCTGCGCGGTGGCGGCGCTATCGAGGAAGGCGATCTCGGGGTGCTGCTGGAACAGCGGGAACTGGCCCTTGTAGGGGTTGGTCTCGATGTCCACAGTGGGCCAGCCGCGCGAAGCCTCGTCGCTGGCGTCGAGCTCCATGGGCTCGGGGGCGGTGCAGGTATCGCATTTAACGTGCTCGGTGTCGATCATGCGAGCTCCTCTTCAAAGTTATCGATCAGGTTGTTGCCCAGGCGGACGACGGCGGCGCGGGTGCGCTCGTCGGTGGCGGAAAGCGCGGCGTCCTCCAGCTTGGCGCGGATGAACAGGTCCTCGGCGGCGTTTTGGTCAAGGCCGCGGCAGGCGAGGTAGAACAGCTGCTCGTCGCGGACGTGACCGATGGTGGCGCCGTGGTTGCCGGCGACGTCGTCCTCGTCGCAGAGAATGACGGGAATGGTCTTGTTGTCGACGCCCTTGTTGGCCAAAAGCACCGTCTCGCGCTCGGTGCCGGTTGCACCCTTGCAGCCGTGCACGAGGTCGATGGTGCCGCGGTAGACCTTCTTGGACGTGCCGGTCAGCACGCCGTTGGCGTCGATCTCGCACTCGGTCTTGCGACCGCGGTGGCGCAGCTCGTAGTTAAAGTCGCGCACCTGCTCGCGGGCGCCAAGGTAGTCAGTATCGATGGTGACCTTGGCGGTATCGCCCAGCAGGTCGCCGGCAAGGCCGGTGGCGCTGGCGCCGGCACCCAGGACGGTGTGTTGCACGTTGACGCGCGCGCCCTCGTCCAGGAACAGGCCGGTGTCGTCGAGTGCGATCCAGCTATCGTCGAGCGTCTGCGTGCAGGCCACGTTGACGGTGGCGTACTCGTGGGCGCACACGCGCAGCACGGATCCCACGACGCCCTCGCCGGCAACGGGGGAGTCCAGGGCGATTTGCAGGTCGAGCGTCGACTGGGGACGGACGACGACGTCGATGGCGGCGATGGCCGCGGCGGCATCGACACCGCTCACACGCACGGTAACCGTGGCGTGCTTGTATGCGGGCACATCGATGACGACGCGCTTGGTGGCGTGGTCGGCCAGGTAGGTGTAGGCAGCCTCGCCCATGCCAGTCTCGAAGGCCTCAGCGGGGGAAAGCTCCTCCTCCAGCTGGATGGCACCGGCCTGGTAGACGGAGGTGGCGGGCACGTCGAGCTCGGTCTCGGGCGTGATGCGGGCGCGGTCGGCGGCATCGCCGGGCGCGGAGGCGCGGCGCTCGGGGAAGCGCTCGGCCATGGCGTCCATGGCGGCGTCGAACGCGTCTGCCATGCCGGTAAACTGCTCGTCCAAGCCCTCGACCTCAACGGCCCCGGTGGGAGCGGCGGCAAGCTCGTCAGAGAGCTCGAGCTTGGTCTGGTTCATCTTCAGCCAGCCCCATGTGGCAGCCGGCATCGCATTGACCTGCTCAAGGGTGGTAGCAGCGGTGTTCGTGGTCTGTTTCATTATCCGATCGCTCCTTCCATCTCGAGCTTGATCAGGTTGTTCATCTCGACGGCGTACTCCAGCGGCAGCTCCTTGGAGACCGGGTTGGCAAAGCCGTTGACGATCATGGTACGGGCCTCTTCCTCCGAGATACCGCGGCTCATCAGGTAGAACACCTTATCGTCGCCGATGCGGCCGATGGTGGCCTCGTGGCCGATGTCGACGTTCTTGGCGCGGATGTCCATGGCCGGAATAGTGTCGGAGCGGCTTTGGTCGTCGAGCATCAGCGACTGGCAGCTCACGGTTGCCTTGGAGCCCTCAGCCTTGGGTGTCGCCACGATAGAGCTGCGGAACGTCTGGATGCCGCCGCTCTTGGAGATGCCCTTGGTCTCGACAGTTGCCGAGGTCTCGGGCGCGTTGAGCACGACCTTGCAGCCGGTATCGAGGTTCTGGCCGGCGCCGGCAAAGGTGATGCCGGTAAAGCTCGAGCGAGCGCGGCGGCCGTTGAGCACGCTCATGGGGTAGAGGTAGCCCACGTGGCTGCCGAAGGAGCCACTGATCCACTCGATGTCGCCGTCCTCGTCCACGCGCGCACGCTTGGTGTTGAGGTTGTACATGTTCTTGGACCAGTTCTCGATGGTCGAGTAGCGCAGGTGCGCACGCTTGCCCACAAAGAGCTCGACGGCGCCGGCGTGGAGGTTGGCCACGTTGTACTTGGGCGCGGAGCAGCCCTCGATAAAGTGCAGGTCGGCGTCGTCTTCGACGATGATGAGCGTGTGCTCAAACTGGCCGGCGCCCTTGGCGTTGAGGCGGAAGTAGCTCTGCAGCGGGAAGTCGAGCTTGGTGCCCTTGGGCACGTAGACAAACGAGCCGCCGGACCATACGGCGCCGTGCAGGGCCGCAAACTTGTGGTCGGTGGGCGGGATGAGTGTCATAAACTTCTCGTGGATGAGCGGTTCCCACTGCGGATCGTGCAGGGCTTCCTCAATACCGGAGTAGACGATGCCCATCTTGGACGCGGTGTCCTGCATGTTGTGGTAGACGAGCTCGGAGTCGTACTGCGCGCCGACACCCGCCAGGTAGCTACGCTCGGCCTCGGGGATGCCTAGGCGCTCAAAGGTGTTCTTGATGTCGTCGGGCACCGACTGCCAGTCGTGCTTTTGGTCGGTGTTGGGCTTGACGTAGGTGACGATGTTGTCCATGTCCAGGCCCTCGATGGAGGGGCCCCACGTCGGATCCGGGAAGCGGTTGAAGATTTCGAGGGACTTTAAGCGCAGGTCGAGCATCCACTGCGGCTCGTCCTTTTTGGCGCTGATCTCGCGCACGATGTCGGGCGTGATGCCGGCGTCGAGGCGCTCGAATCCCTCCTCGCCATAGGTGAAGTCGTAGAGGCTGCGGTCGATGTCCGCGACCTCGGTGCGGTTCTTGGTCATTGCGTCGCCCCTTTACGCCTGCTGCTCGGCAGCGGCGGCCTCGGCCTGGGCGCGCTGCTCGGCGGCCTCGCGCTCGAAGGTCTCAAAACCGTTCTTGTCGATCCAGGGGATGAGCGAGGCGTCGTCCTCGCGCACGATGTGGCCCTTGACCATAACGTGGACGCGGTCGACATCCAGGTGCTCCAAGATGCGCGTGTTGTGTGTGATGATGAGCATGGAGCCGTCGCAGCTCTTGCGGTAGGCGTCCATGCCGTGGCTGACGGTGGACAGGGCGTCGACGTCTAGGCCCGAGTCGGTCTCGTCGAGGATGGCGAGCTTGGGCTGCAGCAACAGGAGCTGGAGCATCTCGACCTTCTTCTTCTCGCCGCCCGAGAAGCCCACGCCCAGCTCGCGGTTGAGGTAGGCGGTATCCATGTTGAGCTCTGCCGCGAGCTCCTTGACGCGACGGCGGAACTCCTTGCCCTTCATCTCCAGGCCGGGGCGGCCGGCGATGCTGGCGCGCAAAAAGCTCGACAGCGGCACGCCCGGAATCTCGACCGGGGCCTGGAAGCTCAGGAACAGGCCGGCGCGCGAGCGCTTGTCGGTGGTGAGTTCAGTGATGTCCTGGCCGTCAAAGACGATGCGGCCGTCGTTGACCGTGTAAACGGGGTCGCCCATGACCAGGTGGCCGAGGGTGGACTTGCCGGCGCCGTTGGGTCCCATCAGAACGTGGGTCTCGCCGGCGGCGACGTTGAGGTTGACGTTGTGGAGGATGGTCTTCTCGTCCACGGAGGCGGTCAGACCTTCGATGGAAAGCAGCGGATTTGCGCTCATGCTGTCCCTCTCTGTATATGGTGTACTCATAGGTGTACTAAACCCTAGGAATCTTCTCGGAATAAAGTTACTATGGGTTCGGCGTTAGTCAAGGGAAAACCCGACTAATCCACTCGACTTTTTAGATGTGGGACATAATAATCAGGCTTGTTTGCCCCGCGTGCATAAGATTTGGGACAAACAAGCCTGGTATTTTGTCTCGGCTACGATGAGAGGGTAGGTATGCTCATTTCTTCTAAGGGCCGCTATGCCCTCCGTCTGATGATCTATATCGCAGCGCTTGGTGACGCCGAGGGCAAGATTGCCCTTCGCGAGGTCGCTGACCGCGAGCATATTTCACAAAAGTATTTGGAGCAGCTGGTTCGTCCGCTCATGAAGGCGGGCCTGCTTAGGAGCGTGCGCGGTAAGGGCGGCGGCTACATGATGGCGAAGGACCCGGCCGAGGTGCGCGCCGGCGACATCCTGCGTGCCGTCGAGGGAAGCACGGCTCCGGTGGCGTGCGATGGCATCGACAACAGCTGCACCCGCAGCGATTTGTGCTCGACCGTCAAGTTCTGGCGCGGTTTGGACGACGTGATCGAAAAGTACGTCGACGGCGTGACGTTGGCCGACCTTGCCGCCGTCCCCGAGATTAACTTCGACATCAAACTGTAGGTTGAGCGCAATTCTTTAAGATTTCGCGGAGGGTTGTTGCCGTTTACCGAGGGGTTGTTGTGCAACAACGGGCGAGCTGCAATACTTATTTTTATCTTTGCAAACTGAACTTTAACTACACCAATGCAGGGAGGATCTTATGCAGCCCAAGCATTCTGCTATTGTCGCGGGCCTGACGTTGGCGCTTTCGTTTGGCGCCGTTTCCGCGCCGGCACCCGCCGCTGCCGAGGAGCCCACGCCGGGCGTTGCCTCGGATGCCACCGATATCGATAAGGGTCTCTACACCCAGCAGTCCTTCTCAGGCGTGCTGAGGTCGGTCCAGGGCGTTTCGTTTGTCAACGTGACTCCCGAGATGAAGTACTTTACCAAGTACGAGAGCCATGGTAACTACAACCAGGGCTTTTCGTACGGTGACGGCTATAACGCGTTGGGCTATTACCAGTTCGACCGCCGCTGGTCGCTCATTCCGTTTATGAAGCAGGTCTACAACTACAGCCCCGAAAAATACAGCATGCTCAAGGATGCGATTGATCGCGGCAGCGAGATTTCCAACACGAGCAATGCCATGTACGAGAACGGTCAGCTCACCGAGTTGGGCCGTATTGCGCAGGAGGCCTTCCAGGGTGCTTACAACACCGATCCTGTTGAGTTCTCAGCACTTCAAGATGCTTATGCGTACAACTCGTACTATGCGGTGACCGAGGCGTGGCTCAAGAGCGGCCTGGGTATTGATATTTCGGGCCGCGCCGACTGCGTCAAGGGCATGGTGTGGAGCATTACCAACATGTGCGGCACTGGTGGCTGCAGGGACTTTTTCCGCTGGGCGAATCTTTCCAACGATATGTCCGATCGCGAGTTTGTGACGGCGCTTTCCTACAGCGTGGTCAATAACGTGGCGACCAAGTATTCGAGCCAACCCCAGTATCATGAGGGCTGGAAGAACCGCTACCGCAACGAGCTGAAGGACTGCTTGGTTTATATCGCCGAGGACGAGGCCGCTGCCGCTGCGACGCCCGTGCAGCCCGAGCCTACGCCGGCGCCCTCGCCGACGCCTGATTCGAATGACGGCTCGAGTGACGATGCCAACGATGACAGGATGGATGCGCCCTCGACCGATGCTGACGGTAATGGCTCTGCTGGTGGCGCTATCAACGACGGTTCCACCTCGAACGGCTCCGATTCGAACGGCTCTGCTGCGGGCGATTCGTCTTCAAGCTCTGCCGGCAATACGGGCAGCGCCGCCTCTGGTTCGACCGACGCTGGTTCCTCTGACTCTTCCACTGGCTCGAGCGATTCTTCCGCCGATACTGGTTCTAGCAATGACTCTAACACTGGCTCCGCTTCTGATTCCGACGCTTCCAAGGACGACTCGAATAAGGCGCCGGACGCTCCCGTTGCTTCGCCGGACAAGAAGCCTTCTTTCTCCGTGCAGCTTGGTTCTACGCTGGGCTCTTCGCTGATGGCTGGCGTCAATAACGGCTCGACCCAGAACAAGGACAACTCTGATCAGGCTTCCACGGAAAAGACCGAAGCCGTAAGGGGCGATTCCAAGGATAAGGCTTCCGAGAAGGTTGAATCCGATAAGGGTTCTAGCTCTGATGAGAAGGACGACAAGTCCGCTCAGAAGAAGGACGAGGACAAGAAGTCTGAATCTGAGGAGAAGGACAAGAACAAGGACAAGACCGAGGACGGAAAACAGCAGGGCGAGGACAGCAGTAAGGGCAACACCGACAACCAGAACCAGGAGCAAAATGACTCCAAAACGGTGACCACCACGACCGCGACGACTACAACTACCAAGTCCTCGGGCGGCAACATGCCCAAGACGGGCGACCTCATCGTTATGGCGAGCCTTGCCAGTGCAAGCTTGGCCACACTGGGCGCTACGTCCATTGTGAGTGGTAAGCATAAACTTGATCAGCAGAAGAAGGCTTCTGGGGAGGACGGCTCGGAGGAGTAGCCTCTCGGTTGCCAGATAACTAAAGAGTTGGGACGGGGTCCGGTGCGAATGCATCGGGCCCCGTTTTGTTCAAGACTTTAGTCCGCTGGCCGCGCAGCGGCCAGCTTTAAACCACCCGCTACG
>UQDE01000040.1 GCA_900539735.1 uncultured Collinsella sp. | reverse complement strand
GCCGGAGAGCACTTAATGTGCTCTCCGTGCGAGCAGGACTGTCCGAGCAGGCGACTTCGCATGCCGACGGGCAGCCGGGGCCGACACCCCTCAAAGATTTTCAAAAAAGTTGTTGACGCGCGCGTAACGACTCGTCTAATATATCCCTTGCGCGATGGACCTGTAGCTCAGTTGGTTAGAGCGTCCGGCTGATAACCGGGAGGTCACAAGTTCGAATCTTGTCAGGTCCACCACTTTCTTTCGCAATAAACACCCCAGCGAGAGCCGAGTCGCCGCTGGGGTGTTTATTACTGTCTCCGTGGGGGTTTAGCTCAGCTGGGAGAGCGCGGGCTTTGCAAGCCTGAGGTCAGGGGTTCGATCCCCCTAACCTCCACCATGATGGACCTGTAGCTCAGTTGGTTAGAGCGTCCGGCTGATAACCGGGAGGTCACAAGTTCGAATCTTGTCAGGTCCACCATCAAAACTGTGAAGAGCCCTGGGGCGTTGCCTCGGGGCTTTTTTCTTGTCTGCGATAAATCTCATTTTGGTTTTGTGTGCTGTGCGAAAGATTGGGTAGTATAGCTATTCAACGCGGCGGGCCGCCGCGTGTTAACCGCTACGTACCGGAGGTGTTCCATGGTTCGTGTCGACATAGAGACCATCGTCATGGCCGCCGGTCCCGTGCCATCGCTTATTGTGCTTCGCGAGCGCTGCAGCAAGTCGGATTCCCCCGCGCCGCTGCGCTCCCTCTCCATCCAGACCGGCTCGTTTGAGGCTGCGGCAATCAGCCGTGGCATCGACAGCGGACGCGCCGATCGCCCAATCACACACGACCTGCTGCTCGACACCGTCGAAGCCCTGGGTGCCAAGCTCGAGCGTGTCGAAATCGTCCGCGCCGAGCCGCCCGTGTTTTACGCGACGGTTGTCGTGTTGACCGATGGCAACGAGCATAGGATCGATGCGCGCCCGAGCGACGCCATCGCCCTCGCCGTACGCAGCAATGCCCCCATGTTCGTTGAAGATGACATCATGAATCGCTTGGGCACTGTCTCACCGCACGCCGAGGAAGTCGACGACGAGCAAGAGTTCGAAAAGTTCGATGAGTTCGTTCACACGCTCTCGCCCGATGATTTTTAAATGCTCGACAACCACGCGACGGAGTGCGCACTCATGAGCGCCGGAGTTTCTGCCGAGGCGGCTGCGATCGCCCGCGAGGCCCAGATGCGCTCGGAGGCTTCTGAGGCGGCTCGCATTGCCTATGTGACGCAGGCCCGCACGCTTCGCGAACGCCGCGGCTCGTTTATCAAGATGGTTGTCATCTCCGCCCTTGTCGCGGCAATCTGTTCGCGCCTTCGTGGTACAGTTGGTGCGCTTGGGTTTTCGATCTCTACGGGCCTCGTGATCTGGGGCGTGGTCGATGCGGTCATGCTGACCAGTCAGATCAAGGTGCTCGACAAGCGCGCGATGGATATGATGCGCACCCGCGACGCTGCCGCTAAGATCGCCGCCGAGGCACAAGAACTGTAATGACGCCAGACTCGATGGGAAGGTCTAAAGATGGCACAGGATATGCAGGACGCCGGTAACGTCTCCGCCGAGCTCGACGCCATGGTGTGTGACCTGATTGGTGCGTTCTTGGACGACCTTGCCGCCGGCGAGAATCCGGGCGTAGTTGTGGCGATTGAGGACGCCGCTTCCAACCGATATCTGGCGGCGCTCGACGAGGATGGCGAAGAGGCGTGCCTCGAGGCGGCCACCAACTTTATCTCCGAGCACAAGATGGGTCTTAAGGACGAGGGCCTGGGCCGTATCGTCCGCTATGCCATCGGCTATACCGGCTGCGTCGAGATTGACGGCGGCTACCACGACGCCCTGCTCGTGAGTTTTTTCGAGACTACGCTCGAGAGCGGTTTTTCGGCATATGTGCTGTATGAGGGCATGGGCGCCGGCGATGGTTTTATGTGGAGCGACCCTGAACCTGCAGGTGAGGAAACCCCTCTCATCTAAAATCGCTAAAATAAACGAGTTTTCGGTAAAAGGCTCAATATTCCCGCTGAGCGTTGTATCGCTGGGCGGGCCGCATACGCGTGCCGTTTGTATATGGATAGAAGATAGGGGAACTACATGCGCGTAGACAATCTGAGGAACATCGCCATCATCGCCCACGTCGACCACGGCAAGACGACGATGGTCGACAAGCTCCTGCGTGCCACGGACGCCTTCCGTGCCAACCAGCAGGTCGAGGACCGCGTCCTGGATTCCAACGACCAGGAGCGCGAGCGCGGCATTACGATTCTCGCCAAGAACATCTCTATCGAGTACAAGGATGTCAAGATCAACGTCATCGACACCCCGGGCCACGCCGACTTTGGCGGCGAGGTCGAGCGTGTACTGCGTATGGCCGACGGCGCCCTGCTGCTGGTTGACGCTTTTGAGGGCCCCATGCCCCAGACCCGCTTCGTGCTGCGTCACGCTATCGACACCGGCCTTAAGATCATGATCGTCATCAACAAGATCGATCGTCCGGGCGCCAACCCCGAGAAGGCCTACAACGACTGCCTGGACCTCATGGCCGACCTGGGTGCCACCGACGACCAGCTCGAGTTTGCCATGGAGCACGTGGTCTACGCCAGCGCCATGAATGGCTTTGCCCGCCTTGACCCCAACGACGGCAACATGGACATGTATCCGCTGCTCGATATGATCATCGACGACATGCCCGCGCCCGAAGTTGACGAGAACGCCCCGCTGGCCATGCAGTGCGTGACCATCGACCACTCCAACTTCGTCGGCCGTATCGGCATCGGTCGCGTGTACTCCGGCACCATCCATCAGGGCGATCAGATCCTGGTCGTCAAGAACGACGGCTCCAGCGCCACCGCTACCGTCAAACAGCTCTTTACCTTCGACTACCTGGGCCGCACCGAGTGCCAGGAAGTCGGCGCCGGCGACATCGCTGCCGTCGTGGGCATCGACCGCACCGATATCGGCGATGTCTACACCGATCCCGAGAACCCCGTTGAGCTCGAGCCCATCGAGATCGACCCGCCGACCCTGTCCATCGTCTTTGAGGCTTCGACCTCCCCGCTCGTCGGTCGCGACGGCGACATCGTTGGTGCCCGTCAGCTCAAGGAGCGCCTGTTCAACGAGGCCGAGAACAACGTGACCATGAAGATCGAGGAGCTCGAGGACAAGAGCGGCGTCGAGGTCTCGGGTCGCGGCATCCTGCACCTGTCCGTTCTGATGGAGTCCATGCGTCGCGAGGGCTTTGAGTTCCAGGTTGGCCGTCCCCGCGTTCTGTTTAAGAAGGACGAGAACGGCAACAAGATGGAGCCCGTCGAGCAGGCCGTCGTCGAGTGCCCGGACGAGTACTCGGGCAAGGTCGTTGAGGTCTTCGGTACCTCCGGCGGCATCATGACGAGCATGGATACCTCGGGCATCGTGACGCACCTCGAGTTTAAGATCCCGACCCGCGGCATCATGGGCCTTAAGAACCGCATCATGAACGTCACCCACGGCGAGGGCGTGTTCTACCACACCTTCTTGGAGTATGGCCCCTACGCCGGCGAGATCGGCAACCGTCAGAACGGCGCTATGATCTCCATGACCACCGAGAAGGCCGTTGCCTACGCCCTGGGCACGCTGCAGGAGCGCGGCCAGCTGTTTGTTGAGCCGGGCACCGAGTGCTACGAGGGCATGATCGTGGGCGAGCGCAGCAAGGCCGGCGACATGGTCGTCAACATCGCCCGCACCAAGAACCTGGGCAACCAGCGTTCTTCGACCTCCGATATCTCCGTCCAGCTGGTGCCGCCCCGCACCTTCTCGCTGGAGGAGGCGCTGGAGTACATCGCCGACGACGAACTGGTCGAGATTACCCCCAAGAACATCCGCCTGCGCAAGCGTCTGCTCAACGCCACCGACCGCAAGAAGGCTGCCGTCCGCGCCGGTCAGGTCAACAAATAAGCGCTGGGTTTTATAGCGTCTAACAAGAAAGGGCGTCGACCGCGATGGTCGGCGCCCTTTTTGGTGCAAGGGGCAGGTTCGTTTGCGCCGCCACAAAGGTGCTTGGCATCTTTGTGGCGGTTAGCTGCTAAGCGGTGGGGAGTCCCGGCGTGTTAGTCGGCTGCTGCGGCTTGAGGCGGGCGTTGCGCCAGATGATCTGGATGATGTAGCCGAGCATAAAGACAAAGGCCACGCCGCTGATGAAGCCGCCTACGAGGGGAAGCCCTGTGAGGGCGCCTGCGGCGATGCCACCCACGGCTGCCATGGCGTAGCGGTTTTGGCTGTGTCCGACCATGCGGGCGATCGCGCACCCCGCAAAGGCGCTCGACACCAATGCGATGCCGATAACGCCGCACATGAGGGCTCCGGCAAGCGACAGGCCAGCGATAGAGATAATCAACAGTAGGACGGCGGGGGCTATAGCAATCGTACCCAGAAGACCGCTCACCCACAGGGACGTGGGGCGCTGGTGGAGCATGCCGGCGGCGCTGGCGGTCGCGCGCGGAAAGACGAGCTCGAGTAGCAGGGCGACAAAGCAGGTCGAGAGTGCCGCGGCGACGATACCGCCGATGACATCGTTAACGGTGGAAGTATCTTCGTTCTCGGTGCGGTCGATCTTGAGCGCGCCGACTTCGGCTTCCGCGGCGCGCTCGGGGTCCTCGGAGACGTGCGCGTTCACGGTGCCGGTGATGTGGGCGTTCTTGCCTAGGATGAGTTTGTCGGCCCAAACCTCGACATCGCCCTCGACGGTGCCATCGATGGTCACCGTGTCGCCCGCGAGCGCTGCCGACTTGGTAGAGCCGCGCAGGGCAACCGTCTCGCCCATCGCGTAAAAACAGTTGGCGGTGCTACCGGTGTTGAGCACGACATGCTGACCGGCTACCGTCACGCTGCCATCGATTGCGGTTTTGGAGATATCGATGGTGCGCGCCGCCAGGCGAATAGCGCCGCCTACGGTGCAGTCGCGAATCGATAGGCTCTCGCCCGCCGCGATAATATCGCGGCCGATGGAGGCATCGTCTAGGTTAAGGCTTTGGCCGGCCCAGTACAGGTCACCCTCGGCGCTGGACGGATCCGAGTCAGCTTCGGTCGCAAGTACGTTGCCTGCGGTGTCCGTGCCGGCGAACGACGCCGTGGGAAGCACGGTGAGCGCGAGCGCGATGAGCGCGAATGCCATAAGCAGGCAGCGACGCATCTTGTGTGACGGCGCCGTCGCGGTTTGGTTGAAAGTCATGGTTGATCCTTTTGTTAGGTGTTCGGCATATACCTAACAGGGTACCCAACGCGTGGGCGCTCTAAAAGAACCTCTCGGTTGCATTTCGAAGGGTCGTGCCGTGCTGTCTACTTTTTACGGTGCAAGAAGCGCGCGATATCTTCTTCGGTGGGGCTTTTGATGTCAAAGCGCAGCGAGAGCCAGCGCAGACCCATGGTCACGACAACGCATACGATCAGCGCGGCGACATTGCTCATGATGCCGCTCATAACGAGACACACATAGCTTGTCGATCCGGCGATGGCGGCGATGGCATAAAAGTTAGTACGTTGGAAAATGCCCGGAACCACGCCCATAAAGCCGTCGCGCAACATGCCGCCGCCCACCGCGGTAAAAAAGCCCATCATGATGCACACCGCCGGCGCAAAGCCGTAGACCAGTGCCTTGTCCGCGCCGGTTGCGGCATAGATGCCGACCGAGATGATGTCGAGCAGGGGAATGAGTTTTTCGGGCTTGTCGACGATTGCCGGGAAAATGTAGATGATGGCTGCCGTGGCGATGGAAAGCGGCAGTGCCATCGGCTGGTTGAGGATGTAGACGTTGCCTACCTGCAGCGTCATATCGCGCAAAAGACCGCCGCCCAGACCGCAGACCACCGCGAGCGCGACCGCGCCCACCAGGTCGAGCTTGTGCTCGCGCGCAACCAGTACACCCGAGATCGATGCAGCGACAACAGCGAACATCTCGAGCCAAAACGGAATAGCGACCATGGCATCCGAGGCATGTGAGGTAATGGTTATGGCGGCGACGACGGGCAAGATGGGGTCCTTTGGATTGTGGGTTTAGACAATGCCCGTACATAGTACATGGTTGGCGGGCGTGGCGACCCTATTGCTCGGTAAACGGTTGGGACTGGGTGGGGGCGTAGGCACCATGTTTGGGGATCTGGGTTGATGCTGAACGCGATGGGGGCGTGGCTGAATAGGAGGGATGTCCAAATTTTGAGCAGCGCTCAAAATTTATCCGGTCGGCTTACGCCGACCGCGCTGCGCTAAAAACGCGCCACGGGCGCGTTTTCTTTACGCTTCGCGCCCTGGCGGGTTCGAATCCCTCCTCCTCCGCCGTATTTGCTTGTAAGGGACTCAAAAGAAAAAAGCTCCCATTCTCGGGAGCTTTCTCAATCTAAATGGCGGAGGAGGAGGGATTCGAACCCTCGTGACCTTATACAGGCCAAACGGTTTTCGAGACCGCCGCATTCAACCACTCTGCCACCCCTCCGCGTGGGGTAAAAACAAAGCAGGCTCAAAGGCCTGCTTTGGAATTAACTGGCGGAGAGTCAGGGATTTGAACCCTGGAGACGCTTTTGACGCCTACACGATTTCCAATCGTGCTCCTTCGGCCACTCGGACAACTCTCCGTTAAATGCGAAAGTCAGTATACACGAGGAATCGCAAAGTGCAAACAGAAAAGTAGGCATTTTTTGAAACGCTTGGCTCCGCGGCGGGATTCAAGCGAGCAAAAACGGGCTCTGACCAGCATGGCTGCAAGTAGCAAATTGTTCAAAATGGGTATTTATAAGCGACTCGGCAATGAATTTAAAAATCTTTGACCGTTGCTGTGAACCACTGGTATGCATCTCGCGACCACGGCCGCGCGCCAGCTGACCTGCGATTTGCCGAACTTGTCCCCGCGGCACCGTATCTTGTCCACAAATCCGTCAAGCTCTTGGTCGGTATTTGGTTGGAACACGCATGAAACGCCGTGCGAGCATAGGCATATGTGGAGGTCATGAGGTTGTAGCTGCATATTCTTGCGGCCTGGGAGGTTGAAAGATATTATTACCAAGTCTTTTCCTGCTTCAGGCGCACCTTCACGACCTGAAGCCACATTTGCCCAGAGGAGGTGACAATATGAAGGCTTATGAACTGCTGTTCTTTGTTGACCCGTCGCTCGACCCCGAGACTCGTCTCGCTGTTATGAAGCGTATCGATACCACGATCGCTGAGGGCGCTGGCAAGGTCGACTCCGTTGACGAGTGGGGCAAGCGCAAGCTCGCCTACGAGATCAACGACCTCACCGATGGTGACTACACCCTCATCAACTTCCACGCAGATCCTACCCAGATCGCCGAGCTTGATCGCGTCCTGCGCATCACCGACGCTGTGGTTCGCCACATGATCGTCCGTCGCGACGACCAGGAGTAAGACTGTCGTTTTGGACTGGGCTTGTGCCCCAAGAGGAAGTAGTGAGTTATGAGCATCAATCGAGTGAACATCACCGGTAACCTCACGCGTGATCCCGAGCTGCGCGCCACCGCCGGCGGAACCCAGGTTCTGTCCTTTGGCGTCGCCGTGAACGATCGTCGCCGCAACCCGCAGACTGGCGAGTGGGAGGACTATCCCAACTTTGTCGACTGCACTATGTTCGGCACCCGCGCCGAGGCCGTGAGCCGTTTCCTGGCAAAGGGAAACAAGGTCGCGATCGAGGGCAAGCTGCGCTACAGCTCTTGGGAGCGCGACGGCCAGCGCCGGAGCAAGCTTGAGGTCATCGTCGATGAGATCGAGTTTATGAGCTCCCGTGGTGGCCAGGGTGGCTACGATCAGGGCGGTTACGCCCCCGCAGCTCCCGCGCCCGCAGCACGTCCTGCCGCACCGGTGGCTACGCCGCCCGCGGTCGACGTCTACGATGAGGACATCCCGTTCTAAGGGTTGTTCACCTATTTTTGAGTGAGAGGCGATTTTGGTTCGCCGAAGTTGCCAAATGAAAGGTATTTTGACATGGCTAATGATTATTCTGCACGTCAGCCGCGTCGTAAGTACTGCCAGTTCTGCAAGGAGAACACTGAGTTCATCGACTATAAGGACACTCAGCTTCTCCGTAAGTACATGACCGACCGTGGCAAGATCAAGCCCCGTCGCGTCACTGGCGCTTGCACGCAGCATCAGCATGACATCGCCAACGCCATCAAGCGCGCCCGCGAGATGGCTCTCCTGCCGTACACCGTCCCCGTGGTTTCCTCTCGTGGCAACCGCGACCGCGGCTAAGAAGGGAGACGCATCATGAAGGTTATTCTTCTCGATGAGATCAAGGGCAAGGGCGGCGAGGGTGACGTCGTAGAGGTCGCTCAGGGTTACGCTGAGAACTTCCTGTTCCCCAAGAAGCTCGCTGTTGCCGCCACCAAGGGCAACCTCAAGCAGCTTGACGAGCGTCGCAACAACATCGCCAAGCGCGAGGCCGTCCGTCTGGCTACCGCCAACGAGACCAAGGCTGCCCTCGAGGGCAAGCAGGTCACCGTTGACGTCAAGGTCGGCGACGAGGGCATCCTCTTTGGCTCCGTTACCGCCGCTATGATCGCTGACGCCATCAAGGCTCAGCTCGGTATGGACATCGACCGCAAGCGCGTCGAGCTCGGTAAGCCCATCAAGGTTGCCGGTGCCCACACCGTTGCCGTCTCGCTGTACCGCGAGATCAAGGCCGAGGTTGTCGTTCTCGTCGGCGTTACCGCCGAGGAGCTCGCTGCCGAGACTGAGGTCGAGGAGGCCGCTGAGGCCGCCGAGGCCGAGACCGCCGAGGTCGAGACTGAGGCTGCTGCCGAGTAGCATTTGCTGCAACGCAACAATCTTGTTCTAAGAAGGGCGCTCTGGGAGACCAGGGCGCCCTTTTGCTTTTTTGCGCTTTGTGAGTGCCATAGACGACGTCGCGGTGAGGTCTATTTGTGGGACCGTTCATCCGTTTCGTTCGGTGATGATTGTCGGCATGCGGTCTGTTTTAAAGCCGCGGCTGATACTATGGATGCTCGCAAGCGATATGAATGAGGATGCTCATGGCATATGACGATAGGGAGACGGGGCTGACGGTCGAGGACCGTGGCTCCAAATTGGGTCTTCCTCAAAACCAAGATGCAGAGGCCAATGTTCTGGCCGCTATGCTGCTATCGCCCGAGGTGGTCGAAGAGGCCCAGGTCGAGCTGCAGCCCGATGACTTCTACCGGCCCATTCATAAGACCATCTACACCGCGATGGTCGATATGTACAACAGCCGCATTCCCATCGACTCCATCTCGCTGATCGACTACCTGCGCAGCATCAACAAGCTCGATGCCGTGGGCGGCGAGGCGTACATTTTGGAGCTGATGGGCCAGACCCTGTCGCTCGTGAACTGGCAGCACCATGCTGCCATCGTTCGCCGCGACTCGATGCTGCGCGAGCTGATCGGCGCCACCAACGAGATCAACGCGCTGGCCTATAACGCCCCTACCGACACCAAAGAGGTCGTGGAGCTGGCCGAGAGCAAGCTGCTCAAGGTCACGGCGCGCGAGGTCAAGTCGAGCTACAAGACGCTGACCGAGTTTATGGTCGAGGCCTATAACGAGGCCGAGGAAGTGTGCCAGGCCGGCGGTCAGGCCGCCGGCGTTCCCACGGGCTTCCCGTCGCTCGACCGCATGCTCATGGGCTTCCGCGAGGGCCAGCTCATCATCATCGGCGCCCGTCCTGCCGTGGGTAAGACGTCGTTCGCCCTGAATTTGGCGCTCAACGCCGCCGCTGCGGGCTATACCGTCGGCTTCTTCTCGCTGGAGATGTCGGGCAAGGAAATTGCCCAGCGTCTGATTTGCGCCTACGCCATGATCTCGATCAGTGACTTCCGCATGGGTCGAATTAGCCCCGAGCAGTGGGCCAACATCAACGAGGCCACGCAGACCTTGTCTAAGCTCGATATTTTGATTGACGATACGCCTGGCACCACGGTGACCGAGATTCGCGCCAAGAGCCGCCGCATGCTCCATAACAAGGAGAAGGCCATCATCATCCTGGACTACCTGCAGCTGGTGAGCCCTCCGCCGGGGCGTCGCTCCGAGAGTCGTACCGTCGAGGTTTCGGAGATGTCGCGTGGCATGAAGATCATGGCCAAGGAGCTCAAGATCCCGCTGATCGCGCTGTCCCAGCTGTCACGTCAGGTCGAGTCTCGTACCGGCAAGCGCCCGCAGCTGTCCGACCTGCGTGAATCGGGCTCCATCGAGCAGGACGCCGACATCGTTATGTTCCTGGACCGCTCCGCTGACGAGGCCGAGGCCTCGCGCGACGATCGACCCGACGAGGGCGTCACGCGTATCGTCGTGGCCAAGAACCGTTCGGGCCCGATCGGCGACGTCGACCTGATGTTCCTGCCGGCATCCACCAAGTTCTATGAGCTTGATGGGGCACATGCCGAGGAGTAGGACAGGCGCCCGTTGCACGGGTATACTGGGAATGTTTTGTGCTTCTGCGTGCCGGCGTGGCGCGTAGACAGTCCATGAATGTAAGGAGTAAACATGCCGTCAACCGTTTTGGTCGGTGCCCAGTGGGGCGATGAGGGCAAGGGTAAGATCTGCGACCTGGTCGCCGGCGACTTCGATGCCGTCGTGCGCTATTCGGGCGGCAATAACGCCGGCCACACCATCGTCGTCAACGGCAAGAAGTACGGCCTGCACCAGGTGCCCTCCGGCATCATGTATTCCGACCACGTGTCGGTGATCGGTAACGGCTGCGTCGTCAACCCCAAGGTTGTCCTTGAGGAGATCGACATGTTCGAGGCCGACGGCATCACCACCAAGAACCTCAAGATCAGTGGCAACGCGCATGTCATCATGCCGTACCACATCGATCTGGATGGTGCTTTTGAGCAGAAGCTCGGCAAGAAGAACATCGGCACCACCAAGCGTGGCATCGGTCCGTGCTACCAAGACAAGATGGCCCGCATTGGCCTGCGCATGCAGGACATGCTGGACGAGGCGCTGTTCCGCGACAAGCTGGAGACCGCCCTCGCCCGCGTGAACCCCGAGCTCGAGCTTATCTACAACCTGCCCACCTACACCGTGGACCAGATCTGCGATGAGTACCTGCCCATGGCCGAGCGCCTGCGCCCCTACATCACCGAGACGAGCCTGCTGCTCAACAACATGATCGACGAGGGCAAGGACCTGCTGTTTGAGGGCGCCCAGGCGACGCTGCTCGACATCGACCACGGCACCTATCCGTACGTGACGTCCTCCAACTGCACCGCCGGCGGTGCCATCACCGGTTCTGGCGTGGGCATGAAGAACGTCGACCGCGTGCTGGGTGTCATGAAGGCCTATATCACCCGCGTCGGTTCGGGTCCCATGCCCACCGAGCTTTCCTACGAGTCCGAGGCCGGCCACACGCTGACCGAGGAGGGCTATGAGTACGGCGTGACTACCGGTCGCCGTCGTCGCTGCGGTTGGTTCGATGGCCCTATCGCCAACTATGCCTCGCGCGTCAACGGCCTCACCGATATCGCCCTGACCAAGCTCGACGTGCTTTCGGCCTTCGACACCATCAAGGTGTGCGTTGCCTACGACGTCGACGGCGAGCGCTACACCAGCGTGCCCGAGCATCAGGTGCGCTTCGAGAACGCCAAGCCCATCTATGAGGAGCTCCCCGGCTGGAAGTGCGACATCACCGGTTGCCGCAGCTTTGACGAGCTGCCGCAGGAGGCTCAGGACTATGTGGCGTTTATCGAGGATCTGGCACACACCCGCGTGACGTTTATTGGCGTCGGCGCCGGTCGCGAGCAGATCATCAACCGATTCTGGAAGTAATCGGGACTATTCGGTTATTGCGATATACCCCTTTGCAGCCCAAGCGGGCGGCCGAGGGGTATATTTGCTTGCAAAGGGCTCGCGCGGAGCGGGCCGTTCATCCATAGAGGAGGCACCCTTGAAGGCGGACACTCAAACCATCGACATCCTGTTGTTGGGCAGCGGCGGCCGTGAGCACGCTTTGGCAGCGAAGCTCGCAGCATCACCGCGCGCCGGCAAGCTCTACATCGCGCCGGGTAACGGCGGCACCGCGAGCTGTGGCGAGAACGTTGTTCTCGACGATTGCGATCCTGCGGCCGTGGCGGCGTTTGCGCAGAGCCACGGATGCGGACTCGTGGTGATTGGCCCCGAGGCCCCGCTCGTGGCGGGTGTGGCCGACGCCGTGCGCGCGGCAGGTATCCCGTGCTTTGGCCCGGGTGCCGAGGGCGCCCAGATGGAGGGCTCCAAGCTGTTCTCCAAGCAGCTCATGGAGCGCGCGGGCATTCCGACGGCTGCCTATGGCTCGTTTACCGATGAGGCTTCTGCTCTTGCCTATGTGCGCGAGCAGGGTGCTCCGCTGGTCGTGAAGGCCGATGGCCTGGCCGCGGGTAAGGGCGTTATCGTGGCGACCGAGCTTGCGCAGGCCGAGGAGGCCGTGCGCGAGTGCTTTGGTGGCGTCTTTGGTGACGCCGGCAACACCGTGGTCATCGAGGAGATGCTCGTTGGCCCCGAGTGCTCGCTGCTGGCCTTCACCGACGGCAAGACCGTGCGCCCCATGGCCACTTCGCAGGACCACAAGCGCGCGCTCGAGGGCGACAAGGGTCCCAACACCGGCGGCATGGGCGTCTACAGCCCGGTGCCCATCGTGACCGACGAGGAGCACGCCACGATGGTGGCGGTCATGGAGCAGACCGTGGCCGAGCTTGCTGCCGAGGGCATCGACTACCGCGGCTGCCTGTACGGCGGCTTTATGCTCACCCCCGCCGGCCCCAAGGTGCTGGAGTTCAACGCCCGCTTTGGCGACCCCGAGACGCAGGTCGTGCTCCCGCGCCTCAAGAACGACCTGGTCGAGGTTATGCTCGCCTGCGCCAACTGCGAGCTTGATCAGATTGAGCTCGATTGGCGTGACGAGTGGGCTGTGGCTGTTGTCCTGACGAGCGCGGGCTACCCCGGCAGCTACGAGAAGGGCAAAGTCATCACCGGCATCGCCGACGCCGAGTCCATGGAGAACGTGACCGTGTACCATGCCGGCACCGCCGTGGTGGACGGTCAACTCGTGACCAACGGCGGCCGAGTGCTTGCCGTGACCGCGCTGGGCGACACGTTCGAGAACGCTCGCAACCTTGCCTACGAGGCCTGCGAGAAGATTGATTTTGAGGGCAAGACCCTGCGTCATGACATCGGCCTGCGCGCGCTGCGTGGCCGCGACGCCTGGGATGCCTAAAGTCCGAGAGGGATGAGACGGATGGACGAGAAGAACGAAGAGCTCGTGGACGCGCAGATCGTCGAAGAGGACAGCCGCATGTATGGGCACGCCGAGGGCGAGCCTGGTGGCGAGGTCGCTGACGAGCCGGCGCTGGTGCTGGGCGACGACGACCCGCACGATGCCGAGCTGCACGAGAAGATTCTTTCGGAGGAGTGCGCCTGGAAGGGCAAGATCCTCGACGTCCACCGTCTTGAGGTTGAACTGCCCAACGGTCGCCGTAGCGCCCGCGATATCGTTCGCCATCCGGGTGCGGCGGCTGTTGTGGCACTGACCGAGAGCGGCAAGATCGTACTGGTGCGTCAGTACCGCACCGCCATCGACCGCGTGACGGTCGAGGTTCCCGCCGGCAAGCTCGACCCAGGCGAGGACCCGCTCGATTGCGCCAAGCGCGAGCTGCATGAGGAGACGGGCTTTAGGGCTGGTCGCATTCGCTTTTTGACGTCGATTGTCACGTCCTGCGGCTTCTGTGACGAGATCATTCACATCTATCTGGCCACCAAACTCGAGTTCGATGCACCCAACCCCGATGATGACGAGTTTGTCAACGTGGATCTGGTGCCGCTGCACGAGCTGATCGACGCCGTGCTCGACGGCAAGATCGAAGATGCCAAGACCGTCGTGGGCGCCTTGGCCTGCGATAGCATCGCGCATCGCCTTGGGGGCGCGGAGCTTTAACGAGTGGGGATAGCCCTGGGGCAAGTACTGCTGATTGCTTTGTCCCAGGGCCTTACGTTGCTGATATATCTTTGAGGATCACATGCTGAAGAGGTTTCTTTCGTATTACAAGCCCCAGATGGGGCTTTTTGTTGCCGATACTGTTTGCGCCCTGGTGCTTGCCGCCATTGACCTGGCGTTTCCCATTATCCTGCGCAATCTGACCGGCGGGCTCTTTACCCAGGGTCAGGCTGCTATTATGCAGGCGCTCGGTATGATCGCGGTTGGCCTGGTGCTGATGTATGCCATCCGTTGCGCCTGCCGCTACTTTGTGAGTTACTGGGGCCACGTGATGGGCGCGCGCATGGAGTCCAAGATGCGCGAGGATCTGTTCGATCAGTACGAGCGCTTTAGCTTTGCGTATTTCGATCGCAACAGCTCGGGTGACATGATGAGCCGCGTGGTCAACGACCTGTTCGATATCTGTGAGGCAGCGCATCACGTACCCGAGTGGATAATCATCTGCGGTATCGAGATCGTCGGCTCGTTTGTGATCCTCTTTACCATCGCTCCGGTGCTGGCGCTTGCCATGGCCGTGGTGACGGCGGTGTTTGCGGTCATTATGTTTTGGCAGAACATGCGCATGCGCGAGGTCTTCAGCGACAATCGCAAAAAGATCAGCGGTATTAATGCTCAACTGCAGGATTCGCTGGCCGGCATGCGCGTGGTCAAGAGTTTTGCGAACGAGGAAGCTGAGCGCTCCAAGTTCCGCGTCTCTAATGACCGCTATCTTTCGTCCAAGGAGAATATGTATCACGCCATGGGCGTCTACACTGCGACGTATGGCCTGCTCTCGGGTGTGCTGTACGTGATCGTGGTGCTGCTGGGTGGTTGGCTGGTGGCGCAAGGCCAACTGCAGCCGGTCGATATGGCGACCTTTGCGCTCTACATTTCGCTGTTCTGCACCCCGCTCGAGACGCTTGTGAACTCGGCTGAGACGTATCAGAAAGCCATCGCCGGCTTTAAGCGTATGGACGAGGTACTTTCGACCGCCCCGGATATCCAGGACAAGCCGGATGCCGCGGACCTGCAGGTGACGGCTGGCGCGGTTGAATATCGCGATGTGTGCTTTAGCTACGAGGATGTTGAGTTGGGCGAGGGCAGTGCCGACGGACGCCCTGTTATCGATCATATGGATCTGTCCATCAAGCCCGGACAGACCATTGCCCTGGTTGGCCCCTCGGGCGGTGGCAAGTCCACAACGTGTTCGCTGCTGCCGCGCTTTTATGACGTGGCTGCTGGATCCGTCAGCATCGATGGCCAAGACGTGCGCGACGTGACGCAACAGAGTCTGCGCCGCGCCATTGGCCTGGTGCAGCAGGATGTCTATCTGTTTGACGGTACGATTGGCGAGAACATCGCTTACGGCAAGCCAGGCGCCACGGCAGAAGAGGTCGCCGAGGCCGCCCGCCGCGCCAATATCGATGCCTTCATTGAGTCCCTACCGCAGGGCTACGACACGGTCGTGGGCGAGCGCGGCAGCCGTCTTTCGGGCGGTCAGAAGCAGCGCGTAGCCATTGCACGCGTGTTTCTCAAGAACCCCAAGATCCTGATCCTGGACGAGGCGACGAGCGCCTTGGATAACGAGAGCGAGGAGGCGGTGCAGGAGTCGCTCGAGCGCCTGGCGCGCGGCCGCACCACGATCATCATCGCCCACCGTCTCTCGACTATTAAGCATGCCGACGAGATTGCGACCGTCGAGCATGGTCGCGTTGTGGAACGTGGCACGCACGAGCAGCTTCTCGCCCGTGGCGGCACCTATGCCCGTTACTATCGAATGCAGTTCGAAGGTGCGCGTGCGCACGAGCTCGACTGATTGATATGACAGGAAGTATATGGCTGAGAAGAACCCTTTGACTCCGGAAGAAGTGACGGAGTTATTCTCCGAGATCGACGCATCCGGCGTTTTGGATCCGACGCTTGCCAAAAAGCGCACCGAGCGCATGCGCGAAAAAGAGGCAGCGGCCAAGCGCGGCGACAAGGCGGCGCTGGCGCAGCTTCGCAGCGAAGATCGCGCAAGCCAGACAAAACAGATCGACCCGCTGTCCGAGGACGACCCTTCGGGCTCGCAGGTGAGCCATACCATTACGAAGACCGCTATGGCTGTGGTCATCGGCATCCTTGTACTGATCGTGGGCATGCAGATTGGCTACGGCGTGATGCGCCGCCTGAACACTGCCAACCTGTCCGAGAGTGTTTCGGTCGATACCGTTTCTACAGCACTCAAGGGTGGACTCGAGTGGGGCAACGGCTTTACGCAGTTCCCGCTCGACTTTAGCGTCGACGAGGCGGACGAGCGCACAGGCACGGTCGAGGTAACGGTGTTGGACACATCGTCTGCCAACGAGCTCGAGCTGCTGTCCAACGGGCAGATTCAGGCTGCGGCACTTGCGACCAACGCGTTGCTCAACGATAAGATTGACCGCGTGGTGTACAACGTGCACGCCTATATCGATGAGGACAGCAATATCCAGCATGATTCCTTCTTTGGCATGTTCCCCGCGAGGGGTCATCAGAGCGCCATTCTGACGTTCGTGTGGACCAAGAGCTCATCGACCGCTACGAACATCGACTGGAAGATGCATATCGTGAGTATGGACGACACGATTTCCGAGCGCATTCAAAAGCAGGTGAACTCGGTGTCGTCGCTGATTGAGGACCCGTCGGTGAGCCAGACCAAGATTGACGAGGAAAAGGCCGAACGTGACCTGGAGCATCGCCTGCACGGTCGCGAGATCTTCCGCGGTGGCAAGCCCGATCGCACACCGTCCGATCTGCTGGAGCAGGATAAATAAGACGCCGTCATCCCGCGTGAGCCAAGTGCCCGCGCGGGATGATTTTTCTGGGACGGGGATTAAAATAGGCTCTGTTAGACCAGGATTGACATGCCGACCTGCCGGCTAACTCGCCGCCTCC
>UQDE01000039.1 GCA_900539735.1 uncultured Collinsella sp. | reverse complement strand
CCGAGATGGTCCCAGGCTGACAATTTCGACTGTAATGGACGTTCTTAAATGACTACTCTTGGACTTTGAGTGCCTCGGCCAGGCCCACACGTTTGATGGAACGCATGTGCAACAGCGCCACGACCAGGTAGGTTGCAAAGCCGATTCCTGCGCACGCCGCCATGGACCAAGCGGGCACGTAGATCTCGATATTGCCGTTGTAGGCGAGCAACATCGAGCGGAAGATGGCCGTGAGCGAGCCAATAATGACCGGCAGGCTCAGCACGAGTGACGCTGCCACGCACAGCGTGATCGAGCGGATGTACAGATGCGAGATCTCGCTATCGCGATAGCCAAAGACTTTCATGTAGCTGATCGAACGGGCGCTGTGGTCGATCACCGCCTTGGTCAGCAGGTACATAAACAGCAGGAAGATAAACACCGCGAGCCCGATCATCATTCCGATCATTTTGCTCATCATGCCGATGAACTGGTCGCCCACGGCCCGCATGTCGTCGGGCGTGGTGTCGCCGGCAAAGTAACGAGCATCGAGGTCGAGCTTCTCGTCGCTCACATAGCCGTTAAAGTAGGCGGCGTCGTTGCCGAACAGCTCGTTAAAGTCGTCGATACTCATATAGATATTCATGTCCGACTTGGAGCCCCAGGCACAGTCCTTGCCCGCGTACTCAAGGGAATAATGCTCGCCCTCGTACTTGTCGATGAGCGTGACCTTCTGGCCCTCGCTCCAGCCAAACTTGTCGAGCAGGCCGCCGCCAAAGACGACGCGCCCATCGCCAACGTTGAGGTCTTTCCAATAGCGCGAATCGGGCGAGATGCCGTAGACGGAAATCGTCTCCTCGCCATTACCATCGCCGCGGTCGTATTGCAGCTGGTAAACGGCATATTTCTCGGTCTGCGCAATCTTGTCTGCACCGTTATCGGTCGTGTTAACCGGGTGAATGTCGTCGTTGTCAGTGTCGATCTTAGAGGCCTTGTCGATCAGGTCGATAGCCTCGTCGCGGTCGCAGCCGAGGGCATCGGCAAGGTCATCGAGGCGCGCATAAAGCGCATCCTTCTTGTCCTGGACCTTGGCAAGCGCATCCTGCGCCGCAGTCAGGCTCTCGGCAGACGGAGATGCGGTCGCGGCATCGGCTGCCGCCTGCGCCGCATCGGCCGCGTCGTCAAGCTCGTCATCGGCATCCTGAGCGGCGGAAAGCAGCGCGCCGTCAACCGACTGCAAGCGCTCGAGTGCCGACCACTGCTCGCGCTCCTCGGCAGTACCCTCGAGCTCCAGCGGCGCCTTGAGCGTGTACTGGTGCTCGGCGACCAGGCTTGTCTCAAGGTTATCGGCGTAGTGCGTCATCGTGGGCAGAATTGCCAGGCCAAAGAGCAGTAGCAGCGAGGCAAACGCGATGCCCACGAAGAGCGTGGCGAAGTTGCCCAGATTGCGCAGGAAGATACGCAGGCGGAAGCGGGAAACAAAACCCATGCGCTCCGGCAGCTGCAGGCCGCGCTTGGTGCCCGATTTGCCACTCGCCTCGTGACGAAGGAACTGCAACGGCGTCTTGCCCATCTTGCGAAGCAGACCCACCAGCGTGATGAGGATGAGCGCGGCGGCGGGAACCACGGCGCACTTCACAAAGATCTCCCAGCTCCAGTACACCTGGAAGGGCGGCAGGCTGTACGAACCGTAATAGAGGCTGCGCATGGGCTCGGTAAAGAACACAACGCCGAGCGCAGTGCCCAAAAGCGCCGCGACCACGCCCACGATGGCGGGAAGCGCAAGGTAGTGCAGCACGATCTCGCGGCGGCGATAGCCGCTGGCGAGCAGCGTGCCAATGATGGCGCTCTCCTCCTCGATGGTGGCGTCAGTGAGCACCACAAAGACAAATGCCATGATCACGATGATGATGTCGAGCAGCGTCATCCACATCATAGAGTCGCCGTCCACGTCGTCGCGCGCATAGCCAATGCCCTGATTGGAATCGGAGTCGATCAGATCGTCCACGCGCGCATCGGCGTCGGTCAGTGCCTCGACCATATCTTGCTCAGCGTCGATGCGGTCCGCGGTGGGGAGGTCGCGATCGGTAAAGGTGAAGGAGTAGGTGTAGGTGTAGGCGGGTGCGCCGCCGGCATCTTCGAGCGCGGCAAAGCCGCCATCGGTGACCTCGGCCACGCCGTACGTGATGGTGTTCACCGTAAAGTCCGAATTGTTGAGGAACAGCGCCTGGCTATCGGGCTGAGTCATGATGCCGCAGATGGTGTAGGTGCGGCCCTCGAGCTCGACCTTATCGCCCACGGCGAGGCCGTTGTTGGTGGCAAAGACACGGTCGATTGCCACCTCATCGTCCGTTTTGGGCTCCTTGCCCTCACAGTAGGACGCGATATCGACCTTGGTGCGGTGCGCATAGGTGCGCAGCGTACGCTTGGTGCCGTCGTCGCCGGACACCTTTTTGATGATGGCGTCGATGGAGAAATTCTTGTAGAGCGTGACGCCGCCGACGTCGCCGGCTGCATCCTCGGCGGCCTTGAGTTGATCGTCGGTAGCCTCGAAGGAGGTGGTCACGCGGCCGTCCTCAATCGCGTACGCATCGCGCATGTCATCGATAAGGCAGCCGATGGAATGCGCTGCGAGCAAAAATCCCGAGGTGAGAGCGGTGCTTCCGCACATAAGCAAAAAGATGCCCAGGTATTTGCCGATATTGCAGCGCAGCTCGCGCGGGAGACGTTTTGCGAGAGGTGTCATGGCGCCGCCTACCAATCGAGCTCGGCGGCCGCAACGGGCGACTCGTTGAGCTCATCCTCGACGATGTGCCCGTCGCGCAGGCGCAGCACGCGATTGGCCATGTGCGCGATGGCGGCATTATGGGTGACAATGATGATGGTGCAGCCGTAGGTGCGGTTGACATCCTCCATGAGCTGCAGGATTTCCTTGGACGTCTTGTAGTCAAGCGCACCGGTGGGCTCGTCGCACAGCAGCAGGCCCGGGTTTTTGACGAGCGCACGGCCGATGGCACAGCGCTGCTGCTGGCCGCCCGAGACCTGGCGCGGGAACTTGTTGCGGTGCTCGTAGAGGCCCAGCGAACGCAGCAGGTCGTCGACATTGAGCGGGTTTTTGGACAGGTGCGCCGTGACCTCGATGTTCTCCTTGATGGTGAGATCGGGCACCAGGTTGTAGAACTGGAAGACAAAACCCAGCTCACGGCGGCGATACTCGCCCAGGTCGGTAGGCTTGAGCACCGTGAGGTCGCAGCCGTCCACCATGATGGAGCCGCCGTCGGCATCCTCCAGGCCGCCGATCAGGTTAAGAAACGTCGACTTGCCCGAACCCGAAGGCCCCAGCATGACGCAGATCTCTCCGCGGTTGATGGACGTGTCGATGCCGTCGAGCACCGTCAGGCGTGCATCTCCATCGCCGTAGTGCTTCTTGAGCCCCTTGACCTGGACGTAGGCCTCCCGCGTTGCCATGATATCCCCCATTGTTAGCCTTGTACTACTTTATGAACATAATAGTAAACCTTGGCGAACTATTTTTGGGCGAGGCCTGGATTTTATTTCAGACTAGTCATTGGGGACGTTCTTAAATGACTAGCTGTTGGGGACACTCTTTCGCCACCCGGCAGTTAGGGACGTTCCCTTTCTGCCGGCAGCTGAGGACAGTCCTTGGCAACCCGGCCGGCAAGCCGGCGGTTCGGCAAAGACTGTCCCCAATGACTAGTCGTTTAAGTCTGTCCCCAATGACCACTCTTGGTCGTTTAAGTCTGTCCCCAATGAGTACCCGATGACTAGGTGACTAAGCGCGGGATTTGGCGCGTGAGAGGGCCAGGCCTACGGCGGCAATGGCGGCGGCGAAGAGCACGGTGACGCCCAGGTCGCAGGCGATGTCGCCCAACACGGTGGACGTCAGATCCGAAGCGAGCGCTTTGCCAATCGCATCGTTCACCCAATACGTCGGCACAAAGTGCGCCACCGTCTGCACGGCCGAGCCCATCAGCGACAGCGGCATCCAAGCGCCGCCCAAAAACGTCATGAGCATGCCGAGCAGGTTGCCCACACCGTTAAGCAGCTCCTCGCGCGCACCCAGGCTCGACAGCGCAAAGCCAACGGCCAGAGGCGTGCACGCCAGGGCAAACGTCGCCGCCAGCGCCAGGCACACACGACCCACGCCGACCTCGGCAACCGCGCCGGCAAAGCCCACGACGCCCATCATGCTCGACACAAACCAGATGCAGACGGTGAGCACGGCGGCAGCCGCGAACACGGCAAGCGAGCGCTGGCGCTCGGAGACCGGGCCGGCATCCATACGACGCACGCGCTCGGGCTCGTTCATGCCCGAGAACACCAACCCCACCGATACGATGACCGACGAGATAATCGCGTACGCGCCAAAGTTGAAATACGACTCGAGCGTGGCGGCAGCCGTCGAGTCGACCTTGACCTGCTCGATCTGGACCTCCGCGCGCTTTGCAGCGGCATGCTCGGCGGCCGTGGCAACGTCGCCGTTAGAAGCAGCGGGCTCAAGCGCCGCCGCAGCGCCCGCGAGCGAGATCCAGCGCGAGGCCTCGGCAGACGAAAGCGCCGCCGCCATGGTGCCGGAACCGTAGGTCACGTCGAGCTTGGGCAGGGCCTCCCCCGCGCGGGCAGCCGCAACGAGGTCGTCCTCAAACTCCTCCGGGATAAAGAACACGCAGTCGGCGCTGCCCTTGGCGCTGTTGCTCTTGGAGAGCGCGTCCGCAAGGTCGTACGTATCGTCGCCGATGCCCGTGACCAGCTCAAAACGCGAACCCAAATGCTTGGTAAGCGCACGCGAAAGGTCGCTGTCGTCGCGGTCGACCACGATCACGTTGGCATCGTAGGGCTTGTACTCGGTGAGCTGCGACGAGTTCCAGCTCACCGATGCCGCGATGAATACGCCCATGAGCGAGATGAACACCGTATAGATGAGCAGGTAGAACGGGTGCGCCAGCGCCATGCGAAGCGCGGTCTTAAAGGTGCTCATAGCGGCTCCTTCCAAAGATCAGCGTGGCGGCGGCAACGAACAGCAGCGCCATCAGGACGAGCGCGCCGGCGCGAACGGCGAAGGGCCCCAGGTCTTCAAAGAAATACAGGCGATTGAACATGTCGCAGATGAGCTTGACGGGGTTGAACCAGCACTCGGCCGGGCAGGCGCGGGCGACGTCGTCGGCAAGCGCCATCGCCGGCTCGCCGTAGAGGCCGGCGAACAGGGCGCACGTGGTGGCAAAGCCCGTAAGGATGCCCGACTTGGACGCCTTGCCGCCCTTAACGGGAAGCGTGCCCACAAAGAGCCCCAGGCCCGTGGCGGCAAGCGCGGAAGCAGCGCCGCCCACCAAACACAGCCCCTCGCGCCCGCCAAAGTCGACGCCCACGACCAGGCGCACGTAGCCGATCGCGATCGTCATCGAGGCAAAGGAGACCAGCCACGAGCCCACAAAGATACCGGCCAGCGATGCCGTCTTGGAAAGACCGCCCACGCAACGACGCGCGCCAAGGCCCGACAGATTGGGCTGCAGGTCGACGACGCTCAAGGCGGCAAACTCGGCAGACATCATCGCGACCAGGCCAAAAAGCGCGTAATAGTAGATGACCGTGCCGTCGGGCGTGGTGCGTGTCAGGTTTACGCGGCGGGTTCCGCCCTCGAGCGACAGGGCGCGCGCAACCGCCTCCGGGTCGGCGAGCGCCGCCGGGTTGTCCTGGGCAATCTGGGACATGAGCTCGGCATTTTGTGTATACGAGCTTGCCACCGTCTCCAGGATGCTGCGATCGGTGAGCACCGATGATGCGCGCGAGCTGTCGTAGCTCGATAGCAGTGTGAGCTTGGGTACGCCTGCGTCGTCGACCGTATAGATGCCCGCAACCTCGCCGGCCTTGAGCGCGCGGTTTGCGTCGGCAGCGTCGTCGCATTCGTGGATCTCGAGCAGCTGGTCGTCGCCCTCCTTGGCAAGCGAGGTCGCCACATCTTTAAAGGTCGAAGCGTCCCAGGCTTCGTCGGCGACAACGGCAACCGGCACCGGGTCGACCTTGCCATCGGAACTCAGGTTCGCAAACATAAACATGAACATCGTGGAAAGCGCAACGGGAAAGACCGCGCCCCAGACCCAGGTGCTCGGCCGACGCAACAGCATCTTGAGCGTGGTAATGATGGTGTTGAACATGGCGCCCCCTAGTCGCGCAGCTCGCGGCCGGTGATCTCGAGGAACACGTCGTTGAGGGTCGGCGGCTCGGAATAGATGCGGCCGAGCGGCACGTCATGCGAGCGCAGCGCATCGAGAATGTCCGTCAGGTTGTGCGGGCTCGCTTCGCACGAAAACGTGAGCTGTCCCGCCGTTGCCGAAAGGTCCAGAACGTGCGGCAGGCTTGCGACGGCACCGAGCGCCGCACTCGGAACCTCGCCGACCTCGATTACAATCTTCTCGCCCATCTGAATCATGCGCTTGAGCTCGTCGTTGGTGCCCTGCGCCAGCACGCGGCCGCCGTCCATGATCATGATGCGGCTGCAAATTTGCTCGACTTCCTCCATGTAATGGCTGGTATACACCACTGTAGCGCCCTCGTCGCGCAGGCGGCAGATGCCCTCCAAGATGGCGTTGCGGCTCTGCGGGTCGACCGCCACCGTGGGCTCGTCAAAGAAGATGAGCTCGGGCTTGTGCGCGATGCCGCAGGCGATGTTGAGCCGGCGCGCCAGACCGCCCGAGAGCTTGCCGGGGCGAAACTTGGCAAAGTCGCCCAGCCCGACAAAGTCGATGGCCTCGTCGACCAGCGCGCGACGGCGCTTGCGGTCGTTGACGTAGAGACTACAGAAATAGTCGATGTTCTCGCGCACCGTGAGCTCATCGAATACCGCCACCTGCTGCGGCACCACGCCGATGCGACGCTTGAGGTCGTAGCGGGCGGGCGTCATGGGCTCGCCGAACAGCTCGATGGTGCCCTTGTCGTAGGCAAGCAGCTGCAGGATGCAGTTGATGGACGTTGTCTTGCCCGAGCCGTTGGGGCCCAGCAGGCCAAAGATCTCGCCGGGGGCGATGCTCAGGTTAAAGTGGTCGAGCGCGATAAGGTCGTCGTAGCGCTTGACGAGGTTTTCGACGTGGACGATGTCTGTCATGAGGCGGCCCTTCCGTTGATTGCGGCCCGGTACGATTGCATCATCGCAGGAGCCGCCGGCGCGCACCAGTGATCTTTGTCACGAGTGCGGAGCTTGGCCGCTGACGCGACCGCCCCACCGCGTGGGAGGAATGTCAAGGTTGCTCCGGGTGGCGCCTCCCCCACGCGCGGCTTCGCATACAATACCCGTATGAACAGGCTTTTCGACAAATCGATCGTTCTGGCGTGCTGTATCGCAGCCGCCACGGGTCTTGCTGTGGACGCTCGCCTGGTCGCGGCGTTTTGCCTTGGCGTTATTGCCACTTCGCTGGCCGAGGTCGCACAGGGGGAACGCACGCACCGTGTAAGCGAAGCCGCGAGTTACGCTTACATCATCGTGGCCGTCTTCGCGCCGCCGTTTGTGCCGTTTGCACCTCTCGCCCTCTATGACATCGCACGACGCGTGCGCCGCGAGCACGCCTGGGTCGCACTGGGCATTGGCGTCGCTTTTGTCTTTGCGCTCGTCGCGGACCTTCGCGCCGGCGTGCTCACCGCCCGAACACTTCTGCTGACCGCCATCCTTTCGGTTGCCGCCACCTTGCTATCGCTACGTACTGCCCAGCTGGAGCGCGAGCAGCAGCGCATGCGCCGCACCCGCGACGAGCTGCAGGAACGAGCCCTCGCGCTCGAGGCGCGCAACCGCGATCTTGCCGACCGCCAGGACTACGAAGTCGAGCTCGCGACGCTCGCCGAACGCGCCCGCATCGCGCGCGAGATCCACGATAACGTCGGGCACCAGCTCACGCGTGCCTCGCTGCAGGCCGAAGCCCTACGCGTGGTTCACGCCGACGAGCCCGGCGTCGCCGCCGATTTCGCCGACGTCAAACGCACGGTTGACGAGGCGCTCCAGCTTGTGCGCACCAGCGTCCACGCGCTCAACGACAACGCCGTCGACCTTTCCGTGCAGCTCGAACGCATTGTTGAAGGCGCGCGCTCGGACGGCGGTCCGCAGATTGAGCTTGAAGTTATGGCCGAACATGCGCCCGCGAACGTCGCGAACTGCTTTGCGGCGGTCCTGCGCGAGGCGCTCTCCAACACCATGCGCCACGCTTGCGCCCAGACCGTCACTGTACGATGCATGGAGCATCCGTCGTTTTACCAGCTCATCGTTACCGACGATGGCGCGGGCGGGGTCCAAGCAAGCGGCCGCGGCGCCGCGGAGGGCATGGGGCTCGCCTCCATGCGCGAGCGCATCGAGGCGCTTGGCGGCACCTTCACCGCCGGCCCGCGTGCCGGCGACGGCGGCTGGCGCGTGTTTGCCACCGTTCCCAAACAGCAAGGAGATGAGGACCGATGAGGCTCATCGTTGTCGACGACGACCGCTTGGTAGTCGATTCGCTCAAGATTATCCTGGGCGCGCAGCCGCACATCGAAGTGGTGGGCACTGGTGCCAACGGCGACGATGCCGTGGCGCTCTATGTCGAACACGCACCCGATATCGCACTGCTCGACATTCAGATGCCGGGGCGCGACGGCCTTTCGGCGGCACGCGAGATCCTTGAGCGCGACCCCGCGGCGCGCGTGGTGTTTCTGACGACATTCTCGGATGACGAGTACATTGTGTCGGCGCTCAAGCTGGGTGCCCGCGGCTACCTGATTAAAACCGATGTCGCCGCCATTCCACCGGCGTTGGCGCAGGTTATGGACGGTAAACGCGTGCTCGAGGGTAAGGCAATCGAAGATATCAACTTTGATGGGGCGGACGTCGAGGCCGGCACGCCCCGCCGACCCGCGGCCTTCGCCAGCCTGACCGACCGCGAGTTCGAAGTCGCCGAGCTCATCGCCCGAGGCCTCGACAACAAGGAGATCGCCGCCACGGCATACATGGGCGAAGGCACCGTGCGCAACCACATCAGCTCAATCCTAGCCAAAATGGGCCTACGCAACCGCACCCAAATCGCCATCGCCTACCTGCGCGGATAACTCAAAGAATCGGCCACTCAGATGCGGTGAAATACGGACTGCTGTGCCCCCTAGGGCCGCCAAACAGTCCGTATTTCACCGCAACTTATAGAGCAGCCGCACAAAAGTGCCGCCACGGAGGAGGGAGATGCCTCCGTGGCGGCTGGGGGTGGGGTGGGGGCTGTGTTTTGGCTCCCCGCCGGCGGCCCGGGGCCTTTTGGCCCCAGGCTCCGTCGACGTGCCTAGCGCTTACGGATACCCCAGACCAGGGCTCCGACGCCAGCCATGGCGATGACAAATGCCATGAGCAGCGCGGCTGCCTGCTGGTCACCCGTGGTGGGCAGATAGCCCTTAACCGTCTTGACGATGTTCGTCACGGTCTTGGGCGTGCCGGGGTCGGGCGTCGGCACGGGCGTTTCGGGCTTCTTGTACGTGTTGTTAAACACGATGCCCTCGACGCTCTTGTCGCCCTTGGTATAGGCGACGCTCGCCTTGAGGTTACCCTCGCCGCCATCGACCACGTTGACGGTCGCGGTATAGACGGACTTGTCGTAAGTCATACCGGCCTCGTCGCCCTTGACCTCGCTGATGGTGTAGACGTACGTTCCGGGCTCGTTGTACTCGAACTTGTCGAAGTTGATCTTGCCGTCGGCATCGTTGGTGACGGTGGACTCGATGTCCTCGCCAACGAGCTTAAAGCTAAACTCGTCCTTCTTGAGCTCGCGTCCCTCGAGTACCTTGATGGCGCCGATGGAGACCTGCGTGGGCATGGCATGATACTTGTTGGTAAAGCCAGCGGACTCGGTAGTTCCCTCGAGCTTGTGCGTCGCGGTCAGCGTGCCGTTGCCGTTGTCGGAGACGGTGGTCACGACGGTGTAGGTCGTGCCGTCATAGGTGACACCCTTGTACAGGCCGAGCGCGTTGGGGCAAGCCTCGCGCAGCATGTACGTGTGCGTGCCGGGCGCCTCGTAGCGGATCGGGCTCAGCGTCACGTTGCCGTTGGCGTCGTTGGTGCCGCTCGCGACAACCACGCCGTCCTCGAGCAGCTCAAACGTGAACTCGCCAGCTGCAAGGTCGCGTCCGGTCAGACGCTTGACCGTCTTGACCTGATCGGTCACGGACGAATCGGTAGGTGCCACGCCGTAGGTGTTGGTAAACGTGAAGGCAGCACCGTCGCCGCCGTCGCGCTTGACGATCAGATGTCCGGCACCGTCATCGGTCACGGTGTAGGAAACCTTGCGCGTGGCGTTGGTGTCGTTGGTCACGCCAGGGGCGCTACCGGACTCGGTCACCGTGTAAGTAAAGGTGTGCGAGCGCGGAGCGGTGGGGGCTGCGGGCTCGGGCTCGTCGCTGGGCTCGTCGGCGTTGGCATCGGTGTCGGCCTCTTCAGCCTCTGCCTCGTCGGCCTCGGCTTCGTCAGCTTCGTCTGCCTCGGCCTTATCGGTCGCATCGTCCGTCACGCCCAGAGCGCGGTTGAGGTCCTCGAGCGTAAAGTGGATCTTGCCAAAGTCCACGTTGCCAGCCGCGTCGTTGGTTGCGGTCGTGCGCTCGGGCATCGGGGCACCAGACTCGTCGGCGGTCACGGTAAAGGCGAACTTGCCCGTGATGTCAGCCGGGGTCAGGCCCTCGGCAGCTTGGAGCTTCTTAGTGCCGGTGAGCGCGGCATCGACGGCTTCGGCGCCGTAGACGTTCTCGAACAAGGGCTCGACGCCGCCGTAGTCGACCGTTGCCGTCAGGGTACCGTCACCGTTGTCGACGACGATAACCTTAAAGCCAAAGCTCCACGTTGTAGCGGAAACGCCATTCGGCAGCCCGAATAAATCTTCGTAGGCCGTGTAGTTAATGGTCCAGGCGAGCTTACCGTCCTTATCGGTACGATAAGCAAGCCCAGCAGCCTCAAGATTAGCAAGCATCTTAGTGTCGTAGTGCAGCGTATCAAAGCTCACGTGCCCGCCGATATTGGGCTTGAGGTTTTCGTATGCCACAAGCTCACCCTGATAGGCGATGCCGAACCAGAACTCGCCGTCGGCCATCGGGCGGCCGGTCAGAGTCTTGGTGGCAACGACCTGAGCGGCGGTGCCGCCAGGCGTGTTGGTCGTAGCGCTGTAACTGTTGTGGAACGGCACCAGGGCCTTCTCGACCTTGTTCTCGCCACTCTTGTGGACCGTCTCATGCGTGCCCTCGGGACCGCCGGAAACGGTCGTCGTAGCAGTGAGCGTGCCGGCGGTGTCGTCGGCGATGGCGATCGTCACGGTACGCACGGCGTCGTCGTAGGTGTAACCGGGCTTGCCGTCATTCTTCTCGGCTACGGTGTACGTGAAGGTCTTGCCGGCGTCAGCCTGCGTAAACTTGACCTCATGGCCAGCCAGGATGTCGATCAGGCCGACCGTTGCCTCTGCCGTCGCAGGGGACTTGAAGTTGTTGGCTCCGGGCAGCAGGCCAAGCGCGTTGGCCGAGGCCTCGTCGGCAGGCGTCACGGTAAACGTGAACTGACCCTCAGTCATAGGACGTCCGGAGAGGCTCTTGCTGAGCTTGAGGCCGCCGGCCGCGGTGTAGTTAAGCTCAGTGCGGTATGTGTTGGTGAAGCGTCCGTTTTCCTTCTTGGTGACATTGGCGGTCAGCTTGCCCTCGCCGTCCTCAGTCACGGTCACTTCGGCGGTCGCGACATGCCCGTCATACGCCATGCCGGCCGCGTTACCCGCGTTCTCGCGGATCTCGTACGTGTAGGTTCCGGCAGCCGTGTAGTGGATCTTGCCGAACTTGATGGCGGCGATGCCATCCTTCGCGTCCTTCTTGCTCACAGTTACGGTTGCGGGATCGGGCAGCGGGGCGCCCTCAGGAGCGGTGATGGTAAAGCTGAACTTGTCCCCCTCAGTCCACTCTCGGCCGTCAATGGCCTTGCTCAGGCCAAAGTCGAGCTCTGCATCGAGCGGGGTCACATTGTAGGTGTTCTTGAACTCGGCGGGCTCGGTGCCCTTCAGGACATGCTCGGCCTTGAGGGTGCCGTCGCCGTTGTCGGTGATGGTGGTCTCGATAGTGTACTTGGCGTCGCTGTACGTGATGCCCTTGCTGGTGGTTCCGCCGTTGGCCTCGCGCAGCGTGTAGGTGTGCTTGCCGGGCTTGTCGTACTTCACGGGGCTCATCGTAATCGTGCCGTCGGCGGCGTTCTTGCCGGTGGCGACGACCTTGGCATCCTCGCCCTCACCCTCGACGAGCTCGAAGGAGAACTCGCCCTCAGTCATGTCGCGGCCGGTCAGGACCTTGGTCGCGGTGATCTGGTCGGTGACGCTGAACTCGTCAGGATTCGGCTTGTAGTTGTTGTTGAACTTCGCCTCGTCGTCGCCCTTCAGGACATGCTTCGCCTCGAGCGTGCCGTCGCCCTTGTCGGTGATGGTCGTCTCAATGGTGTAGGTCTTGCCGTCGTAGGTGATGCCGTTGTTGGCGTCGCCCGGGACCTCGCGCAGCGTGTAGGTGTGCTTGCCGGGCTTGTCGTACTTCACGGCGCTCATCGTGATCTTGCCATCGGCGGCGTTCTTGCCGGTGGCAACGACCTTGGCGTCCTTGCCCTTGCCCTCGACGAGCTCGAAGGAGAACTCGCCTTCCTTGAGATCGCGCCCGGTCAGGACCTTGGTCGCCGTGATCCGATCAGTAACACTGAAGCTCTTGGGGGTTACGGTGTAGGCGTTCTCGAAGGTCGCCTTGTCAACATTCTGCAGCTTGTGCTCCACGCTGAGGGTGCCATCGTTGTTATCCTTGACGGTGGTCACAATAGTGTACTCAGCGGTGCTGTAAGTAATGCCGTTTTCGGTGGTGCCGGCCTTGGTCTCGCGCAGTATGTAGGTGTGCTCGCCAGCCGCAGTGTAGGTGACGGGATCCATTACGATCTTGCCGTCGGCATTGTTGGTACCGGTGGCGACCACGTTATTGCCCTCGACGAGCTCGAAACGGAAATCGCCAGCCTTGAGGTCGCGCCCGTCCAGGACCTTGTCCGCAGTGATCAGGTCGGTGACGCTGGAGCTCTTGGGGGTCACGTTGTAGGAGTTCTTGAACTCGGCAACCTTGACGTCCTTCAGAACATGCGTGGCGCTGAGCGTACCGTCGCCGTTGTCCGTGATGGTGGTCTCGATGGTGTACTTGGCGTCACTGTAGGTGATGCCCTTGCTGGTGGTTCCGCCCTTGACCTCGCGCAGCGTATAGGCGTGCGTTCCGGCCTTGGTGTACTCGATGGGGCTCATCGTGATCTTGCCATCGGCGGCGTTCTTGCCGGTGGCAACGACCTTGACGTCCTTGCCCTCGCCCTCGACGAGCTCGAAGGAGAACTCGCCCTCAGCCATGTCGCGGCCGGTCAGGACCTTGGTCGCGGTAATCCGATCCTCGACAGGCTTCACGTTATAGGCATTGGTGAACGTAAATGCCACATCGCCGTCTGGCTTGTGGGATACGCTCAAATTACCCTTGCCGTCATCGGTCACGGTGTAGGAAACCTTGCGCGTGGCGTTGGCGTCGTTGGTCACGCCAGCGACCTCGCCGGACTCAGTCACGGTGTAGGTAAAGGTGTGCTCGCGCTTCTCGGGCTTCTCGCCCAGAGCCTTGTTAAGGTCGTCGAGCGTAAAGGTAATCTTGCCAAAGTCGACCTTGCCCTTGGCATCATTGGTCGCGCTCGCGTTCGTGGGCATGGGTGCGCCCTCTTCACCGGTCACGGTAAAGGTGAACTTGCCGGCAATGTCAGCCGGGGTCAGGCCATCAGGAACCTGCAGATTCTTCTTGCCCACAAGCGATACCTCGACAGGCGCGGCAGTGTAGGCGTTCACAAACTCGTTGCCGGCATCGCCGTAGACAGCCGTCGCCGTCAGGGTACCATCGCCGTTGTCGACAACGGTCACATATGCGTCAATTGCCGCCGTGGTAGTGCTCACGCCCGCAGGCAGCTCGCCGGTCTGCTCGGCAGCAATGTAGCGAATGGTCCACGTGGGCTTGTCTGAGCTAGCGTCAAACGACGCCTTGTCTTCCTCGACCAGCTTGGCAAGCGACTCGGTCGTGTACGTCAGCGGACCGAACTCAACCTTGCCACCCTTGTTGGTTGCATCCAGCAGAACCTCGTCGTGCCCCGCATAGCTCAGCGCAAACTTAAATTCGTCATCGGCCATCAGGCGCCCCGTGAGCGTCTTGGTAGCCTCAAGAGTCAGCGGGGTTTCCGTCTTGGCGCTATAGATGTTCGTGAACTTAGTCTCACCCGAGGTCTTTTCAACGTCGGCCTTAAGCTCACCCTTGGCGTTAACCGTCACAGCCACCTTGAACGTGGCAACGTTCTTGCTGTAGGTAATGCCACCGGCGTCGCCCTTGACCTCGCGGACCTCATAGGTGTACTCGCTCGGCTCGGCATAAGTAATCTTGCCAAAGTTAATGGCTGCCTTGCCCTTGTCGAGATCGGCATTGGTCACAGTTACGGTCGCGGGGTCGGGCATCGGGGCATTGTTGTCGGACGTCGCGGAGAGCTCAAACTCAAACGCATCCGTATCCGCCCACTTGCGGCCCTCGAGCACCTTGGTCAGACCAAAGTCAGTCTTGGTATCCACCGTTGTCGGCTTGGTTGCAAGGCTAAAGATAATCTTGCCGTTGTTGCCCAGGTGCGAATGCACGTGCGTGGAAGTCGCAACGGAGGAAAGGTCATTCCACCTGGGGTTAAGCACGTCGCGCGCGGTCTCGGTCTTGTTACCATTCACCTCCACATCGTCCTTGGTGGTATGCAGCTGGTCGATATAGGCCAAGCGCGCGGTTCCCTTATTAAAGGACCAATAGCCGTCATCTTTGACCAGAGCGCCGTCGTAGCTGGCGATCTCGTGCCCCTCAAACTCCACAACGGCATAGTCGTCCTTCGGCTTGCCGTTTGCGCCCATCGCCACAAACTCGTCCTTGTAGTAATAGACGTCGTTGCCCTGCGGCTTTACCGTCGCGCGCTGGGTGCATTCCTTGTCCGTGTAGATAGGCGTGATTTTTTGGAAGTAATAGTAGCTGTTGGTATCGGCGGGCTCAAACTCGGCGACAACATCGCCCAGCTCGCCGCCCGACCACTTGTTGGCCAGGAAGTAGACCGTCTGGTTGTCGGCACCCTTATGTTTCTCGATATACTTCTTGAGTCCGTCATCGGGCGTAAACAGGTTGTTACGCGCGGCGTCCTTGACGCTCGAGGTGTATTTAATCTGAATAGGCTTGATGTCATTGAGCGACGTGCGCTCAAAGATCCCGTTTTCCATGTCCACGTGATAGCGGATCAGCGGAATCAGTGATGCGGGGATCTTGACCGTCACGATATCGCCCTGCTGCGCATTGGCAGAGCGCTCGACGGTGATGACCAGGTCCTTGGCCACGCCCGAAAACTCGTACGTGTCCGTATTGCCCTTGGTTGTCTTGGTCACTTCATCAAAGGGGACGCCATTAATCTGAGCGCTGACAAACGTATCAACCTGCATAAAGTCGCCCAGCTCATCACTAAAGGTGATGTAGCCGGACTTGCTCTCGTCGTAACCATCCTCGATCTGAGTGGGAGAACCCTTGCCCGAGGTGATAGAGCTCGAGATATCATCAAACACCTTCTTGAGCTCATCGGCATTCGACGCAGCCTTGTAGAAATCGGAATTCTCGATGCGCCTACCAAGCTCATTGGTTGTGTAGGACATGGCGTTTGGATAGTTGCTCGACACGGCGTGCATGAACTTGTTTTCGTCGCTCGTCCAGTAGTTCGTAGGATCGTCGGTGGGATTCGCACCATCAAAGATGCCGATGGTGTAGACCGTAGCGCCTTTCTCCTTCATTTTCTTGGCGGCGGCTATGGCATTGTTGGCAACCGTAGAGTTGAATTCACTGAAGTCTGTGGGCGTGCCATCCGTAAAGAACACGACTACCTTCTGGGCATCCTCGCGGCCTGACATGCCGCGAGCAAGCTCAAGGCCGTAATCAGCCTGCGTGGCGCCGGCGGGCTTGATGGAGCCGACCGTATCCTTAAGTTCCGTCGCATCGCTACCGACACACGGCGTCAGACTCTTCATAACCTGCGAATAGTTGTAATCGTCGTACGTAAATCCCTGATATTCGCGATACATATCGTTGCCGATCTCGTTGCTCTTTGCACCCGCGAATTTAACGATGGCAACCTGATGCTGCTTGGAATCATCTTCGATCTTTGCATTCTGCTCGGCAATAGCGTCGATAAAGGAACTGGCAGCGTTCTTAAGTGCGGTGATGCGTTTGGTCCGACCATTGCCGCCCATGCTCTTATCCATCGAGCCGGAGACATCAAGCACCATCACGATATCGAGCGGTTTAGTGACCAACGACGTTGTGTCAGAAGTCGAAGACATCGTGGAGAGCGTCGTCACAAAGTCGGACTTTTCGTCCTCTGTGGGCTCGACCGTCTTGTCCGTCCAGATTCGGCCTACATAACGTGTCGTCTGGTCCTGCTCGCCGCCCGACGCCCAGTATTGCCAGCGGCCGGTAGTGTCGGGGTCGACTATCTTTTTGCTCGCCGTCGGTCCGTCCATTCCTGTGCTGGACCTGGCGTTGGCCTCGGGCAGCATGGCAAATGCTGCAGCCGGCAACACCAGCACCACGGCCAGTATCACCGCCAAGAGACCCCTCGTGTACTTACTCATCGCGTCTCCCTTCTCGCGGTCTCAGACCTTGCAACAGCCTAAAGTTACGAAATGAGACACAATTTGGGCAGGTGACACATGTTCCAGATTCGGTTTTTGGCGTGAGACAAATGTCTCACCAAAGTTGAGACACGGCGTTTTCGCAGGAAAACGGGTGCGACTCAAGATGGACGGGGCAAAAGGGCCCGTTTTCCTCCATCCCCGAGGGAGCAGTCGACGGCGCTCGCCACGAAATGAGCCTATCTACTACGTTTAGTCCGGTACCCCGGTCGCGCGCGCAGACGTGGTGTAAGAGTGTCCTGAGGTCCGTCGCTGCAAGTC
>UQDE01000038.1 GCA_900539735.1 uncultured Collinsella sp. | reverse complement strand
AGGCGGCGAGTTAGCCGGCAGGTCGGCATGTCAATCCTGGTCTAACAGAGCCTTAGATTATCACAAACGTCCGTATATTCGGTTGTCCGAATGATATTTCGTTTGATATGCTCTGTTTTGACCGTTCACCTGAATTTTTCGACCGTTTACCCGCTAAAAAAGGCACCGCAACCCATGCGGATGCCCTTGGCTGCCAGTCGCTCTCAACCAAAACGGAGTGCAAGCTCAACTGGCTCGACTCCACCTCGATCTAGACCGCGGGGCAAATGAATCAGTAGCGTCTATCCCAAATCTTGAGTATTTGTTCGATAGAACGGCCCCTGCCGGCACCTGCTAGACTGGTAGATTCCCAACCATCTAGCCAGGAGCCGCAATGTCGCGCAAGTCCGCCTACAAGCAAGCACTTTCCATCGGCACCGTCGTGGTGCTGGGGTTTGCGTTGTTTACGGGATCGCTCGACGGAGCTCCCAAGCTGCTGTCGCCGCAAAGCGATGAGCAGGCGGCAGCTCTGGCCGAAAAACAAAGCGAGAGTCCCAGCCGCACCGACGACGAGGCAGACCTGGTTGCCCGGCTCGAATCGGGAACAGCGAGCTCCTCGGACTCTCAAAATAGCCAAGACTCTGGCGATGGCTCCGAATCCACCACGACCAACACCAACGGCAACGTTGCCTCCGCGGACAGCGCCGCCACCCCCATCGACGAGGTCGAAAACCCCGACCTCAACCGCGCCCGCGGTGTTTATCTCAGCAGCATTCCCGACTACGCCGGCAACCCCTACGTCGCCCTTCGCGCCGACAGCACGCACCCGCTCGGCACACCGTCGTTCACACTCGATGAATACGAACGCGCTACAGAAGAGGGCTGCTTTAAGAAATTCTCCAAGCTCGACAGTCTGGGCCGCACTCGCAAGGCGCTCGCCTGCGTAGGCCCCGAGTCGCTCGGACAGGGAAAGCGCGGCGATATCTCACGTATCCATCCTGCCGGTTGGCACCAGCAGCGCTACGACTTTATTCCGGGTCAGAGCCTCTACACCCGCTGCCACCTCATCGCCTGGTCGCTCTGCGGCGAGAACGCCAATCGCAAGAATCTCCTCACCGGCACGCGCTATCTCAACGAGACGGGCATGCTGCCGTTTGAAGAGCAGATCCTCGACTACATCCGCGACACGGGCAGCCATGTGCTCTACCGCGTCACGCCCATGTACAACGAAGAGGAACTCGTCTGTCGCGGCGTTCGTCTGGAAGCGCAATCGATCGAGGACCACGGTAAGACCCTGTGCTTCCACGTGTACTGCTACAACCTGCAGCCGCACGTGCAAATCGACTACGCCACCGGCCGCAACCAGGCATCCGGAGACTAGTGCCGACTGCGCTGCCCGTAACCCAAAAAATGATCCGTTTTCCTCCGTCGCATACGGATCAAATAAGGCCGCCCCGGTTACCCAGGACGGCCTTTTCGTCAGCACCTACATTGCAGGCAAAACCACACGTTACTTGGCGCGGCCCTCCTCATAGCGCTCGACCAGTTTGGCCTGAACGTCATAGGGAACCTGCTCGTAGCCAGCAGGCTTCATGGTAAAGTCACCCGTGCCGCGCGTGATAGAGCGCAGGCGCGTCGAATAATCCGTCAGCTCTGCCAGCGGTGCCTGGGCAATGACCACGGTGTCGCCGCGCTCATCGGTCTCCATGCCCGTCACGCGACCGCGCGATGCCGAGATGTCGCCCATCACGGCGCCGGCGTAGCTCTCGGGGATAGTCACCGTGATTTCCTCGATGGGCTCCAGCACCACCGGGTCGGCATCGGCGCATGCCTTGCGCAGACCGATGCGAGCCGCCGCGCGAAACGCCATCTCGTTGGAGTCGACGCTATGATACGAGCCGTCGTACACAGCCACGCGAATGCCCGTGAGCGGGTAGCCGGCAATGATGCCGTCCTTCATGGTCTCCTGGACACCCTTGTCCACGGCGGGGATCAGCGAGCGCGGGATGCGGCCACCCACGACCTCGTCAACAAACTCATAGCCGTCGCTCGTGCCGTCGGACCCAATGAGCGGCTCCACGCGCAGCCAACAGTCGCCATACTGACCGGCACCGCCAGTCTGCTTCTTGTGGCGACCCTGGGCGCTTGCCGTGCGGCGGATGGTCTCGCGATACGGAATGCGGATCGGAACGCTCTTTGCCGCGACCTTGGTGCGGTCCTCCAACCGGTTGAGCAGAACCGAAACCTGCGCCTCGCCCACCGCCGAGATGATGGTCTGCCCGGTCTCCTCGTCGCGGTCGATGCTCATGGTCGGATCGGCCTTGCATGCCTTCTCAATAAACGTATAGAGCTTTTCCTCATCGCCGCGGTTCTCGGCCTCAATGGCGATGCGGTACTGCGAGTTGGGGAACTTAAACGCCGCAGCCTCGACCTTGCCGGTAATCGAGAGCGTATCGCCCGTCTCGGCCGCCAGCTTGGGCGCCACGATGATATCGCCGGCATAGGCGTGACCGACCTCGGTCATGTCGCGGCCGCACATCACATACAGGTGAGCCAGACGCTCACCCTTGCGCGTACGTGCATTGATCAGCTCAAGGCCCGGCTCAAGCGTGCCCGTCAGCACCTTGATAAAGCTGATGCGGCCCTGCTGCGGGTCGGCCAGCGTCTTAAACACAAATGCCACCGGACGGTCATCGTCACTCGAGATCTTGAGCGAGTCGCCGTCGATGAGCGGCATCTCGCCGTAGTCCGTCGGCGCCGGGAAGTACGTGGCGATGTCGTCCATCAGCGAGTTGACGCCTTGCTCCTTAATGCAATCGCCCGCAAAGACCGGCACAAAGATGCGCTCGGCGATCGCCTTGGACAACAGGCCCTCGAGCTCCTCCTGCGTCAGCGTCTCTTCGCCTTCCAGGTACTTCATCATCAGCTCATCGTCGGCCTCGGCCACCAACTCGCACAGATGGTCATGGGCTTCCTCAGCCTGGGCACGATACTCCTCGGGAATCTCCGACTCTACGGCTTCGGTGCCGTTGCAATGGCGCGCCTTCATGCGCACCAGGTCGATAATGCCGTCAAAGTCCTCGCCCTCGCCCCAGGGGAGGGTCACGGCGCCTAGGCGCGTGCCAAAGCGCTCCTGCAGCAGGTTCATTGTGGTCGTAAAGCTGGCCTCGGGACGCGACAGGCGGTTTACGAACACCGCGCGCGCCAGGCGCAGGTCCTCGGCGGCGTACCAAAGCTTAACCGTCGTCGGCTGCGGGCCGGCCTCGGCGTCGACCACAAACAGCGCCGTCTCGCAGACGCTCATCGCGGCAAAGGCGTCGCCGATAAAATCGGGGTAGCACGGGGCATCGAGCACGTTGATGCGGGCGCCCTTCCAATCGATCGGCGCAATGGTCGTCGAGATGGAAAATGAACGCTTGACCTCTTCGGGGTCATAGTCGAGCGTGGGCTTGGTGCCGTCGTGGCCGCCCAGGCGGGCGGTCTTACCGGAAAGGTGGAGCATGGCCTCGGCGAGTGAAGTCTTGCCCACCCCGCCTTGGCCTACGAGCACCACGTTCCTTACGTTGCCGGTCTTGGGAGCACCCATGATGACCTCCTTGCAGGGTCGCGCGCGATGCGCGACGCCAACGGGGAGAGTTCGCGGTCGATGCCGTCCCGGGAGCAGCATGGTCGGCAGCCGAGCCGACTCACCCTCCAAATGTCCTATGCCACCACCCTACCCTTGCAGTCGCCTGTCCATGCACACCTTTCGGCGCACGTATGAATACAGGCGGCGAGAGGAAGGGGCGAGCTTGCGAGGCGATTATTGAACCCCACGGATGCAAATAAAATGCCGCCCCAGGCCGTAAGACCTGCGGCGGCATCACCTCAATAAGCAGTTGAGTAAATAGCTGAGCCTATCCCTCGATACGGCTCAAGAACTCGCGTGTACGCTGCTCGCGCGGATGATCGATAACCTGCTCGGCCGGACCCTCCTCGACAATGCGCCCGCCGTCCATAAAGACCACGCGGTCGGCAACGTCGCGGGCAAACTGCATCGCGTGCGTCACAATCACCATCGTCATATTCTGCGCGGCCAGATCCTTGATGACGCGCAGAACCTCGGCCGTCAGCTCGGGATCGAGCGCCGAGGTCGGCTCATCAAAGAACAAGATTTCCGGGTCGAGCACCAGGGCGCGGGCAATACTTACGCGTTGCTGCTGACCGCCCGAAAGCTCGCAGGGCACCTTGTTCTCGTTACCCGTAAGCCCCATCTGTGCAATGAGCTCGTGTGCGCGAGCCTCCGCCTGCTCGCGCGGGCGCTTAAGCACGCGGATCGGTGCATCGGTGATGTTTTTCATCACGGTATAGTGCGGGAACAGATTGTAGTTCTGAAACACCAAACCAAACCGCGAGCGCGCCTGTTTAGGCACATCGCCCTTTGCGTACACCGCGCCCGAACCCGCATCCGTCGCAACGGCAAGGTCACCAAACGAGAGCGAGCCTCCGTCGAGTGTCTCGAGCAGCGTGGCACACCGCAACAGCGTGGACTTGCCGCCACCCGAAGGCCCGATAATCGCCACGACCTCGCCACGCTTCACCTCAAGCGAGATATCCTTGAGCACCTCATTGCCGCCAAACGCCTTACGCGCGTTCGATATATTCATTACCGAATTAATCATGGTAGTAATCCAATTTTTTCTCGGCAGCGCCCAGCAGCATCTCGACCACAAAGTTAAAGACCCAGTAGATCAGCGCCGCGATTGCGAACGGCACCATGCTCACCTGCGAGGCGACCAGCGCCTTGGCCGTCGAGAACATCTCGCCCACGCCGATAGCGAACGCCAGCGACGTGTCCTTGACCAGCGTGATGATCTCGTTGCCCATCGCCGGCAAAATGCGCTTGGCGACCTGCGGCATCACGATATACAGAAACGTCTGCATGCGCGAGTAGCCCAGCACCTCGGCTGCCTCGTATTGACCGCGCGGAATGGACTGCAAGCCCGAGCGATAGATCTCGGCAAAGTAGCCGGCGTAGTTGATGATGAACGCCACGACGCATGCCGTCCATTTGGAATCGGGCGTGAGCGAGATGCCGAACACGTAGTACGGGGCAAAGTAGATGGCGAACATCTGTAGCATGAGCGGCGTGCCACGCATCACCGAAATATAGATACGCGCGATCCAGCGAAGCGGCGCAATTTTGCTCATGCGCATGAACGCCACGGGGATTCCCAGCGGAATCGACCCCAGCAGCGTCAGCACAAACAGCTGCAAACTGACCAAGAATCCCTGGCCAAGCATCTGCATCATGACCTGAATAGACATTACTTGAGCACCCAATTATCGAAAGACAGACCGTAATCTGCATATTTATCGCAGAGGTCCTTGACCGTGCCATCCTCGTAGAGTGCCTTGAGCGACTCGGTCACGGCATCGGCGGACTTGGTTTCGCCCTTCTTAAAGCCAACGGCGTAGTGCTCGCTGGACAGCGGCTTGTCGAGCTGCGTATAGGCATCGGGCTTGGCGGCAAGCTGATACTGGGCAATCGAAAGGTCGCACGCCACGGCATCGACCGCGCCGCTCTCGAGCTGCATAAAGGCCGTGTTGTACTCGCCGATCGTGTCGAGCGTGGCAAACGTCGCTGCCAGATCCTTCTGGTCACCCTCAAGCACGTCCTGCGCAGCGGAATCAGTCTGGGTAATCACAGTCTTGCCGGCAAGATCGTCCCAGCCCTTGATGCCCGCATCCTTCTTGACCACCAGCACCTGCTCGTTGAGCATGTACGGCTCGGAGAACGTGTAGTCGTCCTCACGGCCCTCCATGGTAAAGCCGTTCCAGATGCAGTTGATGGCGCCCGAGTTAAGCAGCGTATCCTTGGCGTCCCAGTCGATGGCCTCGTATTTGACCTCCCAGCCCTGCTTATCGGCAACAGCCTTGGCCAGATCGAGATCAAAGCCGGTGTACTCGCCATCGTCGCCCACAAAGCCGTACGGAGGATAGGACTTATCGAAGCCCACCACGAGCTTCTTGGACTCCGCAGCACCCTTCACATCCTTGGCCGCGGCAGAGCCAGCAGCGGAGCCCTTGCCGGCACCACCGCCGCAACCGACAAGACCAAGGCCAAGCACCGTGGCGAGCGAGCCGGCTAGACCAACAAACTGACGACGAGACATATCGGTGTTCATGGTATCCCCCCTTGATGGCACTTTAGTTAAGTAAAGTTATTCGTGTAACGTCCAGAATCATACACTTTAGTGAGATGGAGTACAAGGCGAGTTTGCCCGCCGCGTGAGGGGTGTGGGGGTTAAGTTTCCTGCTCTACAGTCCTGCTCACGACGGAGGCCACATTAAGTGGCCTCCTGTTCGTGCGGAACTCGCGATAAACTTAACCCCCACACCCCTCACGCGGCGGGCAACCGTCGTTGGGCTTATCGCTGACACGATTAAACCGCTTGCATATCGTCTGCTGGCTTGGCACGGTACAATACTTGCAGCTTTAATTCATGAATTAGTGGAGTTATTGATGGCAGAATCTCGTGCGGAGCGTAGGGCTCGTCGTGCTTTGGTGGAGGCGGTTGAGGGGTCGAAGGAGGAGGAATCTTCTACGAAATCCAAGTCTTCTAAAGCTGCAAAAAGCAAATCGGCTAAGGGCAAGGCTAAGGCCAAGCGTCCCGGCTCTCGTCGGAACGAGGATAAGGCATCTCAGAATCGCTCCAAGCGCCCGTATAAGAATCCGGTTCCGTCTGCGCGTAAGGCCGTTGATTCCAAGTCTCCTTGTTCCATCATGAAAGCTTGCGGTGGGTGTACGGCGCTCAATCGTCCTTATAAGAAGCAGCTCGCCGCCAAGCAGGCTGCTATGGAGGAGCTTTTTGCTTCGCTTTGTGAGCGTGAGGGCATTGCTGTAGATCCTATTCGTGGCATGGGTGTCACCCTGGGCGACCCGGGCAAATATCCTGCGCCGCGCGGTTTTCGCCATAAGGCCGCCACTCCCTTTGCTCCCGGTAAGGAGGGCGCTGTCCGTTGCGGTTTCTTTGAGCGCGGCACGCACAAGATCGTTGCCGTACCCGAATGCCCCGTCGAGGCACCGGGCGCCCGTCAGATTCTCAACGGCATCGCACGCGAAGCTGAGCGGCTGTATATTCCCGCCTTTAATGAGGACAAGCATCTTGGTTTGCTTCGCTATGCCGTCGTCCGCTGCGGTTGGCGTACCGACCAGGTCATGGTCACGCTCGTGACCGCTCAGCGCGACTTGCCGCATGCGCAGGAGTTCTTTGAGGCTGTCGCCGCACTCGATCCGCGCATCGTCACCGTCGCCCAAAACATCAACGGACGCCCCGGCAACGCCATCCTCGGCGAGGAAACCCGCATCGTGTATGGCGCCGAATGCATGCGCGACCAGCTGCTCGGCTGCGAATTCGACATCTCCCCCACCGCGTTTTATCAGACCAACCCGCAACAGACCGAGCTGCTCTATCAGCTCGCTATCGACGGCATGGATTTGCACCAGGGCGATGTGCTCATGGATGCCTACTGTGGCAGCGGTACCATCGGCCTGTGCGCAGCCAAAGCCGCCCAGGACAAGGGCATCGGCATTATGCTGCTTGGCGTGGAGCGCAACCACGCCGGCATCGCTGACGCACGTCGCAACGCCGAGCTCAACGGCCTTACTCGCAACGCATGGTTTATGGCCGACGATGCCACCGATTACATCCTAGATGCCGCCGACAACAACGAGCGGATCGATGTCCTTTCCATCGATCCGCCGCGCGCCGGCTCCACCCCCGAGTTCCTCGAAGCTGCCTGCGCACTTAAGCCGCGCCGCATCACCTATATCAGCTGCAACCCCGTGACCCAAGAGCGCGACCTGCATCAGCTCTTCGACGGGGGCTATCGCCTGCTCAAGATCACGCCCGTCGACATGTTCCCCCATACCGACCACACCGAAACCGTAGCGGTCCTCGAACGCCGCTAACCAACCTCAGTAGATTTTTGGGACAAGAAAGGGGGCGACCCGTCTGGGCCGCCCCCTTTCTTGGTTTATTAATTCCGCTACATCCCCTTGCGCAGGTCGCACACGCCGGCTGCCGCCATCTCGCGCAGCAGCGTCTCGCGATCGCGCGTCACGATCAGATCCAACGGGAAGTGAATCTCGTCGAGCATCTTGCGAGCGTAATCGAGCTTACCAATGGCCATGCCAATGTGCGCATCGGTCGAAACGCCAATGCCCACGCCCAGCTCGGCGCAGCGCTCAGCGATCTTACGGCATACGGCCCAATGCTCAGTGTCAACACCGTGTTCAAGACTATGGTTGTTGATCTCGATAATCTTGTGCTTGGCCTTAGCCGCCAACAGCACCTCGTCGATATCGAACGGCACGCCCGAACGCCCCGTGTGACCCAGCATGAACACCTTGGGGTGCTCCAGGGCATTGATATACATCTCGGTCGCCTGGGCCAGCGTCGCGCCCTCAGCAATCTGTGGATTATGCACGCTTGCAACCAAATAATCCAAATTACGCGTAACCAAATCGAACAGCGAATGCTGACGGCTGTACGAATCGCCAGCGATATCGAGCGTGACAGGAGTGTCCTCGCCAAACAGGCTTCCGTCCAGCGAAACGATATCGGCCTCGGCACCACGCAGCACCAGCACGCCGCTCCAAATGCGCGGCCAGATATCCTGGTTGATAAAGAATTGGTAACTGCGCAGGTCATTGGGACAAGCCGTAACCATAGAGCTCAGATGGTCGGCAGACCCGAGCACCTGCAGGCCACGCTCTGCCGCCCAGTACACATTCTCCTCAATGGTCGAATATGCATGCGCAGAGAACATCGTATGGGTATGAATGTCACAAGAAAGCAGGTAGGGCATCAGGTCTCCTTATCTGGCACGGCCGTCGCTTATATTCATTGTACGCATTGCCTTCGATAGTCGTAAAACCACTCCATCCCAAAGACACAACGTCCATGACAACGGGGTCCGGCTTAACACCAAACCCCGTTTCACGTAAAACATTGTAGGCAGAGCGCTTTACTTTTAACGATACTCGTCCGCCAACTGTTTCCAAGCGGGTAGCGAATTGACAATCGTTTCGTAATTCACGCAATAGCCCAGGCGGAACCAACCCGGCATACCAAAGCTGTCCGAGGGAACCGCAAGCAACTCATACTTCTTTGCGCGCTCGCAAAACACATTCGCATCGGGCTCCAACGCTTTCACCCATAGGTAGAACGCGCCATCCGGCTCAACATAGGTGTAGCCATAGTCCGCCAAGGCATCGGTGAGCGCCGTGCGGTTGCGTGCATAGGCCTCAACGTCACTCGGCTCATCGATGCAGTCGATAATTACGCGCTGGAAGAGCGCCGGCGCGCACACGAAGCCCAGCGTACGGGCGGCACCGGCAACGGCGGGCATTACACGAGCTGCCTGAAGGTTCGTATTGGGAACCAGAATCCACCCCACGCGCTCGCCCGGCAGCGAAAGCGACTTGGAATACGAGTAGCACACGATGGTATGCTCGTAGATCGAAGGCACCCAAGGCACCTCGGCACCGTACACAATCTCGCGGTACGGCTCATCAGAGATGAGCATAATCGGATTCTCGGGATCGCGTTGAGCGTTGGCCTCGCGCAAAACATTGGCCAGTCGCGTCAGCGTGTCGCGTGTATAGACGGCACCGGTCGGATTGTTGGGCGAGTCGATAATGACGGCCGCCGTCTTATCGCTGATCGCCTTGAGCACGTTGTCCACGCTCAGCTGGAACGTATCTTCATCGGCGAGCGCCTCAACACACGTACAGCCGGCCTTCTCAATCCAAACGCGATACTCCGGAAAGTACGGGGCGATAACAATAACCTCGTCGCCCGGGTTCGTAACGGCGTTGAGCGTGCAGGTGAGCGAAGCCGCGGCACCCACCGTCATAAAGACGTCTTTGCCCTCATAGCTCGTGCCAAAGCGGCGGTTGAGCGATTCGGCCACAGCGGCACGACATTGCGGCAGGCCCGGTGCGGGCGTGTAGCCGTGCAGCTGGTCGCTCGGCAGCTCCAGGGCCTTCTTAATGGACTTCGCCACAGCAGCGGGTGCCGGAACGCTCGGATTGCCCAGCGAAAAATCGAATACGTTTTCCGCACCGATCTGCGCCTTGCGATCAAGGCCATAGCTAAAAATCTCACGGATGATGGAGCTTTCCGCACCGCGAGCATACATAGTTTCGTTGATCATCTGTTCCCCTTTCGCATAGGCGCTATTGTACGCTTTAGCCGAGCAAAGTGCCGCAGCAATGTTGATTGGGGACAGACTTAAATGCGTGAAAACGCTCATTTAAGTCTGTCCCCAATCAACAGACGGCCCCATATCGCTCAAAAGAAAAAGCCTCCGCAGGTTTCCCCGCGGAGGCTTTCGCCACAAAGACTATTTGTCGGCGTCGGTGTCGGCATCGGCATCGACGACGGCATGGTCATCGTCAGCATTATCGGATGCGGCTTCGGCATCCTCCTGCATGGCCGCCTGCGCAAAGGCCGCAGCATCAGCCGCCAGCTCCTCCTCGCTCATGCGAGGCGAGCGCTTCTTGGTCGGCATGCCGGCCGCCTTGGCGTTGCGCTCCTCCTTGGCCGCCAGGATATCGCCCTCGCGCTCAAGGTAAGCATCCCACTCGTTGTCGAGTAGGGCGTTCACGGCGTCGCCTTCGACGGTCTCGCGCTCAAGCAGCACCTTCGCCATCAGATCGAGCTGATCGCGACAGGCATCCAAAATCTCGACCGCACGGCGATGGGCTTCGCGCATGATGCGCTGAACCTCGATATCGATGCGGCGCGCCGTCTCCTCGGAGTAATCCTGGTGATCGGCGTAGTCGCGACCCAGGAACACCTGATGTTGCGCCTCGCCAAAGACCTGCGTGCCCAGCTCCTCGCTCATGCCCAAGCGCGTGACCATCTCGCGCGCCATCTTAGTCGCGCGCTCCAGATCGTTGCTCGCGCCCGACGTGATGTCGTCGCACATGAGCTCCTCGGCAACGCGACCGCCCAAGAACACGGCGAGCTCGTCGAGCATCTCGTTCTTGGTCTTGAGGAAGTGATCCTCCTGCGGAAGCTGCAGTGTGTAGCCCAGGGCCTGACCGCGGCTGACGATCGAGATCTTATGAACCGGATCGGAATGCTCCAAGATGTGGCCCACCAGGGCGTGGCCGCTCTCATGGTAGGCAATCGTGGTGCGCTCGGCTTCGGTCATCACGCGACCCTTGCGTTGCGGTCCGGCAATCACGCGCTCCATCGACTCCTCGACCTCGTCCATCGAGATCACGGAACGATGGCGGCGGGCAGCCAGCAGCGCAGACTCGTTGAGCAGATTTGCCAGATCGGCGCCGGTGAAGCCAACGGTCATCTGGGCGAGCTTCTCAAACTTCACGTCCTCGTCCATCGGCTTGTTCTCGGCATGCACGCGCAAGATCTGCTCGCGGCCCTTCACATCCGGACGGTCGACCGTAACCTGACGGTCAAAACGGCCGGGACGCAGCAATGCCGGATCCAGGATGTCAGGACGGTTGGTCGCAGCGATCAGGATGACCGACTCGCTTTCCTCAAAGCCGTCCATCTCGACCAGCAGCTGGTTGAGCGTTTGCTCGCGCTCGTCGTGACCGCCGCCCAAGCCAGCTCCGCGCTGACGTCCCACGGCATCGATCTCGTCAATAAAGATGATTGACGGAGCCTGAGACTTGGCCTCCTTAAAAAGGTCGCGCACGCGGCTGGCGCCGACACCCACGAACATCTCGACAAAGTCGGAACCCGAGATGCTAAAGAACGGCACGCCCGCCTCGCCGGCAACGGCCTTGGCCAGCAGGGTTTTACCGGTACCCGGAGGGCCCACCAGCAACACGCCACGCGGGATCTTGGCGCCCAGCTTGCGATAGCGGTCCGGATCGCTCAAAAAGTCACGGATCTCCTCGAGCTCCTCGACTGCCTCGTCCACGCCGGCAACATCCTCAAACTTGACCTTGGGACGCGTAGCCTCGTTGGTCTTGGCGTTGGTCTTGCCAAACTGCATGTTCCTATTATTGGCGCCCATCATCTGGCGCATAAAGTAGAACATGATGGCGATCAGGGCGATCGTCGGCAGCACACTCATCGCCAAGTCGCCCCAAAAATCGGGGTCGTTGGTGTTGACGATGTACTTGGTGTCGGGGTGCTCCGCCATAAGCTCGGCAAGTGAATCGGAGCCGACATAGGTCGAGGAGAAGCTCTTGAGCTCGCTCGTATCACCCTTGTCCTTTTTCGTCTTCCAGTAATGACCCGCCACGCTTCCGTCTTGAACCGTATAGGTCAAATCTTCAACGCGATCCTGCTTAATGGCGCTCACCATCTCGCTCGTCGCAAGCTTAACGGTATTGCTGGAGCTGGCAAAGCCGGAGCCCATGTTAAAGAAGGCGTAGCCCAGAAGCGCGCAAGCCAAAATAAAATACAGCCAGCCCGTACGCGTGGGCTTCTTGCCTCCGGGCATCCCCGGGATCTTAGGCTCCCGGGGAGTCTGGGAATTGTTATCGTTATGGTCGTCGGGCATCTTACGAATAAACCTCCGGTTTCAAAATGCCCAGATACGGAAGGTTACGATAGCGCTCGGCATAGTCGAGGCCGTAGCCCACCACAAAGGCATCGGGGCAATGGGTTCCAACATACTTGGGCGTGATGGCCGAGACGCGGTCCTCAACGTCCTTCCACAGGAAGGCGGCGACCTCCAGAGAAGCGGGCTTGCGGCTCTCGAGGTTCTTCATCAGGTACTTGAGGGTCAGGCCCGAGTCCAGAATGTCCTCGACGATCAGCACGTCGCGACCACGGATGTCGATATCCAGGTCCTTAATGATACGCACGATGCCCGAAGACTTCACACCGTCGCCATAGCTCGAAACAGCCATGAAATCGATGTTGGTCGGCAGCTCGATCTTGCGCATCAGATCGCCCATAAAGACAACAGCGCCGCGCAGAACCGCGATCAGCACCAGATCCTTACCAGCGTAGTCGCGCGTAATCTCCTCGCCCAGGCGAGAGACGATACCGTCGATATCCTCCTGCGTAAACAGAACCTTCTCGATATCCGGATGTTGAGAAGCCATGACAACCCTTTCTTGTGCTTATCGCCCACACACCGCCGTATGGACGCGAACTTCACATTCTAGCAGCGCACGGGGTATATTTTCTAGCCCGTACGCCATCAGCGCGGGAATACCGTCAACGTCGCACAGAATAGCTGGCGTGGGATGCTATTCCGCATCGACCACACGAAGCAGATACGCCACGCGCGTTGCGGCCGTGCATTTAAAACGCTCGTCCGTGCGAACGCCTGCGACCCATACCACGGCACCTCCCGGAGCCGTTCTCACCACAGGAACGCCTGCGCGCTCAGAAACGGGAATACGAGCCTCGTTGAGCAGGTCCGACACCTTCTTACTTCGCCCACTCATGCCCAACGGACACATCACATCCCCCGGCGCGGGACCGTCTACCCACAGACGCGCCAAACGCGCCTCGGCGGGAATCTCCCCGCGCGAGCCGGCGAGCATCCGTTCGCTATCGCGATCGGCAAAGCCCAGCGTCGCGGCATCCACCATAGCGACCACCCCTCCGGCACCCGCGAGTTCGCGGGCACGGCGCACAATATCACACCCCGGCTCGACGGCTATCGGCTCTGCCACCAGGATGCGGCCCGCCCCCAGCGGCAATCGACCGGGAATGGTGACCCAATCGGCAACTAACCCCTCGCGCGCCGCCGGGGCCTTGAATGACAGCATGCCAAACTCCACGCGCGCATCGATTCCCGCCGGCAGCGTGACCGAACCCGAGCCTTCGGCGACACAGGCAAGCACGCGCTCCACATGCCGCATCTCCGGGCGAGCGTCGGGGTCGATACGCTTAATTGCCAGTCGCACCATGCGCCGAGCAATCACCACCTCGGCCGCGGCCAGTCGGCGAGCGTCAAGGACCAGTGCACCCGCCGCCTCCTTACGCAGGCAGCTTCGAAACGCCTGCGCGGAAAGCTGGGAAAGAAAAGCGTCCTCATCGCCTAAGATCTCGCAGGCGGCGCCAATCGTCTTACAGACGCTCGCGTTGCGCTGCGCCACCACCGGCATCACTCGATGGCGCACGTAGTTACGCAAGTACGACACGTCCTCGTTGCTCTCATCCTCTCGCCACGGCTGACCATGTACCTGTAGATAGCCCACGAGCTCGCCATGAGTTAGGTCGAGCAAGGGACGCACCACGATATTCCTCCGGCGAGGAATGCTCGATAGACCAGCGGGCCCCGAACCCTTAATCGCGTTCATCAAAAACGTTTCCGCGCGATCCGAAGACGTGTGCGCGGTGCAGATACGAGCCGCCGTTCGCGGTGCCCCCGTCTGGGCGCAGAGTTCGCGAACATACCTCCGCGCCGCGGCATAGCGCACCTCGCGGGCAGCCGCCTCGATATTGCCCGATTCATCATCAAAATAGGCATGCTCAACACACAGCGGCAAGCCATATTGTGCGCATAGGCCGCGCACGAAGGCCTCGTCGCCATCGGATGCCTCGCCGCGCAGATGATGGTTCACATGCAGCACGTGCAGTCGCTCGCGCGCGATGGGGGCCACACCACGCCCATCCAGAATATCCAACTTTGATGTGCATGCCATAAGGAGCAAAGCCGTCGAGTCCGCACCACCTGATACCATGAGCACCACGGGGGCAGCCGTCTGCCGCGTTGCCAGGGCTTTATCATCGGCCCACGATGCAGCATGGTGTCCATAATGCTGAGATACCGTTGGCATTTGCTTCCTCCTCTATTCGTTCGCACCCATTGTATCCTTTGGAATCTTATGTCTCGTCTGCACCTTCATATCCTTGGCAGCGGCTCAAAAGGCAACTGCGCGCTCATTGAAGGCCCCCGGGGGCTCATCATGATTGACGACGGTCTTTCTCGCCGCGAGACATTAAAGCGCATGGCAGAACTGGGGCTCTCGGCAGACAACGTCTCGGCTCTTCTCATTACGCATGAGCACAGCGACCACATCAAGGGTCTCGATGTCTGGTGCAAGCACTGGCACGGCCCCCTCTATGCCAGCAGGGGCACACTTTCGAGCAAAGAAATTCTTTCGCATCTGCCTGTCGAGGAATTCGATCCCGGTGACACCCTATCCATTGCCGGCATCCACGTGCAAACCTACTCAACATCGCACGATGTCATCAATCCAGTCGGCTATCGATTCGACGTCCTCGATGATTCCATCGGCTTTGCCACCGACACCGGAGAGCTATCGAGCCAAGCCATGAACACCCTCAAAGATTGTCGAGTTCTCGCGCTCGAAAGCAACCACGATGTGACCATGCTGCGCAAGGGAGAATATCCCCGCTTTCTTCAAGAGCGCATCCTGTCTGCAAGGGGACACCTCTCCAACGACCAAGCCGCCGAAGCCGCGCGAGAACTTGTTACCGATCGCACAGAACAGCTCATCGCCATGCACATCAGCCAGGACAATAATCGTCCAAGCCTTACCGTCAAAAGCTATGCCAAAGCTCTAGCCGCAACCCTGGATAACGAGGTCGGCAGCTCCGCCACCCTTCTCCAAGGATCGCGAAGACTCTCGATACGCCCCGCAAGCCAGCATAGGCCAGCAACCATTCAATAGACTGTCCTAGACAGCAAAAGGGGCCGGGAATCGCTTCCCAGCCCCTTTTGTTATCTCTTAATAGCACAGAACGCCAACGAAGTTAGTCGATGGAGATCTTCGTAACGTTCTTCTTCTCGACAATCTTGGGAACCGTAACGGTCAGGATGCCGTCAGCGTACTTAGCCGAGAGACCCTCGCTCGAAGCGTCCTTTAGATACACGCCACGCGTTGCACTGTACGAGCTGAACTCCTTCTGCAAGAAGTTCTTGCCCTCGTTCTCCTCGTCTTCCTCGACATTTACGCTAATGGACAGACGGCCCTCGTTAAGCTCGACATCGATATCGTCCTTGGCGACGCCGGTTAGATAAGCCTTGACCTCATAGCCATCGCCCTTATCCTCAACATCAACGGGGAACGCCTTAGAGGCAATCGAGCTGTTCGCCAGATCACTCATATCATCAAACAGATCGAACAGCGAGCTCGCAGAGGGACGAACGCCAAAAACCGAACGATAAGGAACCATGCTTGCCATGTTTACCACTCCTTTATAGGACTGCCGAGTCATCTTCTAGGTGACTGGGACTTCTTTTGACGCTCTTATATATGCCCACACGATGCTCATATATACATCGACTATAAAGTTTTTTGAGTCCAGTACTATAAGCATATCTAAGTGTGTGTGACTCAGGTTTAAATAAGGTTAAGGTTCTTTGAACCAGAGCTTAAATAACAAGTATGTTCGCAGCTACAAATAACAAGGGGCTTACAATGAGCGCGTACACGTTGTTGGTAACGAGCTAAAGGGCATCATGGACGACCAGAACCAGAACAAAATGTTTATGCAGACGCAGGGGGAAGAAACTTCCACGCAGCCGCCACGGTTCCATCGCCCCCACATCTCGCAAGAGCCCATTAATGATCCTGAGCCCGAGTATGTGACGAGAAATCGATATCAAACGCTCGAGGATGCCCAAACGGGACGTAAACATATGGGCGTCGCCTCGGGAGACCCTGTATATCTGAAAGATGCACCGTTATCAAAAAACAGCGCAATCAATGACGACCCGACGAAAACGCCCATAACTCGGCAGCAAAGAGGTCCCCGACCTAAGCAAACCTTAACGCATTCGGCTCGTTATCTCGAGACGCCAAAACAAGGAAAATCAATCTTCGTTTCGTCAAGTAAACGACGCAAGCAGCATCGACTGACAATCCTGCTTTTGATCATTGTGGCCATAGCAGTTGCCCTTGTTATTCGATTTATCTTCTTTAAATAAAGGCTCAATACCAAAAACGATAAGATCGTCTGGTGTAATAGAGTCATTTACGCCCCGTAAACGCAAAAAAGGGGGAGGCCGCGAGGCCTCCCCCTTCTCAGTTCGATGACGGCTCGGTGCCGTCCACCGGTCAGCGGCGCCCTGGCCTCCCACGGGCTGACCC
>UQDE01000037.1 GCA_900539735.1 uncultured Collinsella sp. | reverse complement strand
GCTGCGGGAACGTCCTATCCGCTCAATGTGTTCGGCTGAGATCGGAAATCAACCCTGGACGGAAATCCCCCTCTGTCTTGTTCTGTAACATTTGGACCCGGTTTTGCCCTGCATCTGTTACAGATTGAGACAATCGGCCAGGCCCGCCCCGTCCGCCTCGTCATCTGTGGTTTACGTGGGGGCATACGGAGTGCGGGTATACTAACCGGCGGCGAATCTGCTCCATCGCTTAGAGCTGCTGCGTCTGGACGGCGCGTGATAGGGCTGCCAAAGCGATCGCCAGCGTGCTGAGCAACGTCCTCTCTGTGCGCACCTGTTTTTGTATGTATTAGCGCACTACCAAGCACGCCCGCGCGGCCGCATGCCGTGCCCATTGCGCGTGCAGATAAGGAACAACAACATATGCGTAATTCTGTATCCGACGTCACGGACGCCGAGATTCTGGACGAGGCCCGCGAGGCCATGACCCAGGCTGCCTTCGATGCCGCCGATGAGGCCAATGCTGCCCAGACCGTCGAGTCCGCTACCGAGAGCCTGCCCGCCTTTGACGAGCTGGGCCTTTCGGACGAGATGCTTCGTGCTATCGAGAACCTAGGCTACACGGCGCCCACGCCTGTCCAGGCTGGCTCGATCCCCGTGGTGCTCGAGGGCCGCGACCTGCTTGCCGCTGCTCAGACCGGCACCGGCAAGACGGCCGCCTTCTTGCTGCCGACCATGAACAACCTGGAGCACATCGCTCCGCCCAAGCCCGTGCGCGAGCGTGGCGGTCGCAACCGCCGTCGCGGCGCCAAGAAGCCCGAGGGCAACGGTCGCGGTCCCTTGATGCTCGTCATCACCCCCACGCGCGAGCTTGCCCAGCAGATCGACGAGGTCGCGAGCAAGATTGCCGACGTCACTGGCCATGTCGCCGTGACCGTCGTGGGCGGCGTGAGCTACAAGCCGCAGACCGCGGCGCTCAAGTACGGCTGTGACATCCTGGTCGCTACGCCGGGCCGTCTGGTTGACCTGATCGAGCAGGGCGCCTGCCACCTGGACGAGGTCAAGGTGCTGGTGCTGGACGAGGCCGACCGCATGCTCGACATGGGCTTTTTGCCCGCCGTCCGCCGCATTGTGCGCGAGACGCCGGCCGAGCGTCAGACGCTGCTGTTCTCGGCCACGCTCGACGAGGAGGCCGTGGGCGAGATCACCGACCTGGTGAGCGACCCGGCACGCGTGGAGATCGCGCCCGCCACGTCGACCGCCGACACCGTCGACCAGTTTGTATTCCCGGTGTCCATCGAGGCCAAGAACAATCTGCTGCCCGAGTTCCTCAAGAAGGAGGGCCCGGAGCGCACCATCGTCTTTATGCGCACCAAGCACCGCGCCGACAGCTGCTGCCGTCGTCTGGAGCGCAAGGGCATCAAGGCCGCCGCGATTCACGGCAACCGCAGCCAGGCTCAGCGCGAGCGTGCCCTTTCGGCCTTCCGCGACGGTACCGTCGACGTGTTGGTGGCAACCGACGTGCTCGCCCGCGGCATCGACATCAGCGACGTGCGCTACGTCGTGAACTTTGACGTGCCGGCCGAGCCGACCGACTACATCCACCGTATTGGCCGTACGGGCCGCGCCGGCGAGCTGGGCTGGGCCATCACGTTTGTGACCGAGCAGGATGTCGATGAGTTCTACGAGATCGAGAAGCTCATGGACAAGACCGCCGACATCTACGAGGCCGGCGACCTGCATGTGGGCCCCAATCCGCCCGCGGTTGACCCCGAGCGCGATCCTGCGGCCTTTAAGGTGAAGAAGAAGACCAAGCGCGGCAAGTCCAAGAGCAAGAAGAAGCTTGAGCAGGCGCGTCGCGACGGCAAACGCAACGGCGACGATTACGGTGATGTGGCCGGTCGTTCCAACCGCGGTCGAGACGAGCGTCGCGGCGACGGTGAGCGTCCGAGCCGTCCCAAGCGCGGCGGCAAGACCCGCGTGCGCGAGGGCGTTCAGGCTCGCGTGGACGAGGCTGTGGAGAGCGTGGCCCGCGAGGTGGCTGCCGAGGAGCGCGGCGGTGCTGGTGTCGTTGAGCAGGCCCCGCGCGGCAACCGTGCCGAGCGCCGTGCCAAGCAGTTCCAGGGCGAGGCGCATCGCCGTCGCCGCGAGGACGAGGACCGCGGCGGTCGTCGCCGTGTTGAGCGCGAGGACGAGGGCCGTGGCTCGCGTGGCGGCAAGCGTGGTTCGGGCGATCGTCGTCGTTCCGGTCGCGATGGCGAGCGCGGCGGCCGTGATGAGCGCCGTGGCGGCGAGGGCCGCGGTTCGCGTGGCGAGCGTGGTACTCGCGGCGGCGAGTCCCGTGGCGGCAAGCGCTTTGATGAGCGCGGTGGCCGTGGCGGCGAGCATCGCGAGGGCACTCGTGGCAATGGCAGCCGCAGCGGTGCTGGCCGCTCTAACGAGTCGCGCGATCGCCGCGATCCGCGTGCCAGCCGCGATCGTCGCGATGACTGGCGCAACTACGACGATACCCGCGAGGAGCGTCGTGGCGGCTATCGTGGCGGGCGTGGCGGCAACCAGGCCGGCTCCCGCGGCGGCCGTGCCGGTGGTCGCGATAATCGTGGTAGCTATGGCAATAGTCGTGGCGGCAAGCGCGGCGGCAGCTCCCGTCGCCCCGGTGACGGCGGCGGCAAGCGCAAGTAACATACGCATCGCCCGCTAGAGCGAGGTGAACCAAAGGCCCCGAGCAACTACGCTCGGGGCCCTTTTTGTTTGCCGTATCCGATCGCTAGTTCAAATGTGATTTCCTCGGGAATGCATCTAGAGGATGCCGTGGGCCTGTTTCCTACCATGCGGCAATGGGTCCCATGGGGTGCGCCGTGCATTTTTTGGAGTATTCTGCAGTTCGAGTTGTCTGCATATGATTTGACGTCGCCAACGGTGGCTTTCGGATATCCCTAGCGAGCGTTCTGAGTCAGATTTCGTCGTTTTCCGGAGCAGGGGCGCGTCATTCTCGCCATGTCGGAACCCAAAATGACGCAGCGCCCTAAAGGTTTGCCCGCTCGGGGTATTGCTGGCGCGGTCACGTTGCAGAATACTCCGTTTTTTGCACGGGCCAGGATGGGGTACCTCGGGAGAACACGGCGGTATCCCGTAAATATATACAATCTGTACCGTAATTTATACAAAACGAAGAGGCAGACAGCGTAGGGTGGGTGCATTGGGGTGCTTGGTGCACCAAAACGGGGATCCCATGCGCCGTATACTCTGGCTGGATGTGAAAGCGGCTTGACGCGTTGCCAGGCGTAGGGGAGGGTGCCTCGATGAGCGTATTCGAAATTGTGTTTAGTCCGACGGGTGGAACGCGGAAGGTGTCTGGCCTTGTGGCCGGGGCACTGGGCAAGAATACCGTTACCGTCGATCTGGCCGATAGCGGGCTAGATTTCAGCGCTGTCTCGATGACTGAGGACGACGTGGCCGTAATCTCTGTGCCGGCGTATGCCGGTAGAATCCCGGCTGTGGTGGCTGACCGGTTGGGCATGGTGCGCGGCAACGGGGCTCGGGCTGTTTTGGTTTGCGTATACGGAAACCGCGCGTTTGAGGACACGCTCGTAGAGCTGGAGGACGTTGCGAAGCGCGCCGTATTTAGGGTTGTTGCAGCGGTTTCTGCTATTGCTGAGCATTCCGTTGCTCGTCAGTTTGCTGCTGGGCGACCGGATGCGCAGGATGCGGCGCAGCTCGCAGAGTTTGCGCAGCAAATTCAGCAAAAGCTGTTGGCTGAGGATGCGTCCGGGCCCTCTATCCCCGGCAATCGTCCTTATAAACAAGCCGGAGGTCACCGCATGGCACCCGAGGCAACAGAGGATTGTGTCTCCTGCGGTGCATGCGCCGCGGCGTGCCCCGTTTGCGCTATCGACAAGAGTGACCCCAAACGAGCAGCTGGCGAGGCGTGCATCTCCTGCATGCGCTGCATCGCCGTATGTCCGCGAGGTGCTCGCAAGCTTGATTCCAACAAACTATCCGCTGTTTCCCAGATGCTGAGCAAGGTTTGCGTCGCGCGGAAGGAATGCGAGCTCTTCATCTAGCGCAAGTGAGATTGGTGCAAACAAACCTGGCCCTTTTGCACCAAAAACGATCCGTTTTCCTCCGTTCCCAAGGGATCATGTGATCCGAAGGAGACGGAGGAAAACGGATCAAAAAGGAAAAATAGTAAGGCGCTCTTTTTCACATTGAATATTGCAATTTGGTAACGCGTTTTATCAAATATGGCATTTATCTGCGGTAATGTTCTTTTTCACCGCTGAGGGTGACATTTTATACCGCCTGCCGAACCGTGTGGAGACCTAACAACTTTTTAGGTCAGTGTTGTGCGTGTAGCATTTTTGCCCGGCCTCGCCTCCGGGCTGCCATGTGAGAGGGGATCTTATGGCACGACTGCACGTAGTGGAACGCAGCCACGCTCAGGCCGTCATGGACGATCTGCACGATGCGCTTGGACGCCGTCTGGCGGTGAGTTCGCTCGCCCCGTGTCCCGTTGAGTTTACGGCAGCGCTCGTCAACCTGTGCTCCACCCAGAGCTGCGGCAAGTGCACGCCCTGCCGCGTGGGCCTGAGCGCGCTGAGCGATCTGCTCACCGATGTGCTCGAGGGCCGCGCCGACGAGTCCACACTCAACTTGATCGAGCGCACCGCCCGCACCATCTATCTTTCGAGCGACTGCGCCATCGGTTACGAGGCCGGCGCTATGGCGCTTACAGCTATCCGCGGTTTCCGCGACGATTTTGAGCACCACATCCGCGAGCACTCCTGTGGCTTTGACCGCGAGGCCCGCGTCCCGTGCGTCTCGGGCTGCCCGGCGCACGTCGACATTCCCGGTTACATTTCGCTGGTCGAGGCCGGCCGCTATGCCGATGCCGTCAAGGTTATCCGCAAGAACAATCCGCTGCCACTCGTCTGCGGCTTGGTGTGCGAGCATCCCTGCGAGATGCATTGCCGCCGTGGCATGGTCGACGACCCCATGAACATCCTCGCCCTCAAGCGTTTTGCCGTTGAGCACAGTGACCTCAACGACCACAAGCCGCATGTAGTGGACAACACCGGTAAGCGCGTCTCCGTGATCGGCGGCGGCCCGGCTGGCCTTTCCTGTGCCTACTACCTGGCCGTGATGGGCCACAAGGTGACCATTTTTGAGCAGCGCCACCACTTGGGCGGCATGCTGCGCTACGGCATCCCCAGCTATCGTCTGCCGCGCGAGCGCCTGCAGGCCGAGATCGACTGGATCTTGAGCGCCGGCATCGACGTTGAGCTCGATCACTCCGTGAACGGCGAGGAGCTCGCTCGCCTGCGCGACGAGTTCGATGCCGTCTACCTGGCCATCGGTGCCCATAGCGACAAGAAGCTCGGCCTTCCGGGTGAAGAGGCGCCCGGCGTGGAGTCGGCCGTCAAGATGCTGCGCGCCATCGGAGACGACGAGCTGCCCGACCTGAGCGGCCAGCGCGTGTGCGTCATCGGCGGCGGCAACGTGGCCATGGACGTGGCTCGCTCTGCCGTGCGCTGCGGTGCCGAAAAGGTAAGCATCGTCTACCGCCGTCGCATCTGCGATATGACGGCTCAGGACGCCGAGATTGCCGGCGCCCAGGCCGAGGGTTGCGAGGTTTTGGAGCTCACAGCCCCGCTCGGTATTGAGACGGGCGAGGACGGACGCGTGAGCGGCCTGCGCGTGCAACCGCAGATTATCGGCGAGCCCCGTCGCGGTCGTCCGGCCCCGCGTGCCGCCGCGACGCCCGAGCGCGTCATTCCCTGCGAGCGCGTGTTCGTCGCCATTGGCCAGGACATCGACTCCAAGCCATTTGAGGACATGGGCATCGCCTGCAAGTGGGGTCGCGTCGTCACCGATTCGGACGGCGCCGTGCCCAGTTTCGATGGCCTCTTTAGCGGCGGCGACTGCCAGACCGGCCCCGCCACCGTCATCCGTGCCATCAACGCCGGCCGCGTAGCTTCGGCAAATATCGACCGCTACCTGGGCTTCGACCACAAGATTAAGCTCGACGTGGAGCTGCCGACCGTTCAGTTTAAGGGCAAGCATGAGTGCGGCCGCTGCGAGCTGGGTGAGCGCGAGGCTGGCGAGCGCATCCACGATTGGAATCTGGTCGAACAGGGCCTTACCGAGGAGGAGGCACGCCAGGAGGCGAGTCGCTGCCTGCGTTGCGACCACTTTGGCTTTGGTGCGTTCCGCGGAGGGAGGAACCTGGAATGGTAGAGCTCAACGAAACCACCGTCGGCGACAACAGCGAAAACGGAGCGCACAACATGGTCAGGCTCATTATCGATAACTGCGAAGTCGTGGTGTCCGAGCACACCACGATCCTGGATGCGGCCAAGTCCGTCGGCATTCAGATTCCCACCCTGTGCTACCTGCGCGATCTAAACGAGATCGGCGGCTGCCGCGTGTGCGTGGTCGAGGTTGAGGGCTGCGATCAGCTGGTTGCCGCCTGCAACAACTACGTGCTCGACGGCATGGTGGTCCACACCAACAGCCCCAAGGCCCGCGAGGCCCGTCGCACCAACGTGCAGCTGCTGCTGTCCCAGCACGATTCGCAGTGCACGAGCTGCGTGCGCAGCGGCAACTGTAACCTGCAGACCATCGCCAACGACCTGGGTATCTTCTATCTGCCGTATCAAAGGCATTTGACGGGCGAGGGCTGGGATTTCGATTTCCCCATCATCCGCGAAAACGACAAGTGCATTAAATGCATGCGCTGCATCAAGGTGTGCGAGAGCGTGCAGGGCCTAGGGATTTGGGATCTGACCAACCGCGCCACGCATACCGCCGTGGGTACCCGCGGGCGCGCGCCGATTGGCAAGACCGATTGCGTCGCGTGCGGCCAGTGCATCACGCATTGCCCGACGGGCGCGCTGCGCGAGCGCGACGACACCGAGACCGTGTTTGACGCGCTCGCTAATCCCGACAAGATCGTGCTGGTGCAGATCGCGCCTGCCGTGCGCAGCGCCTGGGGCGAGGAGCTCGGCATTTCGCGCGGGGAAGCCACCGTCGAGCGTCTGGCTTGTGCGCTGCGTCGTGTTGGCTTTGAGTACGTGTTCGACACCGATTTCTCGGCCGACCTCACCATCATGGAGGAGGGCTCCGAGCTGCTCGAGCGCTTGGGCGCCGCCGCCAAGGGCGAGGGTGACAGCCGCGGCTGGCCCATGTTTACGAGCTGCTGCCCGGGCTGGGTGCGCTTTGTGAAGGCGCGTTATCCGGAGTTTGTCGACAGCCTGTCCACGTCCAAGTCGCCGCAGCAGATGTTCGGCGCCATCGCCAAGACCTACTACGCCAAGGTGCTGGACGTGGAGCCCGAGCGCCTGTTCGTGGTGTCCGTGATGCCGTGCACGGCCAAGAAGGCCGAGTGCGCGCTGCCGAGCATGGTGGGCGAGGACGGCACGCCCGATGTGGACGTTGCGCTGACGGTGCGCGAGATGGTGCGCATGATCCGCGCGAGCCACGTGAGCGTCGACACGCTGGTTGAGGAGCCGCTCGACACGCCGCTGGGCTTCGGCACGGGCGCGGGCGTGATCTTTGGCGCCACGGGCGGCGTGATGGAGGCCGCCGTGCGCTCGGCATATTACCTGGTGACGGGCAAGAACCCCGACGCCGACTTCTTTACCGATGTGCGCGGCCTGGACGGCTGGAAGGAAGCCGTGGCCGATATCGATGGCACCAAGGTGCGCGTCGCCGTGGCACACGGGCTGGGCAACGCCGCCCGTCTGCTCGACGCGATTCGCGACGGCCGCGTGAGCTATGACTTCGTTGAGGTCATGGCGTGCCCAGGCGGCTGCGTCGGTGGCGGCGGTCAGCCCATCCACGACGGCTGCGAACTGGCAGCCGAGCGCGGCCAGGTGCTGTGGGGCCTGGATGCGAAGGCGGACATTCGTTTCTCGCACGAGAATCCCGATGTCCAGGCGTGCTACCGCGAGTTCTTGGGCGAGCCGCTCTCGCCGCTGGCCGAGGAGTTGCTGCATACCGACCATCACGCATGGACGATGCCTAACGAGGGGACGTGCTAGCGATGCGCGCGTTTGATTTTGAAATGTCGCGCCGGGGGTTTGCCTCGGCGCTCGCCGCGGGCGCCCTGTCACTTGCGCTCGCGGGCTGCGGCGGCGGGGCTGCCAGTGCCGGGTCCACCGCGGGCTCGGCTGCCGGGTCTGCCGCAGGCAGCGCTGCCGCCGAGCCGGTCGAGGTGCATGTCGCCTCGCTCAAGGGGCCGACGTCGATCGGTCTGGTGCGGTTTATGGATCAGGCGGCCGATGGCGAGACGGACAATGAGTTCGACTTTGCGATCAACACTGCCGCCGACGAGATCGTGCCCAAGGTCATTCAGGGCGATGTCGATATCGCCCTGGTGCCCGCCAACGTGGCGAGCGTGCTCTACAACAAGACCGAGGGAGCGGTGCAGGCCATCGACATCAACACGCTGGGCGTGCTGAACGTTGTGACGGGCGACGCGAGTGTGGCCTCGTTTGGCGATCTGGCGGGCCATACTGTCTATATGACGGGCAAGGGCGCCACGCCGGAGTACGTCATGAACTACCTGCTGGAGCGCGCGGGCTTGGCCGGTCAGGTGACGCTCGAGTTTAAGAGCGAGCCTACCGAGGTGCTCTCGGCTCTGCTTGCCGACCCGACTGCCGTGGGCGTGCTACCCGAGCCGTTCAAGACGGCGGCCATCGCCAAGAGCGAGGGCAAGCTGTCGGCACCGGTGAGCCTGACCGATGTGTGGGACGAGCTGGCAGGAGACACGGGCTCGCGCTTGCTGACGGGTGTGACCGTGGTGCGCCGTGCCTTTGCCGAGGAGCATCCCGAGGCCGTGGCGGAATTCCTGAGCTGCCATGCTGCGAGCGTTGAGGCCGTGAACGCGGCGCCGGCGGACTGGGCGCAGGCCGTGGTCGATGCTGGCATCGTGGACAACGCCAAGATTGCCGAGAAGGCGATTCCCGGGTGCATGCTTGTGTGCCAGACGGGCAAGGATATGAAGGCGGCACTTAGTGGGTATCTGCAGGTGCTGGCCGACGCGGACGCGAGCGCCGTGGGTGGTAAACTTCCGGCTGACGATTTCTACTACATGGAGTAGCCCGTGCGTGTGTTTGCTCGACAAATGACAGAGCGTATGAAGGCGGTGGCGGCAGCAGGTGCCGTCGCCGCCTTTTGGCTTGCCGTGTGGGTCTTCGCGGCGGCGCTGGTGGCACAGCCGCTGATTTTGCCGGGTCCGGGTGCTGTTGTGGTGGCGTTGCTGCGGCTGGTATGCGATGCCGGCACGTGGGCGATTCTGGCGGGCTCGGGTGCGCGGATTCTAGGCGGTTTGGCGCTTGCCGCGGTGTGCGGTGGTTTGCTGGCCGGAATTTCGTCGCGCTCGCAGGCGTTTGTCCGCTTGGTGGCTCCGGCGCTTTCGTTTGTTAAGGCGACGCCGGTTGCCTGCGTGGTGGTCCTGCTGCTCATTTGGCTGGGGTCGGCGCGCGTGAGCATTGCGGCAGTCTTTTTGATGGCACTGCCGGGCGTATATTTCTCACTGGTCGAGGGTTTGACGCAAGCGGATAAACCGCTGAAGCAGATGTTCCGCCTGCATGGCGTGCGGGGCTGGCGACTGTTTTGCGCCCACACCTGGCGCGAAGTCCTGCCGTTTGTGCTTTCGTGCGCCCGCGCCGTGATTGGCATGAGCTGGAAGGCCGGTGTGGCGGCGGAGCTGATCGGCATGGCGGTGGGCACCGTGGGTGAGCGCATCTATCAGGCAAAGCTTTTGATTGAGACTGCCGATTTGCTGGCCTGGACCGTGCTGGTTGTTATGGCTTCGTGGGCATGCGAGCGCGTGCTGGTGTGGCTGCTGCGGGCTTCGGGGCCTGCGGCGTGGCGTGCGGCGGTGCTGTCGCATGGACGCGGCTTGCGCGGGCGTGCGAGCGGTTCTGCTGGCGGCGGGGTTGCGGCGGAGCTTGCGCTTGCCGTGGGCGATCGCGCGCCCTGGGCGCCGGCGCTGGATGGTCTGGTGCTCAACGTGCCTGCGGGTGGGCGTATCTGTGTGATGGGCACCTCGGGCGTGGGCAAGTCGACGCTGCTTGCGCTGGCGGCGGGGGAGTGCGCGCCGTGCTCCATGGTGTTTCAGGATGTGCGCCTGGTAGAGGGCGCCTCGGCTTTGGATAACGTGCTGGTGTGCGCCGACGCGCGCGTGGATGCCTCGAGTGCCGCAGCCCTGTTGCGCCTGCTGGTGCCGGGGGTCGATGTGCATGCTCGTGTGGCCGAGCTCTCGGGCGGGCAGCGCCGTCGCGTCGAGATTGCCCGAGCCCTGCTGTGTCCGGGCGGCGCAGTGATTCTGGACGAGCCCTTTACCGGCCTAGATACCGCTGCGCGCGACGCATGCGCCGAGGTCGTGCTCGACTTGCTCGTCGGCCGCATGCTGTTGCTTGCTACGCACGATGCCGTCGACGCTCAGGCCCTCAATATCTCGGACATCATCACGCTCTAAATACTTACTCAGCAACAAAATGATCCGTTTTTTCTCCGTCCCCATAGGGTTGGGTATGGTATTCTATCTGCGGGGTAATACTTAGGATTACCAAGTAATACCAACGCCGTAGAAACAAACTCCAGATGCGGGCCAATCGGGTTGCCTTCACAGCCCGTCGCCCAGCCGCGTGGCCCGCATCTATCCGCATCACCGTCGTTTCAAAAAGGAAGCGCCATGGCAGAACACATGACCCCGGTTGTCGCGAAGGTCTTGCCCGAGGAAAAGGCGGCCTTCGCGGCGGCAACCCAACTCGTAGGCACCACGCCGTCCAACGCCATCCGCATGTTCATCGCCGCCTTCAATCGCTGCGGCACCTTTCCGTTCGACATTTCGCCCAGCGGGGCCTTTGGCACTGCGCCCGATTCTCATCAATAAGTGATCCGTTTTCCTCCGTCCCCATGGGATCAGCTCTCTGCCGAGTTGTGGTAGAACTAGGGAACGGTTTTGAGGAGGTTGGCATGCTCAATGCGATAGCGTGGGCGCTTGCCTGTTTTGGCGTTGTTGCTGCCGATATTGCCCTGAGCGCCGTTTTGTTCTCCGCCCTCGGTGTCGCATCGGTGTTCATGGGTTTTTCGATCGACGACCTCGATATCCAATTGCTTCAGGCTGTCGCGCAGGCGGCATCGTTTTTGATGGCGCTGCTGTGGTGGCGTTATCTGTGGCCGCGTTCGTTTATGGCACGCCGGCAAAGCGAGCGTCCGCTCGGCGGGGGAGCGCGTGGGGCGTGGAAACGCATCGCCTGCGTTATCGTGATTGGCCTGGCCCTGCAGGTGGTCGTTGGCTACGTGACCGACGCCGTGCTGTCGCTGTTGCCCGAGGCGGCGGCCGACTACAGCGAGCTTGTCGAGGAAACAGGCATGGGCGACACCAGCTATCTCGACGTCCTGACTACGGTGCTCGGTGCCCCATTTTGTGAAGAGCTGCTGGTGCGCGGCATTATTTTTGAGTTTTCGCTCCGAGCGTTTAATCCGCAGTGCCGCCCACTTTGGAAGCGCCGGCGTCGTGCGAGCGCGCAGGACGGTGCCATGGTGCCCTGGGCGGCCCCAAGCACGTGGGGTATTGCCGCGGCGATTGTGCTGCAGGCGGCAATCTTCGGTTTTATGCACATGAATTGGGTACAGGGTTGCTACGCGGGTGCCGCCGGCCTCATCTTTGGTTGGGTGCTCGTGACGACCGGAAAGCTCCGCTACACGATCCTGCTGCACTTTGCCTTTAATGCCGGGTCGTATCTCATGACGTTGCTCTGGTTTGTGAACACGCCGTTCGACGCGGTAGTCACGGTTGCTATCGCCGGCATCATCCTCGTGGAGGCGATGCGCTCACTGCGCCAAGCGTGCCAACAGAGCGCTGCGACCACATCTACCGCATTCCCGCACTAATTGCGACGTCCGCCGCCGTTGGCGCCCTGACGCCCCTGGGCCGCACGGTTGCGGCCCGCGGTGTTCTGCGCGCGCGACATGCCGCCGTGGCCCTTGCTGCCCTTAGGCCCCTTGCCAGCGCCGCCACCGTGGGCCTTACCGCCCTTCTTGCCAGCGCCGTGTCCGCCGCTGGCCGATGTCTCGCCCGGGCGTGGCGGCACGGGGCGAATCAGGCAATGCTTGGTGTAGCCGATCAGGTCGCGGCGGCCGGCCTTTTCCAGCGCCTCGCGCACCAGCTTGTAGTTCTCGGGCTTGCGATACTGGATGAGCGCTCGTTGCATGGCCTTCTCGTGCGGGTCGCGCGCCACATAGATCGGCTCCATGGTGCGCGGGTCCACGCCGGTGTAGTACATGCACGTCGACATGGTGGACGGGGTGGGGTAGAAGTCCTGCACCTGCTCGGGCATGTAGCCCATGTCGCGTACGGCCTCGGCAAGGTCCACGGCTTCCTTCATCGTCGATCCGGGGTGGCTCGAGATCAGGTATGGCACCACGTACTGCTTGAGTCCGTACTCGCGGTTCAAACGCTCAAATTTTCGGCAGAACGCGTCGTAGACGGCGCGGCTCGGCTTGCCCATCACGGACAACACCGCGTCGCTCACGTGCTCGGGTGCTACGCGCAGCTGGCCCGAGACATGATGCTCCAGCAACTCGCGCAAAAACTCGTCCGAGGTATCGGCCATGGTGTAGTCAAAACGGATGCCGCTGCGCACGAAGACCTTTTTGACGCCCGGCAGCTGGCGCAGGTCGCGCAACAGTTGCGTGTAGCCGCTTTCGTCGACCACCATGTTCTTGCACACGCTCGGCCACAGGCAGCGCTTGTTCTTGCACACGCCGTGCTTGAGCTGCTTGTCGCAGGCGGGACGGCTAAAGTTGGCCGTCGGTCCACCCACGTCGTTGATGTAGCCCTTAAACTCGGGGTCGTGCGTGAGTAGCTCGGCCTCGCGCATGATCGAGTCGTGGCTGCGCATCTGCAGCACGCGGCCCTGGTGGAAGGTCAGCGCACAAAACGAGCACTCACCAAAGCACCCGCGGTTGGAGCTGATTGAAAACTTGATCTCGGCAAAGGCCGGCACGCCGCCCGCCGCGTCGTAATCGGGATGCCAATCGCGTGCGTAGGGGAGTTCGGCCACCTCGTCCATCTCGTCGGTGGTGAGCGTGGCCGACGGCGGGTTCTGCACCACATAGACGCTGTTGGGGTAGGGCTCTACCAGACGATGCCCGGTGATGGGGTCCATATTTTGCTGCTGCACGTTAAAGCTGCGGGCGTAGTTGAGCTTGTCAGCGGCAAGGTCGTCCCAGCTGGGCAGCAGGTCGTAGTCGTAGACCTCGTCGAGCGAACCCGTGCGGTAAACGGTGCCGTTGATATAGGTGATCTGATCGACGGGCAGCCCCGCGTCGAGCGCGTCGGCGATCTCGACAATCGCGTGCTCGCCCATGCCGTAGATGAGGATGTCGGCGCCCGAGTCGAGCAGCACCGAGCGCTTGAGCTTATCCTGCCAGTAGTCGTAGTGGGCCAGGCGGCGCAGGCTCGCCTCGATGCCACCGATAATGATGGGGGCGTCCTTGAACGTCTGACGGATGAGATTGCCGTAGACCGTGACGGCACGGTTGGGGCGGTGACCTTCCTCGCCGCCGGGGGTATAGGCGTCGGTGTGGCGGCGGTGCTTGGTCACCGAATAGTGGTTGACCATGGAGTCCATGTTGCCGGCGCTGACGAGAAAGCCCAGGCGCGGCTCGCCGAGCACCGTGATGCTGGCGGGGTCGGTCCAGTCGGGCTGGCAGATAATGCCCACCTTGTAGCCGTGCGCGTCGAGTACGCGGCTGACGATGGCCATGCCAAAGCTGGGGTGGTCCACGTAGGCGTCGCCGCAGATGTAGACAAAGTCGCACTGGTCCCAGCCGCGCGCATCCATGTCGGCGCGGCTGACGGGGAGGAACTTGTCGCGGCCCGGACGCCAGGGGCGTGAGGGCGCTGCTGAGGCATGCGTGGGTCGCGAGCCCTGCGCCTTGCCGCCGCGCTTTTGCTGCTGGTCCTGTTTGCCCTGCTGTCCGCGTTGGCTGTTCTGAGCGTGCTGAGGCTTTTTTGCCACGATCCCTCCCGGTGTCTGTATGCTGCACGTAATTGTAACCAGTCTTTTTGGGACGGGGCTAAAAAGACTGGGGGAGTACATGAGCTGGTGAGTGAGAGCGTTGCTGAGCCAGTCGTTTGTTTCCAGACTGTGTATCCCCGTGTCGAAGGAGCCGTCTCGCGCGCACGCCATGTTGTCAATGGGTTACAGTATGAACGGCGGCTATGTTTCCGCCAACGCACGAGAGAGTCGTCAACAAGGAGGATGCACGACGATGCAGCGTGCCAAACAGATATCGGAGTCTATTGAGCTGGGCATCATCTTGGCGCTCGCCGGTGGCTTTATGGACGTGTATTCGTACATTGGGCGCGACCATGTTTTCGCTAACGCGCAGACAGGCAACATCCTGCTCGTGGGCGTGAGCATCTCGGAGGGCAACTGGGCACTTGCGGGGCGCTACTTCTTCCCTGTGGTGTCGTTTGCCGTGGGTATTATGCTTGCCGATCTAGTGCACGAGCGGTTTGGCAGCGTGATCCACTGGCGTCAGGTGACGGTGTTCTTTGAAGCCGTCATCTTGCTGGGCGTGAGCTTTATCCCGGGCGGCAATTTTAACCTGCTCGCCAACTGCCTCACCTCATTTGCCTGCGGCATGCAGGTTGAGAGCTTCCGCAAGATCCACGGTCACGGCATCGCTACGACCATGTGCATCGGTAACCTGCGCAACGCGCTGCAAAACGTGGACGATTACATCATCACCCACAGGCGCGGCTTTTTGGAAAACGGCCTGCTGTACTTTGGCGTGATCCTTACCTTTGTGTTTGGCGCCGTGTTGGGCAACTGGTGTATTGAGCGCATGGGCCTGCACGCCATCGTCGTGGCGAGCTTGCTGCTGTTTGTCGCGTTTGCCATCATGTTCATCGACCGCGAGCGCGACTTGCGCTTACGCTGGAAGGTTGCGGCCGAGGCTTGGAAAGAGGGCTGTCGAAAGTAACCGAATGCGGCAAAGGGGCTGTCCCTTTGCCGCAATATTTTTCATCGTCTGTTGAAACGCTTTAAATAGTTTGACGTTCTCACGCGTTTTTTGTTTCAAAAGCGTTAGGATGGGACTCATAGCGTGGGGCGTAATGGATGCCCCGCACACGATGGGAGGCTATCAATGGCTAATCGTTTCGTTCTCAATACCATCTCTTATCATGGTTCCGGCGCCATCAAGGAGATCCCCGGCGAGCTCCAGCGTCGCGGCTACAAGAAGATCTTCGTCTGCTCCGACCCCGATCTGGTCAAGTTTGGCGTTACCGCTAAGGTGACCGACGAGCTCGACGCCGCCGGCATCGCTTGGAGCCTCTACTCCGAGATCAAGCCCAACCCCACGATTCAGAACGTCAAGGACGGCGTCGAGGCCTTCAAGGCCGCCGAGGCTGACGCTATCGTGACCATCGGTGGCGGCTCCTCCATGGACACCGCCAAGGCCATCGGCATCATCATCAACAACCCCGAGTTCGCCGATGTCCGCAGCCTCGAGGGCGTTGCTCCCACTAAGAACCACGCCGTGTTCACCATCGCCGTGCCGACGACCGCCGGTACCGCTGCCGAGGTGACCATCAACTACGTCATCACCGACCCCGAGAAGGTCCGCAAGTTCGTGTGCGTCGACACCAACGACGCCCCCGAGGTCGCCGTCGTCGACCCCGACATGATGGCTTCCATGCCCGCCGGCCTGACCGCCTCCACCGGCATGGACGCTCTGACCCACGCCATCGAGGGCTATACCACCAAGGGCGCTTGGGAGCTCTCCGACATGTTCCACTTTGAGGCCATTAAGCTGATCAGCGAGAACCTGCGCGACTCCGTCGCCGAGGCCAAGTCCGGCCAGCCCGGCTCCGGCCGTGAGGGCATGGCTCTTGGTCAGTATGTCGCCGGCATGGGCTTCTCCAATGTTGGCCTGGGCATCGACCACGCCATGGCTCACACCCTGTCCGCTCACTACGACACCCCGCACGGCGTCGCTTGCGCCATGCTGCTGCCGATCGCCATGGAGTTCAACAAGCCGGTTTGCGCTGAGCGCCTGGCCAAGGTTGCCGTCGCCATGGGCGTTGACACCACGGGCATGAGCACCGCCGAGGCCGCCGATGCCGCCATCGCCGCCGTCAAGCAGCTTTCCGCCGACGTGAACATCCCGCACGTCTGTGAGGCCATGAAGGCTGACGAGATCGAGGTCCTGGCCAAGGACGCCATGGCCGACGCCTGCTTCCCGGGTAACCCGCGCGAGGCAACGCTCGACGACGTCATCGAGCTCTTCAAGAAGATCTGCCCGGCTGCCTAGCCCAGTTTGGTGGTCCTTCGCCCGTAGGTGTATGGTCTTTTGACGTGCCGCTGGCCCCGCCGTGCTACGCACGGCGGGGCTTTTTGTGCTGCGTCGATGCCCTGAGACGGACAAAACCAAGGCGTACTGCCCGCTGCGGATAGGTGGTGCACTTCCCTGCGTGCATTTTTGGGAGTATTCAACAAGCTCTTAAAAATGCATAACGTTGTGAATGGGCGGTAGTGATCCGCAGACGCCCATCGACAGCCATTGTGGGCGGGCTATCGATGAGTGGAGGGGGTTGTTACTGAGTTTCTGCTTTGCGACGACCTGCAACACTGCTGTAACCGCGTCGTTTTGTCGTTCGTGATGGGGCCGTTGGGGCCCACGGTGCTGAATACTCCGTTTTTTGCACGGTCCAAGGTGGGGCACCCTGAGACGAAGCAAAAAGATGCCTCATTTCTATGCAAATACCAATAGGATTTATGCAAGATTGAGATTGTAAACCGTGCACGTGCACAAAACCGGTGCGGGGACGTCTGGAGGCGGCTCGGCTCCTGGGGCATTGCACGTGCAGAACGGTTAAAATCGGGACTCGGTCTTAGTTTTACTTGGAAGGATGCATATGACTTCTAATATTGATGCTTCTCTAGAGGAGACGCTCTCCTATATCGCAGGACAGCTTAAGACGCTGACTTCTATTGCCTCCCCTACCGGCTATACCCGTGCGGCGACTGATTATCTGATGGAGACCCTGCGCGATATGGGGTTTGGGCCTGAGCGTTCTAATAAGGGTAACGTGCTCGTTGAGCTTGGCGGCGAGGGCGAGCCGCTCGTACTGGCGAGCCATGTCGATACCCTAGGCGCCATGGTGCGTTCCATTAAGGACAATGGCCGCCTGCGCCCCACGACGCTCGGTGGGCATCAGTGGTCTACGGCCGATGGCGAGAACTGCACCGTCTACACGCGCGACGGCAATGTCTACACGGGCGTGGTTCTTAACACCGAGCCTTCGGCGCACGTGGCCGACGAGCCGGTCAAGACCATCGAGAAGAACATGGAGATCTTGCTCGACGAGAACGTCGACAGCAAGGACGATGTGCTCGAGCTGGGTATTCAGACCGGCGACATCATCGCTATGGATCCTCGCACGACGGTGACGGAGAGCGGCTACATTAAGAGCCGCTTCCTGGATGACAAGCTATCGGCCGCCATTTTGTTGGGCTTGGCGCGTGCCGTCGCCGCTGGCGAGGTGACGCTTTCGCGTAAGGTTTCGCTGCTCTTTACCGTGTACGAGGAGGTGGGCCACGGCGGCGCCTTCGTGCCGGCCGACACGCGCGAGATGATCAGCGTTGACATGGGCTGCGTGGGCGACGACCTAGGCTGCACCGAGCACATGGTGTCGATCTGCGCCAAGGATTCGGGCGGTCCGTACAACTACGACCTGGTGACGGCGCTGTCCAATATCGCGCGCGAGCTTGAGCTCGATTACGCTATCGACGTGTATCCGCATTACGGTTCGGACGTCGAAGCCACGCTCTCTGCCGGCTACGACATTCGCCATGGTCTGATCGGCCCCGGCGTGTATGCGAGCCACAACTACGAGCGTAGCCACATGGACGGCGTGCGCAACACCTTCGAGCTCGTCCGCGCCTACGTACAGCGCTAGCGATGCAGCGGCCTCGGCTGATACGGCAGTACCGACCGAGGCCGTCCTCTCTAAGTTGCGGTGAAATAGGGACTGTTTGGCGGTTTTAAACGCTTTTGCCCCCAATGGGGGTGCGGACAGAAAGTTGGACCGCGGGGCGGTCCGGACTGGAGGTTCGCATG
>UQDE01000036.1 GCA_900539735.1 uncultured Collinsella sp. | reverse complement strand
GACCGGGTGCCCTACCGGGAGTAGCCCCGACAGTTGACAAAACTATAGGAACACCTAACTGCCACCTGAGTAGCCATTGGCTAGGTGGGATTTGGGACGCGCCGAGCACTGGGGTATCATGGCTTGGTTGATATATCTGCATTTACGCGCCTTGTAGGAAGGGGCTGCGCCCATGGCTTTTGAGCCCGCTCAACATAGCTTCATTACGCTCGAGGGTGTCGATGGCGCCGGTAAATCTACGCAGGCGCGCCTGCTTGCCCGTGCGCTCGAGCTCGCTGGCTACCAGGTTGTGAGCCTGCGCGAGCCGGGCGGTACCGCCATCAGCGAAAAGATCCGTGCTCTGCTGCTCGACCCTGCCAATACGGCGATGGGCGACACCTGCGAGTTGCTGCTGTATGAGGCCGCCCGTGCCCAGCTAGTGCATGAGGTTATCGCGCCCGCCCTTGCGGCCGGCAAGGTGGTCCTGTGCGACCGCTTCTACGATTCCACGACCTGCTATCAGGCGTTTGCCGACGGCCTCGATCGTCAGATGGTGCGCGATGCCAACAACCTGGCCGTCGCGGGTACGCACCCGGCGCTCACACTCGTCTACCACATCACGCCCGAGCAGGCGGCGCTGCGCATGGCAGCCCGTGGTGCGGCAGATCGCATGGAGGCTAAGGGCATTGCCTTCCAAGAGCGCGTCTACCAGGGATTTTGCGCCATTGCCGCCGAGGAACCAAACCGCGTAAAGCTCATCGACGCGACCGCGTCCATCGAGGAAGTCTTCGCGCAGACGGTCGAGCGGGTTCGCGCCTACGGCCTCGACATTTCCCAAGACGCCGTCGCCGCCGCACTTGCCAAGGAGGCCGAGTAACGTGGCCCCCGCTCAGGCAAGCCTGCTGGCCAAGCTCGACACCCAAGAGCGCGTGCGCGACTTTTTGACCAACGCCGTCGCCAGCGGCCGCGCATCGCACGCCTACCTGTTTTTGGGCGCTCCCGGCGCCGGCAAGCTCGATGCCGCATGGGCGCTCGCCCAGGCCTTCCTGTGCGAGCAGGACGGCTGCGGCGCATGCGACAGCTGCGTGCGCGTTGCGCGGCACACGCATCCCGACGTGCACTATTACACGCCCGAGAGCGCCACGGGCTACCTCATTGCCCAGACCCGCGAGCTGCTCGACGACGTGCCTCTGGCGCCCATCCGTGCCAAGGCCAAGGTCTACATCATCGACCGTGCCGAGCAGCTGCGCGCTAACACCGCCAACGCACTGCTCAAAACACTCGAGGAGCCGCCCGAGGGCGTTATGTTCATCCTGCTGGGCACCTCGGCAGACGTGATGTTGCCCACCATCGTGAGCCGCTGCCAGTGCGTGCCGTTTCGGCTGGTATCGCCCGCCGTCGCCGCGCAGGCCGTGAGCCGCGCCACCGGTCAGGACCCTGCGCGTTGCCGCATGGCCGTCGCCGTGGCGGGAAGCCCCACGCGTGGCATCGAGTTCCTCAAGAGCGCCGAGCGCCAGGACGCCCGCCGTCAGATGGTTCGCGCCATCGATTCGCTCATCGCCGCCGACGAGGCCGACGTGCTCAGCCGCGCCAAGTCACTCATCGTCGCCGTTAAGGCGCCGCTCGCCGAGGTCAAGTCCACACAGGAAAAGGTGCTCGAGCAAAACGCCGACTACCTGTCGCGTGGAGCATTGAAGCAGCTTGAGGACCGCAACAAGCGCGAACTCAACGCGCGCGAGCGTTCGGGTATCATGGAAGCGCTGGCGAGCGCGCGGACGCTCATGCGCGACGTGCTGCTGACGCTTCAGGACGAGGCAGCCGACGTGGTGAACGAAGACGTGCGCGACACGATCGGTCGGCTTGCCGCCGCGACCAATGTTGCGGGTGCCACCCAGGCGCTCGAGGCAGTCGCGACCGCCGAGCGCAACATCGCCAGAAACGTTACTCCCCAGCTGGCCATCGAGGTCATGCTGTTCGATATCAGGAAGGCACTGAAATGCCGTTAGTCGTACCCGTTAAGTTTACCTACGCCTCGCGCGACCTGTGGTTCGATCCGCAGGATCTGGATATCCTCGAGGCCGATTATGCCATTTGCTCCACTGAGCGCGGAACCGAGATCGGCCTGGTCACGGCCGATCCCTTCGAGGTGCCGCAAGACGAGATCGGTCAGCCGCTCAAGCCCGTGCTGCGCGTGGCGAGCGACATCGACCTGCAGCTTGCCGATGACCTGGCCATCCAGGGCGACGAGGCCATGGTCGACTTCCGCCGCCTGGTCAAGGAGCTCGACCTCGAGATGAAACCGGCGGGCGTCGAGTACCTGTTTGGCGGCGAGAAGGCCGTGTTCTACTTTGCGGCCGAGGAGCGCGTCGATTTTCGCCAGCTCGTCAAGGACCTGTCCTCGACGCTGCACATTCGCGTCGACATGCGCCAGATTGGCGTGCGCGACGAGACCCGCCTGGTGGGCGGCTATGCCCAGTGCGGACAGGAACTCTGCTGTACGCGCTTTGGCGGACAGTTTGAGCCCGTCTCGATCCGCATGGCAAAAGAGCAGGACCTGCCGCTCAACTCGTCCAAGATCAGCGGCGTCTGCGGCCGCCTGATGTGCTGCCTGCGCTATGAGTTCGAGGCGTACAAGGACTTTAAGAGCCGCGCGCCCAAAAAGAAGACGCTTATCGATACGCCGCTCGGCAAGGCGCGCATCCAGGAATATGACACGCCGCGTGAGCAGCTGGTGCTGCGCTTGGAGAACGGCAAAGTCTTTAAGGTCAACCTGGCCGACATGACCTGCTCTGAGGGCTGCAAAAAGAAGGCCGCCGAGCAGGGCTGCAACTGCCGTCCCGACTGCGTGACGCGCGATGTGCTCGAGCGTATCGAGTCGCCCGAGATGCGCTTGGCGCTTATGGAGCTCGACCGCGAGAACGGCGTCGACGTGGGCGATGGCCTGTCGAGCGCCGACCGTCTGGCGGGGACGACGATGCCCAAGCGCCGCCGTCGCGATGCCGATTCCGATGCTCGCGCTGCTCAGAGCCAGGGCGAGGGCCGTGGCCGCGGAAAGGGCCGTGGTAAGGTCGAGGCACCCGAGGCCGAGGAGGCCGCCGGTGGCCGTCGTCGTCGCAAGCGCTCGGGTTCGGGCGATGCCGGCGAGGCCGCTCCCGCAGGCAAGAACGCTTCCCGCGAGCGCGAGGCTCAGCAGCCTCAGCAGCAAAACCGCGGCGGTGGCATGAATCCCACACGTCGCCGCCGCCGTCATCTGTCGAGCGAGGAGCGCGAGGACGCCTTCCGCGCCGCAGCTGCTCGCGAGGCTGGTGCTGCTTCCAAGGGTCCCTCGGCCTCCGATGCGCCTGCCGACAAGGGCGGCAAGTCGCGTGGCGAGGAGGAGCGCGCGCCGCGTCCGCGCCGTCGCCATTCCTCGGGCGCGCAACAGAAGCCCTCAGTGCCCTCCGTGGCCGATCAGGTCTCGGATGGCGAGGTCAAGGTCACGCGCCGTCGTCCCGGAGATGGCGGGGGAGCGGCTGCCAAGGCTTCGCGTGGCGCCGCTCGTGACGAGCGCGAGCCGCGCGAGGATCGCGGTGGCGAGGGCTCGGCCGACCAGGGTCAAAAGCGCCGTCGCCGTCGCCGTTCCCGCAAGCCGCGCCAGGATGGTGGCGAGGGCTCGACCCCGTCTTCGTCCGCACCACAACCGCCCGCCGGCGAATAACACCCGCGAGCGGATTTAGCCCGCCTTGCCCCGAGCGCATCGGGGTATCATAGCGCCGAATCAACAACCCTCCCTGCGACCGAACGTAGGGAGGGTTGTGTCTTGAAGAGCCATCTGAACATATTGAGCTGTCTGCAGGGTGCCGGTGCCCTACCGTTTGCGGACGAATTGCTACCGTTTGCCGAGCGGGTGGCACGCGAGGCGCTCGAGGCATTGTCACCAACACGATGTGCCGGCTGCGAGCGCGCCGGTGCGCTTATTTGCCAAGACTGCCTGGCTGCGCTCACGCTCATCGACCCACGTCATAGCTGCACCCGATGCGGCGCCCCGTTTGGGGATTTGCTGTGCACTGAGTGTTCGGTCGAGGGCACGTCCTCGGCAATGGCGGAGGCGCTCGACCGCTGCCTGGCGTGCGCCGTCTATGCGCATCCGCTGCCGCGCATCATTAAAGCGTACAAGGATGCGGGCGAGCGACGTCTGGCTCCGTATCTGGCGGAGCTGCTCTACGACACCGCCCTGCATGCCCAGGTCGTAGCGCCCGATCGCTATGGAGGTGTGCTGTCCGGCGCGGATGCGGTGGTGTTTGTGCCTGCGACGGCGGCAGCGTTTCGGCGGCGTGGTTTTGATCATATGGAGGCTATTGCGCGCCCATTTTGCGAGCTGTCGGGTGTTCCCCTGCTCGATGCCCTCGTCAAGTACGGGCATGGCGACCAGCGCGAACTCGGTCGTGAGGAGCGCCGCGAGCGTGCCCGAGGCATGTACGAGACGGTTGAGGACGTGCACGGCCGCCGCCTGCTGCTTATCGATGACGTTATCACCACGGGTGCGACGATGGCAGCGGCTTCGGCGGAACTCAAGCGCGCCGGTGCCACGGCCGTTGATGGCCTCGCTATCGCACGCGTTTGGTAGGGGTGGTTTTGTGGCAGTGAAGATTGAGCGGCGCAACGAGTCGACAGACGAACAGCTGGCGGCTTCCGTAATCCTAACAGGCGCCTCGGCGCTACGCATGATGCGCGCCGAGCGCCGAAAAATGGGTTACATCAGCTGGAGGGACCTCAATCCCGATGAAGAGCGCCGTGTGCTGCGCACGTCGTCGCCCTCGACCGAGGACATCTATCTTTCCGACTTGGTGCGGATTGGGGCCGCAAGCGGCGAGGTGCAAGAAGATCTTTGCTTGCTGGTGGGATCTGCGGCGCAGCGCCGCCGCATGCCTGGCGTGGGCTGGTCCGTATGCTCCGGGTTGCCCGCCGGCTCGATTCTAGAGGTGGAACCGGGGGTGTACAGTCTATCTCCCGAGGCCCTTTGTGTTGTCGTCGCCCGCGAGGTCGGCTGTATCCAGGCATTTGCCCTGGCCCAGGAGCTGTGCTCTAAGATTTCGCTGAGTGACCGCGGGAAGTATCTGCCTCCCTACACCTCGCCCGTTACGAATAAACTTGCAAAGGACAAGGACCAGCCAGCAGACGTGGGCTACTTTGAGGTTGAGCCGGTGCTGACGCCCGATCGTCTGGCAGATTACCTCGCGGTATGCAAGGGGAATGCGGCCAAACAACTGCAGCGTCTGTGTCCCTACTTGTCAGAAAACCTGCGCTCGCCCATGGAGTGCATCATGCTCGCTCTGTTTTCGCTTCCGTTTTCCTATGGCGGATTTGCCTGCGGTCCCTTTAAGACCGACTACAAGATTGAGTTCGATGACCGCGCGCAGGCAATCTCGGGGATGCCGCATGCAGTTTGCGATGCGTATCAGGAGGCAGCCCGGTTTGACCTGGAATACAACGGTGAGCTGGGTCATTCCTCCCGGAGGGGACGTATCCATGATGAAAAACGCAACACGGGCTTGATTACTATGGGAATCGAGGTCGCGACGGTCAACAACGAAATGCTCCGCGACATGGAAGCGATGGAAGCGCTCGCATGGCGCATCCACCAGCGTATGCGAAAGCGGTACCGGAATCGTGTCGATGCCCGCAGGAAGAAGCAAGAGGCGTTGCTTAACACGCTGCGGGCGTGTTTTGGGCTTAAGCCGGTCTAATTCGCGTCGAAAATAGAGGGCTAATCATATGCCCTGGCCAAAATATGGCAAATATGAGTACTGTCACTAAATCAGTAACAGCAAAATCAAGGAATTTAGGACTCGGAGGCGGCGTAAAGTAAGAAGATAATAAGCAAATGTAGAATTACTAAGCATCAGGTTGGCGACACTGAGCGCAAAATCTGTCCGAGAGGCCAAAATTGCCTGTTACTAAATTGGTGGCAGTACTCATATTTGCCATATTTTGGCCAGGGCACCCTGAGACGGGTGCCCCGGAGCTCCCCGTAGGGGAGCTCCGGGCTTCATAGGGGCACGAATGGTCCGCTCCGACCTGCGAAATCTGTACTCGCGATGCGAATGACGCCCCTAACCTTAAACTTTAGCTTGAACTTAGCTATAATGCGCTTCGTTCCTATCAGGCTGTGGTTGCGGACGGACGAAATGCCCGTCCTAGTCCAAGACAGACGCGGTCAAAGGGATCCACGTAAGCGACCGCGTGCGCGCGGCGCGATCATGGCGCGTCCTAGATGTAAGCCGCACCGTCCGTTCTACTTTCTTTGGGGCAATACCGCCTCGCGGGCGAGCGGGTCAGTCGTGAAGGTGGCTGCGGCCTCCCGAGCAAACACCCCAGTGCGCAAGTGTGGGGTCAAATACCAGGTCAGCTGGTGGGAACAACCCGATATCCCGTGCAGGGCACGGATCGTATACGACACAGAAGGCAGGGTAGTGGACATGGTGAGGGGCAGCTTGATGCACGCGGCTCGGTTAGGCGCTGGGACCGCAGCGGTCATTGCCGTTTTGGGCCTGAGCGGATGCGCGTTCAACCCGCTGTCTACGTTCACGACTCCCACGATCGACCAGATCGAGTACGAGACCGTCACGCCGGCGGTGTCGGACGATGCCCTGGTCACTCCCGGAACCCTGACGGTCGCCCTCGATACTTCCGATGCGCCGCAGGCCATGCAGGGCGCCGACGGCGAGCTCACGGGATATGCGGTTGACGCCGCCCGCGCCCTCGCAAGCCGCATGGGCCTTAAGGTCGCCTTTGTCGATGCGTCCTCGGCAGGTTCCGCGCTCGGCGACAAAAAGGCTGATATCTTTATCGGCGAGATCAACTCCACAGACGGGGACGTTAGCTCGCTCGGCACCTGCCTGTACGATGCCGCTTCTGTGTTCGGTAAAACCAGCGATGGTGGGTCGCTAAGCGTTTCCACCGATACCCTTAACACGTCTACCCTGGGTGTCCAGATGTCCTCGGCCTCGCAGGAGGCGCTTGCCAAGCAGAGCATTACCGCCAACCAAAAGACCTACTCCAACATCAACGAGTGCTTTGAGGCGCTCGAGTCCGGCGAGGTTGACTATGTGATCTGCGACTCCACGGCCGGCGGCTATCTTGCACGCCTGATGAGCGAGGTCTCCTATGTCGGTGCGCTCGAGGCGCCCTCGACGCTTGGTGTTGCGGGCCTCTCGTCCAATGACGAACTGTGCCGTGCCGTGAGTGATGCCCTCGACGACATCACGGTCGACGGTACGCTCGAGGCGGTTCACTGCGTCTGGTACGGTCAGATTCCCTACGACCTCACCACTAAGACGGTTTCGGGCGCTAACGTGCAACCGGGCGACTCTGAGTCCAGTGAGACCACGTCCTCCGGCAGCGAGTCCTCCGATTCCGACAATGAGACCGCATCCTCCGAGGACAAATCGTCCAGCCAGGAAGGCGCCATCACCGACGACGACATTAACAAACTCAATAGCTAGTTATTGCTAGGGGTGGTGTCTCCTATACGTTGGAAAGGACACCTCTTCACGGTTTCAACACGCACTGCCGGGTTTCCCCAATAGGGGAGCCCGGCTTTTTCATCCCTATAAAACCAGCAGGTCAAAGCCAATTTTCGAGACCAAATACAAATCTGTGGGCTCCCTCCTATAGCGCACTTTGCCATGGAAAAGTACGAGACTTCGGTATGCGGTATCAAGCAATCGTTATTCGGGTCTTTAGGAATCCGCGTGATTAAATGCACGGCAATGGGTACATAGCCAGTACAGTAAGTCCCCGAGGCAGATTGGAGCCACGTATGGATATCAAGGTTTCTGGACGCAAGACGACGGTAACCGATGCTCTGCGTGCGCATGTGGATGAGAAGATCGGCGAGGCGCTCAAGGTTTTCGATATCGAGCCCATGACGGTCGACGTTGTACTTCGCTATGAGAAGAACCCCTCGAACCCCAACCCGGCAATCGTCGAGGTTACGGTTCGTGCCCGCGGTTCGGTGATTCGCGTTGCCGAGCACGGTGCAGATATGTACGCCGCCATCGACCTCTCCGCCGATAAGGTCACCCGCCAGCTGCGCAAGTTCAAGACCAAGGTTGTGGACAACCGCCAGGGCGGTGCCAGCGCCGCGGATGTCGCACCGGTCGAGCGCGTCGAGGATCTGGCCGATCTGCTGCTGCCCGAGGAAGAGGACGACCTGCTCGTCCGCGAGAAGGTCATCGATGTCACCCCGATGACTGAGGAGCAGGCGCTGGTGCAGACCGATCTGCTCGGTCACGACTTCTACGTGTTCGAGAACGCGACGACCGGTCTCATCAATGTGGTGTATCACCGTAAGAATGGTGGATATGGCATCATCAAGCCCCGCATCGAAACACTTGACGAGTAAAATACGTTAACTTGCATGAGTTAACGGTTGGCGGCCATCCCATGCGGGTGGCCGCCTTTTTACGTAAGGAGTCGCTTTGATGGACAAGGCTGCATCTACCGGCCATTCGGACCGTTGCCGCATCGTCGTCGATACCTGCTGCGACTTTAGTCCCGAGGTCGCCGCGAACCTTGATGTCGATATCCTGGGTTTCCCCTTCATTATCGATGGCGAAGAGCGCACGGATGACATCTGGTCGAGCATGAGCCCTAAGGAGTTCTACGACCGCATGCGCGCCGGTGCCCGCGTGTCCACCTCGGCTGTGTCGCTCGGTCGCTATATCGAGTTCTTTACCGAGTGCGCCAAAGAGGGCACGCCCACGGTCTACCTGTGTTTTACCTCGGCGCTGTCGTCGAGCTACAACTCCGCGTGCCAGGCGGCGGACGCCGTGCGTGCCGAGTATCCCGATTTTGAGCTGTACGTGGTCGACAACGCTCTGCCCTGCGCGGCCGGCGCGCTCTTGGCGCTCGAGGCCGTGCGTCAGCGTTCGGCGGGACTGACTGCCAAGCAGCTGGTCGATTGGGCAAACGAGGCCAAGACCTACGTGCACGGTTACTTTACGCTCGAGAGCTTCGATGCGCTGGCTGCCGGCGGCCGCATTCCGCCCGCGGCGGCGCAGCTCACGGCAAAGCTCGACGTCAAGCCCGAGCTCTCCTACGACCTGGCCGGCTCGCTGTCGCTGATCGGCGTCAACCGCGGCCGCAAGAAGGCGCTCAAGTCCATCCTCAAGTCGTTCCGCGAGAACTACGTGCCCGATCGCACCATGCCCATCGCCATCATGACGGCCGATGCCGAAAAGGATGGTGACTGGCTCGAAGCCGCCATCCGCAAGGAGGAGGGTTGCGCCGACGTCACGATCATTCGCGGCTCCGTGGGTCCCACCATCGGCTCGCACGTGGGCCCCGGCATGGTGGGCTGCGCGTTTTGGGGTAAGAACCGCGCCGACAAGGCGTCGCTTTCCGACCGTATCGCCCGCCGCGTGCGCGGTCAGTAGGCAAGCGCTGCGTCCGTAATCGCCCTCGACTCACAGCCCAAACGCTGGCACCGAGTATTCAACCTGGTAACAACACCCAACCCAAAAGGAAAGGTTTCATGGCAAACAAGCTCTCCGTCGCATTCATCGGCACCGGAATCATGGGTGCCCCCATCGCCGGCCACATTCTGGACGCCGGCTATCCCGTCACGGTCAACAACCGCACCAAGTCCAAGGCGGCGGCACTTATCGAGCGCGGCGCCGTCTGGGCAGATACGCCGGCCGATGCCGCGGCGAACGCCGATGTCGTCTTTACCATGGTGGGCTATCCCTCCGAGGTCGAGGAACTCTACCTGGCGGGCGACGGCCTGCTCGCGTGCACTAAGCCCGGCGCGGTCTTGATCGACCTCACCACGAGCTCGCCCGAGCTTGCCCGTGACATTGCCGAGGCCGCCCAGGTTTCTGGTCGCATGGCGTTTGACTGCCCCGTCACCGGCGGCGAGTCGGGCGCTATCGCCGGTACGCTCACGGCTATCGTGGGCGCTACCGAGAACGACATCGCGCCGGTCCGCGACATCCTTGCCACCTTTGCGGCCAACATCTGCTGCTTCGACGGCGCCGGCAAGGGCCAGGCTGCCAAGCTCGCCAACCAGGTGTCGCTGGGCGCCTGCATGGTCGGCATGGCAGACGCCATGGCATTTGCCGAGCTGAGCGGCCTTGATCTGGAGAAGACCCGCCAGATGATCCTGGGCGGTACCGGCAAGTCCGGCGCCATGGAGAGCCTGGCTACCAAGGCGCTCGACGGCGACTACAAGCCCGGCTTTATGGTCGAGCACTTCATCAAGGACCTGCGCTTGGCGCTCGCCTATGCCGACGATCGCGAGCTTGCGCTGCCCGGCGCCGACGTGGCCTTTACGCTCTACGACATGCTCGATGCCATCGGTGGTGCCAAGCTGGGCACCCAGGCCATCACGGTCCTCTATAAGGAGGAGGCCGACGCCATCGCCGCCGGTCTGGACTGGTCGCAGTATCGTCCCGAAGAGCACGGTGCTCACGAGGACGGCTGCGGTTGCGGCGAGCACGGCGACGACCATGAGTGCGGTTGCGGCCACCACCATGGCGAGGACCACGAGTGCTGCGGCGGCCACGGCCATGATGATGGCCACGAGTGCTGCTGCGGCCACCATCACGGGGAGTAGCGCCCATGAGCTGGACGTTCGTGGTGCTTGCGCTGGTGCTCTTTCTCTTCGCGATCTACATTGGCTTTTTGTGCGGCCAGTGGGCGTGCGAAAAGCGCGTCATCACCAAGCGCGACTACTGGATTGCCAACTTTGCGGGAGCGGTGGCAGTCATCCTGCTGACCTGGGTGTTCTCGCTGTTCCCGCTGGTGCAGTTTGCGCCGATCGGCTGGCTCGGCGGCTTTATCGCCGGCCTTAAGATGAGCTTTGGCGAGTCCGTCGGTCCGTGGCGCAAACACGACGAGGTCTTTAACGTTAACAAGGCTCACCGCGCCGCCGCCGACGCGGGCGATGCCGAGGAGCGCCGCCGTGCGCGTCGCAATGGCGCGGCCGACCGACAGCTCATCTCGGTCACCGATGACAGCAAGGGTGCTGACAAGCACGCTAAGAAATAGTAAAAAGAGGTAACTATGGCAGAAAACAAAGACGAACAGCTCACCGACGAGGAGCTGGCACAGCTCCAGCTGGCAGAGGAGAACGAGAACGCCGTCGACCGCCTGGTCCAGGAGCTCGGCTGCCCCACGCGCCGCATCCGTCAGTTTGCCGCCCGCGTGCTGCACCTGCTTGCCGAGCGCGATCCGCAGCGCGTCGTGCCCTGCGTGCCCGCGCTGATCGAGGCGCTCGACCGCCCCGAGGCTCAGACCCGCTGGGAGGCTCTCGATGCCCTGGCGGCGCTCGCCACCACCTGCCCCGAGCAGCTGGGCGATGCCTTTGAGGGTGCCGAGACCGCACTGTTCGACGAGATCTCCTCCACGCTGCGCTATGCTGCCTTCCGCCTGCTGTGCGTGTGGGGCGCCACGAGCGTCGAGCGTTCGCGCGAGGCTTGGCCCATCCTGGACGAGGCCATCCAGTGCTACCACGGCGACCTCGAGTATCGCGACATGCTCGGTTGCCTGTACGAGTTTGGCCAGGGCGAGATTGACGCCGAGGTCGCCGAGAAGCTCGCGCTGCGCCTTAAGTTCGACGCCGAGAACGGCAAGGGCAGCTATCTCAAAGCCCGTTCGAGCGAGATTTGCGAAATGCTTGTTAAACGCTTTGACCTTGATCTCTCCAAAAAGAAGAAGCGTGCTAGCGTTAAAAAATCTGATGCCGCCGAAGACGAGGAGTAACAGATTATGGCGCACGATGTAGTCCTGATTCCCGGTGACGGTATCGGTCCCGAGATTACGCAGGCCATGCGCCGCGTGGTCGAGGCCACCGGTGTCCAGATCAACTGGAATGTCCAGGAGGCCGGCGCCGGCGTCATGGACGAGTTTGGCACGCCGCTGCCCCAACATGTGCTCGACGCGGTCGCCGAGACCAAGGTTGCCATCAAGGGCCCCATCACCACGCCGGTCGGTACGGGTTTCCGCAGCGTCAACGTGGCCCTGCGCAAGCACTTCGACCTGTATGCCTGCGTGCGCCCCTGCCTGTCGCAGCCGGGCGACGGCTCGCGCTTCCGCGACGTCGACCTGGTCATCGTGCGCGAGAACACCGAGGACCTCTACGCCGGCATCGAGTTCGATGAGGGCGCTGCCGAGGTCGAGGAGCTCTCGCAGCTCGTCGAGCGCTCGGGCCAGAAGACCTTCGCCGCGGATTCCGCCATCTCAATTAAGCCCATCTCCATCGCCAAGAGCCGCCGCATTGTGGAGTATGCCTTTGAGTATGCCCGCCGCTGCGGCCGCAAAAAGGTGACGGCCGTGCATAAGGCCAACATCATGAAGGCGACCGATGGCCTGTTCCTGCGCGTTGCGCGCGAGGTGGCCGCCAACTATCCCGATATCGAGTTCAACGACAAGATCGTCGACGCCACCTGCATGGGTCTGGTCCAGAACCCCAACGACTTCGATGTCCTGGTGCTGCCCAACCTGTACGGCGACATCGTGAGCGACCTGTGCGCCGGCCTAGTGGGTGGTCTGGGTATGGCCCCTGGCTCCAACATCGGTGCCGACTGCGCCATCTTTGAGGCTACGCACGGCTCCGCACCCGATATCGCGGGCAAGGATATCGCCAACCCCACGGCCGAGATCCTCTCTGCTGCGATGATGCTCGATCACCTGGGCGAGAACGGTGCTGCCAATCGCATTCGTGCCGCCGTATCTGCCACGCTCGACGAGGGCGAGCGGGTTACCGGTGACGTGCGTCGTGCCCAGACCGGCTCCGTTGAGGGCGCTGTGGGCACGCAGGCCTTTGCCGATGCCGTTATCGCGCACCTGGCCTAAGGCATGCAGACTGCAAACGCCTAAATAGTACTTAAGTGTTTGCGTATAACCTGAGAATCAATACGCCCGGCGCTCTGTCGGGCGTATTCTATTGCGGACTATGTTTCCTAACAAGGAGTAACTGATATGGGTCTGATTCAAAAGAAGGACGAGAAGGACGAGATCGACGGCATCCAGATCATCGAGCGCGGCGAAGGCCCCGACGGTGATGAGGAGGAGAAGATCGATCTGGTCGCCGGTACGTCTGCCGAGCACATTGCTGCCGGTACGACGGCCGAGGAGGAGGACGCCCGCCTGGAGGCTCAGATTGCCGCGGATGCCGCCGACGAGAACCTCATGCCCGAGGAACAGGACGAGGACGATGACTCCGACGAAGACGACCATGCATCCAGGCACAAGAAGACGATGATTGCCGCCTTTGTGGTCGCCGTCGTGATTGCTGCCGTGGTCGGCTTCTTTATCGGCAACGGTGGTTTTGGCGGCAAGGGCGTCGGCTCGGCGACCCTGTCCGAGGACCAGCTCGATTCGACCGTGGCGAGCTATAGCTACAACGGCAAGAAGAGCGACATCACCGCGCGTGAGGCCATCGAGAGCCAGTACAGCCTTGACACCGTCAAGGACGACGACGGCAACTACACCGCTCCGTCTGCCGACGTTATCCTGTCCTACGTGCGCAACCAGATTCTGCTGGACGCTGCCGAGGACGAGGGCATTACCGTCTCTTCCAAGGAAATGAAGCAGTATGCCGAGGATTCCATCGGCACCTCCGACTACAAGACCATGGCCACGCAGTACGGCGTGTCCAAGGACCAGGCCAAGCAGATCGTCCGCCAGTCCGCGACGCTGCAGAAGCTCTACAAGAAGAAGGTGGGCGATAGCTCCGCAAGCATGCCGACCGCCCCGACCGAGCCTGCTGACGGCAACGAGGAGACCGCGAGCAAGGACTACGCCGATTACATCATCAACCTTGCTGGCGATGAGTGGGATAGCTCAAAGGGCACTTGGAAGGATGCCGATAGCACCTATGCCAAGGCCTTTGCCGATGATGCCTTTACGGCCGATAGCGCTACCTACAAGCAGGCCATGACCGCCTATTACACCGCCTACCAGCAGTACTCTTCGCAGGCTTCGAGCGCCAGCTCCAAGTGGACCGAGTATGCTAACGGCCTCTACGCCAAGGCCAACATCAGCATCTACGGTCTGTTTGCGTAAGGGCCGCCCGAGCCGCCGAGCACGTAGCCAAAAATCTGATATGCCCGCTAGAACGGACATCGTTCTAGCGGGCTTTTTGCACTGTGGGGAGGGCGATGAGAGGGGGTGGTTGTATGCAAATTTTGGGACACTTTATTCATATAAAGTGAAAACGATTTCGGCTAAACTGGTAGTAACAATGTGGTACCACTGTTCATCTGGTAGTAACCAATTTTGAAACGAAATCGAATGGAAATTGCTAAGAATTAGTTTGGTAATGAAATATATGCAACATGTCTACCTGCGCAAATTACCGTTTACGGGCCAAAAATAACCGTTTGGCAACGATATAGTAATTTGAACGAAATGTGGTGGACGTTTGAATTGAGTGTGTGCTGCCGTACATACCAGCAACCCCAAATAGGGACTGGGTTGTCTAAGTTTGCGCATCAATGCCGGCAAGCGGAGAAGCCGGTATGCACAAGGCGCGGACATGGAACTCGTTGGTGAACAACGAAAGAAAGGTTGGAGGAGATACCATATGATGAGGTACCTCCAGAAGCTCGGCAAAGCGCTGATGCTTCCCGTCGCGGCGCTTCCCGTCGCAGGTATTCTTATGGGTGTGGGCTACCTGCTCGCTCCCGCAGTCATGGGTGCTGCCGGTGACACTACCGGTTTTGCCTATACCGCCGGTTTCCTGCTCATCAAGGCAGGCGGCGCTCTTATCGATAACATGGCCTGGCTGTTCGCAGTCGGCGCCGCTGTCGGCCTTGCCGACGATCACGATGGCACCGCTGGCCTCGCTGGCCTCGTCGCCTTCCTGATGATCCAGCAGCTCCTGAACCCCGCTGTTGTTGGTACCATTCGTGGCATGGACGCCGATGCTCAGACCGCTTGGCTTGCCACGACCGAGGGCATCGCGTTCTCCAAGATCGCTGGTAACTCCTTCATCGGCATCCTGTCCGCCGTCATCGGTGGCACTTGCTACAACAAGTTCAAGGACACCCGTCTTCCCGACTGGCTGGCCTTCTTCTCCGGCAAGCGTTGCGTCGCCATCATGACCGCCGTCATCTGCATCGTCGTCTCCGTCGTCCTGCTCTTTGCTTGGCCCCTCATCTTCGGTGCGCTCGTCGCTCTGGGCGAGGGTATCGCTGCTATGGGTGGTATCGGCGCTGGCATCTATGCCTTCCTCAACCGCCTGCTCATCCCGACCGGTCTGCACCACGCACTCAACAACGTGTTCTGGTTCGACACCATCGGCCTGGGCGACCTGACCCACTTCTGGGCTGGCGAGACCTCCGCTGACGTCAAGTGGAGCCTCGGTATGTACATGTCCGGCTTCTTCCCCTGCATGATGTTCGGTATCCCGGGCGCTGCCCTGGCTATGGTTCAGACCGCTAAGAACAAGAAGGCTGCTATCGGCCTGGTTGTCTCCGCTGCCATCTGCGCCTTCGTCTGCGGCGTCACCGAGCCCTTCGAGTTCGGCTTCATGTTCCTGTGCTTCCCGCTCTACGTCGTGTACGCTGCCCTGTACGGCGTCTTCACCGTCATCACCTACTTTGTTGGTTTCCGTGCCGGCTTCTGCTTCTCCGCTGGTGCTACCGACCTCCTGTTCTCCGCTAGCCTCCCGGCTGCTGCCAACACCTGGATGATTATCCCGCTGGGCATCGCTGCCTTCCTGGTCTTCTACCTCGTGTTCCGCTTCGCCATCACCAAGTTCAACCTCATGACCCCTGGTCGCGAGGATGAGGATGTCGAGGAGACCTCCGCTTCCGCCGCTGCTGGCGACGACAAGTTCGCCGCTCTGGCCGCCGCTGTTCTCGCTGCCGTCGGTGGCAAGGAGAACGTCAAGACCGTTGACTGCTGCGCTACTCGCCTGCGTTTCGAGCTTGGCGATTCCGAGCTGGTCGACGAGGCCGCCTGCAAGAAGGCCGGCGCTCTGGGTGTCATGAAGATGGACAAGGGTGCTACCCAGGTCATCATCGGCACGCAGGTCCAGGCTGTTGCCGAGGAGCTCAAGAAGCTTCTCAAAGCCTTAAAGACGTATCTGTCTTACAAAGGGTCGTCCCGCTCCGTGGGGGCGGCCCTTTTTGCTACCTCGATACTTGATGTAGTGGTGTAATTGGTATTACGGCGCACAGGCTATCAACCGGCAAACAATATTGAAATATGCTGGTTGACCTGCTGTTATTCCATTAAAACTGCTATAGTACGTGGTGTCTGGTTACAACCAATTTCGAGTCATTTATCCGGCAGGTATCATTATGGCAATGGGAGCGCGCAAACAACCTCTGTACGATCAGCTCGTTGATTTGCTGACCGATAAAATCGATCACGAACTTCGACCCGGCGACTATTTGCCGTCTGAGCGTGACCTGTCGGAACGCTATGGGCTCTCGCGTACGACGGTTCGCCTTGCCCTGCAGGAGCTTGAACGCTTGGGCTTGGTGGTTCGTCAGCGCGGCCGTGGAACCATGGTGTGCGACCGCTCTCTGCAAACGGCAAATCTCACGCAGACCTATAGCTTTACCGAGCAGATGAAGGCGATCGGCCGTGTGCCCAAGACGACGATTCTCGAGTTTACCGAGGTCGAGGCTGACAAGAATATTGCCGTAGAGATGAACGCGCGCCTGGGCGAGCGTCTGTACAAGATCAAGCGCCTGCGTATAGCCGATGGTGTACCGCTGATGATTGAGTGTACATATCTGCCAAGTCGCAAGTTCTTTGCGCTTAAGCGCCCCATGATCGAGAACAAATCGCTGTACGACATGATTGAGCAGGACTTTCACGAGAAAGTTCGCGTGGCAGAGGAAGAATTCTACGCGAGTATCGCCCGCCATTCCGACGCTCGTCTGCTCGAGATTACCGAAGGCGCGCCGGTGCTGGATTTGATTCGTACCACATATGACATGAACAACGAGGTTATCGAGTATACGCGTTCGGTTGCGCGTGCCGACCAGTTTAAGTACAAGGTCTACCACAACCGCGCAGTCTAGAGTTATTGGGTATAAACGGCTTGGCGTGTTTTGCGGCGGGTGCAAATTATACCAAGCGGTAGAAGGCAACGAACAATCGCTCGAATTAACAATGCAGTGGTTTTTGATCCGCCCTAAAATGCACTGCGGGTACGGGAGCATAGATGAGCACGTATGCTATCAAGGCCGACAAGTTCTTTTTGCCGGCGGGGCCGCAGCTGGGCGGCTACCTCATGGTCGAAGACGGCGTCTTTGGCGTTTGGCAGGCCGATGAGCCCGCTTGTGAGATCAAAGATTATTCGGGTACATGGATTGCGCCGGGCATGGTGGACACCCATATCCATGGCTTCTATAACCATGCCACGACCGATAACGATGCCGAGGGCATCAACATCAGCTCGACCGAGCTCGCACGTCGTGGTACCACCAGCTGGCTTCCCACGACCTTTACCGACGGCGTGGAGCAGATTAAGGACGCCTGCGCCGCCATTGCACAGGCGGAAGAAGAGCGTGGACCCGAGTTCTGCGGTGCTCGTATTCAGGGCATCTACCTGGAGGGCCCGTTCTTTACCATGAAGCACGTGGGCGCCCAGAACCCCGCTTATCTGATTGACCCGTCCGAGGAAATTTTTGACGAGTGGCAGGAGGCCGCCGGCGGTCGTATCGTCAAGAGCGCCATGGCGGCCGAGCGCGATGGCGCTGCCGCTTACGCCGCGGCTTTGAGCGCAAAGGGCGTCGTGACCTGCATTGGCCACTCCGATGCCACCTATGATGAGTGCGCCGCCGCCATCAATGCTGGCGCCAGCTGCTTTACGCATACCTACAACGGCCAGCGCGGTCTGCATCACCGTGAGCCCGGTGTCGTCGGGGCCGCTATGACCACGCCCAACACCTATGCCGAGATCATCTGCGACGGCAAACATGTGAACCCCGCTGCTATCAAGGCCCTGCTGCAGGCCAAGGGCTGGCAGCACACGGTGCTGATCACCGACTGCCTGGGTTGCGGCGGCATGCCCGAGGGAAAGTACACCAGCGGTGGCATGGATGTTATTATGAAGGACAACCTTTGCTGGCTTGCCGATGACTCTGCTATCGCCGGCTCGGTGCTCACGCTCGCGCAGGGCGTCAAGAACATCGTCGACTGGGGTCTTGCGAGCGCCGATATCGCCATTCGCATGGCGACCGAGGTACCCGCGCGTTCTGCTCACGTCGAGGATAAATGTGGCAGCATTATGCCTGGCCGCGATGCCGACTTTGTTGTGTTCAATCCCGACCTTACCCTGGTCGAGACGTATGTGGGTGGCAACAGCGTCGGTAACGCGTTTGCCGAGTAGCCGCCAAAGAAACG
>UQDE01000035.1 GCA_900539735.1 uncultured Collinsella sp. | reverse complement strand
TCCACGACGAGGAGGAGCCCTTCTCCCCGCTGTCCGTCTACGGCCAGACCAAGGCCGCCGGCGACATCGCCGTGGCGGGGTGCCCGCGCCACTACATCATGCGCAGCTCCTGGGTCATAGGCGAGGGCCACAACTTCGTCAAGACGATGAAGGCGCTCTCAGACCGCGTCGCCGACCCGGATGACAAACTGGACAAGGTCACCGTCGTGGACGACCAGCTGGGCCGCCTGACCTTCACGCGCGACATGGCGGAGGCCATCTTCCACGTGCTGGGGACGCACGCCCCCTACGGCACCTATGACTGCACCGGCTCGGGTGCGGTCAGGTCCTGGGCCGACATCGCCTGCGCCGTCTTCGAGGCCGCCAACGGCAACGGCGACAGGGTCGTGCCGGTATCGACCGCAGACTACTACGCCGGCGCCGAGGGCCCCATCGCCCCGCGCCCGGTCCACTCCGCGCTCGACCTTTCCAGGCTCGAGTCGATTGGGTTCCATATGCCCGACTGGGAGGAAGAGCTAAAACTTCATTTTGATTAGATGCCTTTAGTACATTGTTTGCATTCTTAAAATCAGTGAGAATGCAGACAATGCCATGGGCATTTATGCCATTTTGCCAAGTTGCACCAGGAATTTTTTGGATGGTTTTCAATGCATTTTAAACTTGCAAATTTGATTTTTAACGGATCTGATGCGATGTTGCAGTATCCATTGCTTTGCTATAGGGCAACGGAGGGTCTCGTTATTCCAACTTCGAATGACGCTATTGAAATCATGAAATCGACCAATGTTGATTTCACAACATATTTTAATGCGCTATCCATTAATAAGTGGCGAAAATACACTACTGCAAAGGCGTTTTATCTTCATATCGAGTATTGCGGCTCCGCCTTAACGCTTCAGCAGACGTATGCAAATAATTATTCTTGGATTCCTTCTACAATTGATGGCTCTGCGGTTAGTTTGCAACGATCCGATGAATGGAGTACAGCTGAAATCGAACTCTCCCTTTGTGAGGGAGAGATTCTGCACGCTTTTAATATCAGTACTGAAGGCCCTGTTAATATTCGGAATGCGTATTATTATTGCGATTGTGAAGAACTGGATATTCATCCAGTTGAGCTAGCACTTGCAACTACTACGTTTAAAAAAGAAGACTATATTGTCCGTAACGTATCTCTTTTACAAAAGAACATTATTGATTCTGATGAAGAGATTGCTGATCATTTCCACGTACACATTATTGATAATGGCCGTTCGCTGAATAGTGCAAACCTGGATTCATCGCGTGTTACTGTTCATCCAAATCCTAATGTTGGCGGGTCTGGTGGTTTTGCTCGGGGGATGATTGAGTCACTTGAGCAGAATCCTAAAGCGACTCATGTTCTCCTGATGGACGATGATGTCGAGGTTCTTCCCGAGAGTTTTATCCGCACTTTCAACCTGCTCTCTCTTCTCAAAGAAGAATATGCTGAGGCCTTTTTATCGGGTGCCATGATGAGCTTGGAAGAGCCCAATTTGCGTACCGAGGATTTAGGGTTCTTTACTGCTAAGGGAACTTTTTCTCCCCTTAAGCCTGCAGGCTATATGACCTCACTTCATGATGTCGTTGAGACCGAGATATATAAGGCCCCAACTGGCCTTTATGAGGACACTGCCCAACAGTATGCTGGCTGGTGGTATTGCGTTATACCTACCGCAACGATTGAGCGCGAGGGGCTGCCTTTGCCTTTATTTGTTCGTTCAGATGACGCCGAGTACGCGCTTCGCTGCAAGCCCAAGTTCATGTCCATGAATGGTATCTGCGTTTGGCATAATTCCTTTAAGTTTAAGTATAGTGCTGCCGTGGAGCGTTATCAGGTAAGCCGAAATACGCTAATCAGTCAGGCGACAACTGGCGCTGCGCCTCTCTCTGATTTTCTTTATGAGATTCGTCGTGAAGTTGAGCTCGACTTGAAGAAATTTAATTACGATGAAGCTGCTCTTGCCGTAAAAGGTCTTGAAGATTTTTTGAGAGGTCCGGAGTGGATTTCTCATCCTGTCGCTGAATCCCGTTTTATGGCGGCAAATCGTGAAAGGGAACAATTGATTCCCATCGAGCAGCTCATCCCTCAGGCGCTAGAATTGGGTGTCGACTTGACGCAACTGACTTTTGGCAATCTGAGCCTTGGGGGCGACAGGTCTAGGCTGCAGGCATTTAAGGATTATCTGACCATTAATGGCCACCGTTTTGTTAACGACTCCGCTAAACGTAACGGTAGGGTTGCTGTTATTGATGCTGCGGGATGGGTTTATCCCGCAGGTAAAATCAGGGATGTTGACACGCTTATTGTGGTAGATATGCCTAATAAAAAGGGTGCCATTAGACATATGGATAAGAAGCGATTCAAAGAGGTTTGGAGTCGTTTTCGTAAAGCCGAGAAGGAATTCAAGCGTAACAAAGATAAGATTTATACCGAATACGCTTCGTATAGAGATGTCTTTACTTCGATCGATTTCTGGAAACAGTATTTGAAAGAGGCGTCGGAGTAGTCTTCATGTGAGTGGGTTTCAAGGTGGGACCCACTCATTCTTTTGTATCATATGAGTAATTGTGCTTCGTTCATTGTTTGTCGTTGCGAAGGTTAAGCCATGTCCTTGCTTTCTACTATTAAAAAGATCCTCCCTGGCTCATCCCGATCGTTGCATGCTATGCATGAGGATATGGACCGTCGTTTTGACGAGGTTTTCGCCCGTATTGAGCAGGCCGATAACGGTATCAATATGAATATCAATTACAAATTCGATACTCGGCTATTTCCAGAAATTGAATTGCTCAAGCAACGCCAACAAAGTCTGTCAGAACAAATGAGGCTTCGCTTTGAATTGTTAGCGCGACGTGCGTACCCCGATCTCACCCCTTTTGAGCTCCGTTGCAAAATCTTTGATGCATTACCCGACGCCGAGGGTGATATTCGATTGATGCAGCAGGCAAACGCGGCCTTGATGAGTAAGCTAGACGCGATTTGTGTTGCCAATAATATTCAATACTGGCTTTCTTATGGTTCTCTTGTTGGCACCTTGTCTCGATCGGGTTTTATTCCTTGGGACGACGATATTAATATCTGCATGCTTAGGTCCGATGTGGATAAGCTCACTGCCGCTTTAATAGACGACCCTGAATATCAAATCACCCTCGTATATGACTGGTTTGTAAAGTGTCGTCAAGTTCGCTTTTGTTCAACTAATTCGCTTATAGCTTGTTTTGTGGACATTTCGATTTACGACCGGGCGGCCGAGAATTCCAAGCGCGCGAACGATCAACTTAGGCAACTCAGAATTGAGCTTATGGATTTCTTTGACAAAAATGAACGTGAGTTTAGTTTTTGGAAAGATAATCCTTGGATGGTTCATCCACACAGTGGGCTTAGCGTGCAGTGCGGAGATGTTGACTTGGAAGCTCAGAGAACAGTTGTTTCTTCTGCGGAGATTGATCTTGTCCAGAGCGTATTCGATTCGTTTAATGAAAAGGCTCATGATCTAGGTTTGTTAACCGATGAGTCTCGTGGTGATTTTGCATACGCGATTGATAACGTTTTTGATGCCCCTAAACGTAAAATAATTTGGGACCGCAACGATATCCTTCCCGTAAGAAAGCATCCGTTTGACAGCTTCTCTTTTTTGGTTCCCGCGAAAGCGGAAAAGGTCGCTGATGATTGCTATCCTGGATGGCCTTACATGCCAATGGACATCTGTGGGCATGATCATTTTGCAAAGGATGTTTTGTCTGATCCCGATGTTCGCTCCGCGATGGCAAAGTTTGTCGACGAATGTAATTAGTAGTTACAACGGCTTTGATTAAGGTATTTAAAATGCAGTTTAAACTTGCGAATGTTGCACTTAAAGTTGAAAAGCATGCAAAGGATTTTCCCGAACTCTACTATCGCGTGCTCTCCGGTGGTGCTTCGTATGATGACGATATGCATTCACTTCATGTCAATGGACACGTTGACTTTCTGACGTATGTGAATGGCCTATCTGCTGGCAAATGGCATCAGTATGCGTCTGTTGGCGGCGTCGTCTTGCATATGGCTTTATTTGGCAGGGGCCGGGTTGTCGTTCATGGAGTGAGATCTAGCGAGCTGAATCCTGTCGAGCTTAAATCGAATCCTTTTGATGGCAATGAAATTGATCCTTGCGTTCTCGATATTGATATCGATACAACCGGCTACGACTTGATCGGTTTTAGGATTGAGAGTGATGAGGGCTATTCCGTAGACCTCTTGAACGCCTCTTATCTGACTGATGTTCCTGAGGACTCAATTAACCAGATCAATCTTGCTCTTTCTACTACTACATTTAAGAATGAGCAGTACATTCTTCCGAATATTGAACTCGTTAAAGCGGGCATCTCCAAAGAGGACGGTCCGATTCGCGACCACTTCCACATGTTTGTCGTCGACAATGGACAGACGCTCGATTCTGCATCACTTTCCGATGAGCTAGTCACCGTGCTCCCGAATCCCAATACGGGCGGTTCGGGAGGATTCGCACGTGGAATGATGGCGGCTACTGAAACTCCTGATCAGTACACTCACATCATTTTGATGGATGACGATGTCTCTATTATGCCCGAGAGTTTGATCCGCACGTTCAATCTCCTCTCTCTTGCTAAAGGCAAGTATAAGGATGCCTTTATTAACGGCGCCATGCTCTCAATGGAGGACCCTACTCGTCAGTTCGAGGATGTCTCGTATGTGGCGACCACTGGTGCCTATCGTCGCGTAAAAGAGGACTTGAATGTTGGCAAGCTGTCCGACATCCTCGAAAATGAACGCACGAACGTTGAAGTTGATCAGGCCTATGGGGCTTGGTGGTATAGCTGCATTCCGGTGAAGGCTATCGAAAAGAACGGCCTTCCCATGCCTTTCTTTATCCGCTGCGACGACGTTGAGTTTGGCATGCGCAATAAGCCTGTCTACATGACCATGAATTGCATTTGCGTGTGGCATGCAAGCTTTGAGGGGCGTTTCCGCGCTTCGGTTGACTGCTACCAGTACTTCCGCAACTTCTTTGCCATGATTTCACTCGATGATTGTGCTGATGAGAAAATGTTTGTCCTTCGTATTCAGCGAGGGGTACGTCAGAACTTGCGCGATATGGATTATCAGGCTGCTGAGTTTATCCTTGATGGCTTTGAGGACTATCTGCGCGGCCCTGAGTATCTCCAGAAGCTTGATGGCGCCGCGACGATGATTGGTAAGGGTAAGTTAAACGAAAAGCTGATTCCTGTTTCCGAAATGGATCCAGAGCTTCTTCGCAAGGCTGGGGTTACGGAGCAAGTGCTCGCTAATGTTAATCTGGAATTCCATCCTTCGAAATTTATGAAGTATTGGAGATCTATTCCTTACGACAAACACTATCTTCCCGATGCGCTGTTGCGCGGAAAGCCCGGCTATGCAGTTAAGAATGGCAGCTGTACGCTTGAAGGCAATTCGACGCGTTGCAAGACGCTGGTATTTCTTGATCCGACCCGCGAGAAGGGGTCGGTCCGCACGATGGATCGGGCGCGGTTCAAGAGTATTCGCCGCCGAGAGCACGAACTGATGGCGCGCTATCGTAAAGAGGGCAAGAGCGTCAGGGGGGCATGGAAAGATGCCATGCCGTATATGACTTCGCGAGAGTTTTGGGAACAGTATTTAGGTCTGAAATAAGAAGAGGTCCGGATTAAGTCCGGACCTCTTCTTATTTTGAATAGGTTTTATAGGCTTGTAACTCCCATTGTTTTCTTTCGACTTTTGCAACTGAGTCGAGGATTAGTCCCGTTGCTAGGCTCAACCCACACAGGAACATGAATGAGGCCGCAAGTATGGCCGTGGGGAAGCGGGGGACTAAGCCGGTTTGTAAGTACTCCACAACAATTGGAATTCCGAGGGCAAGGCCTATGATGGCGAAGATGAGCGCTATAAGGGTAAAGAACTTGAGCGGACGATAGTCTTTAAAGAGCGTTCCAATCATTGCGATGACCTTGATGCCGTCGCTAACGGTGTTGAGCTTGGACTCGGAGCCTGCGGGCCGATCGCGATACTCCACCGGCACGTCTTTAATTCGCCAGCGGTGATCGACAGCGTGGATGGAGAGCTCGGTCTCAATCTGGAAGCCCTCGCTCAAAACGGGGAAGGTCTTGACGAAGGGTCTGCTCATGGCTCGGTAGCCGGTCATCACGTCGTCAAAGCTGTAGCCGTAAATCCACTTGATCATGGCGCGAACAAGATTGTTGCCAAAGCCGTGGAAGGCCCTCTTGTTCTCTTCGGCATAGGTGCCGTTTGACAGGCGATCGCCAACGGTCATATCGGCTTCGCCGTTAAGGATGGGCTCGCAAAGCGCCTTTGCCGCCTCGGCGGGGTAAGTGTCGTCTCCATCAACCATTAGATAGCATTCGGCGTCGACATCACGGAACATTTGGCGGCACACGTTGCCTTTGCCCTGTCTGGGCTCGTGGCGCACCGTGGCACCGTGCTGCTTGGCGATTTGCGAAGTGCCATCAGACGAGTTGTTGTCATATACAAAGACGGTTGCACCGGGTAACTCTCGATGAAAATCGTCGACAACTTTGCCAATCGTCAGCGCTTCGTTGTAGCAGGGGATTATGACGACGGTATTCGAATAGTCCATGTAGGACCTCCTTTAATGAATCAACGGGTCGAAAGTATACCTATCGTCTGCCCCTTTGATTAGATATGGGTTAGTTCTCCAGATTTGTTGCGGTGAGTTATCGTCAACGTGGGAGGGCTATACTTTCCACTGTTATGTTTTACGAGACAAGGAGATGGTCCGTGGCTGACAACGTAGAGAGTCAGAAAGCGGTGGCTAAACCGGCCTCTCACGCTAAAAATGATTTTGAAAAGGACAAGTTCATTCTTAAGCAGCTTGTCACCAAAGATTTTAAGATTAAATATCGTCGCAGTGTTCTGGGTGTGGCATGGTCCGTGCTTAACCCGCTGCTGATGATGATTGTTATGTCGATCGTGTTTTCGACAATCTTCGCGCAAGGTCGCAATGGTTCTATTACGCCCGAAATGTATCCGCTTTACTTGATCGTCGGTAACGTGACGTTCTCTGTCATGTCCGAGTCGACGAACCAAGCGCTTATGTCCATCATTTGGGCTTCCTCTCTGCTTAAGAAGGTTAAGGTGCACCGTTGGGTCTTTCCGGTGCAGAAGGTGCTGTTCTCGCTCGTTAACTTCGCCTTCTCTTTGGTTGCCGTCGCCTTGGTTATGCTTTGGTTCCACGTGCTTCCCACCTGGCATTTAATTCTGCTGCCGGTTTGCTTGCTCCTGCTCATGTGTTTCTGCATGGGCTTGGGCATGATGCTGTCTGCGCTGGCGGTTTTTTTCCGCGATGTTATGCACCTGTGGACCGTTGTTATCACGGCCTGGATGTATCTGACGCCGATTTTCTGGACAACCGACTTCATTAGCCAAATGGCACATTGGATCCAGGTCCTTGTGGTTGTGAATCCCATGTACAACTACCTCCAGTTTATGCGTGATATCTTCCTGTTTAATACCGTGCCTTCTGCGCTTACCTTTGGGCTGTGTGTTGTTTGGGCTATTCTTGCTCTTGCTATTGGTTACGCCGTCTTTCACAAGACCGAGCACAAGTTTATCCTCTACATCTAAGGAGTGCTGCTCATGACTGAATCTGCTATTGATTACAGCAAGCAGCCCCTTGCTGTTGAGGTCAAAGACGTCACCATGATCTTTAACATGGCGTCCGAGTCGCTTACGAACCTCAAAGAGTATTTTATTAAGCTCGCGAAGCATGAGCTGTTCTTTGAGGAATTCCGTGCGCTTAAGCACATTTCATTTGATGTGCATCGTGGCGAGGTCGTTGGCCTTGTTGGTACTAACGGTTCCGGCAAGTCTACGATGCTCAAGATCATCGCTGGCGTTTTGGAGCCCAGCGAAGGTGAGGTTAAGGTTCACGGCAATATTGCGCCGCTGATTGAGCTTGGTGCTGGCTTTGACCCGGAGCTTACGGCTCGTGAGAACATCTATCTGAACGGTGCGCTGCTTGGCTATACCAAGGAGTTTATCGACGCTAGTTTTGACGAGATTATTGAGTTCGCCGAGCTTAAAGACTTCGTTGACATGCCCTTGAAGAACTTCTCGTCGGGTATGGTCGCGCGTATCGCCTTTGCTATCGCTACGATTACCGAGCCCGATATTCTCATCGTCGATGAGACGCTTTCTGTTGGCGATGTCTTTTTCCAGCAGAAATGCGAGCGCCGTATTCAGCACTTTATTGAGAGTGGCGACGTCACGGTCTTGTTCGTTTCTCACTCCATGGAGCAGGTTGAGCGTATTTGCCAGCGTGCTGTGTGGATCGAGAAGGGTGATCTGCGCATGGATGGTCCCGTGGACGAGGTCTGCAAGGCGTACCACGACCAGTTCAAGTAGGTTATAATTTATTGGCCGTGTGAACTTGTACCCGCTTGGACGCCCGGCTTTATGCTCCATTAGCTCAGTTGGATAGAGCAGGGGACTTCTAATCCCAAGGTCGACGGTTCGAATCCGCCATGGAGCACCAGAGAGTTTTTGAAGACCCGGTATAATGCCGGGTCTTTGCTTTTTGGGCATGTGGGCGTGCAGTGCTCCCTCAACAATAAGCCCGGTGTAGCATCGCTGCACCGGGCTTATTGCATCTTGCGAATTTGGTTGTTGGTCTCGAGTCGTTGAGCTCCCTACGCCTCTGTCGGCTCCACGCCCAGCTCGTTGCGGACGAGCTCGAAGGCGGCGGCGATGGCCTTGTCCATGTCGTAGTACTTGTAGCCGCCCAGGCGACCGGCGAAGACCACGTCGCCCTCCTGCGCCGCCAGCTCCTCGTACTGCTTGTACAGGGCCTCGTTCTTGGCGTCGTTGATGGGGTAGTAGGGCTCGTCGCCGGGCTTCCAATCCGCCGGGTACTCGCGCGTGATGACGGTCTTCTCCTGCGTGCCGAACTCGAAGTGCTTGTGCTCGATGATGCGGGTATAGGGGACCTCGCGCTCGGTGTAGTTGACCACGGCCACGCCCTGGTGGTCCTGCTCGTCGAGTGTCTCGGTCTCGAAGCGCAGGCTGCGGTACTCGAGTGTGCCCAGCTTAAAGTCGTAGAACGAGTCGATGGGGCCGCAGTAGATCGTCCTGGCGGCGATATCGGGCTCGGCGGCGGCCAGCTCCTTGTACTCCACGCCGCAGCGCACCTCGACGCCCTCGAGCATGTTGGCGACCATCTTGGTGTAGCCGCTCATGGGGATGCCCTGGTAGCGGTCGTTGAAGTAGTTGTTATCGTAGGTGAAGCGGCAGGGGAGGCGCTTTATGATGCTCGCGGGCAGGTCCTTGCAGTCGCGGCCCCACTGCTTCTCGGTGTAGCCCTTCACGAGCGTCTCGAAGATGTCGCGGCCGACGAGCGACAGCGTCTGCTCCTCGAGGTTTGTCGGCTCTCCGATGTTCTCGGCGGCCACCTGCTCGGCAATCTTGGCCTTGGCATCTGCCGGCGTGACGACGCCCGGCCACATCTTGGCGAAGGTGTTCATGTTGAAGGGCATGTTGTACATGTTGCCGTGGAAGTTGGCTACCGGCGAGTTGACGTAGTTGTTGAACTCGGCGAAGCGGTTGACGTAGCCCCAGACGTCCTTCATGGAGGTGTGGAAGATGTGCGCGCCGTAGCGGTGGACTTGGATGCCCTCGACGTCCTCGGTGTAGACGTTGCCGGCGATGTGGTCGCGGCGGTCGATGACCAGAACCGACTTGCCGGCGCGCTTGGCGGCATTGGCGAAGACGGCGCCCGAAAGGCCGGCACCGACGACGAGGTAATCGTACTGGGACATGGATATGCTCCTTTGTATGTCGATTGGACAGTTACTTTAGTTTAGGGACAAACATATCTGATGTCTTTGTCCCAGGGATTAGTGTAGCAGATGCTCTTTCAACAGCTCTAGCGCATGTGCGTAGCCCTTCAGGCCCTCTCCGGTGATGGTGGCGAAGCAGGCCAGACGGGCGTAGCTCACCTGGCGGAAGTCTTCGCGGGTCTCGACTGCGCTAATGTGGACCTCCACAGCCGGGATGGCGACGGCTTTGAGCGCGTCCAGGATGGCCACGCTTGTGTGCGTGTAGGCGGCCGGGTTGATGACGATGCCGTCGACCTTTCCGTAAGCCTCCTGGATCTTGTCGACGATGCTGCCCTCGTGGTTAGACTGGAAGACCTCGACCTCGTCGAAGCCCTGTGCGGCACCCGCTTCCTGGCAGATCTGCACTAAGCGATCGTAGTTGTCGCTGCCGTAGATGCCTGGCTCGCGAATGCCGAGCATGTTGAGGTTGGGGCCGTTAATGACGAGTGCTTTCATGGTTGCTTCCTTTGCAGTTGAAAAACCACCACAAAGGTGCCTGCCCCCTTTGTGGTGGTTTTGGTTAGAGAGCGGGTGCGAGGGTGTCGAGGAGGGCATGGGCGGTGTTGGCGGCGCAGTCGCGTGAGTCGATGATGTAGTCGGCCCAGGCGCGGTAGCGCGGCATACGCTGCTCGGCCAGCTTGTCGATGCCGTCGCGCGCGGTGATGGGGCGGCCCTTGTGGGCGAGCTCGTCGAGCTTGCGGTTGAGCATCACGATTTGGCTGTTTTGGTGCAGCAGAGGGTAGTTCTCGTCGCGCGTAACCACGCCGCCGCCGGTGGAGAGCACCAAGCCGCTGCGCTTGGAGATGTCGGCCAGCGCTGCCGTCTCCTGCTCGCGGAAGGCCGCCTCGCCGCACTTGATGATAAAGTCGGCGCAGGGCATGCCCAGGCGCTCCTCGAGGGCGCGATCGAGATCGATGTGCTCGCGGCCCGTGAGCTGGGCGATCTGCTCGCCCACGCGGGTCTTTCCCGAGCCCGGCATGCCGATCAGCGCGATGTTCTGTTCGCGGCGTGACAGGCGCTCCGTTACGTCCAGGATCCTCTCGCGCGGGGTGGCTTTGCCGGTATAGCGCTCGACAGCTTGTGCCGCCTGGGCAACAAGCATAAGCAGGCCGCCGATGCAGGGGATGCCGCGGCGCTCGGCCTCGAGCATCAGGCCCGTGCGGGCGGGGTTGTAGACAATGTCGATGACGCCCTCGAGCGCATCGAGGCCTTCGAGCGTGCAAGGCGCGTCGGGGCAATGGGGGAACATGCCGGCGGGCGTGCAGTTGACGAGTAGGGAGGCGTCGGACTGCTGCGCGATATTGTCGTAGTTGACCTCGCTCGTGCGACCCACGGGTACGACGATGGCGCCCATGTCTCCCAGCACCATACTTGCCGTGGTGCCGGCGCCGCCGGTGGCACCGAGCACGAGGGCCTTCTTGCCGGCAACCTCAACGCCCAACTCCTCGACCAGGCACTGGAAACCGAAGTAGTCAGTATTATCGCCGTGCAGGCGGCCGTCGGGCAGGCGCGTGATGGTGTTGACGTTGCCCATGCGCTCGGCGAGCGGGCTCAGCTCGTCCAGGTATTCTATGACGGCGCGCTTGTAGGGGATGGTCACGTTGGTACCCTCCCATTCGTCGCCCGTCATAAAGGCCGCGAGGTCCTCGGGCTCGCGCTCAAATCGCACGTACTCGAGCCCAGCGAGCTCCTTGTAGATGGTCGGGGTGTAGCTGTGGCCCAACACGCGGCCCAGTACGCCGTAGGGGCGGGTTGCGGCGGTATCGGTCATCTAGAGCACCTCCGTGTAGCTGCCAAAGTAGGTGAAGCTCTCACACACGTCGTCGATCGAATTGAGCAGGTCGTCGAGGGCCTTGCTGCCAAAGGGGCAGTCCAGGTCAAAGTAGAACATAAACTCAAAGTCGCGACCGGGGATGGGACGGCTCTCGAGCTTGATGAGGTTGATGTTGAGCGCGTAGAAACGTTCGAGTACGCGATAGAGCGCGCCCGGCTCATTGGCCGTGGTGATCATGAGCGAGGTGCGATTAGCGCCGGGATAGACGCGCGGCTCGCGGCTGATGACGACGAAGCGCGTGTAGTTGTTGTCCGAGTCCTGGATGTTGGGCTCCAGCACCTCCAGACCATACAGCGCGGCACAGCTGCGCGAGGCGATAGCGGCGACGTCGGTGCGCTCGGAGTTGGCGACCATCTCGGCCGACATGGCGGTGTTGGGGTACTTGGAGGCGTGGAGATTATGGGCCTCGATAAAGCCGGCGCACTGGGCAATGGCTTGGCCGTGGCTGTAGACCTCGCGCACGTCTTGGAGCTTGGTGCCGTGTTTGACGAGCAGGTTGTGGTCGATCTTGAGGCGCAGCGAGCGCACGATATGGAAGTCGAACTGTGCGAGCAGATCGTAGACGGCGTTGACTGAGCCAGCGGTTGAGTTTTCGATGGGCAGCACGCCAAACTCGCAAAAGCCGTCGCGTACGGCGCGCATAACGCCCTCGAAGGTCTCAAAGAAGGCGATATCGGGCACGTCGAAGAGCCTGCACGCGGCGATCTGGCTGTAGGCGCCTTCGACGCCCTGGCAGGCGACGGTAGCCGTCTGGGGGAAGGGCGTGTTAAAAGCTGCGGCCGTGGCATGGGCCTTTTGCGACACCGTGATGCCCTTGAGCTCGTTGATGTAGCGCTGCTGCTCGGCCTTGCTCATGCTCATGAGGAGACGGAACAGGGTGATGGTCTGAGCCTCGTAGCGCTCGGGTGCGCGGCTGGCGAGGTTATTGAGTTTAGAGCGCTCGCGGGCGGGGTCAAAGACGGCCTTACCCATCTCGATCTTGGATTTGGCGACTTCGGTGGCAATATCCATGCGCTCGACAAAGCTGTTGAGCAGCGTGGTGTCGATGCCATCGATGGCCTGGCGGATGTCAGCAAGGTCCATAGGGACCCCTTTCGTGAATGGTTGCCTGGGGTAGTTAATTTGGGACGGGGCTTTTTTAGCTACCCTTTGACTGTCGACGAATCGATGGGTGCCAGGGCAAATATTAACTGGCATATGGGGGTAGCTAAAATAGCCCCGTCCCAAATTAACTACCCTTGGGGTGGGTGGACTAAAGCTGTCCGGCGTCCTCGAGGAGGGCGTCCCAAATCGCGAGGGCAGCTGCTGCTTCGGCTACGGGGACAGCTCGGGGGACGATGCAGGGATCGTGACGACCGTGGACCGAGAGCTCGGCATTTTCCATGGCGTCCATGTCTACGGTCTGCTGCTCGCGGCCAATAGAGGGTGTCGGCTTTACGGCCATACGCCACATGACGGGCGCGCCGGTGGAGATGCCGCCCAGAATGCCGCCGGCGTTGTTGGACTCGACTTCAATCTCGCCGGTCTCGGCGTCGATGCGATACGGATCGTTGTTCTCGCTGCCGCGCATGGCGGCCACGGCAAAGCCCATGCCAAACTCCACGCCCTTTACGGCGGGAATGCCAAACGCGATTTGCGCGATGCGGTTCTCGATGCCGTCGAACATGGGATCGCCGATGCCCGCGGGAAGCCCGTAAATGCCGCACTCCACGATGCCGCCGATGCTGTCGAGTTCGTCGCGCGCGGCTAGGATCTCCTCGCGCATGCGGCCGGCCGCGGCGGCGTCAATGCAGGGCAGGTCGTTCGTAAGGATCGCCTTGCGGTCGGCCTCGCGATAGACCATATCATCCATGGGCAGGTCGGAGATGCCGCCGATTTGCGCGACGTGCGCCATGACCTGAATGCCGTGGGCCTCGAGTGCCTGCAGCGCAATGCCGCCGGCGATGCACAGGGGTGCCGTCAGGCGGCCGGAGAAATGCCCGCCACCAGCGACATCGTGCATGTTGTGATACTTCACGCGCGCAGGGAAGTCCGCATGTCCGGGACGGGGCTTGCGGCGCAGTTCGGAATAGTCCTTGGAGCGCGTGTTGGTGTTCTCAATAATCGCGGCGATGGGCGCGCCGGTGGTATGTCCATCGACAACACCGGCGATGATGTGGGCGGCGTCGGCCTCACGGCGTTTGGTCGCGGTCTCGTCGCGACCGGGGGCGCGACGGTCCAAAAAGGCCTGCAGCGCTTCCTGGTCCACGGCGATGCCCGCCGGGATGCCATCGAGCGAGCAGCCGATAGCGGGGGAGTGCGATTGGCCGAAGATGCTTAAGTGCAAGACGTTGCCAAAGGTCGAGGACATGCTATTCCTCCTCGAGTGTGACCTTGCCGCCCAGCAGGCGGTAGTGGTCGAAAAAATCGGGATAGGACTTGTTGACGGCCTCGGCGCCGTGGATCACGACCTCGCCGGTGGCACGGCTCGCGGCGATGGCGGCCATCATGGCGATGCGGTGGTCGTTGTGCGAATCGACCTCGCCGCCGGTAAAGGCATCGACGCCCTTGATGATGAGGTCGTCGCCGGCAATACGCACCTGCGCGCCCAGCGCGGTGAGCTCGCGGGTGGTGGTGGCCAGGCGGTCGGATTCCTTGATACGCAGGCGGGCGCAATCGCGGATAAAGGTGCGGCCCTGTGCCAGCGAGGCCACGGCCGAGATAACGGGCACCAGGTCGGGAATGTCGTGGGCGCTCATCTCAAAGCCGGCGAGCTTGTCGGACTGCACGGTGGCGGCGTTGGTGGAGCGCACGATGCGGGCGCCAAAGCGCGAAAGCGCGGCAAGCACGTTGCGGTCGCCCTGTGCGGAGCTCAGGGACACGCCCTCGACGGTGATGGGGTCGGTGCCGATAGCGCCGGCACACAGCCAAAAGGCAGCGTTGGACCAGTCGCCCTCGACGGCCACGCTGCCGGGCGTGCGGTACGAGCCGCTGCTCACGCGGAAGTTCGTGACCTCGGGCTGGCCGTCCTTGGCCGGAATGCGCTCGACGTTGACCTCAACGCCAAAGGCCTTCATGGCCTGGATCGTTAGGTTGATGTAGGGGCGGCTCTCAATGAGGCCAGTCACCTGCACACAGGAGGGCTGGGCGAGCAACGGGGCTGCCAGCAGCAGGCCGGAGATATACTGCGAGCTTACGTTGCCCGGCAGCACAAAGGTGCCCGGGCGCATGCGTCCGCTTGTCTTGAGCGGAAAACCGCCCAGACCCTGTAGGTCGCAGCCGGCGGCAATGATCTCGTCCGAGAGCGGGGACAGCGGGCGTGCGCCTAGGCGGCCCTGTCCTACAAAGGTTGCCTCTGCCCCCAGCGCGCAGGCGACGGGCAGCATAAAGCGGAGCGTGGAGCCGCTCTCGCCGCAGTCGAGCGTGCCGCCGGCAAGGGCCTTGAGCAGGCCGAACTCAATGCTCTTCATGGTGGGGTGGACCTGGAAGCCGTCCTCGACGGTCTCGATTCGGGCGCCGAGCGCCGTGAGGCAGCGGACCGTGGCCTCAATATCGGCGCAGGTGGTGTTGCAGGTCACATGCGTCTCTCCGTTGGCAAGGGCAGCGCAGATGATGAGACGGTGCGCCATCGACTTGGACGCGATGGCGGGAACGGTGCCCTTAAGCGGGGACGGGGTGATGCGGGCTAGCATGCGGATGCGTCTCCCTTCTGGCCGAGGCCCTCGGCAATGAGTTCGTGGAAAGTGGAAAGCGGCGTGCGGTCGATGCTGCAGCGGCCAATGCCGTGCGGAATCACCAGGTCGATGGTGTCGCCCGCGCGCTTCTTGTCGTGGAGCGCCTCGGCAAAGACGGCATCGGCATTGAGGTCGCAGCGGGTCTTGAGGCCGTGGCGGGCGCAGAGCTCCTCAATACGGCCGGGCAGTGCAGCATCGCAAACGCCGTGCAGGGCCGCGGCGCGCGTGATGATGCCCATGCCGATCGACACGCAGTTGCCGTGTCCGAGTTCAAAGTGCTCGCAGGCCTCGACGGCGTGTCCGGCGCTGTGTCCAAAGTTGAGCAGCTTGCGCTGGTTGGTTTCGTGCTCGTCGGCGACGACCACGGCGCGCTTGATGTCGATGTTGCGGGCGATGATGAGTGCTACGCGGGCCACATCGCGGTTGAGCAGCTCCAGCGTGAGCGGGGTCTTCTCCAGCTCGGCGAAAAGCTCCGGGTCGGCGATCACGACGTGCTTGACGACCTCGCCGCAGCCGTCGGCGAACTGCTCGGGCGTGAGGGTGGCCAGGCACCCCACGTCGGCGATAACCACGCTCGGCTGCCAAAAGGCGCCGGCCAAGTTCTTGCCGGCAGCCAGGTCGATGGCGGTCTTGCCGCCCACCGACGAATCCACCATGGCGAGCAGGCTCGTCGGGATCTGCACAAACTTGCAGCCGCGCATGTAGGTCGCGGCCACAAAGCCCGCCACATCGCCCACGACGCCGCCCCCGAGTGCCACGATCACGTCGGAGCGCGAAAGCTCGTGCTCGGCCACAAACTCCAAAATGGCAACATAGGTTTCGGCGCGCTTATGGGCCTCGCCGGCCTCGAAGGTGCAGATGCTCACCTCGTAGCCTGACGCCTCCAGGCTCTGCTTAACGGGCATCTGGTAGAGCGGGCCCACGTTGGTGTCCGTCACGATGACGGCCTTGGTGCCGCCGGCAGTGGCGCGCACGAGCGGTCCCGCCTGCTCCAGCAAAAACGTGCCAACATGCACCTGGTAGGGGCGTGCAGTGTCGATATCGATGGTAATCGCCATAAGCTTCGGTCCTTTCGACCTGGCGTGATAGGTGGTCTAGTGGGAGGCCTCGTCGTCGAGTGCGCGCTTAATGCGGTCGCCCTCGGCAAGGAGATTCTCCAGATAGCGCTGGTCGCGCTCCTTGAGCGCACGGCTGTAGGCGCCAAGCGACTCGATCAGATGGTCGATCTCGAAGGCGAGCGCGTCGGCGTCGTCGATCATGAGCTCGGACCACATTTGCGGGTTGAGGTGCGCCACACGGGTGAGATCGCGATAGCTACCGGCCGAAAAGCCGTGGTGGACCTGGGCAGTGGGGCTCTTAACATAGGCGTTGGATACCACGTGCGCAAGCTGGCTCGTGAAGGCGATGACGCGGTCGTGCTCGGCGGCGCTGGTCACGCTGAACTTGCCAAAGCCCAGGGGGCGCACCATCTCGCGCACCTGGCCCAAAAGCTCCAGCTTAAGTGCATCGTCCACCGCGGGCGGCACGAGCACGAGCGGGGCGCCCTGGAACAGGTCGGCGCGGGAGTGCGCATAGCCCGAGTACTGCGTGCCCGCCATGGGGTGCGCACCCACAAAGTAAAAGCCGTGCCCGCGGGCAAGCTCAAAGGCGCGCTCGCACACGATGCCCTTGACACCCACCGTGTCGATCACCACGGGACCCATGATGGCGTCGGTGTCGGTGGCGTCGGCGAGCGCCTGGGCGTGCGCCTCGAGCCACTCGATGCATGCCTCGGGATAGCAGGCAAGGACGATGATGTCGCATTCGCCGAGTGTCTTGTCGTTGAGCTCTCCGGCGACAGTGCCCATGCTGGCGGCCGTCATGACATCGTCATCGGGGTCCCAGGCCAGCACGCGAACGCCCGCCTGCGCATAGCCGCGGGCAAAACTGCCGCCGATGAGGCCCAGGCCCACGATGCCGGCGCACTTAGGGCCGCCCTGGTTAACGCGCGCGTTTCTCACCGTACCCACGGCTACTCCACGGTTCCTTGGCAGACAACCTCGCGGATGGCTCGGATGCGGCGCATGGTGTCGTCGAACTGATCGGGGGTGAGGGCCTGGGCGCCGTCGGACCAGGCGCGGCTCGGCTCGTCGTGGACCTCGATCTCCAGGCCGTTGGCACCGCAGGCGGTCGCGGCGAGCGCCATGGGCTCAACATAGCGGGTGTAGCCGGTGGCGTGGCTGGGGTCGGCGACGACGGGCAGGTGCGACAGGTGGTGCAGCACCGGCACGGCGTTGAGGTCGAAGGTATTGCGGGTGCGGGTCTCGAAGGTGCGGATGCCGCGCTCACACAGGATGACGTTGTCGTTGCCCTCGCTCATGATGTACTCGGCGGCCATAAGCAGCTCATCGATCGTGCCGGACATGCCGCGCTTGAGCAGAATCGGGGTCTGAGTCTTGCCGACCTCCTTGAGCAGGGGGAAGTTCTGGGCGTTGCGGGCGCCGATCTGCATGACGTCAATCTTCTTGTCCAAGAAGACCTGCACGTCGCGCGGGTCCATGATCTCGGTGACGATCGGCATGTCGAGCTCGGCAGACGCCTCGCACAGCAGGTCGAGGCCGGCGGGACCCATGCCCTGGTAGGCGTACGGGGAGGTGCGGGGCTTGTAGGCACCGCCGCGCAGCATCGTGGCGCCGGCGGTCTTCACGCGGCGGGCGATGCGGATGAGGTTCTCGCCCTCGACGGAGCAGGGGCCGGCGATGACCTGGAACTGGTCACCGCCGATTTTGACGCCGTGGCCGCAGTCGATGACGGAGTCCTCGGGGTGGAACTTGCGGTTGGCACGCTTGAACGGCTCGGAGACGCGCTGCACGCGCTCGACGACGTCCATGGACTCGAGCAGGAACGGGTCGATCTTGGTCGTGTCGCCCACCAGGCCGATAATCGTCTCATTCTCGCCGCGCGAGACATCGGTCTTCAGGCCCTTTTTCTCAATCCAGCTGACGATATGGCTTACGGCCTCGTCGCTGGCGCTCTGCTTTAAAATAGCAATCATGGTGTGCCTCTCACCTCGATGGATAACCCTTGCAAAAACGGCCCGCATCGCGAGCCGTGTATATATGGTGCATGAGAGTTTATACTATCTGACTCGCTTTTGCCTTCTAAAGTGGGCCGTTGCGCCGCGTCTTCCTCGGAATTGCAAAGCTTTTTCTTTTATTTTGATAGCCCGTGGTGCACTTGGGTATAATGCCAAACGTTGGCCCTATTAGCTCAGGGGATTAGAGCGTCTGCCTCCGGAGCAGAAGGCCGTTGGTTCGAATCCAACATGGGGCACCATCGAACGTAAGACCGTCCGAACCTCGCATGGTCCGGGCGGTTTTTCTTATACCGACGCGACGTGATGGGACGTGGTATGGCAGCAACGGATATCGAGCGCGGACTCTCGACCGCCGAGGTCGAGGAGCGCATCGCCGCCGGTAAGATCAACCGCAACATGGAGCTCAAGACCAAGTCGGTCAAAGAGCTCATCATCGAGAACCTCTGCACGCTGTTCAATTTGATCAACGTGATCTTGGCGTTCCTGGTCATTTTGACCGGTTCGTTTAAGAATCTGACGTTCCTGTTCGTGGTGTTCTTGAACACCGCTATCGGCGTCATTCAGTCCATGCGTTCCAAGAAGATGGTCGATAAGCTCACGCTTCTGACCTCTAAGAAGGCCATCGCGGTGCGCGACGGTGCCGAGGTGGAGCTCGACTTGGACCAGATCGTGCTCGACGACATCATCCGCCTAGGGCGCGGCGATCAGATTCCCGCTGACGCCGTGGTGGTTTCGGGCGAGGCGCTCGTGAACGAGAGCCTGCTGACGGGCGAGAGCGACCTTATTAAGAAACAGCCCGGTTCCGAGCTCATGAGCGGCAGCTTTATCGACTCGGGCCTGCTGCGCGCCCGCGTGATCCATGTCGGCGCCGACAACTACGTGGCCAAAATTAATAACGAGGCCAAGTACGTCAAAAAGGTCAATTCCGAGATCATGAACGCGCTTAACGCCATCGTGCGCTTTGCGAGCATCATCATGATCCCGCTCGGTTTGGCGTTGTTTGCCTCGAGTGTGAGCGAGCTGTGGGATGCCGCGGGAACCCCGGGCGATAGCGCACTTTCGTGGTGCTTCTCCGAGCTGTTGGCTGGTCATGTGCCTTCGTCGGCGCTGCTGTCCACGGTGGGCGCCCTGCTGGGCATGATCCCGCAAGGCCTGGTGCTGCTGACCTCGTCGGTGCTCGCCATCGCCACGGTGCGCCTGGCCCGCCGCAAGGTGTTGGCGCAGCAGCTCCACTGCATCGAGACGCTCGCTCGCGTCGACGTGCTGTGCCTGGACAAGACGGGCACCATCACGTCGGGTCGCATGGAGGTCGAGGGCACGTATCCGCTGCCGGTTGAGGGCGTGAGTCTAGGCGCCAGCTCGGACGAGGCGGCTGTTCCCGCCGATACCACGGTGCTCGATTTTGCGCTGGCTAACGTGGCACGTGCGACTTCGGCCGATGCCAACGAGACCTGCCAGGCGCTGCTCAACTATTACGCCGATCGCCCGGTCGAGGTGTCTGAGCCGCTGTCGGTCATTCCGTTCTCGTCCTCCAAAAAATGGAGTGGCGCGTCGTTTGCGCAGGGCTCCTACGTAATGGGGGCCGCGCAGTTTGTGCTCTCTGATCGTGTGTTTTCTCAGGTCGAGAACCGTGTCGCCGAGCTTGCCGATACCTGCCGCGTGCTCGTGGTGGCGCGCGTGGACGGCTTTACGCCCGATGGCGATATGGTGGGCGAGGCCGAGCCCGTGGGCTTTGTGACCATCCGTGACGAGATTCGTACCTCAGCGGCCGAGACCATCGGCTACTTTAACGAGCAGGGCGTGACCCTCAATGTGATTAGTGGCGACGACCCGCGTACGGTGTCGTCGATCGCGCGCGTGGTGGGCGTGCCGGGGGCGGACGCTTATGTGGACGCCACGACGCTCGATACGCCGGCCAAGCTCGATGCCGCAGTGGACCGCTACCATGTCTTTGGTCGTGTGACCCCGCAGCAGAAGCGCGAGCTCGTGCAGGCGCTCAAGCGCCGCGAGCACACCGTGGCCATGACGGGCGACGGCGTCAACGACGTGCTAGCGCTCAAGGAGGCCGACTGCTCCGTCGCCATGGCGGCCGGCTCCGATGCCGCGCGCAACGTGGCCGAGATCGTACTCGTCGACAACGACTTTGCCTCGATGCCCGCCGTGGTGGCCGAGGGCCGTCGCTCCATCAACAACCTGCAGCGTTCGGCTTCGCTGTTCTTGACCAAGACGCTGTTCTCGATGGGCCTGGCGGCGCTGTGCATCGCACTGCCGCCGTACCCTTTCGAGCCGATTCAGATGACGCTCATCAACTTCTTCTGCATTGGCGCGCCGGGCTTTGTGTTGGGCCTGGAGCCCAACAATGCTCGCGTGAAGGGGTCGTTCCTGACGAACGTGCTCAAGCGGGCACTGCCGGCGTCGCTTGCGGTCATTTTGGCCGCGGCGCTCGATATCTTTGTGGCGCGCGTGTTCGGCTTTAACCAGCTCACGCTGTCTACGATGTGCCTACTTACGTCGTGCGCTGCGAGTGTCAGCCTGATCTGGCGTATCTCGCAGCCCCTCACGCCCTTACGTGTGGCGCTCTTTGTGTTTGTAGTTGCCGGCATCTTGGTGGGCGTTATCGGATTCCCGGAGCTGCTGTCTATTGCCAACCTGTCGATGGGCCAGATGGTTATCTTGGCTGTTATCGTGGTCTTTACCTGCTCGGTGTTCTTTAAGCTCGCCGCGATGATGGATTCGCTTAAGCCGCGTCGTCGTCATGCCGCAACTGGTTTTGGCCGCGGTGTGCGCGTCCGCCTGGGTCGCGGTGGCAGCAAGGTGAGCTCGACGGGTTCGACGGCCGAGCGTTTTGCCAAGCGCGTCGCCGCCGACATGGCGCAGCGCCGCGAAGCTCGCACCGTTCGTGAGGCCGAGGCCCGCGCACTCGAGGGCGTGGCCCAGGCCCAGCCCAAGAAAAAGAAGGGTACCGGAGCCAAGCGCTCTCGCGTAACCAAGTCCGCCCAAGGCATCAAAGTCTCGATGCCAAGCAAAAAGAAGAAGTAACTACGCGCCCTGGCGATGTTGAATTGGTGCCTTGCTCCTGTGGGGCCGTGGCGATGTTATGCTCTAACCTCGATTGTTTGAATTGCTTCGAAAAGAGGATGCCGTGATCTGCCCGCATTGCCTTAAGACTATCGAGGACGGCGCCTCGTTCTGCCCCTACTGCAACGCCTATGTGGGTCCGGGCGATGGTCCCGAGCACACCGAGTTCGTGTTCTGTGAGGGCTGCGGTGCCCGTCTTTCTCCGCATGATCGTACGTGCCCCAAATGCGGACGCCCCGCTCCGGGCATCCTCTCCAAGGACACGGCAGCATCCGACCTGGCAGCGGGCCGCACGGCGGGCTTTCCGCGCCTAACGCAAGAGCAGATCGATACCGAGGTGCCGCATGCGCCGGCCTCTGCCGCTGCGGTGCTTTCGGACGCCGCCGACCCTAACGAGACCTGCGTGCTGCCGGCTTTCGATAAGGATTTCGGTATCCCCAAGGTCGATATTCCCACGCCCGTTTCCCTGCATGACGATGCTCAAAAACCCAAGCGCAAGGTGCATCCCGACGAGGACGCCTATCACAAGCACAAGCGTCATATTCCCAAGCCGCTTATTGTCATCGCGGTTCTTGCCCTTGTGTGCGGTGGCGCCTATTGGTTCGTGACGGCTGATCCCATGGGTGTTATGCCCGGCTTCTACGACCAGTTTGGCCAGGCCGCGCAGACGACCTTCCCCACGCGCCAAAAGGGCGAGGCCACTGAGGACGATACCAAGCAGGGCGATTCTGCCGAGGTGGTCCAGGAAGAAACCGTGCTCACCGATGATCAGCTCTATACCAGGCTCGACGGTCTGTATCAGACCATCGTGTCCTATGCTGACGAGGACCAGATTGGCGAGGTCATCGATTCCTTTAACAACGGCTATCTCCGAACGCCGCTGTCCACCCGTCAGGAGCTGTCGCAGAGTGCTTACGCCCTGCGCGACCAGATCAAAAAGACGCAAGATGAGCTCAACAACCTGAAAGTACAGGATGATACGGTCTATGCGGATGACATCGCCCACTTAAAGCAGCTTGCCGAGTGGATGTATGAGCGCGTCGACGTGATCTGCCAGAGCTGGGACATCTCGCTGGCCATTCCCGATGGCGAGTCGATGAGTTCACACCAAAGCGATATCCTGGCGCCCATCGCACAGGGCGGCAACAGCGCGCTGAACCAGTACGACGCCAATGTGGGCTCCTGGAAGCCGCAGCAGCGTTCCCAAAATTAGTTCGCCATAGGTTGATTTCCGATCTCAGCCGAACACATTGAGCGGATAGGACGTTCCCGCAGCT
>UQDE01000034.1 GCA_900539735.1 uncultured Collinsella sp. | reverse complement strand
GGGCCGGCCGATCCGGCCCTCAGGGTATCGGGTTCCCATATTCATCCGTACATGTGCGGATGAATATGGGAGGTGTTCGGATGAAGTTGATATTCAAGGGCAAGCTGCTATCTAGTTTTGAATACTAGATAGCAGCCCAATCGGTCAGAAAGAAAGCTATAATTGATGAAGAACAATTAGAAAGGACCCTCTATGAGCTGGGCACTTATCTCCGATTCAAGCTGCAACCTCCGCGATTGGCAACCGACCGCGCCCCATACCACCTTTGCATTTGCGCCCCTCAAAATTCGAGTGGGGGAGCGTGAATTCGTCGATGACCTTTCGCTCGATGTGCATGAGCTCAACTGCGCTGTTCAGGCGGAGACGAACGCTTCTTCGAGCGCTTGTCCCAGCGTAGGGGAGTGGGCCGAGCTCTTCAAATTGGCAGACAAGACCATCTGCATGCCGATCTCTGAGGGCGTGTCGGGCAGCTACAACGCGGCAGCCACGGCTCGCGATATGGTTCTTGCCGAGGAGCCCGACCGACAGATTCATCTAGTCAATTCACGCGCAGCTGGCGGCAAAATGGACCTCATTTTCTTGCTGTTCGACCGCTATCTTGCAAGCAACCCGGATGTCTCATTCGAGGACGCTTGCGCATACTTCGATAGCCTTGAGCAGAACAGCAAAATCCTCTTCAGCTTGTGCAATTACGAAAACCTCGCCAAAGCCGGACGTATCCCTAAGGCAGCCGGCGTCATTGCCAACAAGCTCAATATCCGCATTTTGGGCACGGCGAGTGAGGCCGGTAAAATCGAACTCGTGGGGCACACGCGAGGCGAAAAGAAGATGCTCAACAAGATTATCGATACCATGGAAGCCGAGGGTTTTGCCGGCGGCGAGGTCATCATCGATCACGTTGAGAACGAAGCTGGAGCACAGGCGCTTACTGACCGCATAGTCGAGCATTGGCCCGGCTCCAAGACCATCATCATGCCCTGCAACGGCCTGGATTCCTATTACGCCGAGATGCACGGCCTCATCATCGGCTACGGCATGGGCTTAGCTTCGGGCAAATAAAGTCCAACCAAGCAAAAATACGGGCGGGACAAAGCGACAGATGGCTCTTTGTCCCGCCCGTTTTATACGTCGGCTAGCTATTAAACCCGTTGAACTTGAGATAGCTCATCAAGTAAGCCTTCGAAACAAAGGATGAAACCGCGCTGCGCACAAGCAGCGACTCACGCGTTACCTGACGCGCCGTATCGGGAACCGGTGTCTGCTCGACAGAAAACGCCGACCGAATCGATGCCTCAAGCTGATCGACCACATAATCGAAGGCCGTCGGGGCATCGTAGCTCAAACGTTGAATGTTAAAGAGTGCCTGCACCGCAGCAATAGGTAGCACCTGCTTAAAGATGCAGATAGCGATCAGGCGGGCAATCTGCTCGCGGCCATATTGTTTTTTGACCGGAGCAGGCACCAAGCCGACCTTTACGTAGTTATTGATCATCGATGGCGTAATGACAGGCTGCTCAACGCAGATGGACAGCGGCTCCATCCACAGCGCAACGTACTCAATGACCTGGTCGCGGTAGAGCGTCACATTGGGCAACTGGTTATAGCGCGGCAGACTCAACGTATTGAGTTTGCGCACGATATCGGACTGAATAAATGCATCGGGCAGCACAGTGGGCTGAATATCCTCAGGCTTAATGCTGACCGACGAATCGGACATCGGGATAACGCGTTTGGCGTGGTTCATAAGGATCCTCCGTTCATTAGCTATATTGTATTCTAGGTTATCTAGTTTTGCATACTATATAGCAGGAAAGTAAAAGTGGTTGGACAGCACATTGATGCACCGTCCAACCACTTTGTTTTAAAGATAGCAACCTTACATAAGATATATTATCGTACTTATCCACGGAGAAACGCGTATGCGCTCGTTGCTGCTATGGCTCCGTCCGAAACAGCGGTCACAACCTGGCGTAAACGTTTGGAACGGATATCGCCAGCGGCAAATAGACCTGGCGTGCGGGTCGCCATGGATTCATCAGTCAGAATGCCGCTATCAGGCGCCAGATCGACTAAATGCTCAACGAGCTCGGTATGGGGCTGCGTTCCGGTAAAGACAAAGATGCCAAACGAGCCGGGCTCAAATGACTCGGTATGAGTCTCGCCGGATGCATTGTTCTTAAAGGTAATCGTCGTTGGCATGACTTCGCCCGATAGCTCCACAATACTAGTTTGGTACCTAACTGTAATATTGTCCTTTGCGAGTACTTTCTGAACGACACCATCAGGCGCACGAAACTGATCGCGGCGCAGCACGATGGTCACGCTGTTGGCGATTTCTGACAGGAACAGAGCCTCTTCGCATGCCGAATTGCCACCACCGATTACAAAGACCTGTTTGCCGCGGAAGAACATGCCGTCACATGTTGCGCAATATGAAACGCCACGACCGCGATACGTATCCTCGCCAGCGAAACCTGCCGGACGCGGCGTGGCACCCATGCAAGCGATAACGCTCGAGGCCAGCGTATCGCCCATATCGTGATGCACCGTAAACAGCGCTGCATCGGCATCGTAGTCGACGCCCGTCACCATACTCCATTCAACCTGAGCCCCCAAGCCTTCAGCATGTTGTTGGAACCGCTCACCAAGTTCAGCACCGCTCAGCAGCGGAATGCCCGGATAGTTCTCGACCTCATTGGTTGTGGCGATCTGCCCTCCCGACATGCCCTGTTCAATCACGGTCGTCGTTAGGTTGGAGCGCGCCGCATAAATGGCCGCAGCATAGCCCGCAGGGCCGCCACCGATAATCGCAACATCGATCGGCTGATCGGTAGTCATGAAGAGACCTCCTGTCGAAAGATTGGCGTTCTTTGCGCTCATACCCAAATTTAGGCGAACGTGACACTCATGCACTACAATGATTCATTGCGAAACAAAGATGAAGGGGAGTTATCGATGGATCAAACGCAGACGAGCAACGACGCTCCCCTGCCAACGCAAAGCACTCCCCAACCGGAGCAAATAACCGTTTCACCTGCACAAAAACCCCTAGTAACCATTGTACACGCATCGGTTGGATCGGGCCACAAAGCCGCCGCCAACGCGATTGCACAAGCATTTGACCTTATCCGCGGCACCAAGGGAATCCCTGAGGATGTTGAGATCGAAGTCCTGGATATCCTCGATTTTGGACGCATTAGGTTCGATGGTAATAAAACAGCAGCGTCGTTTACCGGCGCCACGCGTCCCATATATGACCTAACCTGGCGATACACGTTTACGGGACATCTGCTCTGGGGCGGAGGCACGGCATGGTCACGTATTATGTTCCCTGCCTTCAACGAATATGTCCGCACCCGCAGGCCCATAGCCGTGGTCGCAACACACATCACGGCGGCCAACGTCGCTGTGGGTGCCCGCGTCATCACGGGTATCGATTATCCCGTCATCTGCGTACCAACAGACTATGAAGTCGAAGGCTTTTGGCCCCACAAGGACACCGATCTGTTCTGCGTAGCCAACGAATTTATGGCCGAGACACTTCGCCCCCGTAAAGTTCCCGAGACCAAAATCCGCATTACAGGCATCCCCATTCGCGCCGGGTTTGATACGGACTACAATCGCGAGGAAGAACTCGAGAAGTTCAATCTCCCCGCTGACAAGACCGTTGTGTTGGTGATGGCCGGTGCCAGTTTGCCTCAACCGTACGTTCGCTTTCGCGCGGAGATGGACCGCACACTCCCCTTCCTGCGCAGCTTCGAGGACATGCACTTTGTCTTTTTGCCGGGCAAGGATGAGGAATACGCCACCCGCCTCAAGACGCTCTTCGACGCCATGAAGCTCGAAAACGTCACGGTTCTGGACTACGTGGACGACATGGCGGCCCTCATGCACGGCTGCGACCTGGCAATCCTCAAATCGGGCGGACTCACCGTCACCGAGTGCCTGTGCGCACATCTGCCGATGATCCTGCTGGGCAAATCATACGGCCAGGAAAAGGCCAACACCACGATGCTCACCGGCATGGGCGCCAGCATGCATGTCACCACCGCACGGGAACTCATCGTAACCCTGCGCCATCTGCACGATCATCCCGAATCACTCAAAGCCCTACTCATCAACGGCGAAGTACTACGCCGCCCTCACGCAGCCGAAGATATCGCCATCGCAACCATGGAGCTCGTAGGCAAACCCCAAAAGCGCAAACGAGCCTTCTGCCGCTTCTACTGGGGAGGAAAGCCCGCGCATATCCGCTAGCGTCTTAATGTCCGCTTGCCTGTGGGAGGCCCCTATATATCATCCCATGCTCAAACATTCTCGCTGCGCTGCGAAACTGCGCGTGGGACGATATATAGGGGCCTCCCACAGGTAAGCTGCGTTAACGTACTAGCAGATATACCAGATTCCCCACCACTAGAACCTGCAAAGGCGAAACCGGAAAATAAAGATACAGCAAGCCGATGCGACAAAGGATCCAACCCTTTGTCGCATCGGCTTATCAGAAAGAATGATTATTATTTTCAAGCGAGTAGCCGCCCGCCCGGGGCTTACCTATATCGTTCCACGCGCAGTTTCGCAGCGAGCGAAGCGACGCGAGAATGTTTGAGCATGGAATGATATAGGTAAGCCCCGGGCGGGAGGGATACGAGCGCCCTAGGCGACGCCGCTGGAGCCGAAGCCTCCGTTGCCTCGGTCGGTTTTGTCTAGCTCGTCTACCTCTATGAGGTTGACCGTGGGGACTTCTTGGATGACGAGTTGGGCTATGCGGTCGCCTTTGTTGATTTTGATGTTGTTGGAGGGATCCAGGTTGATGAGGATAACCTTGAGTTCTCCTCGGTAGTGGGCGTCGATGAGGCCCGGCGTGTTGACTATAGACAGGCCCTGCTTGATGGCCAAGCCGCTGCGGGGCTGGACGAAGCCGGCGTAACCGTCGGGCAGGGCGATGGCCAGCCCAGTAGAGACCAGACGGCGTTCGAAGGGCTTCAGGACGCAGTCCTCGTTGGAGCGCAGATCCAAGCCGGCATCGGTGGGATGGGCGTATTTGGGAAGCTCGACGGTGGGGTCGAGACGCTTTATGTTGACGGTAATGTTGGACATGGAATCACCTTAGCTTGTCGAGCTCTTGCAGAAACTCATCGACGTCTTTGAAATCGCGGTAGACCGAGGCAAAGCGGATGTACGCCACCTTGTCAATCTTGGCCAAGCGCTTGAGCACCATGTCACCCAACTCATGGGACGTGACAGCCGTCAGCGTGCGAGAGCGCAGCTCGACCTCGATGTCGTCGATAATCTCATTAAGCTTCTTAGTGTCGATATCACGCTTGATAGTGGCGCGCATCAAGCCGACGAGCAGCTTATTGCGATCGAACCGCTGCTTGGTTCCGTCCGACTTAATGACCTCGATTGGGTCTTCGCATCGCTCAAACGTTGTAAAGCGATAGTTACACGAGCAACATTCGCGACGGCGCTTAATGGTGTTATTTGACTCCTGCATACGGGAATCAACGACGCGGGTATGTGCCTTGCCACATTTGGGACAGCGCATGGTACCTCCTCTTAAACGATAACAAGGGTACCATGCGCAGCGCGATAATGATTACGAACGAGCAGGAACCTTAAGATGCGCACCGGCGGCGAGCGAACCATGCTCCAGATGATTGACGTTACGGATCATGTCGGAAGTCTCTTGCGTGGAAAGGCCTTCGATAGGATATTCCTCGGCAAGCGACCAAAGAGAATCACCAGGCTGAACGCGAATAGTCTCGTAGGTAACGTTGGAAACGGACTCGGCATACGCGGCGTGACGAGCGCTAAAGACCGACGTAGCGAGGACAACGAAGAGCGTAAGCGCAACGGCAACGGCGACAATCGTCGGAACCTTCAGGGCAACGCGGGCCGGCGCAACTACAGCCTGCTGATTGCGAGCAGGCTTTACGGTCAAAGGCTGAAAGCCGGAGCGGCCACCCTGAACAACCGTAAAAGTGGGTTCTGCAGGCGTCTCGAGTTTAAGGGCAAGGTTTCCCTGGACCATATTCGTTGCGTTCATCATGTTCTCCTCTCGCGTGTTTTGCTGAGAACAGTTTTATCAAGCCGCGCGGACAAAAATGTCTAGCGCGAGAACGAATGTTCGGTTATTATTATCTTCGAACAGTTGTTCCTGTCAAGCAAAATCCGAACATTTGTTTGACATGGGTAGAGAGGATGCCCTGATGGCTCGCAAAATTACCAAGCGTCAGCAGCAAATTTACGACTTCATCAAGGAATATCAGCAGGAGAAAGGTTATCCGCCCAGCGTGCGCGAGATGGCTTCTGCCGTGGGCCTTTCCTCCCCCAGCACCGTGCACGCCCATCTATCTGCCCTGGAGGCGCGCGGGCTACTCAAGCGCGATGCCACCAAACCGCGCGCCCTGGAACTCTTTAACGAGGACGGATCCTCTGTCTCAATTTCTAAATCTGACGAACCCACCGCACCTCGCGGAACGGTCTCGCTACCGCTCGTTGGTCGCGTCGCGGCTGGGATTCCCATTCTGGCCGAGCAGAATATAGAAGACACTTTTACTATCCCGACCGAAATCGCCACTGATCAGGGTTCCTTTATCCTTGAGGTGCATGGGAGCTCAATGATCAATGTCGGCATCTTCAATGGCGATTACATCATCGTCCGTGAACAAAAGAGTGCCATGAACGGCGAAATTGTCGTGGCCATGATTGATGGTTCAGCGACCGTCAAGACATTCTACAAGGAGCAGGGACGCGTACGCCTGCAGCCAGAGAATGACACCATGGAGCCTATCTATGCAACGAATCCCGTTATCTTGGGCAAAGTCGTCGGCTTGATGCGCCGGTTCTCGTAATGCAAAAACGCATCACCATCTTTGATACCGTCCGCGGGTTTACGATGATTTCAATGGCAGGTTTTCACGCTTGCTACGATCTCGCCTACCTGTACGACTGGGATATGCCCTGGTTTACCCAGACCGTCTTTCAAGACATCTGGCGCGCCAGCATCAGCTGGGTATTTTTGTTTATCGCGGGTTGGATGTGCACTCTTTCGCGCAACAATATCAAACGTGCCGCCAAATACGCCTTAGCAGCACTCGTCGTCTGGTTGGCAACAACACTTGTCTCAGTCGACGATTCGGTTAATTTTGGCATCATCTACTGTATGGCCGCATGTACCGGCATCGTAGCGTTGACCAATCCCGTCCTTAAGAAGATTTCGGCGAGATGGGGCGTGTCCCTATGCCTTGTGTGGTTCGCCCTCACCTGGAGCATCCCCAAAACGACCTACCCTGTCCCATACCTGGCGTGGCTAGGATTTCCGAGCCCTGGATTTATCTCAGGTGATTACTACCCCATCATCCCGTTTATCTTTATGTATCTTGCAGGATACTTCGCCGCACACATAGCGAAGGGAATCGATAAGACCGTCCCTAGCTGGGCCTACGCGAATCCCATCCCGGCGCTCGCCAGCCTTGGACGTCATGCACTCCCCTTTTATCTGCTACATCAGCCCATCATACTGGGCATTTTGGAGCTCGCCTACTCGGTGCGATAACGCTCGAGCCGCGGTGCAATACGAGCCGGCAGTTTCGCCACAATACGAACGCCATCCTCAAGATATTCCTCGTGCAAAAGGGTCCCCTGCTCATGCACGACTGTGATGAGTGCACCTTCACGATATGGAATGTCGGCGGAAAGCAGCACATCGGTGGCGGCCGCCTCGCGAGCAATGCGATCGACGAGATCGTCGAGCCCCTCGCCCGTTTGGGCCGAGAACAGAACAGCTTCCGGATAACGACGACGGAAACTCAATCGATCGACGCTATCGAGAAGATCGATTTTATTGAACACCGTAAGCGTTAAACGCTCTCCGGCACCGATCTCATCAAGCACGCGGTCGACAGCCTCAAGCTGTCGCTCATAGTCCTCATCAGACGCATCCACGACTTTGAGAATTAAATCGGCACCCAACACCTCGGACAACGTCGATTTAAAGGCATCGACCAGACCATGCGGCAGCTTTTGAATAAAGCCGACGGTATCGGTAATCGTCATGCCGCGACCGCCAGGCAGGCGATATGAACGCGTCGTCGGGTCGAGCGTAGCAAACAGCTTGTCCTGCGAAAGTACCGTAGAACCGGTCAGACGATTGAGCAACGTCGATTTACCGGCATTGGTATAACCGGCTAACGCGACGCGAAACGCCGGTGACTCAATACGACTCTTGGATTGAACATCACGACGCTGTTCAACCTGCTTGATCTCACGTCGAAGCGCAGCGATCTTATTACGAATGAGGCGACGGTCGACCTCGAGCTGACTTTCGCCCTGACCAAAGCGTGAGCCGATGCCGCCGCGCGTCTGTTCCTTGGCGAGATGGCTCCACATGCCGCGCAGACGAGGCAACAGATATTGAAGCTGCGCCAGCTGTACCTGTAGGCGTCCCTCACGCGTCTGAGCATGCAGCCCAAAGATATCCAAGATCAGTGCCGTACGATCGATAATCTTTACCGGCTCGCCCACGGCTTTCTCCAAATAGGATTGCTGCGAGGGCGTCAGGTCGTCGTCAAAAATAACGACATCGGCATCCATGCGATGTACCAGACCGCACAGCTCCTCTACCTTACCGGAACCGATAAATGATTTGGGATACGGCTTTACCAAACGCTGAGACAAGCGAGCCACGCACTGGGCACCAGCCGTGTGGGCAAGGCGCTCCAGCTCATCGAGCGATCGATCGAGTGGCCATGCATTGTCGCGCCACTCAACACCAACTAATATGGCACGCTCGGGCTCGGGTGCCGTGGAAACAAGAGGAAAACGAGCCATTAGACAGCCTCAATACGATGCAGGATGTCCTCAACGACCTCATCGATCGTAAACTCGTCCATATCGAACCACACGACGCGGTCATCGCGTTTAAACCACGAAAGCTGACGTTTGGCATAGCGACGCGAACGCATCTTAATGAGTTCGCGAGCCTCATCCATAGAAATCACGCCATTGAAAGCATCAATGATCTCTTTATAACCAATTGCCTGCATCGACGTCAGGGCATCTCCCAGCCCCTGGTCCATAAGACCGCGGACCTCATCGACAAGACCCTGCTCAAACATCAGATCGACACGCAGGTTAATGCGCTCGTAGAGAACCTCGCGATTACGCGTCAGACCAAACCATAGAGCATGATAATGCTCGCGCGGAACACTAAACTGCGACTTTTGCTGCGCGTAGGACACACCATCATCGTGCATTTCGAGCGCCCGAATCACGCGACGAACATTATGGGGGTGGATGACCGCAGCGGACTCGGGGTCACGCTCGGCAAGCAGCGCGTGCAGCGCTTCCTCGCCTATGCGCTCGGCAAGTTCCTGATACCCCGCGCGACGATCGTCCTCAAGCTCGCCCGAGGGAAAATCCATCTCATCCAGGGCGGCCTTGAGATACAGCCCCGTACCTCCGCAAAAAACCGGCAGGCAACCCGAACCAAGGAGACGTTCAATATGCGCGCGAGCGTCAGCCTGATAAAGCGCAGCAGAATATGCCACACCCGGCTCGACAATGTCGACGAGACGCAGCGGCGCCGTACACTCATCGGGCGCCATCTTTGCGGTACCGATGTCCATGCCGCGATAGATTTGCATCGCATCGCACGACAGCACTTCGGACGAAAGACGAGCTGCCAAACGGTCGGCAACATCACTCTTACCAACCGCCGTCGGACCGACGATCGCAACGGCGGAAAGACCTGCCCTGGGAGAAACCATTAGCGCGGCTCGCCCACAACGGAGCCAGACAAATACCAGGTCTTGGCAACGTCAACGTCAACATCAACGATCTTGCCAACAAGCTGATCGATGCTGTAGCCCTCAGGGATGGGCGCATGAACGGTCTGATTCTTGGGACTCTTGCCCAGCAGGACCGCGTTGTTCTTTTTACTCGCTCCCTCAATGAGCGCCGGCACCACAGTATGGAGCTCACCCTGGTTATACTCGTGTGCCGTGGTCTCGATAACCTTAACCAGGCGGTTGAAACGCTCGAGAATAACCTCATGCGGCGTAGGATCGTCAATCTCGGCGGCCGGGGTACCGGCGCGCTTGGAATAGATGAAGGTATAGGCCTGAGCATAGCGGACCATCTCGGCAAGTGAGAGCGTCTGCTCAAAGTCTTCTTCAGTCTCGCCCGGAAAGCCAACGATAATGTCAGTCGAGAGCGCGATATCGGGCATGCGATTGCGGATGCGATCGACCAGGCCCAGATAGTCCTCGCGTGTATAACGGCGATTCATCTCTTTGAGGATCCGCGTCGAACCTGACTGGACGGCCAAGTGCAGCTGCGGCATAACGGCAGGCGTCTCGGCCATGGCGTCGATGGTCTCGGGCAACAGGTCCTTGGGATGCGAAGACGTAAAGAAGATGCGCTCCACACCCGTATCGCCCACGGCACGCAGCAGATCGGCAAAACGCGGCTTGCCAAACAGATCGCGACCATATGAGTTAACGTTTTGGCCTAGCAGCGTAATCTCACGCACGCCCTGGCGCACCAAACCAGTCACCTCGTCGACAATCTCCTCGAAGGGGCGGCTCTTTTCGCGACCGCGCACGTACGGCACGATGCAATAGGTGCAGAAATTATTGCAGCCCGTCATGATGGGCACCCAGGCGTGATACTGGGTCTCGCGATGCCACGGCATGCTCATGGCATCCGTATCCTCATGCTCATTGGTGCGGATATGACGCTTGCCGTCAAGGAACGCCTCGGCAATGAGCTCGGCCACATGTGCGATAGAATGCGTGCCAAAGATGACATTGACGTTATCGACGTTGGTGAGCAGGCCCTCGCCATCACGCTGCGCAATGCAGCCGCCCACGGCAACTACACGCTTGCCCGAAGGCGAAGGCGGCAGGCTTTTGCAGGAATTGCACTGACCGTACAGGCGCGTATCGGCGGCCTCACGCACACAGCATGTCATGAAGACAACGATATCGGCATGCTCGGGATCGAGCGCCATGAGGCAACCATACGAATCGAGCAGACCGCTCACGCGCTCGGAATCGTGCTGATTCATCTGGCAGCCAAAGGTGCGAATAAAGTAGGTTTTACCGGCAAGAATATCGCGTACGAAACGCTGGTCCATGTGCATAAGTCCTAACGATGGAAGGGAGGCAAATCGAGGCAAGCAGAAGCTATGCCACAGGCTTAACATCATCAATGACGACGTTATCCATAGCAGCTCGATTGATCTGGTGAACGTAGATAGAAAGGCGGATGGCCGTGCGCGACTCCCCGTTAATGAGGATGTCGGAGAACACGGGCGCGCAGGAAATATCAAAACCGGTTGGAATCAAAAAACCGCGCGCGATAGCCACGGCCTTAATGGCCTGGTTGACCGCACCGGCGCCGACACACTGGATGTTGACGGGTACACCATCCTTGACCATGCCGGCGATGGCGCCGGCAACGGACGCGGGCGATGATTTGCTTGATACCTTCAGGCAATCCATGAAGAAACTCCTGCGTTTAAAAGTACGTTTTAACTGCAATAACTTTATCGTACCGAGTGGACTCGGTAAAGGCACTATTCCTCTTTGGCAAGATCGAAGGTCACGGTGATTCGATCACGCGAAACACGAATCTTTGGGTCGCCGCAAAGGTTGAGATAGTACCGGGCGGCAAGGTCATTAAAGTCGCGCTCCACAGCACGCGAAAACTGTGCCATGTCATCCTTGGCAATACGTAGCCCGCGACGATCCTTCGCGAGATCGACAGGAGCCGGCGCATGCGAGGACGAATCACGCTCGCGCAGCAGACGCGCAGTCACACCGCGAACGGGCTTAATCTGCCCTGCCAAAATGCGATGGGCCGTGCGCTCAGACATCTCAAGACCCAAACCCGAACAGATACGGATAAAGTCCTCGGCATCAGAGGCAAGGCCTAAACGATCGACAACTGGAAGCTCGCTCTCGTCATCAATGAACAGGAGACGCGACGTATCGAGCCGACTTGACGCCTGAGCATAAAGGGTCGCGGCAATCTCAGACGGAGAACCAAGATAGACATCGCAACCACGCAACTCCTCGAGCGCAAACTCACAAGCAGCGCGAATAATATTATGCGGACCGCGAGCACAGACATAACGCCCGTCCTCATCCTTGACGGCCTGGGGCCAGCTGGACTGATCGGCACGCTCACTGAGGCGGTCGGCCGCAACGCTCACCTTAAAGGCTGAGCCAAGATCGACACCGGACGTAACCACGCGGGCCTCGTCGGTGTTCTGCTTGATCGAAAACAATGCCATGCCACGACCGTGAACGCCCCAACGGTCCATCTTCATGCTCTCGAGCTTGGAGGTAACACGGGCATCGAAGATTCGCTCTTGCATATCCTGCGGAACGCCCGAACCGTTATCCAGAAAGACAAGCGTGCGGACGCCATCTTCCTTGGTCGTAGCGAGATAGACTTTGTCGGCGCCAGCATCGCGAGCATTACGGAGCATTTCAATGACGATATCCTCGACATGCTGAATGTCGTGCTTTGCCTGGCGCCGCTCGGCCTCCGAAACGCGGAGGCGGACATAACCCTCGCCAAGGTTCTCCTCGACGCGAAGGTTGCCCTCCCCCGACATCGACGCGATAAATGAGATGAGCTCGTTCGCGTCGCTCATATTATTTAGCGATATCGACAGCGCGGCTCTCGCGAATCACGACGACGCGCACCTGACCGGGATACTCCATCTCTTCCTCGATCTGATGGGCGATATCGTGAGCCAGGACCGTGGACTGGGCATCGGAGATCTTGTCCGGCTGAACCATGACGTGGACCTCGCGACCAGCCTGCATGGCATAGGTACGCTCGACGCCTTCATGGGAGTTGGCGATCTCCTCGAGCTTCTCAAGACGCTTGATGTAGTTCTCGGCAGACTCGCGACGGGCACCGGGGCGAGAAGCAGAGACAGCATCAGCGGCCTGTACCAGGACATCGAGCACCGTGTTGGGGTCGACATCGGCATGGTGAGCCTCGATAGCATGAACGATAACAGGCTTCTCGCCATAACGGCGGGCAAGCTCGGCGCCGATGACGGCATGCGGGCCCTCGACGTCGTGGTCAATTGCCTTGCCCAGGTCGTGCAGCAGGCCGGCGCGCTTGGCGGTCACAACGTCCAGGCCAAGCTCGGAAGCCATCACGCCGCACAGGTCAGAGACTTCGAGGGAGTGCTGAAGCACGTTCTGACCAAACGAAGTACGGTAGCGCAGGGCACCAAGGGTCTTGACGATCTCGGGGTGCAGGTCGTGAATGCCGGTATCGAAGGCAGCCTGCTCGCCAGCCTCGCGCACGCGCTGCTGAACCAGGTCGGCAGCCTTGTGATACATCTCCTCGATGCGGGCGGGGTGAATGCGGCCGTCAGCGATGAGGTTCTCGAGGGCGACACGGGCGGTCTCGCGACGGACCGGGTCGAAGCTCGAAAGAACGACGGTCTCGGGCGTATCGTCGATCACGAGGTTGACACCGGAAACCTGCTCGAAGGTCCGGATGTTGCGACCCTCGCGACCGATGATACGGCCCTTGAGGTCATCAGAGGGAATGTGCACGGAGGTAACGGTGACCTCGGCAGTGTGGTCGGCAGCGCAGCGCTGAATCGCCAGGGAAAGAATCTCCTGGGCGGTCTTGTGGCACTCGGCGCGAACCTGCTGGTCGGACTCGCGAATGATCGTGGCGGCCTCGTGGGTGACCTCGCCGCGAACCTTATCGAGGAGCTCCTTGTGGGCATCCTCGCGGGTAAGGTCGGCGATACGCTCGAGCTCGGAGGTCTGCTTTGCGCAGAGCTCCTCGAGCTCACGGGAGCGCTTCTCGACCTGACCGGCCTGACTGGACAGCTGATGCTCGCGCTTGTCGAGAGCGTCGTTGCGGCGATCGAGGGATTCCTCGCGCTGCATCACGCGGTTCTCGAGCGTACGAATCTCGCTCTTACGCTGCTTGTCCTCGGCCTCGGCGGCCTGCTTGCTCTTGATGATCTCCTCTTTAGCCTCGAGCAGAGCCTCTTTTTTGAGGGTCTCGGCCTGACGCTTTGCATCACCGATCAGGGACTCAGCCTGTGCGTGTGCCGACTGGATCTTTTCGTCGGCCTCGTGAAGACTACCCTGCTTGGCGGTGCGCATGTAGGCAATGGCGGCGATGGCACCCAAAACGATGCCAACGAGCGCTGCAATGATAGGCATGCTCACTCCTTTTTATGGATTCGTTACACAACAAAGCGAACCGTCCTTATGAACGGCTCGCGACATTTGAGTAATATGGGCGCAGCTTATGCGGATCGGATACAGATAAACATATAAACAAACTCATCACAGATGAGCACATATCACAAAGCAAATGACAGTGTTTATCGTACGTTGAACCACAACAACTGTCAAATAAATGGCCCCAGTACGGCGGCTAAAACGCGGTGAACGGCGGGGCCACAAAACGCATACGCCTAAAGTGCACATTCCTCGCATTCGGCATCGAGACGTGCCTTAACGGCATCGGCGGCGATGTGATACGAGAAGCCCTTGCCCATCAAAAACCGAACCAGTTTTTCGAATCCGCGCGTCTCTGGAACACGCCGCTTGGCGAGCAGGGCTGACGCACGCGTCAAATCGTCTTCGACGGCAAAATAATCCTCGGGATAACCGGGAATGTCATCGAGCACAACATGACGTCGCTTGAGCTCGGTCTCGATTTTGCGCTGTCCCCAACCGCGCCGCTTGCGTTCCTCGATAAAGTACGAGCAAAAGCGGTTCTCGTCTAAAAAGCGATACTCGGTGGCGCGCTCGACGGCGAAATCAATCGCGGGCTGGCGAAAGCCGTAGCGAGCCAACTTGTCACGGACCTCACCCGTCGCATGGTCGCGGCGCGATAACATCTCGGTCACCATGGTAAGTGCACATTTACGCTCGATGAGCTGCACCGCCTCACGAAAGTTGTCCCAATCACAGGGAAGATCGGGGCGGTTTTTGACATACAGCCGCGCGACCCGCACGGGAATCCAAATGGACCGCTCAAAACCGCCCTCAAGCTCACAATCGATATGTGCGCAAGGCTTTTTGGACGCATACCCGCTCGAGAACGAGGAGGCCGCCTTCTTATCGGGAAAGACGACCGTGGCCTCGGTCACCGTATACGACATGAGCGTAACCGCTACTCGTCGTCATCATCGAGCATGGCGGAACCATCGATGGCGTAAAGCTCGTCAAACTCCTCAGGCGCAGGCTGATCGGTCAGCTCGACCTCGGAAGGAGCATCGTCATCAAACTCAAGCCCGCAGGCAAGGCGGACCTTATGCTCAATCTCGTCAGCGCAATCGGGGTGTTCGCGCAGGAACGCCTTGGCGGCCTCGCGACCGTTGCCGAGCTTGTCCTCGCCATAGGCAAACCAGGAGCCCATCTTCTTGCAGATGCCGCACTCGACAGCCATGTCCAGAATCGAGCCCTCCTTAGAGATGCCCGTACCGTACATGATGTCGAACTCAGCAGAACGGAACGGAGCTGCCACCTTGTTCTTAACGACCTTGGCGCGCACGCGGTTACCGATAACCTCGTCCTTAAGCTTAATGCTGTCGATACGGCGAATGTCGATACGCACCGAAGAGAAAAACTTAAGGGCGCGGCCGCCCGTCGTAGTCTCGGGGTTGCCGAACATGACGCCGATCTTCTCACGCAGCTGATTAATGAAGATGCACGTCGTGTTGGACTTAGAAAGCGAGCCGGCGAGCTTACGGAGCGCCTGGCTCATCAGGCGAGCCTGAAGACCGACCGTAGTGTCGCCGATTTCTCCCTCGATCTCGGCACGCGGGGTCAGCGCGGCGACAGAGTCGACGACGATGGCATCGATGGCGCCGGAACGCACGAGCATGTCAACGATCTCGAGCGCCTGCTCACCCGTATCGGGTTGGGAAATCAGTACCTCGTCGATATCCACGCCAATGCGCGCGGCATACGTGGGATCGAGCGCATGCTCGGCATCGATAAATGCCACAACGCCACCCATTGCCTGGGCCTCTGCCAAAATCTCGAGCGAAAGCGTCGTCTTACCGGAGGACTCAGGACCGTAAATCTCGACGATACGGCCGCGTGGCACGCCGCCGATACCCAGCGCGGCATCGAGGGCCAGGGCGCCCGTGGGAATGGCCTCGACCTCGAGCTCGGGGCCACCGTCGCCGTACCTCATGATGGAACCCTGGCCGAATTTCTTCTCGATCTCGGCCTTGGTGGTGGCGATCATCTCATCGCGCTCTTTACCCGTCGTGCGAGCATGAACGGTACGTACGGGACCTGAATTCTTGGCCATGAATAGCCCTCCTCTTAACAACCTGCATCGATAATAAACGAACGGCTGTTCGTGGTCAACCGTTCAGGCCAATCATATGCAGGCGGTCTTTCCAAAACCCAACCAAACGCCGACCAAACACTGACCAAATGCTTGACCACAAAGGACCAAATATGAACAAGGCAGGCAAAAATACATCTACAACCAGCACAAACGCCAAATGAGCCTAAGGTCCCTATCTCCACAATTAAGGGGCTCGAAGGCCCCTTAAAACACGTCTATTCCATAGAGTTGAGCACAAGGGCAATGCGACCCAATGCCTCCGTGACCGCATGGGCACGAACACACGAACGGTCGCCCTCATAGTGGCAGCGCACAGAGTCCACAACCGGCACGCCCCCATCGGCGGAACGATGCGCCCAGCCAATATAGAAAGTGCCCGCCGGATCGTCCTCAGTGCCACCGCCGGGGCCGGCATAACCCGTTGCGCTCACTGCAATATCGCTCTGGTACAGCTCCAGCGAACCCACCGCCATCTCGCGCGCGGTCTGATGCGACACCGCGGTATAGCGGTCAAGCGTCTCCTGCTCAACACCAAGAACGCGATGCTTAATCTCATCGCAATAGGTCACCGCACCGCCACGCAGCACCGCCGAGGCGCCCGGGATATCGGCAATCGTCGAGGCGATCATACCCGCCGTCAGCGACTCAGCCGTCGAAACCGTCACGCCCCGAGCGCTCGCGCGCTCGACAATATCACGCGCCAGCTCCTCGTTATGTGCGGAAATCTGCTCAAAAGAGTCCGTCATACCCACCAGGACCTAGACCGAAAAGACGATCTTGCGGCAGTTCCAGAAGTACTGGGCGCCCGAGATAACGGTCAGGACAACGGCAACGGCGTACAGGAAGCGCGACACCGAGTAGATGCCGAGCGTTAGCGCCACCGGGCCAAGGTGCAAGCCGGCCATAGCAAAAACGCACAGGTAACCGCAAATGGAGACCATCGTGGTTGCCGTCTTGTACTTGCCGAGCTTATCGGCCGCAACGACCACACCGGCCGCACTCGCGACCATGCGAAGGGCGCTCACCAGAAGCTCACGGAACAGGATAATGAACACGGACCACACGGTCACTGCGCCAAAATCCAAGAACAGCAGCAGGGCCGAGAACACGAGCAGCTTATCGGCGATGGGGTCCAAGAATTTACCGAAGTCGGTGATCTCGTTGCGCGAACGCGCCAGATAACCGTCGACCTTATCGGTGCACGACAGGATCACATACAGAATGAAGGCAGCGGCGGCGAGCGGGCCGTCGAAGGTGCTCCAATCCGTACCGGCAACACTCGTGTGAGAAAGCGCCGACACGATCATGAACACCGGGATAAAGACGATGCGAACGCACGTCACGATGTTGGCGGGCGTCCAGACACTCGTCAGTTCCTTATTACTCTCGTTAGCCACGACGCTCTCCTACTCCACAACATGACCGATAAGCTCGTAGCAGAAGCTATCGGTAAACTCGACGGTCAGAATATCGCCCACGGACGCCTCGCTGGCGTCCAGATGCACCGCGCCATCGGAATCGGGCGCCTGGAACCAGGCATGGCCGATCAGCTCGGCGCCATCCTCGGTCTCTTCGATACCGTCGACGATTACCTGGGCTCGCTCGCCCACATGGGCGGCGGTGGCGGCAAAACCGAGCGACTCGGCCAGGTCCATGGCCTCCTGGGCGCGCTCGAGCTTAACCTCCTCATCGACCTGGCCCTCCATCTTGGCGGCCAGGCTACCTTCCTCACGCGAGTAGGCAAAGACACTCGTGTAGTCAAAGCCGACGGTGTCCATAAAGTCGATAAGGTCGCGGAACTCGTCGTCGGTCTCGGTCGGGAAGCCGACCATGGCCGTGGAACGGATCACGATGCCGGGGATACGCTCACGAAGGTCGCGGAACAGATCCTCGAGCTCCTGGCGCGAACCGGAGCGACGCATGGCCTTGAGGATGCGAGCGTCGCAGTGCTGCACGGGGATATCGATATAGGGCAGCACCTCGGGCGTATCACGAATGGTCTCAATGAGCTCGTCAGTCATGCCCTCGGGCTGCAAGTAGAGCACACGGACCCAGACGTTGTGCGGGCGCACGGCCTCGGCGACGGCACGCAGCAGCTGCGCCAGATTGCGCGGCGAGCCCTCGGCGACGTCCTCGTCGGCAAAGTCGATGCCCCAAATACCCGTGTCCTGGCCGATCAGCACGATCTCGCGCACACCGCCGGCAACCAGGTCGCGCACCTCGGAGATAATGCTCTCGGCATTACGCGAATGATAGCGACCGCGAATGTAAGGGATCATGCAGAAGCTGCAGAAGCGGTTGCAGCCATCAGAAATCTTGACGTAGGCAACCGCACCCTCGACGGTACGCTTGACCTGAGGAATATAGGCGGCAATCTCGCGCTCGACACCCAGCACGCCATCGATGACCGCCACGATGCCGTCTTCCTCGTCGGCCTTCACAAAGGCAGCGACCTCGGGCAACTCGTCAGGCAGGTCGTCGCCATAGCGCGACGGCACGCAGCCGCACATGACGATGGGGCAAGAACGAACGCCGTCCTGAACCTCGTTGGCGAGCTCGAGCGTGGTCTCGATGCTCTCGGACGTTGCGGAGGCGAGGAACGAGCAAGTATTGACGATAGCGATATCGGCATCCTGCGGGTCGAATGCCTCCTCGTAGCCCGCGGCGGTCAAAAGAGAACGCATGCGGTCGGTGTCAACCTCGTTCTTAGCGCACCCGAGGGTGATGTAGAGCACGGAGCCCAACGGTGTATCCATGTTGGAGAGCGGTCCTTTCGATTGATATTAGCGGTAGTTGGTGAACTGCAGCGGCTGGCCGTAGTCCTGGTCGCGCAGGAACTGAATCACGGTCTGCAGCGCGTCCTTCGAAGCAGAGGAAACACGCAGCTTGTCGGCCTCGATGGTCACCTTGACCTTGAGCTTTTGGTCCTTGATGTCCTTGTTGATCTTCTTGGCGGTCGCCTGGTCGATACCCTCGACGATATGGCCGAGCACGCGCACGGTGCCGCCCGACGCCGCCTGCGGAGCATCCCACGAGACAGCCTTGAGGTCGATGCCGCGCTTGATGAGCTTGGAGCTCAGCACGTCGATAATCTGCTTAGAGACAAAGTCAGCCGGGGCGCTGATCGTAAAGAGCTTGTCGCCCTTCGAAAGCTCGATCGTGGCGCCGGAATCCTTAAGGTCATAGCGCTGGGAAATCTCGCGCGTGGTCTGCTGAAAGGCGTTGTCGACCTCTTGCATGTTGACCTCGGACACGACGTCGAAGCTGGAATCTTTAGCCATGATGTTTCCTTTCGCGTACGAGCGGCTTAGTAGCTATCGTACGAATAGTCGGTAGAATCGGTGGGTGTCTGACCGTCAGTTGCGGTATCGGCGCCATCCGTGGACTGGGCATCGGTAACGTCGGTGGTACCGGTACCATCGGTGGTGTCGGTACCATCAGAACTTTCACCATTCTCGGAATCAGTCGTCTCCTTCTTGGGAACGGTGATAGTCACACGCGCCACGCCCGAGGTCTTGGTATCGTAACGGACCTTTTCACCGTTCTTGGTAACGGTGACATCGGAAGGCTTGGACGTGGTGATCTCGATCGAGGACTCGGGCGTGTACTCCTGCTCAAAGGGGCCAGTCGCTTGGGCGCCATAGACCGACTTGCCGTCGACCTTGACCTCAATCCACGCGGTCTTTCCCTTGGCAACGGAGACTTTGAACTTCGTGACCTCGTTCTCTTCCTTCTTGGCCGTCGTCTTGGTAGCGTCCGAGTCAGTCGACTCATCCGTCGCCTCATCGGTGTCTTCGTCCTCGTCGACCGTTTCGGTCTTCTTAGAAGACTTCTTGGTCGTCGTCTTGGTAGCAGTGGGCGTCTCGGGCGTGGTCTCGGGCGCCGAAGATGCGCAGCCGCGCAGAAGCACCACGATGAGCACGATCAGCAGCAACGCCACGGCACCGATGCCGGCGTAGACGATACGCGGATCGAGCCCGTTGTTTTGAGGAGTACGTGATCCGCCGCGTCCACGATTGGAACTGCTGCGGCCGCCTCCCTGAGGCATACGACCACGATTGCTATCGGAACGGCCGCGATAGCCACCCTGGCCCTGAAGGCTGCGCTGACCCGAGCGGGGCGCAAGTTCACCGCGGCCTTGATAGCCACGCTGGCCCGAACGCGGAGTCGAAGAGCGCTGGCCATACGGCTGTGATTGAGAGCGAAGACGCGGCGTCACCTGCGTGGTATCGGCATCCGCATAGCCACCGCGAGAGCGTCCCGTAGAGGCACCACGGTAACCGCGATCGGAATAGCCGCCGTCGCCGTAGCCGGCACGAGGGTCACGCGCCACACCGCGGGCAGCGGGAAGTGCACGATCCTCGGGCATCGGCGTACTGCGGAACCGGTCACGCTGTGAGCGAATCTCCTCGCCCGAACCCGTCTCAGTAATATAACCGGCCTGCTGAGGACGCTGTCCATAGCGGGTCGAACGACCGCCCTGAACCATCAGGAAGCGCCCGTTATCGACCGAGGAACGCGAATTGACGTAGCCGGCGGCGTCCTGAAAACGACCGCCCTGCTGCGACGTTTCGCGTTCGTATGCCATCAGGTCGTCAAAGTAGGCATTGACGACCTCGCGCGGATTGAGGCCCAAAAAGCGAGCATAGCTCGAAATCATGCCCTGTGCATAGCCGCGCGGCGGCATCGAAGCAAAGTTACCGGTCTCGAAAAACTCGATGATCTGCGGCCTGATTTTGATGGTATTGGCGACCTGCTGAATGGAAAGGCCCATCCGGCGACGCTGCTCGAGCAGCATGTCACCAAAGCGTGCAGCCATCAGAATCCTCCAAACTCACGATCTTCACGTGCCATCTCGGCGTCGACAGACTCCAGCGCGGCAAGCCCCTCTTCATCCAGCAGGACCTCGCGCGGCTTAGAGCCGTCGGGCGGGCCGACGACACCCTTTTCTTCCAGCATGTCCATAATACGCCCGGCGCGCGCATAGCCAACCTTAAGGCGGCGTTGCAGGCCAGATGTGGAGCCCAGCTGCGATTCCACCACAATATGGGCGGCCTCCCAGATAAGCGGGTCGTCATCTTGCGGCTCGGCAACGCCCGTGCGAACAACGCCGCCACCAGCCATGGACATGGAAGCGGGCGCCACGGCAGACAGGATCTCCTCGTGGTAGTCGGGCTCGCTTTGCGACTTAACGAACTCGACGATCTCGTTGATCTCGTCGTCCGAGACAAAACAGCCCTGGATACGGCGGGGCTTGCCCCAGTCGACTTTTGAGAACAGCATGTCGCCCAAACCGGTGAGCTTTTCGGCGCCCATCTGGTCGATAATGACGCGGGAATCGATGCCCGTAGCCACGTTAAAGGCGATACGGTTGGTGATGTTGGCCTTAATAAGGCCCGTCACTACGTTGGAGCTGGGGCGCTGCGTAGCCACGATAAGGTGAATACCGGCAGCACGGCCCAGCTGGGCGATACGGACGATCGAGGCCTCGACATCCTTGCCGGCTACCATCATCAGGTCCGAAAGCTCGTCGATGATGATGACCAGATAGGGCATCTTTTGCGGCGGGTTATCGTAATGCTCAAACTCGCCGGCGGCCTGCTTTTCGTTGTAGGTCGAGATCTTGCGAACGTTGAGGCGCTCGAAGACCTTCAGGCGACGCTCCATCTCGGACACGGCCCATTGCAGCGCACTAGCAGCCTGCTTGGGCTCGGTCACCACGGGCACATAGAGATGCGGCAGACCGTTATAGCCTGCAAGCTCGACGCGCTTGGGGTCGACCATGATCAGGCGAACGTCCTCGGGAAGGGCGCGCATGAGCAAGGTCGTGATGATGGAGTTGATCATGACCGACTTACCGGAACCGGTGGTACCGGCGATAAGCAGGTGGGGCATCTTGGCGAGGTCGGCGACAACCGGCGTGCCCTCGGCATCGCGACCGATGGCAAGCTCGAGCGGACCGCCCTTCACATAGGGAAGCACGTCGCCTAGGTTGACGTTCTGACGCTTGCGATTGGGAATCTCGATACCAACGAGCGAGGTGCCGGGAATCGGCGCAAAGATGCGCACCGACTGGGCGGCAAGCGAAAGCGCGATATCGTCCTCGAGACTCGAGATCTTGCTCACGCGCTCGCCCTCACCGGGCTGCAGTTTAAAAGTCGTGACCGTGGGGCCGGCAATCCAGCCGACGACGCGGGCGCTTCGGCCAAACTCAAGCAAGGTGGACTGCAACGACTCGGCAGTCTGTTCCAGCTCCTTGTCAGAAGACGCGGAGGACGCCGACTGCGGGTTGGCATGCAGGATTTCGAGCGGCGGAAGCTTGAGGCCGTCCTCTTGGTCGCCCTCGGCATCGGCAGTGGTACCGTCCGCTCCCCCATCGCCGGCTGCAACAGGAGCAGCGGAAGCCGTGGGGGCGGAGGCATCAGAAACCTTGGGATGCTTTAGGAAGTCGGGGATCTGCGGAGCTGCCGAAACGGGATTCACGGCAAATGGCGGCTCTGACTCGTCAGCCTTGTCCGGGTCGTCTTCCATCGAAAACTGTCCGGTGACCTGTCCTGCGTTGGCGCGGCGACGCGGCAGCAAGGTGGTCTTGGCGGTCTCGAGCGGAGCCTCGTCGTAATCGTCATCGCCCTCAGTGAGTTCAATTTCGCTATCGGACCAAGACGGGTCAGGCTCGCTCGTGTTGAGCTTGGGCGCGGCCTTGCCCTTCTTGGCATGGCGACGCGGCAGCAGCGTGGTCTTGGCGCGCTCGGCCTCCACGGCCTCGGACACGTCGACAAACGGGTCATCGTCCTCGTCGTCATCCAAAACCGGGTCGGCATCGCCACCCATGAACGTGGTCACCGCGGCGTCAGCCCCCTTCTGGCGCAGAATGCTCAGGTGCGGACGGGCAACGCCGGGAACCGACAGGGCCTCTTCATCGCCCCACGGGCTCGCGTTGACATCGGCACGACGGCGCTCGGCAAAATCGGCAGCGCGATCACGTGCGGAGCGCAAAACGCCACCCACCGAAAAGCCAATGATGACCAGGCCAACGACGACAAGGCCCAGCAAGACAACCATAGCGATAGGTTTACCCAGGGCGTTTTGCAAGGCACTTGCGATAAAGGCGCCAATGTAGCCGCCCGAGGCGGAAAGGTTCTGCGGCGTAAACATGAGGTCGCACGAGTCGGTCGTACCCGGAACCATCAACGATAGGATAGAAACAATGGCCACAAAGACCACGGCACCACCCGCGACCGAGCGAATGTTGAGCGGCGAGTCCTCACCCAAAAAGAGCGTGGCGGCAAACAGCAAGATGACGATCGGCAGCACGTAGGCGCCCAGGCCAAAGCCGAGGTGATAGAAACCGGCAACCGCAGCTGTCACGGGTGCCGTTGCCGGAGAAATCACGGCAATGAAGGACGCAATCGCCAAAACGGCAATGATAACGCCGGCGATATCGCGATTGGCCGAAGGCTCGACCAGGGGTTCGAACTCATCGAACTCGGACTCGTGGCCCTTATTGGCACGCAGATGGGAACCGGCACCCTTAGCAGATGCCGGTTGGTTGTTGGATTTGTTGCCTTTGGCGTTTTGTGCAGATCCGCGCGCCAAACTAAACCTCCATGACGACTGGGATGATCATCGGACGGGTGCGCGTGCGGCTCCAGATAAAGTTGGAGAGCGAATCGCGTACGGCCTTGCGAATGGCATCGGAGCCGCTACTGGTAAAGCTAAACTTGCCCTTCTCGATCGTCTTCATGATGGCTGCGGAGGCATCCTCGGAGAACTGGTCGTCGATGGCAAACGAAACGCCGCGGCCCGAGAACTCGATAGCCTCGATCTTCTTGTGCTTGAGCGAGACGATGGCAACAGCCGTGACCATACCGTCGTTGGCGAGCTTTTGGCGATCGCGCAGGACGATGGGGTCGGTGTCGCCGATGCGCAGACCGTCGACATAAACGACGCCGGACTCGACGGGCGCACCGCGTTTGACGATACCGCCCCGCATCTCGAGCGTGTCACCGTTATCGAGGATAAAGATGTGATCGTCCTTAAGGCCCATCTTGCGGGCTAGCTGGGCATGGGCGCGCAGGTGAACGGCCTCGCCGTGAACCGGCATAAAGTAGGTGGGCTTGGCCATGGCCATCAGGAGCTTGAGCTCCTCCTGGCTGCCGTGGCCCGAGACGTGGACGAGTGCGCGATTCTTATCCCACACGTCGCAGCCAAGCTTGGCCAGGCTGTTGACGACCTGCTGCACGGCCTTCTCGTTGCCGGGAACGGGAGTTGCCGAGAGGATGACGGTATCGCCCTCGTGGATGGAGAGCGTCTTGTGCTCGCCGTTGGCCATGCGGGACAGGGCCGACAGCGGCTCGCCCTGAGAACCGGTGCACATGACGACGATCTTATCGTCGGGCAGGTTATCAATGTCGAAGGCATCGATGATATCGGCATCGTCGATGTTGAGATAGCCAAGCTCACGCGCCACGCGGGTGTTGGTGAGCATGGAACGTCCGGTCACGACGACCTTGCGGCCACACTTGCGGGCGGCATCGCAGATCTGCTGCAGGCGATGGATGTGGCTCGAGAACGACGCGACGAACACGCGGCCCGGCGCGTTCTTGATGGCGTGCAGCAGGTTGGGGCCGACCTCGGCCTCGGACTTGGTAAAGCCAGGAACCGTGGCGTTGGTGGAGTCGGAAAGCAGCAGGTCGATGCCCTGCTTGGCAAAGCGGCTGATGGCGGCATAGTCGGGCGTGACGCCGTCGATGGGCGTCTGGTCGAGCTTAAAGTCGCCCGTGTGCATAACGGTGCCCTGGTTGGTGCGAATAAACACGCCCAAAGCACCCGGAATGGAGTGCGTCATGGAGAAGAAGTCGAGCGAGATGCCACCGAGATTGACGTGGCTGCCGCCCTTGACCTCACGGAACTTGGGCGCGCGAATGCGGAACTCGGAGAGCTTACCCTCGATAAAACCGAGCGTCAGCTTGCTCGAGAAGATGGGCACCTTGTTGTTGAGGTCCTGCAGCAGGTACGGAAGCGAACCGGTGTGGTCCTCGTGGCCGTGGGTGACGACGATGCCGCGGAGCTTCTCCTCGTTCTCCAGGACATAGGTGTAGTCGGGAAGTACCAAGTCGATACCGGGCTGGGAGTCGTCGGGGAACATGAGGCCGGCGTCGACGAGCACCATGTCGTCGCCGCACTCGAAGACCGTCATGTTCTTGCCGATGCCGTCAAGGCCGCCGAGCGGAATGATCTTCAAAGGAGATGATTTTTTAGCTGCCATAGGTTCGTGTGGTTTCCTTTCTTCGAAACGGGTCTGGAACAACCGACGGGGCGCTTCTGGCAAACCGACCGCCGGGAACGTACAAACATGCATCACAGATTCGACGCAGTAACCACAGTATGATACCCATTTGCACAACAACAGACCACCCATGCATCAAAGCCCCATCTGAACCCGTCTATCCCGTCGGTTTCCCGTGGGGCGGGCACTGATGAAGTTTCCTGCTCTACAGTCCTGCTCACGACGGAGGCCACATTAAGTGGCCTCCT
>UQDE01000033.1 GCA_900539735.1 uncultured Collinsella sp. | reverse complement strand
CGGGTGCCCTACCGGGAGTAGCCCCGACAGTTGACAAAACTATAGGAACACCCAACGACTACGAGATCATCTCCAACAGCCAAGGCAACGCCGATGCTCTGGCGACGTCAGCGAGCGGTCGCCAGGGCGAACAAATTGGCATGAAAAGAGGGCGGCATAGACCTTCTGGTCATGCCGCCCTCTTTGAATGACAAGTTGTCGCCCTGGTGACCGCGCAGCGTCGAGCCGTTACGCGGTTTGGAAAAACCGCGTAACCCCTAAGGCCGCTGGCCCATTCCACCCTCGAGGGTGACGGTCTCGCCGTTCATGTACTTAAAGTCGGGACCGCAGAGCTGAACGACAACGCGGCCGATTTCCTTCTCGACGTCGCCGTAGTGACCCGCCGGCGGCATGTGGACGTTGGCCTTGAACGCCTCGGGATAGGCATCTTGGAAGTTCTCGAGCGCAGCGGTCCAAGCAAGCGGACAAACGATATTGACGTTGATACCGTCCTTGCCCCACTCGTTGGCGGCAACGCGAGTCAGACCACGGATGCCCTCCTTGGCGGCGGCATAGCTGCACTGACCATAGTTGCCAAACAGGCCGGCGCCCGAGGCAAAGTTGACCACGGAGCCCTTGGTCTCCTTCAGGTGCGGATAGGCCTTCTGCATGTACAGATAGGTGGCATACAGACCGGAATAAATGGCCAGGTTAAACTGATCCATGGTGTGGTCGGCGATGGTCACACCCGAGGCGCTGGCCTGAGCATTGTTGACGACGGCGTCGATGCGGCCGAACTCCTCAATGGCCTTGTCGATAACGTTCTGGACGACAGCCTCGTTGTCCTGACCAGCCGAAACATCGGCCTGAACAGGCAGAACCTTGACACCGTACTCGGCCTCGAGGGACTCCTTGGCGGCCTCGAGCTTGGCGACGTTGCGGCCGGTGATAACGAGGTTCGCGCCCTCCTTGGCAAAAGCGATATCGATGCCGTAACCGATGGAGCCAGCGGAGCCGTCCTTAAGCGTGGCCTTGCCGCCGCCGGTGACGATCACGGTCTTACCAGTGAAAAGTCCCATATAAAGTCCTTTCAAATCGCGACGGGCGCACCCGCCGACTGCGCGCATCCAAATAAACGCGCCAAAAGCTGAAATGCAACTTTAACGGGTTCAAGTGAAAAATAAAGCCCATGGCAGGCGAACGGCGCAACGTCTTTCGGCGAAGGGAATGTCAAGTAAAAATTGGATAGAGTGGCCGAGTTTTTGCTATCGACGCGAGCCATCGAACACGTTTTGAAACTTTGCTGCGGCGCGCGGGATGTCTGCGCGAGACTTTATCATAGGGTGACAAACAACGATGAGGAGCACATGCCTATGACAGACGAGCTGGACCCCCAGACTCAACAGCATATTGATGATTCCGCAGACGTCATCACAGATACTGACACTGTGACCTGCGATGATATCGACATCGACGACTCCATCTTAGACGAAAGCGCTACGGCGGAAACCCCCGAAACAGAAAACGCCGATGAGCAAAACGACGATGCGGCCGCTCAGGACGACGCCCCGCAAGCAGCGGGCCCCATCGAGGTGTCTTCGGAAGAAGAGCTCGATGCCGTCATGGACTCCATGATGGATGCTGTCAAAGCGATGAAGGATGCTGTCGCCGATGCCGACGTTGACGCCGAGGAAGAAGAGGCCGCTGAGGCCGCCTCGACCTTTGTACCCGGCGAGACCCCCGTTGCCGACCAGGGCAGCACCATGCCCTCGTTTCTGCAGCTCGAGCACCCCACGATTGGCGCCGATGCGGTCGATCCGCACGCAGCGGGCTTTTCTGTGGTCGAGGGCGGTACCGGCAATATCGCCGCGCCGCAGGCTGCCGATGCGGACGCTGTCGACACCGCTCGCCCGACCGCCCCGCACTCCCCCGCCGCGAACCGCGATCTGGGGACCGCTGTCTCGAACACCGCGAACGCCGTGGGCACCTTTATTGCCCAGGGCGCCTCGGCCATGCGCGAGATGAACGCCGCGAAAAAGGCACTTGCCGATGCCCGCGCCCACCTGGCCGAACTTGAGCAGCGCATTGTCGATCAGGCCGAGGAGCTCGAGACGCGCCAGGATATCGCAGGCCGCTACGACCAGATCGTCGCCGACCAGCGCCAGGCGATCGCCACAGCGCAAAAGACCGCTGCGGCAGCCGAGATTGACCGTGATGCCCATGCCGCCAAAGCGACAGAGCTCAAGGGTCAGTTCGAACAAATGAAGACAGAGGATGACGCGACTGAGCTCCGTCTGAAGGCCGCGCTCGACGCCGTGGAGGCCCGCGAGGCGAGCTCACGCGAGACTGGCAACCGCCTCGTTCGACGTCTTGAGGATTCCAAGCGCATCCGCGACAAGGTGAAGGCAGAGCGAGACGCCGGCATTGCCGCCGCACAACAAACCGTCGACGCCACGCGCGCCCAGCTCGAGACGCTACGTCATGAGTACGCCGAGCTGCAACGCAATCCCTCGGCAAATCCCGCCAACTATACGGTGCGCACCAGCGAACTCTCGATGCAGATCTCCGACACGGCAGATGCCCTGCGTAAAGCCGAAGAAGATGTCCCGCGCATCACCGCCGATCTTGAGCACTCGCTTGCCGCAGCCGAGCAGGCCGTCGAGCAAGCGCAGGCCCCCATCGCCGAAGCAAAACGCGCGCACCAAGCCGTGACGACCGAGGCCGATGCCGCGCGCGACGAGTTGCAGACGGCAAAGACGGCCGCCGCGACGCGCCAGCGCGAACTGCGCGAGAAGATCGCCGCCGAGGACAAGGCACGCCGCGACCAAGAGCAGAGCATCGCCAACGCCCAAGCAGATGCCGCACATGCGCAGTCGATCATCGAACAGGCGACCGAAGTACACGACCACCCAGAGATCACTGAGTCGCTTGCAGGATCCTTGGCCCGAGACAAAGCCGAACACGCCGAGACCGAGAGAGAAGTCGCTCAGCTCGAGGCCACCGAGGACGCGGTGCGCGAGCGTACCCGCGACTCACGCATCAAATTCACCGGCGCCATCGTCTGCATAGTCGCCGCAATCCTGGTGATCATCCTGGTCTGGCTGTTCGCGAACAAGTAAGCCAGGCATCAAATACGCCCCAGCGCAGTTGCGGTGAGATAGTTCCCGTCTAGCCCTCAAAAAGGCCAATTCAAGAACTATCTCACCGCAACTTTTTGATTGGTGCAAGGCAACCTATCCCTCTTGCACCGATCTCTTGAAATAAGGAGTGTCCCCAGGTGCCGGTACAAAAAGAACGTCCCCAAGTGCCAACAACGGCGACGCCGATGCCATGGCAAAGTCAGCGAAAACGCCCCTAAGCGAGCAAGGTGACGTGAAAGAGGAGGACATTGACCTTCTGGTCATGCCCGACGATTGAACGTCAGATTGCCGCTTAGGGGCGTTTGCAGCGTCGAGTAGTTACGCGGTTCGTAGAACCGCGTAACTAACAAATGAGCATCGCGTCACCAAAGCTGAAGAAGCGGTAGCGCTCCTCGATGGCGGCGGCGTAGGCATCCATGATCTGGTCGCGGGTGGCAAGCGCGCTCACGAGCATCATGAGCGTGGAGCGCGGCACGTGGAAGTTCGTGATCAGCGCATCGACCACGTGATAGGTCGAGCCGGGCATGAGGTAAAGCTGCGTCGTGGCGTTCTCGCGCACCACGATGTCACCGCGGCCAAGCGTATCGGCCCCGTCCTCGCGGCCCTCAAAATAGCGCGCCGTCACGGCCGGATCGGACACCGGCGCGTCCGCGTCAAACGCGCTCTCGAGCGAGCGCACCGCGGTAGTGCCGACGGCGATCACACGATGGCCCTTGGCCTTCGCCTTATGCACGGCGTCGACAACCTCCTGCGACACGTGGTAGCGCTCGGTGTGCATCACGTGCTGCGCGGGGTCGTCCTCCTCCACCAGACGGAAGGTATCGATACCCACCTCGAGCTCGACGGCGGCAAACTTGGCACCCTTGGCCTCGATGGCAGCCATGAGCTCGGGAGTAAAATGCAGACCCGCCGTGGGAGCAGCGGCCGAGTGCTCCTCCTTCATGGCGTAGACGGTCTGGTACTTCTCGGGATCGCCCTCGTAATCGGTAATGTAGGGCGGCAGCGGCACGTGGCCGGCAGCATGGATGGCCTCGTCGAGCGTGCGCGGCTCGCCGGCGGCATTGCAACCGGCCGGCTCAAAGCGTACCAGGCGGCCGCCGCGGCTATCGGTGACAAAGTCGACAACCTCGGCCGTCAGCACCACGGGAGCCCCCTCGGGCGCATGGGCGCCACCGGCGCGATACTCAATATGAGCACCGGGCTTCAGGCGCTTGCCCGGCTTGACCAGGCACTCCCAAACGTGACCCAGCGGGTCAACATCCTCGCGGCGCTTGAGCAGCAGCGTCTCGACCACGCCGCCCGAGCCTGCCTTGCGGCCAATTAGGCGGGCCGGCATCACGCGCGTCTGGTTGATGACGAGCACGTCGCCCGGCTCGATATAGTCGATGATGTCGCGGAAGATGCGGTGCTCAACGGTACCGCCGTGCTCCAGCGGCGTTCCCGCCTGGGAGCCCTTGCGATCCACCACCAGCAGGCGGCAGGAGTCGCGCGGCTCGGCAGGAGCCTGGGCGATGAGCTCTTCGGGCAGGTTATAGTCAAAATCATCGGTACGCATAGACACGTCGGATACTCCTTATATAGTTAAAGCCCGCTCTACATCCTAGCAGGCTGCCAGCCCAAAAGAACTACTTTTTGGACGCTTTGCGCTCGTCGCGGATGCGGGCGCGGTCCATGGCCGCCTCGACGGCCGAGAATCGGCAGCCGCAGTAATTCTGCCGATACATGCCCAGCTCGCGCGAACGACGCGTGGCCTCGGGGTAATACGGGCGAAAATCGCGAATCACCGGGGTGAGCCCATGTGCCGCCGCCAAGCGCTCGAGCACGTCATTGCAGGTGTCGAACAGCTGATACGGCGAGACGGCGAGCGTCGTGCCCACAAACTCAAACCCGCGCTCCTGGGCCACACGGCACGCCTCGGCCAGACGCAGGGCATAGCACGCGCGACAGCGACGGGCTCGGTCGGCTCCCAGCGGGGCCACGCCGGCCTCCCAGCGCTCACGGTCCTCCCCCGCCTCGATAAGCTCGATGTCGCCATCGGCACACCACCGGCGCAGCTCGTCCAAACGCCGCTGCCATTCATCGTGAGGCTGAATATTGGGGTTTGTCCAGCAGATTGTGGGCTCAAACCCTTCCTCGCGCAGCAGGCGGACCGGCTCAAGCGAGCATGGTGCACAGCACGCATGCAGCAACAACGGCTTCATCGACATCTCCTCACCCGAAAAAGCGCACGCCGAAGGACGTGTCCTCGCAGGCGACAATGCGGCGGTCGCGCAAGATGGTCCGCACGTAATACCAGTCGCCTACACAGCCCGACAAATGCAAGCCGGCCGCCAAATAGCACAGCAGCGGATAGCCCGAAAACGCAAACCCCAGGGCAAACGCTGTCGTCACAACAACCGTCGGCGCCAGGCAAACCGCCACGTACCGCCGGCGCGAATACACAACGCCCTCGGCGCAGGCATAGATCATCGCCGTCTCGCGATTCGCCCCAAAGGTCACCTTCGCGCCCGCAGGCGCCAGCAGCTTAAAAAACACACCGTGCACCAGCTCGTGCACGGCAAATGAAGCCGCCGAAACCGCAGTCAAGCCGACCATCCAGCCCAAGACGGCCATCCAGCCGCCCGCGTCAGCCACATCCAAGTCTGCAGGCCCGCCCAGCAGCATAAACACCGGCACCAGGCACACGGCAAACACGCCGACTACGACCATCCCCCACACGAAGCAAGCGTGCAGAAAATCCTCGTCCTCAAACGCATGTATGTTGGAAATCTCATTCATAGCATCTTAGGATAGCGCCCCTGCCACGTACCCGTCCGCATGTGCGATAATGTCGAACGATATGCACGAATTGACCACCGCGTCGCCAGGCCTTGCGCCCGGCCGCGCTCTCACCATATGCGAAGGAGTCCCATGGCATCCAAATACTCCATGAACGACCGTCCCAGCTGGCCTCGCCGCGCCATCGTTACCGCCGGCGAGCCCTACGGCAACAAGGGCCTTCACTTTGGCCACGTCGGCGGCGTCTTTGTCCCTGCCGACTTCTTCGCCCGCTTCCTGCGCGACCGTCTGGGCCGCGAGAACGTCATCTTCACCTCGGGCACCGACTGCTACGGCTCGCCCATCATGGAGAGCTACCGCAAGCTCAAGGAGAACGAGGGCTACGACAAGTCCATTAACGAGTACGTCGAGTCCAATCACTCCCGCCAAGCAGCGACCCTCAACAACTACAACATCAGCTGCGACATCTACGGCGGCTCGGGCCTTGAGCCGGCGGCCCAGATTCACAACGAGGTGACCGCCGAGATTATCGAGCGCCTGCACGAGCAGGGCACCATCTCCAAGCGCTCCACGCTGCAGTTCTACGACGCCAAGGCCGGCACGTTCCTCAACGGCCGCCAGGTGATCGGCCGCTGCCCCATCCAGGGCTGCAAGTCCGAGAAAGCCTACGCCGACGAGTGCGACCTGGGTCACCAGTTTGAGCCCGAGGAGCTCATCGCGCCCAAGAGCCAGCTCACCGGCGAGGTGCCCGAGCTGCGCCCGGTCGACAACCTCTACTTTGACCTGCCGGCCTACCTCGACTTTATGAAGACCTACACCGCCAAGCTCGCCCAGAACCCGCAGGTTCGTTCCGTGGTCTCCAAGACCATGGAGGAGTGGCTGCTGCCGGCCCAGCTCTATATCCAAAACAAGTTCCGCGAGGCCTTCGATGCCGTCGAGGACCAGCTGCCCGAGCACACCGTGCTGGAGCCCGAGGGAAACAAGAGCAGCTTTACCGTCACCTTCCCCAGCTGGAAGGAGCGCGACGACGCCCATGCGGTGCTCGCCAACGGCGGCGTGCGCTTCCGCAGCGGCAAAGCGCTCGTGCCTTTCCGCATCACCGGCAACATCGACTGGGGCGTTCCGGTGCCCCAGGTCGACGGCGTTTCCGACGTCACCTGCTGGTGCTGGCCCGAGAGCCTGTGGGCGCCCATCAGCTATACGCGTACCGTGCTCGCGCGCGATGCCAAGGCCGCCGGCGTGACCGAGGGCGTCGCCGCCCAGGATGCCGCCCTCATGGGCGAGCCCGCTGCCGACTCCACACAGGTGCCCGCGCCCACCTACCAGCACAGCTCGCTCGACTGGCGCGACTGGTGGTGCTCGGACGACGCACAGATCTACCAGTTTATCGGTCAGGACAACATCTACTTCTACTGCATCGCGCAGACCGCCATGTGGGAGGCCCTGGGCTGGGACCTCACGCAGAGCACCGTCAGCGCCTGCTACCACCTGCTCTACATGGGCAAAAAGGCCAGCTCGTCCTCGCAGACGCCTCCCCCGCCGGCAGACGACCTACTCAACCACTACACCTGCGAGCAGATGCGCGCGCACTGGCTGTCGCTCGGCCTGTCCGAAAAGCCGGTGAGCTTTAGCCCCAAGGCATACGACACGCGTGTGACCGGCAAGGACAAGGACGGCAACGAGGTGCGCGCCTGCGACGACAAGCGCGTTATCGATCCGGCCCTTAAGGAGAGCGCCCTTTTGACCGGCGTATTCAACCGTCTGGCCCGCAGCTGCTTCTACGGCGTCGCCGTCAAGGAAGGCGACGAGAGCCCCTATCGCAACGGCTGCATCCCCGCCGGTGCCGCCTCTGCCGCCGTGGTCGAGGCTGCCGAGCAGGCAGCTCTTGCCTTTGAGCAGGCCATGTACAAGTTCGAGACGCACCGCGCGCTTGCCGTGTGCGACGACTACCTGCGCGCCGCCAACAAGCGCTGGAGCGACGCCTCCAAGGCCGCCAACAAGCTCGAGGGCGACGAAGCAAACGCAGCGATGACGCAGGCCCTCGTCGACGCCTTCACCGAGCTGCGCGTGGCGACCGTGCTCATGCACGGCATCGTGCCGGCCGGCTGCGAGCTCATCTGCGAGTACTTCGACGTCGACCCCGTCGCCTTCTTTAGCTGGGATAACATCTTCGCCTCCACGGATGAGTTTGTGGAGAGCCTGGGCGAGAAGCCCGGCGAGCACCGCGTAAAGCCGCTACCCCCGCGCTTCGACTTCTTTAGCAAGCACGAGAGCCAGTACTAAACACTCGACATGTAATGGAATGGGAAGGAAAGACGGATGTCCAAGCCGCGTCGTCGTAAGCAGAAAAAGCAGGTCAAGGCCGAGCTCAAGCTTAGGCAGTTTGCTGCTACCGAGCTTTCCGACCAGCTTGCCGCCCTTCCCTGCGCTGCCGACCTGCCACGCTTTATGGTCGACACGGTCGCCGGCGCCTATGCGCCCGCCGATGCCGAGCTCATGATCGAGGGCTTCGGCGCCGCGGCCACACGCCCGGTCACACTGCGCGCCAACACGCTCAGGGCGACCGCCGAGGACATCGCTGCGGCGCTCGATGCCGCCGGCATCGCCCACAACCCCGTCGCCTGGTACCCAGACGCCTTTATCCTGCCCGAGGCCCAGGTTTCCGATCTGTGGGATCTCGACATCTACCGCGACGGCAAGATCTACCTACAGAGCCTGTCGTCCATGATGCCGCCTTTGGTGTTGGGCGCCCAGGCAGGCGAGGACATCCTGGACATGTGCGCAGCCCCTGGCGGCAAGACGACGCAGATCGCCGCCCTCACCCAGGGCCAGGCACACCTCACCGCCTGCGAGATGAGCATTCCCCGCGCCGAGAAGCTCGAAGCCAACCTCCACCGCCAAGGCGCAAAAAACGTGCCCGTCATGCGCATCGACGCACGCGAGCTCGACGAGTTCTTCCGCTTTGACCGCATCCTGCTCGACGCTCCCTGCACCGGCACGGGCACCGTCATCAGCGGCAACGAGAAGAGTCTGCGCGGCCTCACCGAGCAGTTGCTGAGCAAGTGCGCCCGCTCGCAGCGAGCACTTCTGGACCGCGCCATGGGAGCCCTCAAACCGGGCGGCACGCTCGTCTATTCGACTTGTTCGATCTTGCCGCAGGAAAACGAGGACGCCCTGCAAGAGGCCCTCGACAAGCATATGGACTGCGAGCTCATCCCCCTCGACGGCACGCCAAGCGAAAGTGAGGCACGCCGCGCCCAGGAAGCTGGCGAGGAGCCGCGCATCGAGTCCAACGCCCTGACCGAGGCAATCGCCGCGGGTCAGGTATCGGCCATCACCAACGGCATGCCCGGCACGCTCACCATTCCGCCCAGCCGCGAATTTGAGGGCTTCTACATTGCCCTGATCCGAAAACGCAGCTAGCGCACGGATCCAAAACTCAACAAGCTATCTCCGTGCGCGTTTGCCCTGCTGGTCGCGATGCTGTTTAAGCATCGCGCGCTCCTTGCGTTCGGCCCTTTTGCCCTTAATGGCCGTGACCACAAAGTAGATAACCGCGGCGGCAACGATTGCGCCTACACACAGGCCAATCGAGCCAAACATTGCTGTCAATTCCATACCGCGTCACCTCTCTTTTAAACGGGACTTTCAAGATAGCACCTCGATCCCCGCCACCACAGCTCCTTCACGTTCGCCGGTCCTTCGGTCTAACGGATGGCGCGGCGGGGAAAAATCAACTCGTCAAACGATTTAGCATTCGCAATTCCGGCTGCATCGCGCCGGCCGTCATCACATAGAATCGAGCTTCCATGGATACCCTCAACGATCTAAATGAGCGCGTCGACGCCTTCGTCGGCACCAGCTCTTTCGACACGCCTGCCGCGGCAAACGACCAAGCCCCCATCGATGTGCCCGCCGAGGTTCACGAGGACATTGTCGCCTCGGTCGATTTCTCCGAGGTCGAGCTCGCAGACGAGTTCACCGAACCCCAGGTAGCCGTGACCCCCAACGGACTGCTTCCCATGGAGCCGCTGCCCATCGACGGGCGCCTGCGCAAGGCGGCCCTTCGCATGCCTGACGAGATCGAGGAGGCCAGCGGCTTCACGCTCTTCGGCCGTCGTATCAAATCGCTCATCTACACCACCGACGTCGCGGTCATCCGCAACTCCAACGCCGATGCCGTCTTTGCCGTTTACCCCTTCACGCCGCAGCCGGCCATTACGCAGGCACTGTTGACCGTCGCCGAGTGCCCGGTCTTTGTAGGCGTGGGCGGCGGAACTACGACCGGTAAGCGCTCCGTGCAGATGGCAGCCGTCTCCGAGATGCAGGGCGCGGCGGGCTGCGTGGTCAACTCCCCCGCTACTGCCGAGATGGTCGAGCACATCACCAACATCGCCGACATTCCCGTCATCGCTACGGTCGTTCGCTGCGACGACGATGCCCACGCCAAGGTGCGCGCTGGAGCCAAGATTCTCAACATCGCCGCCGGCAAGAACACGCCCCAGGTCCTACGCGAGCTGCGCAAGCACTATCCCAACCTGCCGCTCATCGCGCCGGGCGGCAAGACGCCAGAGAGCATCCGTGAAACCATCGCCGCCGGCGCCAACGCCATCATCTGGACGCCGCCTTCGGCCCAGCAGCTACAGACCGACATGATGCAGCGTTATCGCAAGATGAAGGAAGACGCCACACCTGTCATCTCGCACGACGATGTGCCCATTATCGACCAGGTCTCCGCCGCCGAGGTCAGCCAGGTCGAGAACATGAATCCCGATGTGCCGATTCCCGACGAAGTCATCGAGCGCGTCGCTTCGATCCACGAGCGCGTCGAGGAGCATCGCGCCAACCGCGGCCTCAAGCCATCACTGCACGGCTTCTTCTTCCGCGGAAAGAAACGCTAATCGTAACAGCAAGGCCCGCCCCACAAACGTGAGGCGGGCCGTTATCGTTTGAGCAATCATGCAGCGACGTGATGGAGCAAATTAATCCACGCGCTTGTCGCCCATAAAGAAGAGCGCCACCGTACCAGGTCCGGTATGCGAGCCAATCAGAGTACCGATGTCATTGATCTCAATCTTGCCTTTAAGCTGCGGAACCTGTTCCTCAATCAGCGCCGCAACTGCCTCGGCATCCTCGCGGCACGCCGAGTGCGACATGATGCACTTACCCGAATAATCCGCACCGTCCCGCACGTGTGCCATCATGGTCTTGGCCATCTCGGAAATCGCTCGCTTCTTAGTGCGAATTTTCTCACGTGGCGACAGCTTACCTTCGCAATCGACCGTCATAAGCGGGCAAATCTTAAGCGCCGTGCCGATGATCGCGCTCGCAGCCGAAATGCGACCGCCTCGTAGGTAGCTCGACAGATCGGTCGAGAAGAACCAGTGGTGCAGGTTGAGCTTGTGCTCCTCGATCCAGGCAGCCGTCTCGTCGAGTGAAGCCCCGCTATCGCGCACGTCGGCGGCATATTCCAGCAACAGGCCAAAGCCCGAAGACGCCGCCAGCGAATCGATGACGTGCACCTTGCCGCCCTGGGGATAGCGATCCGCGAGCATCTGCGCCGCGACGCAGGCCGATCCATACGTGCCCGAAATACCCGACGACAACGTCAGGTGCAGCACGTCTTTACCCTCGGCAACAAACGGCTCCCAAAACTCCTCGTACTCGCCCACGCTCACCTGAGACGTCTTGGGCATGGCGCCCGCGGCAATCTGGGCAAAAAACTTGTCCGGCGTAATCGACTGATACAGATCGTCCGTATAGACAACATCGTCGATCTCGTAATGAAAACACACGACAGGGATATTGCGCGACGCAAAGAACTCACGGGTTCGGTCGGCGGCGGATTCACAGGTCAGGACAAAATCACTCATATGAGGCTCCTTACTCATTGCTGCGCAAATTATCGCACAGTGAGCCTATATACGGTACATATGTCCACTATTTACCAAATCGAACCAAAAATAGCGAACATCTTTACCACCATCGTCTCAACCGGCCCCACGCATAAATATCTGAGAAAACACCTTCTGTCGTCTCCACTCAACCGCCATATCTACCTCAACTAAATCGATTTACCAAACCGTTCAGCCGACAATTCAGCCGCTGGCGCAAAATCGAAACAAAAGCGGCGCATACTGATAAACGTTTGACACTGTTTATCAGTTTTACCAGCTCCATCGGAAGGTGTTTCATGGTCGCATTCGATCGCAACCCGCAAGACTTTAAGTATCTGCGTCTGCTGTCGAGACAATTTCCCACCGAACAATCCGCGTTTACCGAAATTATCAACCTCTCGGCCATCCTCAACCTACCCAAGGGCACCGAGCATTTTATGAGCGACGTGCACGGCGAGTACGAAGCCTTTATGCACATCCTCAACAACTGCTCGGGCGTCGTGCGCGAGCATGTCGACGAGATTTTTGGCGACACGCTCACCTTTGACGAAAAGGGCGAGCTGTGCACGCTCATCTACTACCCGCGCGAGAAGATCGAGCTGGTCCGCAGCCAGCGCGAGGACTCACCCACCTGGTACAAGACGATGCTTGACCAGCTCATCATGGTTGCCCGCTCGCTTTCGAGCCGCTACACCCGCTCCAAGGTGCGTAAGGCCATTCCGCGCGATTACGCCTACATCATCGACGAGTTGTTGCACACGCACCCGGACGAGAACAACTATCGCGTGCGCTATCACGAGCGCATCGTGGAGTCCATCCTGGAGACCGCCAGCGCCGACGACTTTATCGAGTCGCTCGCTTCGCTCATCAAACGCCTGGCCGTCGACCACCTGCACCTGGTGGGCGATATCTTCGACCGCGGCGGCGGCGCGGCCAAGATTATGGACCGCCTGCTCACCTACCATTCGCTCGACATCCAGTGGGGCAACCACGACCTGCTGTGGATGGGCGCTGCGGCCGGTGAGCCTGCATGCATCGCCACGGTGCTGCGCAACAACCTGCGTTACGACAATTACGAGATCCTCGAGAACGACTACGGCATCTCGCTGCGTGAGCTAGTCGCCTTCGCAGACGCCACCTATACCGCCGGTGAGTCCATCACCCCGCTGATCAAGGCCATCAACGTGCTGCTCTTTAAGCTTGAGGGCCAGATTATCCAGCGTCACCCCGAGTTCGACATGACCGACCGCCTGCTGCTCGACAAGATTGACCACGACACCGGCACGGTCACGCTCGCCGACGGCAGCGTGTGGCCGCTCACGACCAACGACTTCCCTACCGTCGATCCGGCGGACCCCTATACGCTCACGCCCCAGGAGCAGCACATCATCGACAAGCTCGTGTCCGAGTTTGTCACCGCCGATCACCTGCATCGCCATATCGATTTCCTCTATTCCCACGGCTCGATGTACAAGGTCGCCAACGGCAACCTGCTCTTCCACGGCTGCGTTCCGCTCAACGAAGACGGCACCTTTAGCAGCATGAACTGTCTGGGCACCTGGCACGCCGGGCGCGATTATCTTGATTTTTGCGACCACATCGCCCGCCGCGCCTGGCGCGTGGGCGACCGCGACGCCCTCGACTGGATGTGGTACCTGTGGATTGGCTTTAACTCGCCCGCCAGCGGACGCCTGGTGCGTACCTTTGAGCGCGCCTATATCGCCGATAAGAGCACCTGGGTCGAGCCGATGGACCCGTACTTCACGCTTACCAAGTCGCCCTCGGTCTGCGATGACATCATGCGCGAGTTCGGCGTCGCGCCCATGGCATGCTCGCCGACCGGCCACATCATCAACGGCCACACGCCCGTTAAAACCACCAAGGGCGAACAGCCCATCCGCGCCGAGGGCAAGCTGCTGGTCATCGATGGCGGCTTCTGCCGCGCTTACCATCCCAAGACGGGTATCGCCGGCTATACGCTCATCTCGAGCTCGCGCGGCTGCCGCCTCAAGTCGCACCGGGCCTTTACGACGGTTGCCGAGGCACTCACGCGCAACGTGGACATCGAAAGCGAGACCAACCGTTTTGACCAAGCAGACCGTCGCCGCATGGTGAGCGACACCGATACTGGCGCCAAGATCCGCAGCCAAATCCAGGACCTGCGTCAGCTGCTCGATGCATATAGAAACGGTGCTATCGAGGAGCGCGCCTAGCACCACCCGCGGGGATTGGCTAAACTTGCTGAGTTTGTCATCCCCGCGGCGCTCCGGCGCCACCCTGAGGCAGGTACCATGCAAAAGCTCCTTGCGCAGATCATGAAGTTTGGCGTCGTCGGCGTCATTGCCACCGTCATCGACTTTGGCATCATGAATCTGCTCCACTACGGTCTGGGCCTTAACATCCTGATCGCCAACACCAGCGGCTTTATCGTCTCGCTCATCTTTAACTACGTCGCGAGCATGAAGTACGTGTTTGCGCACAAGGAGGGCATGAGCCGCCGCCGCGAGTTCATTGTCTTTGTCGTGCTGTCCGTGATCGGCCTGGCGCTCAACGACGGTATCGTGCTGGCGCTCAACGCCGGCCTAGGGCTCGAGGCCAATATCGCCAAGATTTGCGCCACCGCGCTTGTTATGGTCTACAACTTTGTGACCCGAAAGATCTTCCTGGAGGGCGAGGAGACCAAGTAGTTCGACCTCCTCGTTGCACTACGGGGCCCACGGACGACGCGCGTCGAGCGCTGCGTTGTTCGTGGGCCTTGCTCGTTTACGGAAGGATTTACGACGTTTGCGGATTGTCTCTTGCAAATTTGACGAGTTCGTATAGTTCTTGGCAAAGCCCTTACGTTTCCCTTGCAAAAGCTCTAAAGTATCCTCTGCTCGATTCGTCAACGCATTGGATGTGATTACGTGCGCAAGGCACTGGCACAACCTCATACCAAGCAGTTCCTCAAGTTCGCTGTCGTGGGACTTATCTCCTTTGGCATCGACTGGGGCATGCTCATTGCGCTCGTCGAGCTGTTCCATCTCGACTTTTTGATGAGCACCACGATTTCGTTTATCACGTCCGTCGTGGTCAACTACTGGCTCAGCATGAAGTACGTGTTCGACCACCGCGAGGGCATGAGCCGCAAGCGCGAGTTCACGATCTTCACCATCCTGTCGGTAATCGGTCTGGGCCTCAACGACCTGTACATGTTTGTGGGCGTCACGTTTTTGAGCATCGGCTACCAGGCCATGAAGGCCATCGCCACGTTTCTGGTCACCTGGTACAACTACTTTAGCCGTCGTTTCTTCCTCGAGGGCGCACGCTCGTAGTCAGTCAAACATAACCTCGCATTTGCAGCCGGCTGGGACTTCACGTTCCAGCTGGCTTTTTGTTTGCCGAGCATGTTTGCCGGTCTTTCTAAGCATGCCGATGAGAGCACATGAAACGGGCCACGCTGCCGAAATGGGATACCGGTTCCCAATAGGCCTCCTCGGGGAAACGGCATCCCAGTTTGGGGCCTCAGAATGGGACACAGTTTCCCAATGGGCTCGTCTGGGAAAGCGTGTCCCGAAATTTGGCTCTGAAATGGGATGCCGGTTTCCCGATGGGCGCTGAAACGGAAAGCGCGTCCCGGAATGACGCCTCGAAACGGGATGCAGCTTCCCAATGGCCATGCAACCGGAAACTGCATCCCGGAATCCGGTCCCAAAGTGGGACGCGGTTTCCGGTTGAGCCTCGATTGGGAAAACTCCGTCCCGTTCGCATCAAAAAACGGGCGGCCCGGATACTGTCCGAGCCGCCCATTCCGTGCGTTATGTTGAAAGACTCCTAGCCTGTAACGTAATACCAGACCACGTTGTCGCCATTGGAGAGAACATAGTTGCTGCAGGCCGTCATGAGCGTTGCGCCGTTGACGGAGTACATCCAGCCGCTTGTGCCGCCGTACTGCTTTTCGGCTAAGCCGCCGATAGCTGCAACGTAGGTGCCGTACGACGAGCCGTGCGCGTTAACGGAAAGACCCAGCGCGCACAGAGCATCGTAGACGGTGGCACCTTCGTTAAAGGTATAGGTGCCGCCAGCAGATACAGGATTGCCCACGGCGCTCGACGTAACCGAGACCGACGCGGTAACGTATCCAGACTCCTGAGAGCCACCCTGGCCGCCCGTGGAAGCGCCTCCGCCGTTAGAAGCCGTAGCTCCGCCAGACGACTGGCCACCGCCCGAGGAGGCGCCGCCAGACGTGTTGGACGTATCGGCAGCTCCGGTATTCTGAGAAACCGATGCTTCGCCAGACTTCTTGCCATCCTGCTCTTCGGACTTTTTGCCTTCCGAGTTTTTATCCGAGCTCTTGTTCGAGGACTCGGAATCGCCCTTGGCGTCACCCGAGTCCTTGGACTTATCTTTCGCATCACCCGAAGCCTTGGAATTCTTGGAGTCGGCCTTGCTAGAAGCAGCAGCCGAACCAGGCGCCTTGGCATCATTGGCGACGACGCTCTCCCCCGTCACGGTCTGAACGATCCAGTCAATGGACCAGGCGCCGCTCTCGGAAGGATGGACAAAGCCCAGCGAGACGACGATCAGTGCGATACAGACAGCCGTAAGGGCGCTAACGAGCGCCTTGCGACGAGGGGCGGACGCCGCCGAAGCGGCGCCCTTTTGCTTTGCATCGTCGAGTTGGATAAACGAGGAGTCGGGCTGTTGCCCGTTGGTCTCCTTTGGCTTATCGGGCATTACTGTCACCCTTGCCGCGCTTGGTCAGCACAAAGACGGCGATGAGCGCAAGGCCAATCACGCCCGCCGCGATGCCAACGATAGCGAGCGGATTGGTGCCGGCCTCCTGCTCGGAAGCACCAGCGGACTTCTTGGCAGTGGCCGTAGAAGCAGAGCCCGTGTCGGACTTGGAATCGGACTTCTTATCGGACTTGCTGTCCTTCCTATCCGATTTCTTCTCGTCCTTCTTGTCGGACTTGTTGTCCTTGGTCTCGGTCTTGGTCGACACCGTCGTCTTGGTCGTCGGCTTATGGCCCGGGGCGACAGCGCCGCCAGCCTGCTGACCCTTCGTGCCGGAGCCAGTGCCAGTACCAGTGCCAGCACCAGAACCGCTACCAGTGCCGCCGTTGGAACCGTTGGAGCCAGAACCGCCATTACCGCCAGGGTTGGTGGTGTTCTTAGTCCACTTGGCATACAGCGTCATATCAGCCGTCACCAGCGTACTAAAGTCATACGCCTGCGTGCAAGCCTCATCGGTATACCAACCGCCGAAGGTGTAGCCCTCGCGCGTCGGATCGGCAGGCTTGACCAGCTTGCCATCGGCCGTAGTCTGGAAATCGACCTTGGAGCCCTCACCAGTCTCAAATGAAACCTTAACGCCACCGTTCAGCTTGAACAGCGTGCCAGAGTCGTTGATGTAGTAGAGGTTACCCTTGGCATCGCACGCAATCGGCGAATCGCAGTAATTGTTGTGCCCCGTTGCGCTAAACGCACCGGACGCCTCGGCATCGTCCATCTTATAGCGATAGACACCGCCGCCCGAGGTGTAGTTAACGTAATCGGAAGTCGCACCGTAGTTGACGGTGAAATAAATGTACGTGCCATCTGCCTGGGCACTCACGAGCGGAGCACCCTTAATGCCGCCAGCAGGAAGCGCAGAACCATCGGCAGAGGAAACCAACGTCGTTGTAAAGTCGTTGGCAAGATCGACAATCGCCAGCGCCGATCCGTCAGAGACTTCGCCACCGACAATCAGCTTGTTGCCAAACAGGGTGGGCATGCAGGCGCATCCCGTAAGACCCAGATTGACAACACGCTCTTCGGAAATGCGCGAAGAGGCCTTTGCCTTTGCGTCAGACAGCGCCAGCACGTGAAGCTTGCCGTCACGCGAAATCAGATAAGCGTGGCTACCATCAGCAGAAAGCACGCAGGTGGAGTTAACAAGGGCCCCAACCGAAACGCTACCGAGCACAGCGCCCGTCGACTTGCTAAGCATCTCAACCGTACCGGCGCTCGTGGGAACCAGAACAAAACCGTCGCCCACCGTGGCACCCGTCCAGTAATAGCCCTCACCAGCATTGACGTGCTGCCAGGAAATAGCACCGGTCAGGATATTGATGCGCGTCAGATGACCGTTGTCATACGTGCCCTTACCATAATCGACATCAACGGTGCCGACGTAGAGGTAGTTGCCGTCGACCGTCAACTGAGAATTTGACTGAGCGAATTTGCTCACGGAGTCGGTAACCCAAACCGTCGTAAGCGTATCGGCCGTCAGAGCCTGGACCGCACCGCCATCGAGCGGCACGATAACCAATCCGTTTGCATAGATCGGACGCGTGGTGTAGCCAATCGCAGTCTTAAGGTTCGACTCGGCAAGCACCTTGCCCGACTCGGCATCGATCTTAAGCAAGCGCTTGTTGACGGCAAGATACACATTGCCGTTCACGACGATAGGCTCGCTCGCGTTGGGATACGTGGCACCCGAGTAGGCCTTCCAATCGAACGTCCAAGAGCTTGCCAACGCGCCCGTGGGCGTGGACACGTTCTCGACAACCGCATTGGAATTGCCACTCCAGTCGGCCTTCCAATCGGTCGGGCGCGAAGCGCTCGGATCGACTACAACTTCATCCGGGTTGGGAACAGTATCGCCAGCAGCATAAGCCCAGACAATCTTGTCGCCCGACTTGAGCACATAGTCGCTATCGAGCTGAGAACCGGGGACACCGTTGACAAAGAACGACCAAGCGCCAAACAGCTTGGTACCGTCAAGCGGGGAAACAAGGCTATGGACACCCCAATAGCCAAATTGGTCATACATCTTGGACTCGACACCAATGGCGTCAAAGTAGGCAGCAGAAGCGTCCTTGATCGTCGTGCCCTCGACAAACACCTGAGTCGAAGGATCGGTCCAACGTTGTGCCTTCTCGTCCTTCTTGCCGATGATCTCCATCGAAACGGAAACTTGGCCGGGCATGGCCCCATCAGAGCCATAGACCCAAGCGATCTCGTCGCCGGTCTTGAGCGTGTAGCCACCCGCACCAACATCAGTCGGCTTGCCATTGACAAAGAACTGCCAGTATTTCCAGGTGTTTTCGTTAACCTTCTCGCTCGAGAGCTTCACGCTCTTATCGAACGGCGAAGTCAACGAATTGAGATACCAGCCGTACGCACCCTTCCCCGTATCGGCGGCGATGCCGGCCTTTTTAAAGATCTGCTCGGAAAGATCCGCAGCGGTTGTGCCCTCGTCCACCAGAGCAATCGTAGGCTGTGCCCACGTCTGCTGAGCGCCCGAAGCATCCTGGCCGATAACGGTGCAGCTTACAGAAAGCTGATCGGCAGGAGCGGGGTCGCCGTCCTTCGAGTAGCACCAGACGACTGAGTCGCCGGCCTTGAGCGTGTAGCCGCCGGCGCCGACCATGGAGGACTTGCCGTTGATGAACAGCTGCCAATACGCTTTGGTCGCCGGATCGTAGGCGAGCGTGCGGTTGGAGTCGAAGGGCGACGTGATCGAATTGAGCGCCCAGCCCCAGGAGCCGTTGGGGTCGTAGTCAACCTTGAGGCCGGTCTGCTTGAACAGCTGCTCGGAGAGGTCGGCCGCAGTCGAGCCCTTCTTCAGCGTGATGTTCTGGGCTGCGGCCCAGGTCTGCTGAGCGCCCTTGGCGTCGATGCCGACGACCGAACACGTCGCGGAAACCTGCGTGGAAACCGTGCCCGTGGGATCCTCGTACACCAGCTCGAGCGTGTCGCCATCGCTCGGGTAGTAGCCCGTGGCATAAGAGTTGGCAGCCTTGCCATTAATATCAAAACGCCAGTACTTATAGCCGGACGCCGTGTTTTCCATCGCGAGCGTCTGGGACTTATCGGGGTTCGTAACCGAATAGGGAACGCCGCCGTCCGTGCTATAGCTATAGCCGGCCTCGTCAAGCACCTTGGCAAAGATGTCCCACGCAGACATTTTTTGAGTGCTCGACCAGTTATACGAGGTCGACGGCACCCAATCCACAAGGTCATAAGACTGACCGACATCGTGCTTGCTTACGCCTACAACCCTGACGTTAACGGAAAGAGACTTTTCGTCGGAAGAGTTAACGAGCCAAGCGGTGCTCTTGACATCGTTGTTGCCGGCGTTTGCCACGACATAGGCGTATTTGCCCTCGGCCGAGGCGGGAAGCGTGATCGCGCCGGTCGTTTCGTCGGCGCCAAACAGCTCGTGGGCATTTGTGCCCTCAGCGTCATCGGCGAGATACCAGCGGTAATCGACAAGGGAGCCCTCGGGGAGCGCCGTCTCGTAATCGCCCCAATCGCCCGTTGCCATGTAATTGGCAGTAGGGGTAAGCGTTCCGCCGACCTGTGCAAGGTTGCCGCTCGAAGCGACATTAACCGATGTCAGGGTATACGCCTTGGCATCTTCGCCCTTGACGATGGCATAACGCGTGGAGGCATAGTCGGTGTTGTAGCCACCGTCGACGATGCACTTGAGGTACTTGCCGACGTACTTTTGCGAAATTACGAACGACGGCCTGTGCGCGTTTTCATCCGTCAGCGTCGTGAACGGACCCTGGGCGCTATCGGCAATCTGCCACGTATACGTCAGTTGATCGGATGTAAGCTCGGCACCCTTTGTTCCTGCAGACGTTTTCTCGAATGCAGTAACACCGACCTTTTCGCCGCTCTTGTAGACAAACCTGGCGTCATCGCTCTGGTCGCCGACGATCTTTTTGAGATACGTCAGGAACAGCTCGTGCGAGCCTGCGGCCTTAACGGCCGCGGCAGTAGTCGCCTCTACGGTGTTATCGCCCGCAGTGGCCGACACACTCACCCAGCGCTTGGCGTAGTCATCGGGAATCGTAAAGCTGCTGTCGGTTTTACCCTCGACAACATGCCAGTCGGTCTTCGCATCAAACGCAGAGGAAGACGGGTCGACGGAGGACCAACGCCACGTGTAGGTAACGCCCTCGGTAACCGGTTCAGACGAGTAGTCGACCGCCTTGTAGGCACACGCCTCAATCGTAGAGCCAGTGTCCTTAGCACCCTTGCTCGCGTTGGTAAACGCAACCGAATCAAGCGTTGTCGCGCCCTTGGGCAGAATGCGACCCGCCTTGGTTTCGCAGCTATCGGAGCCGGGGATGCCCTTCTTGGCCTTAGCGACCACCTTGAGGTAACGGTTCGCGCACTCCTTGGTAACCGTGTAGGTGCCACCAGTTGCAACCTGCTCGAACGAGCCGTCGGCGGAATCGGCCACCCACCAAGAAAAATCGACCTTGTCGGAACCGTAGAGGTCAGTCGGCGTGTCGTAGTTGAGGTAGTAGGCAGCAGCCTTAATCGTGTCGCCGACGTTGGCGTTGGGGACGTTCTCGTAATCGTCGCCAAATTCGGCGCCGTTATAGGCGAGAACGATATGGCCCAACGCGATTTGGCCGCTCGCGGCAACGGGGCCCGGGGTATTGTAGCCAACAGACGAGGGCGTGTTGAAAGATCCGCTCGGACCGTACAGCTCCTGGCCGTCGCCGACAACCTTAACGCGAATGTACTTGCCCGCAAGCTGCGAGGCGAGTTCGTCCGTAATCGTTAGCGACTGGCCGGTCTGACCGGGAATCACCCGATAGGCAGAGTCCTTGGCATCGCGCGTATCGGACGCAAGCCACTGATAGGCCCAGCCACCCTGCGCCGCAATACGCTTATTGGGGACCGCTTCGCCGTCATAGGCATTCGCCCAAAGTGTAGTGCCAGGGTTCAGTATCTCGGCCTTGACGGACGAATACGAGCTCGAATCGTCTGCCGAAGACTGGATGAGGACAAAAGACTTTGCATCCAGGGCCGTCTTAGTAGGAACGGGCGCCTTGATAGTGTTCGTCGCCGTCAGCAGCTTTTGGTTGGCGGCACTCTTAGTCGGACCGTAGACGACGTTACCGCTGGCATCGGTAATACGTACACGCAGGCACTTGCCGTTAAGCTGAGTGCGCAGGGCGTCGTCCAGAACGATCGATGAGCCCGTCTGGCCCTCGACAGCAACAAACGCAGAGTTGTCCGCATCGTTCCCGTTGGCGATATCGGCAGCAAGCCACTGATAGGTGCAACCCGAAACACTGGCGCGCTTGCTGGACGAAGTCCAGACATTCGCATAGAGCGTAGTATTGCTCTGGATAAAGCCAGTGAAGTTAGAGCCAACCCAACGAGTAGGGTTCTTGCTCTTTCCTACACTGACGCCATTATTCGAGGAAAGCGAAGCAGCGGCACGAGGTGCGGCCTTAGGCGCATTGGACTCGCTGACAACCGCAGCCGCGTCGTCGGTCTCGGCGGTGGTGTCGGACGCCTCATTCGCCGGATTGGCCGAAGCGGGGTCTGACGCAGCGGGGTCGCCTAGCGCGTCATTGCTCGCGTTGTCAGGCGCATCCGAACTCGTATCCCCAGTTTCGGAGGATTTGTCGGTAGCCGAATCGTTTGCGCCAGCAGCAGGCGCGGTATTATCGGCAGCGTCATCCGTGGCCTGCGCGCCCTCACTCGGCGTCGTAGCCTGAGCCACAGCCTCGGCAATGCCCTCGGCGCCCTCGGCCCACAGCTGAGCCGGCGTGGCGCCAAAAGCCATCGCGAAGGCCAGGAATGCCACCAGGCCGCGCTTGGCTACACCGCGTGCAATCGCGCCACGGCGATGCAACGAGGCGCGCTCGCGCTCGTCCTCAAACATATCCATTTGTCCCCCATCGTCTGTACTTGGAGCGTTGCCTTGAGGCTGCCCCACGTCATCGCGCATGTTGCGCTCGAGTACCCCCATCGGGGTCCCCCTTCCCTCCAGAGCCCTATGCACACCGGCGGCATACGCCGCAGCAACGTGCAAGATGGGAGGCGATCCGACTTAACCTTAACGGCTCAGGCGCGCCGTCCGATCTGCGACGCGAACATCCCGAGCCAAGAGGAATTACGGTTACTGGTACAGCCGGGGACTTGCACCCCGATTCTCCCAAACGCGCAGGAAAACCGCGCATTCGTGCGTCTCCGCACCACCATCTAGGCCATCGATTATTACCGTCAAAATGGTATCACGCAAAAGGGCCTCGCACGCAGGCGAAGCCCATGGTAAAAGCTATTGTTTGCGATAGGAAAATGCGGTGACGGTCGCAGACTCTAGTGCTTGCCGCCGTGGCTGTTGAGCCAGATATTGCGGCCCAGCATAAGTGCCAGCACCAGCGCGCTCACGTAGCCAAAAAAGCCGATAACCGGAATACCAAGCACAACAGGCTCAATGCGCGCATAGTAGACCACCGAGGAGCCGATAAACAGACCGGCGACAACAATGGCCATTGACATGCGGTCGACGATGCCGCCTATCTGGCGCAGCGCCTTGTCGCTACTCATGAGCTGCAGGTTCACCTTAAGCTGACCTCGCGTGAGCATACGCGATGCCAGCCCCAGGTACTCGGCCGCCTCGAGCGAGCCCTTGGCAGCGCGGTAGCTGCTCGCCGCAAAGTCGCGGCTCATGTCGCGCATGCGCGCGTAGGTGCTCTTCTCGTTTTTAATGTGCGTCTGGATGATCTGGATCATGTTGACGTTGGGCATATACTCGGTCAGCAGGCCCTCGAGCGTCACCATGCCGCGCGCGAACATCGTCACCACGCTCGGCAGCTCAACGTCGTTCTTGCGCGCAAGGTTTAACAGCGAGGTCAAAAACTCGCCGATATCAAGATCCTTCAGGTCAAGGCCCGCAAAGTCTGCGACGATAAAGTCAAGATCGGACAAAAAGGCCGAATGATCGAGCTCGGCCGAATCGCCACGCGTCACGGCAAAGCGCATGAGCGAATCCTTGAGCTTGGGCACGTCACCCTCGGCCACGGCGAAAATCATGTCCTTGACGATGCCGCGATCGTGACTCGACATGCGTCCGACCATGCCCAAGTCGATAAAGTAAACGATGCCGTCCTTGAGAATAATGTTTCCCGCATGCGGGTCGGCATGGAAAAAGCCGTCATCGAGCACCTGCGTCGAGTAGTCCTCGACAATCGCGGCACCGATCTTTTCCAAGTCATAGCCCTCGGCCACCAAGCGCTCAGGATCGGCGATCGAAATGCCGTCGATGTAGTCCATAACCACCACGTGCTCGGTACACAGGTCCAGATAGGATTTAGGGCACGTCACGCCATGAACGCTCTTATGGAACTCGTAGAAGTCGTTGAGGTTTTTTGCCTCGGCCAAAAAGTTGGTCTCCTCGCGAAACGAGGTCCACAGCTCCTCGACTACGCCGTGCAGGTCCACAAACTGATCGGTGTTGACGAACTTGGAAACGATGCGTACCACCGAGCGGATGATATCGATGTCCTGTGCCATAACCTGCTGCGCACCGGGACGCTGCACCTTGACGGCCACGTCCTCGCCCGTCACCAGACGAGCGCGGTGCACCTGCGCGAGCGACGCGCTACCGAGCGGGTTGGGGTCGATCGCATCGAACATCTCCCCCAGGCGCAGGCCGTATTCTTCTTCCAGACAGCTGAGTACGACCTCGTACGGCACCGGCTCCACGTCGGAGCGCAGACGACGCAGCTCGTCGCAAAAGCGCTGCGGCAGAATCTCGGACCGGTTGGCCAGAATCTGCCCCATCTTAACGAACATGGGGCCGAGTTCCTCGAGCAGGCGGCGCAAACGAACCGGCGTGAGGTTATCCCACACGCGGTACTTTTTGACCAGGCGAACAATCTGCCCGATGCGCTCGCGGCGACCCGCCGGCGTGAGCTGGTATTCCTCATCCGGCGCCATCGCGTCGGGCTCCTCGGGCACCATATCGACAGCGCGCGGCTTCTTGCGAGCGCCCGAGACGGCGGCGTCGACCTCATCGACAACCGCCGCCTCGTCACCCAAGGGATCTAGATTGTTGTAATCGGTGGTGGAATCTGCCATCTGCGCTGCTACTCAGCCTCTTCGGCATCCTCTACATCGTCGGGCTCAACGGACTCGACGGGCACCGAGGTCACGTTGTCCTCGACCGAATCGACGATGTCGCGCACGTGAACCAGGAAGGCCGTGCGCTCGGGGGCGGTCATGACGCGAACGCGAGCAAGGATGAGCTCATCGAGCACGCGCTGCGCCGCGGTCTCGCCCTGCATGCCCAGACGCTCAGTCAGGTCGGAGATGGTGCCGCCGGCCTGCTCGAACATATCGGATACGCTGCGGGCGATATCGGGGGTGTCAGCGTCCTTGCGCACCTGCTCGCCCTTGGCGTTGAGGTCGTCAAGGACCTTCTTGCCTCCCTCGACGGCAACAGCAGCGGCACCAAAGCCCACGTTGATGGCGCCGTTAACAAGCTGATCGAATTTCATAACCATGGTTGGCTCCAATCATGAACAACTGCATTGGCCTTCTTGTACCCAAGATTGCGCGAAAGCGACAAAGCGTTTTACCTCACATTGTCGTTCATCGCGAAGGAATTCTTCATGGCGCAGCTCGTGGTGTAGAGCACCTTGCCCAGTAGAGCATCGGTCTCTACGCGAACACGCTCGGCAAACCCCTCGTTGGCGCGTGCAAGCTCGGTGGGCACCTCGGCCTCGGGCAGCGCGGCTACGGCAGCGTCAACGTCGTGAATCTGCTTGTGGCCCATGCCGCCGACCTTCTCCTGATAATCCTCGACCGCGCGACCACACTCATGGAAGCGAACATCGGCCAAGGCACCGATCAGGCGATTTGCCCAATAGAAATTCTCGGACGTCACGCGGGCCTGCGTGTCGGCATAGTACTCGGGCATGGTCTCGACATTGGCGTACAGCGGCACGAGCGCGTTAAACGAGTTGGAGCCAAAGGCCATCCACTGCACGGCGCGGTAGGCCGGCTGCGCATAGGGACGCAGCTGCAGTACGGCGAGTTGGCTGTTGCGGTTGATCCCGATGGGACGATAGGCGCCGCGTGTGGCGGGCGTACCCTTGCTGCCGTAGCAGTCGTACTCCGTGCCCTGGTAGTGGCTCGAAAGCACGTACTTGATGTCCTCGATGGTCACCTTGCGCTCGGGCACGCGGCTCCAGGGAATATCGTCGCTCTCGGGCGTGTAGTCGGCCTCGGGACCGTCCCACACATCGCTGGGGTTAAGGCAGCGCTGCATGTACCAGGCGCGCGGCGTGTTGTAAACGTGGTCGCTGTCACTGTGCGAGCCAAAGGCCTCGCGCGGGTTAAAGACCGCGGCCGGACCGTCGCCCTCGACGCCCAGCGTCAGGTCCAGATGCCACTCGGCCATCCAGGAGCGCAGGTCGGCGGAGCACATGTGGTCGGCCTGGGCGCCCTCGGCGTCATCCAGGTCAAAGCTGTCGATACCCAGCTGGTTGGGCATGGTCACATAGGCGTCATCGGGCACGCGCTTGGCAATCCAGTGGTGGCCGCCGATGGTCTCGAGCCACCAGATCTCGTCCACGTCGCTAAAGGCGATGCCGTTGTTTTCATAGGTGCCGTAGCGCTCGAGCAGGTCGCCCAGGATACGCACGCCGTCGCGGGCGGACTTGGCATACGGCAGCACCAGGGTCACCATGTCCTCCTCGCCCAGACCGCCGGGCTGCGCCGGAACATAGCCGTCCTCGCCCTCGTTGCCCTTGGCGGGCACGTAGTCGACGAGCGGGTCGGCGCCGCGAACGCGCTCGTTGGTGGTGAGCGTCTCGGTTGCGGACATGCCCACATTGAGCTCGTTGAAACCGGCCTCGGCCCAGATGCCGTGCCCCGGAACAACATCGGGGACGCTCGTGTAGCGCATGGGGTTATCGGGCAGCTCAACGGTCAGGTGACTCAGGACGCTCGTGTAGACGCGCGGCTGCTCGTCGGAATGCACCACGCGCATACGCTTGGGCTCAAACACCCCGTTGGACGAGTCCTCGTTGCGGGCAACCAACGTCGACCCGTCGTAGCTCGCGTTCTTACCAACCAAAATCGTTGTGCACGGCATGCGCATCCTCCTTGAGCGAAGAAATCAAACGATAACAGTGTATCGCTTCGGCGCAGAAAGGGCGAAACCGCGGCGCTGGCAACCCCTGTGGTCAAAAAATGCCAAATATGAGTACTGTCACCAATTTAGTAACAGCAATTTTGCTGCGTATGGGTGTCGAAAGTCTACATTTGTTCAGAAATTAGATGATGTAATTCCTCATAGGTCCAATAAAATAGGCTCTCTATCGATAATAAATGGTAGCGCGCAGAGATGTGGTGTAAGAGGCGGGGCATGCCCCGCCTCTTCTCTT
>UQDE01000032.1 GCA_900539735.1 uncultured Collinsella sp. | reverse complement strand
CGTAGCGGGTGGTTTAAAGCTGGCCGCTGCGCGGCCAGCGGACTAAAGTCTTGAAACAAAAGCGCGGCCAAAAGGCCGCGGACCATCTTTAATTCAGATCTATATTGCCCGTAACGGCAGTACCGAGGTAACGCAGTCCCGAGGGCAACCTACCTTTCCGGCGCATTCCGCAGGACGAAAGAACCTCCGCCGCACGTAGTGCGCAGCGGAGGTTCTTTCATGTCCGAGGACGCGCCGGAAAGGAGGGTCGCCCTCGGGCCGGACAGCTAAGACAGCTTACGCGACGGTGTAAACCCAGTTGTGCTTATCCTCAACAGCACCAGACTGGATGCCCGTCAGGGTCTCGCGGAGCTTCTTCATCACAGGACCGATCTCGGTGTAGCCAGCCGGGAAGGTCACAGTCTCGTCGGCACCGTAGACCTTGTTGTCGATCTCGCCCACCGGGGAGATGACGGCAGCGGTGCCGCACAGGCCGCACTCCACAAAGGTGCCGGCCTTGACCTCGGCCCACTCGACGGGACGTTGGTCGACGGTCATGCCCAGGTCCTCAGCGACCTGAACGAGCGAGCGGCGGGTGATGGAGGGAAGAATGGAGTCGGTGTGCGACTGCGGGACGACAAGCGTGCCGTCCTCCTTCACGAACAGGACGTTGGCGCCACCGGTCTCCTCGACATAGGTGCGGGACTCGGAGTCGAGATACAGGTTCTCGGCATAGCCCTCGCGGTGAGCCTCCATCGTGGGCTTCAGGGACATGGCGTAGTTCAGGCCGGCCTTGATGTTGCCGGTGCCGTGCGGTGCGGCGCGGTCGTACTCGGAAACGCGCAGCTTGACGGGCTTGAGGCCACCCTTAAAGTACGGACCGACCGGGGTCACGAGAATGCGGAACGTGTACTCAGGAGCGGGAGCCACGCCGATTACGTCACCGGAGCCGATCATAAACGGACGCACATACAGGGTTGCGCCAGAGCCGAAGGGCGGAACCCATGCGGCGTTGGCAGAAACGACCTGCTTGACGGCCTCAACGAACTTGTCCTTGGGGAACGGGGGCATCTCGAGGCGCTGCGCAGAGTTGTACATACGCTCGGCGTTCATGTCGGGACGGAAGCAGACGATGCTGCCATCCTCGGCGGTGTAGGCCTTCAGGCCCTCAAAGACCTCCTGGCAGTAATGGAAGATGCCACCGCACTCGGAGACATGCAGGGTGTGGTCGGTAGTCAGGCCGCCCTCGTCCCACTCGCCATCCTTCCAATGGGCCTCGTAGCTGTAATCGGTCTTCATGTAGCCAAAGCCGAGGCTACCCCAATCGATATCCTTCTTCTCGACAGTCATATGTCGCTCCTTACATACACAGTTGCAAACTCGCGAACCCGCACGCAAGGACCGAGGCCGACCGCGTCGCAACGTCGCACGCCCGGAGCGTAGAGCCGGACGGGACACGCGAACGGCATCGAAGCCGATGGCACGTCGATTCGCATGCACGAGATTGTACTCCCCGTGCGCGTCTGATAAAACGCTTTTCTTTAACTAAGTAAAGTATTTTCATTTGACCGAAGCAAAAAGGCCCGCCACCGTAAGCGGTGACGGGCCTCAACTGCACGGCTTGCGCGCCGGCTCGATCTACGCGTTCTTTTTGCCCAGCTTAGCCTTAACCAAACCGACCACGGTCGGGATGATCGACACGGCAACGATGCCGATAATCAGCAGCTCAAAGTGCTCCTGCACAAAGGGAATGCCGCCAAAGAAGTAGCCCAGCAGCGTAAAGACCGTCGACCAGGTAATGCCACCCAGCACGTTAAAGATGACAAAGTTGCGCCAGTGCATGCCGCCCATGCCAGCGATGAAGGGCACAAAGGTGCGGATAAACGGGAAGAAGCGGCCGAGGAAGATGGCCAGGTGGCCCCACTTGTCCAAGAAGTCCTCGGACTTTTTGATGCGCTCGGGCGTCATGGCCTTGACCTTGCCCGAGGCGATGATCTTTTTGCCAAAGAAATGGCCGATCATAAAGTTGCACTGATCGCCCAAGATGGCAGCGGCCCATGCAACGGCCAGCAAAGCCACGATGTTAAAGCCGCCGTTGTGGGCAAAGAAGCCCGAGGCAAACAGCAGTGAGTCGCCGGGAAGGAACGGGAAGAACACGACGCCCGTCTCGATAAAGATGATCAGGAACACGCAGCCGTAGGCCATAAGCGGGCCGGCGGCAATCCAGCTGGCGATCGCGGTACGCGGATCTTTGAGCAGCTCGGCGATAAAGTTGATGAAACCCATGAAGTAAAACCTCTCAGTTGCGGGCGCGGACACGTCCAAGTTGACCAGTATACGGTTATGCCGTGCCCGCATGCCCAATCCCTCAAAAGCACTACTCCATTAGCAGCAAGTTTGCATAACTGACAATTGTCGCCCAAAGCCATCCAAGATTGCCCTTCCTAATCCCTAGCGAATCGCTATACTTTATTGAATCGCATTGTCACGGCGCTAAGGGAGGGCGGCCGGTGAGCTTTATCAATACCATTCGCGAGGACATCAAGACCGTCCAGGCGCAGGACCCCGCTGCGCAAAACGGCCTGGTCATCTTCTTGTCTTATCCCGGCCTGCACGCCAAGTGGAACCATGTGCCCGAGCACTGGCTGTGGGAGCACGGCCATCGCTCACTCGCCCGCGTGCTCTCGCAGATCACCCGCCATATCACCGGCGTCGAGATTCACCCCGCTGCGCAGATCGGCAAGCACTTCTTTATCGACCACGCCATGGGCGTCGTCATCGGCGAAACCACCATCGTGGGCGACAACTGCGTACTCTACCAGGGCGTCACGCTCGGCGGCACCGGCAACGAGACCGGCAAGCGCCACCCTACCTTGGGCAACAATGTCACGGTAGGCACGGGCGCCAAGGTGCTTGGCAACATCCACATTGGCAACAACGTCAAAATCGGCGGCAACTCAGTCGTCGTCAAGGACGTGCCCGACAACTGCACCGTCGTGGGAGTGCCCGGGCGCATCATCAAGCGCAACGGCTGCCGCGTGTTCGAGGAGAGCTTCGACGCCAAGCAGCATCGCGAGTACATGCCCGACGATGCCGCCGAGCAGAGCGCCCTCAACCGTCAGGGCATCACCGAAAACGCCCGTCGCGTCAAGGAACTCGAGCGAGAGGTGGCCGAGCTCAAAGCCCTCGTCGCCAAGCTCGTGGACGAGCGCTAGGACCGCAGGCAACCGCCACAGCACAAACGCCAACGCAAAAGGCGCACCAGGGAATTCATCCCCGGCGCGCCTTCTTTTCGATGTGACAAAGAGGCTGCCCCCTTGCCACCTTAGGCGAACTGGCTCAGATAGAGGTCGGCGTAGGCACCCTCGGCTGCGAGCAGCTCCTTATGCGTGCCTTGCTCGATGATGTTGCCGTGATCCATGACCAAGATCAGGTCGGCATCCACAATCGTCGACAGGCGGTGCGCGATCACAAAACTCGTACGCCCGCGCATGAGCGCGTCCATGGCACGACCGATGGCAAGCTCGGTACGCGTATCCACGCTTGAGGTCGCCTCGTCCAGGATGAGAATCGCCGGGTTGTTGAGCAGCACGCGTGCGATGGTCAGCAGCTGACGCTGGCCCTGGCTGATGCTCTCGGCATCGTTGGCCACGCGCGTGTCGTAGCCCTGCGGCATGGTGCGCACAAAGAAGTCGACCTGCGCGGCACGAGCGGCGGCCACGATCTCGTCGCGCGTCGCCTCGGGACAGCCGTAGGCGATGTTTTCGGCAATCGTGCCATCGAACAGCCAGGCGTCTTGCAGCACCATGCCAAACTGCTGACGTAGCTCGCCGCGATCCATGCGGCTCGTATCCACGCCGTCGAGCGTAATACGCCCGCCGTCAATCTCGTAGAAGCGCATGAGCAAGTTGATGAGCGTCGTCTTGCCTGCGCCCGTGGTTCCCACCACGGCAATCTTCTGGCCCGGCTCGGCGGTAAACGACACGTCGCGCATAAGCGGCTTGTCGGGCGAATAACCAAAGCGCACATGCTCAAAGGAGACGCGGCCCTCCACGCGACCCGGCAGCTTGGCGGCCTTGTCCGGCAGCGGATCGGCCTCCATCTCGGGCTCATCGAGCAGGTCGAACACGCGCTCTGCACTCGCCAGCGCGCTCTGCAGCGAGTTGAAGGTAAACGACAACTGCGTCATGGGCTCGGACGCCTCGTAGATAAACTGGAAGAACGCCTGGAACACGCCGACGGTCATGTGACCGGCAACCAGCATGCTGCAGCCCACAAGCGCAATAACGATCTGCGCCAAACGGCCGATAAAGCGCACCGCGGGGCCGACAGCATTGATCATAAAGTCGGCCTTGGTGCTCACACGAGCCAGTTCCTTCGAAGCCTCGTGCACCTCAGCGGAGCTCTGACGTTCGCGGTTAAACGCGCGGATCACCAGACGGCCCGAATAGCCTTCCTCGACCGCACTCGTAATCTTGGACACCCACTCCTGGCGCTCGCCCGTCACATCGTGTGTGCGGCGCGAGACGACCTTCGTCACCAGCAGCGACAGTGCCGTAAAGAACAGAAAGACGAGCGTAAGCTGCACGCTGAACACGAACATCACGCTCACAGCACCAACAACCGTGCCGATCGACACGAGCAGCTGCAGCAATCCGCGCTGCATGCTCTCGGACATCTTGTCCAGGTCGTTGGTCGCGCGGCTGACGACCTCGCCGGGACGATGCGCGTCAAAATAGGCGAGCGGCAGACGGTTGAGCTTTTGCGCGATGCGGTTGCGCAGGCGCAGATTGAGGCGTTCGGCCACGCTCGACATCAAAAAGCTCTGGAGCGCATAGAACGAGGCAGCGGCAGTCCAGATCATAAAGTAGACGAAAATGGTCTTGCCGCAGTTCTCCCAGGTGATGCTGAAAGTGGCGTTGTTGACAAACGCTACCTGAATGTGGCCCCACAGCTCATCGATCACGCGGGCGCTATATGCCGGCGCGGCAGTGTTAAAGATGACATAGAACACAATGCTCGCGAACACGATATAGAAGCGCCAATGGTCGCCGGCGGCCTCACTCCACAGGCGGCGCACCGTCGCCCAGGTATCCCGAGGCGTCTCGTCCTCGTCTTCGTCGTCCACGTCGCGCATACGCTCTGCCTCGGCGCGGGCGCGCTCGTCCTCGGCGCGCTCGTTTTCCTCGTAGAGCGCTTGGCGGCGAGCCTCGCGCTCCGCCGCCTTGGCGGCGTCATCCAGCTCGGTCGACGCGGCAGCCGTTTCCTCGACCAGTCCCGCGGCAGCGGCGTCATCAACGCCGCCCTGCTTCTTGAGCTCCTCGGTCATGCTACTCACCTCCCTTCATCTGCGATTCCGCGATGGCACGGTACACCTCGCAGGTTTCCATAAGCTCGCCATGCGTGCCCAGACCCACAACCTCGCCATCCTTGAGCACGACGATCTGGTCGGCGTGCAAGATCGTCGAGATGCGCTGCGCGATGATGAGCACCGCAGCGTCACGCGTCTCGTCTTGCAACGCATGACGCAGGGCGGCATCAGTCTTAAAGTCCAGGGCCGAAAAACTGTCATCGAAGATATATAGATTGGCATGCTTCATGAGCGCACGGGCGATCGCCAGGCGCTGACGCTGACCGCCCGAGAAGTTCGTACCGCCCTGGGATACCGGCGTATCGAGTCCCTGCGGCTGGTCGAGTACAAAGGTGCTCTGGGCAACCTCTAACGCATGGAGCATGTCAGCCTCGGTCGCACCCTCGTTACCAAAGCGCAGGTTGCTCGCCACCGTACCCGAGAACAGCCACGCCTTCTGCGGCACGTAAGCGATATGCCCGCGAATCTCACCTTGCGAAAGGTCGCGCAGATCGACGCCGTTCAGGCGAATGGCGCCCTTCGTGGCATCATGGAAACGCAACAAGAGCTTGGCTACCGTCGATTTGCCCGATCCCGTCGAACCCACGATCGCGGTCGTCTGGCCACGGCGACAGGCAAAGCTCAGGTCGCACAGGGTGTCCTCGTCGGCATCGTCAAAACGGAACGACATATGGTCGAACACGGCAACCGCGTCGGCACCATCTGCGGACTCAGGCGCCCCGTCGCCCAGCGTTGCCTTGCCATCGACGATGCTCGGCTCAATCTCCAACACCTGCTGCGCACGGTTCAGGCACGCGGCAGCACGCGGAAGCGTCAGCACCACCATCTGGGCCATCATCACAAAGAACAGGATCAGAATTGCATACTCCAGCACCGCCGAGATACTCGCAATCTGCATGGCGTGGGCGCCCACGCGGTTGCCGCCCACCCACAGCACCGCCACCTCGGCGATGTTCATCAAAAAGAAGCTTGAGCTGTCGAGGCCCACAAACAGGTGGTTGACTTTGATGGCGTTGGCGGCGTATTCGCTAAACACCTCGTCCAGACGCCGTTCCTCGTGGCGCTCCTTGTTAAACGCACGGATGACGCGCACGCCCACAATATTCTCGCGCAGCACCACGTTCATGCGGTCGATAAAGCCCTGTAGGCGCATAAAAATCGGCGCCGCGTTGGCAACCGTAAAGACCGCCGCCACCAGCACAATCGCAACGACTACGCCCAGAAGCGTGCCCATGGCGGGATCGATAAACCAGGCGAAGATGATGCCCGCCACAGCCAAAAACGGCACGGGCAGCACCAGCTGAATCGTCTGCAGAATCGCCTGCTGAATCACGTTGATGTCGTTGAGCGAGCGCGTGATCATCGATCCGGTGCCAAAGCGCTCAAAATCGCTGGCCGCGAGCTCGAGCGATTTGTCGTACACGGCATTGCGGATATCGCAAGCCACGTTGGCGGCCAGGCGCGCCGAAAGATAGCAGCCCAGCACCGTGCCGCCGCTGGCCATGCCGGTCGCGATAAGCATGTACAGGCCGTTGCGTAAAATATAGTCGATATCGCCCGTGGTAATACCGGTGTTGACCATGTTCGCCAGCATCGTGGGAACCAACAGCGTACCGACGTTATCTATCAGCACCGCAAACAGCGTCACCGCAATCAGCCCGCGATACGGCCTCATAAACCTCATTAAGAGTCGCATGTCTCCCCTTCGCTCTTATCGTCAGCCTCGTTCTCAGCGGCCACTTGCCGTTTAAATGCCTCGCACTCTTCGTTAAGAACATGGGAGAACTTACCGACCAAGCGCATGATCTCGCGCTGTTCCCACGGCTCGAGCGCCTCGAATGCCTGTTGCTCGGCTTTTTGCGCTGGCAACGCGTAGCGCTTGGCAAACCGCACGCCTTCTTCGGTCAGTCGCACAACCTTGTTCTTACGACTACCTTCGGCAAACTCCAACGTCGCAAGCCCTCGCGCCCTAAGCGTCTTGATCGCCGAATTGATGGTCTGTTTGCTGTAGAACCATTCACTCGTCAGCCGACTCACGGCAACGCTTCCGCCCGCCGCACTCGTGTCGACGAGCATCCAGTAGGCGCAGTCCGAAAGACCGCAGGCGCGCGCGAACTCCGAATAGATACGGTCAAGCCCGTTGAGCATCCGGTCGAAATCGACCGGGCTAACTGCACTATTCATCTCTCCCACCATTCGATAGTCCGAGTTTTGACCAATTAATATCTCTACATTAGTCCGAGTTTTGACTATCGTCAACAAGCTCGTTATATATGGTCGGCCTACATTGCATATCGACAAAAAAGACCGCCGGCGCGGGGGCGGCGCCGGCGGTTGCGAGAAAATATCGATTGTTGGCTGTTAAGCAGCGACGGCCTCGTAGACCGTGGCACCCGAGAAGCTGTCGTGCAGGCTCTTGCCGCAGATCCACGGCAGTTCGACGACCTCGCAGACCGTGTTGACCAGCTCGGAGCAGTCAGTAAAGTGGCCCTTATCGTTGAGGGCCTCGCAATCCTGAACACGCCAATAGCCATCGGTGTGCGTGATGTAGTACTCGTGATCGTTAATCGACACGAAAGCGCGCGTCTTGGAACGCAGCAGCTTCAGAAATCCTTCGAAGTCGGTCTCGACGACATCTCCAGCCTGGAACATGATGTTACCTCCCGGCCCGGCGCCACCATGGCGCGTTGATAAACGTTGGTACTCCTTTAGTAAAACCTTTATCAGAGGTTATGCGTTCGTCATTTAGGCAAGTGGTAAAAAACCGCAGGGTAGACGGGATAAAACGTTTAACCATCCCATTTGTTTGTCACATTCTGAAGGTACTTTTATGCAAACCTACTTTCCCAATTGGTAGCTAGCGTTATTTGAGGTTTCGCGCACGATTACAGTTTTGGCTCGGCGGGTAAGAAGGGGGCATCTAAAACCAATGTCAGGAGGACCCATGGAGACTATCGAAGCACTCATTCACCGCCGCAGCTGCCGCAACTACAGCGATCGTCCCGTCGAGGCCGAAAAGCTTGCACGTATTATCGAAGCCGGCCAATATGCACCGAGCGGCATGGGCCGCCAGCCGGTGACGTTTGTCGCCGTCACCGACCCCGCGACCGTCGAGCGTCTCTCACAGCTCAACGCCCAGGTCATGGGCGGCAACAGCGACCCCTTCTATGGCGCCAAGACCGTTGTGGTGGTGCTGGTCGACCGCAGCGTGCCCACGCATCTGGAAGACGGCTCGCTTGCCATGGGCAACCTGCTCAATGCCGCCTATGCGCTGGGTGTCGATTCGTGCTGGATTCATCGCGCACGCGAGGTCTTCGACTCGCCCGAAGGTCTGGAGTTGCTGGCCAGCTGGGGTCTGCCCGCCGACGGCAGCCTGCGCGGTGTCGGTAACTGCATTCTGGGCTATGCCGAGGACACGCTACCCGAGCCCAAACCCCGCCGCAACAACGTGGTGTACGTCAAGTAGCGCAGGAGTGTCCCAAACTGCCGGCAGAAAAGGAACGTCCCCTTCTGCCGGCAAGCTATGTTGATATTTGAGTTGTCGTCGCTTCGCTTGTCTGGGTCGTTTCGGCGTCGTCGCCTTGCTTGTCTTCGTCCTTTTGAGCATCGGCGATGGTGGTGGCCGCCGCAACAATGCCGCGCTGGGGCGCGACGCCTGTCTGGGTCTGAGCGCCCTCGATAACTTCTGTGCCTGCATGCGCGAGCTCGGGCGATTTAAACACTGCGTCCAAGTTGGCGCCACCGCCGGCGTAGCCAAGCGCAGCGAGTGCGATGACGATCACTGCAACGACGGCCACGATCGGAACATAACGATGCCAACCAGCCGGATTGAGTCCACTGCGGCGAGCCGCCCCGCGGCTGATGTAACCGAGCGTTCCGTCGTGCTTGAGCTTTGAGCCCACCACGCGTTTGCGGCCCCACAGCGAGGACTCTGTCTGCATTGCCAAGCGGGCGCTTGCCGAAGGATAGCCGTATTTAGTGCGCTTGAACGAGCCATCAAACCCCGAGGCGTGTTTACCCCACGTCACCGATGTCGTGCGTCGGTTGACCGGCGCGGCGCTCCGCCTTCTGCGGCTCGGTTTTGAAGTCTCAGCCATATGCCCTCGCACGCCGTAACCAAATCGAAACAATAACGCTTTGGACTGTAGCACACGCGTCGCGCGCGGTCACGGGCGCCTCGCTCAACGGTCATCGTCCTTCAGCAAGCGCCATAGCGTTGTACGGCTTATACCCAGCACCTCTGCCGCACGAGTCCGGTTGCCGTGGAGATGATCTACAACCAGATGCGCGATATCTCGCTCGGAATCGGCCAGTGGTCGCAGGATATACAGGTCACTTTCGAGCGTCGGGGCGCCAAAGGTTGCGGTCTTAATCACGTCCTCTTGGGCGAGCACTTCTTCCGCCACAGCGCGGTCCACCGTGCCCGCCCCCACCAATATATACAGTCGTTCCGAGACCTCGCGGAGCTGCAGATAATTGCGCGGCCAGCGGTAAGCATCGAGCGTCTTCGTCGCCGTGGCAGACAGCGTGGGCGCTGCCGTCCCAAATGCATCAGCGAGATATTCCAAATAGCGCGCGACCTTCGTCGACGCGGCTCCCTGCTCGGCGATTGCCGGCGCCACGCTCACCGCACAGGCGAAGCGCTCGGTCACAAAGGCGGCTTGATCACTTTCGCTGCCGCCCGGCATGTCATTCGCCGTCAGCACCACATGGCAGCGCGTCGCCAACGCGGTGTCGGCCATCGTGGAAACGAGCTCGCGGAGGCGCTGGGGGCCAACCGCATTCCAGCCCTCAATGCAAAGTGTCAGCCCCGTTTGGAACAGCGGCGATTCGGAGCTTTTGAGCACATGGCGCCAACCGCGATCGGTGAGTTCATCGAGCGCGACGGAAACAAAGGGTTGATCGACAAAAGGGCCAGCCAGATAGAGGCGCTTGGCAATCTCGACCTGACCAGCGCCAAGCTCGCCCTCGAGCATAAGGGGCACGCCGCGCGCATAGCTCTCGGCAACCGGCGCAGCCACCGAGGCCGCCCCCTCAACGATGCCGTACGCACTCGATTCGTAGCGGGCCTCAACTTCGTCGGCGTTGAGCCACTCGATGCCCGCATGCGCCGCGGCGCCGCGCACCTCGCGGACCACGACGACCCAAAGGCCCCCGCCCTCTTTGTCGGTGGGGCGAACGGTCAGGCTCAGGCGCGTACCCGCACGCCCCATAACAAGGCGCGCACCGTCTCCTATACGGTCGAGGCGTTCGGCAACAAAAGCCGCCACATCCCGCTCAAGCGCCGCGTCATTCATGGTCGAGATCGCGACGTCCCCACGCGCATCGATTGCCAATGCCGAGGCCCCGGCAGCAGCCAGGGCCCCAGTCAAGATGTTCAGCTTGGCATCGCTATCCATGATTTGCCCCTGTCCGCAGCGACGTGCAACCGCTGACGGTCGCACGACCAAGTGTTTCAAAATTGAACGATATTGCTCACCAAACACTATAGGGCAGAAAGCGCCGTCCTGCGAGTATAGGTGTTGCCCCGCATCGCCATCCTGGCGGGGCGATAAGAGCTCTTCGGGACTTATAAACCTGCGGACAAGCCATACCCGCAAGAGCTCCTATCGCTCCACCGTGAGAATGCGCTCACCAGCACGCAGCACGCAAATAAGCTACTTCTCTACCAGATTCCCAGTACGTGTTGCATTCCCAAACTCATGCACGCAATGCCAATCCAGCAGCAAAAGCCCAGCGCGATGGGCTTGCCGCCCTTTTTGACCAGCTCGACGATATCGGTATTATAACCAATAGCCGCCATGGCCATCACAATAAAGAACTTCGACAGCTCCTTGATGGGCGCCGTAAAGGACGCGGGAAGCTGAAGCACCGTGGTGATCACGCTCGCCAGCACAAAAAACAGCACAAACATGGGAAACGCGCGTTTAAGCGAGAACGTGCTCTTAGCGTCGCCGCCGGCCTTGCGGGCCAGATGCATCTGCCAGCATGCGAGGACCAACGTGATGGGAATAATGGCCAGCGTCCTGGTGAGCTTGACCACCGTGGCGCTCTCGAGCACATTGGCGCCGGGATGCATGCTGTCCCAGGCGCTCGCCGCAGCCGTTACCGACGAGGTGTCGTTGATGGCGGTACCGGCAAACAGGCCAAAGCCCTCATTGGTCAGCCCGAGCATGCCGCCGAGCGTCGGAAACACGAGCGCCGCGATAACGTTAAACAGGAAGATGACCGAAATAGCCTGGGCAATCTCGCGATCGTCGGCATCGATGACGGGTGCGGTCGCGGCGATGGCAGAACCGCCGCAAATCGACGAACCCACACCCACAAGCGTCGCGATCTTACCCGGCACGTTCATAACGTGGCAGAGCACAAAGGCGATGACAAGCGAGGTCGAGATTGTCGCCACGATAATCGGCAGCGACTGGGCGCCCTTGGACAGAATCTGGGAGAGGTTCATGCCAAAGCCAAGCAGGATAACCGCGTACTGCAAGATTTTTTTGGACGTATAGGTGACGCCAGCGGCGAGCTGTTCGCGGCGATTCTTGGGAAAGACGAGCGCCAGGACCATGCCAAAGAGGATGGCAAATACCGGCCCGCCGACCACCTCAATTTGTTTGCCGAGCAACGTCGCGGGGATAGCGATGGTCAGGCAGAACAAAACGCCTTTCCAGCGCTCGCGTACGATATTTGCCAGTTGCATATGTGATTCCTTCTTTCTATTTCACGTTTGCGACGGCTTATGATACGGCAACATTGAGCGCAGCCTTGCGCAAACACAGACTAAGATGCCGCAATAGTTCTCAGGCAACAGCCGAATTACCCACCGCGGAGAGCTGATTCGCGGCATAATTAACAACTGACATATGAGTTTGATAGAACAGTTGCGAGGCGCTATGGAAGAATCGATGCACGTCGGCGAGCAGGAAACGAGCCTACAGGACCAGTCCTACCACACCATTCGACGCAAAATCGTCTACCTGGACTACAAGCCGGGCGAAAAGCTGGGCGTCAAGCAACTTTGCGACGACCTGGATATGGGTCGCACGCCCGTGCGCGAGGCTTTGGTTCGCTTGGCGCAGGAAGGCCTGGTGCGCACCGTGCCCCAGAGCGGCACCTACGTCTCACCCATCAACCTCACCCTTGCCGAGAGTGCCTGTTACATCCGCGAACATCTGGAAAAGCAGGTGATCGTGGAGTGCTGTGCGCGCGCCACGTCGGCCGGCATCGAGCAGCTCGACCGCGCCATCGCGCTGCAGGAAAAGGCCATGGCCGAAGAGGATCGCATCGGCTTCTTTTTGAGCGACAACCTCATGCATCACATGATTTTTAGCATCGCATGTCGCAGCACCGTGTGGTCGTGGCTCGAAGAGACCAATGCCGACCTGGAGCGCTTCCGCTGGCTGCGCGCCGCCACGCAGGTTCTCGACAATCAGGACATCGTGAACGAACACAAGCAGATTCGCCGCGCTATCGCCGGTCGCGACCCCATCGAAGCGAGCTTTTTGGTCAGCAAGCACCTGCATATGATGTTCCGCAACCAGACCGAGGTTCTGGACCAGTTCCCCGAGTACTTCGAGACCAGCAAGCTCCGCTAACCTGCCAAAAAGGGACAGGTTCATTTTGGCAGGTTTTATCTGGGCAAATGCAACAAGGCCCGGCTCCGTCTTTGATGCGGAGCCGGGCCTTAGTCGCTAGAACGGCGGAACCAACTACTCTACCGTGACGCTCTTGGCGAGGTTTCGGGGCTGGTCGACGTCGCAGCCGCGCAGGATGGCGACCTCGCGTGCGAGCAGCTGCAGAGGAACGCTCGCCGTGATGGGGCTGAACACGTCGCGGACTGCTGGCACGCGGATGATGCAGTCGGCAATCTTGTTGATCTCCTCGTCGCCCTCGGTGGCAACGACGATGACCTTGGCGCCGCGCGCCTTGCACTCCATAAGGTTCGACACGGTCTTGTCGTAGGTGGCACTCTTGGTGGCCACAGCGATGACAGGGAAGCCCGGGTCGATCAGGGCAATGGGGCCATGCTTCATCTCACCGGCGGCATATGCCTCGGCGTGCAGGTAGCTGACTTCCTTGAGCTTGAGCGCACCCTCGTAGGAAATAGCGGCACCCATGCCACGGCCCACGAACAGCGCCGACTGCGCGTCCTTGCACAGCAGGGCGGCCTCATGCACGGCCTCGGTTTGGGTATCCAAAATCCACTGGATCTGCTCGGCCGTATCGGAAAGCTCGCGGAACAGCATGCGCGCCTGCTTGGTGGTCAAGCGGTACTTGACCTGCGCCAGCAGCAGGGCCAAAAGCGTAAGGCTCACGACCTGGCCGATGAAACTCTTGGTCGAGGCGACCGCGATCTCCTTGTTGGCCTTGGTGTAGATGACGCCGTCGCTCTCACGCGCCACGGGGCTGCCCACCACGTTGGTGATGCCGAAGACCTTGGCACCCTTGATGCGCGCGTCGCGAATGGCGGCAAGGGTATCGGCCGTCTCGCCCGACTGGGACACGGCAACGACAAGCGTCGTCGGCGTAATGATGGGGTTGCGATAACGGAACTCGCTGGCCGCCTCCACCTCGGTGGGGATGCGAGCCCAGCCCTCAATGAGATTCTTGGCAATGAGGCCAGCGTGATAGCTGGTGCCGCAAGCGATCACGTAGACGCGGTCGATGTCGTTGAGTTCCTCGAGCGAAAGGCCCAGCTCGTCGATGTCGAGCTCGCCGGCCGGCGTCATACGACCAACCAGCGTGTCGCGCACGACGCGCGGCTGCTCGTGGATCTCCTTGAGCATAAAGTCGGGATAACCGCCCTTTTCTGCCATGTCCAGGTCCCAGTCGATGTGGGTGACCTTGGGCTCGATAACGTTGCCGGCCTCGTCGGTGTACTCGACGCCTGCGGGCGTGAGCTTGGCAAACTGACCGTCCTCGAGCACCACGACATCGCGGGTGGCGTCGATGAGCGCGATGACATCGGAAGCAACATAGGAGCCGGTTTCGCCCACGCCGACTACGATCGGGGAATCCTTGCGGGCCACGGCGATCACGCCGGGCTCGTCAGCGCACACGGCGGCCAAACCATAGGCACCGACCACGTGGGTGCAAGCCTCGCGCACGGAGGCCATCAGGTCGTGCGCCTCGGCATAAGCCTCTTCGATCAGATGCGCGAAGACCTCGGTATCGGTCTCGCTCTTAAAGTGGTGGCCGCGACCCTCCAGCTCTTCGCGCAGCTCGGCGAAGTTTTCGATGATGCCGTTGTGGACGATGGCGATACGGCCGTCGCAGCTGGTGTGGGGGTGAGCGTTAACGACGGAGGGCTTGCCGTGGGTGGCCCAACGGGTGTGGCCGATACCGCAGGTAGCGTCGCTGTCGATGTTGGAAAGCTCGCTCTCCAAGCCCGCGACCTTGCCCACGCGGCGGATGACGTCGAGGTGCGCCGCGGCGCCCTCGCCCACCTCGAGCGCGACGCCCGAGGAGTCATAGCCGCGATACTCCATACGCTTGAGGCCCGTGACCAGGATGTTCTTTGCAATATCAGAGCCGGTGTAGCCGACGATTCCGCACATAAGATAAATCCCTTCGTTCGCGTGACTGCAAGACGTCCACGCACAAGGGGCGCTGAGACGTATAACGTTCGAGTATTGTACTCACGCAAACGCAAGCTGATATACCAGAAGTGGTATCTCAACTTAGATACCACTCGATGCACACACGTCCAGCCGGTCCAAACCACCACAAAGGTGCCTGTCCCCTTCGTGGTGGTCGCGCTGGCAATAGCGTTTGCCCAGATAAAACCTGCCAAAATAAACCTGTCCCTTTTTGGAAGGTTTGGGATGCTACAATCTGGCTTGTACTTGAAACGCATCAAAGGGGCCGCTATGGCAAAGGTAAAAATCAGCGACGTCGCGCGCGAAGCCGGGGTTTCGTTGGGCACGGTTTCCAACGCACTCAACCATCCCGAAAAGCTGCGCCCCGAGACCCTCAAGCTCATAAATGAAACCATCAATCGACTGGGCTACCTGCCCAACCAAAGCGCTCGTCAGCTCGCGGGCGGCGCCACCAAGTCCTTTGGCTTGGTGCTCCCCCGTCTCGACCACGGTTTTTCGCTCCAAATTGCCAGCGGCGCCCATAACGAGGCCCGCAAGCACGGTTACGACCTGCTCATCGCCAACGCCGATAACGACGATATTCTCCAGGACCATTACCTGCGCTACTTTATGGGCACGCAAATGTCCGGCGTCATGGTTCAACCCATGGCGTCCCCCGACTGGCGCCCCGCAACGACCAAGATGCCCGTGCCGATCGTCCATCTGGACATCCACTGCTCCGAGCCCGGCTACTACATAGCGGCCGACAACGAGGCGCAGGGGCGCATTATCGCCGAGCTCGCCATCGCCCGCGGCGCACACCATATCACCGTTGTGGGCAGAGCGGCATTCATGCAGCTCACCCTGCGCGTACTTGGCATTCACAAGGCCCTCGCCCTGCATCCCGATATCAAAATTGAGGTCATTGACGCCGGAGAGTGGAATACCGCAGCCGACGGCTACAGCATTGGCGCTCAGATTGCCGGGCGCCCCGCCAATGAACGCCCCGATTTTGTCGTCGGCCTGACCGACGTGTTGGCCTCGGGCGTTATCTCGGCATTGGTCGACAAAGGCATCTCCGTCCCCGAGCAGGTTCGCGTGGCCGGATGCGACGGCAACCCACTCGCTTGGAGCGGATCGGTCCCGCTCACTACGGTGGCACCGCCGGGCTACGAAATTGGCCGCAAGGGTGTCCAGCTGCTGATGGAGCAAATCGAGAACAAGGTCCCGACAAAGACCAAGCATATCCACGTCGACTCTGCGGCACGCACCGTCACCGCAGTCACCACCGCGGAGGATATCAACCGCCAAGAATTGGTACGTCCGTTCCTACTGGAGCGCGCCAGCACCCAGGCAAACACCCAGACCGACGCCACGGCCATCAACCTAGGCGCGTATCTATAGCACGTCGGCCAGTATGCCAAAACGCCGCCTAAGCAAAAGAGGCCCGACCATTGCCGGACCTCTTTTACTTAAGCGCAAAGACGGCCAATTACTCGCTTCAACGCCGCAATTGTCTAGCGTACGGCCTTGACCGCCGCCGCCAGATCGAACAACGTGTCGAGCACGACCTCGCAGCCATCCACCACGTCCTGCGGCAGCGGCACGATATCGGGCACAGCAAAGACATGGCAGCCGGCCGTGATACCCGAGACGCAGCCGTTGCGCGAATCCTCGACCACGGCGCACTCCTCGGGGGCAAAGCCCGCGCGCTCGCAGGCGAGCAGATACATCTCGGGGTCGGGCTTGCCGTGCACGACGTCCTCGCCACAGGTCACCGTTTCAAACTTGTCAAAGAGGCCGACCATCTTAAGGTTGCGCTCGGCCGTAGCGAGGCGCGACGACGTCGCTAGACCCACGTGATAGCCCGCAGTCAGCAGCTCGTCTATGCACTCGGCGGCGCCGGCCTTAAGCTCCAGTTCGGTCTTGACCATCTCGTCGCGAATCTCCTTGTGGCGGGCATAGACCGCCTCGGTGGTTTCGTGGCTGCCGTAATGCTTATCAAGGATGTCCATGACATCGGGTAGCGTGCGGCCGATAAACTGATGGATCAGCGCTTCATCAATCGCGACCCCCAGCTCGGCAGCGCCCGCCTTCCATGCCTTAATGCCCAAACGCTCGGTATCGACCAGCGTTCCGTCCATGTCAAAAATTACAGCCTTGATCATATCGGCCCCCTCACCGGATTGCATTACTGACACTCTACCGCACTTTACAAACTTGTATATAACGTATATAGCATATTGTGCCTTCGTTACATAGATAGAAGTCTTATGACAAGCAGCCCGATAGGATTATAGTTTTCGACCGAGCACATATTGGTAAGGAACGTTTCATGCTTTCAAACACCACCGCACCTGCAGAGGAGCTTCAGGACAAACTCGCAGCGCTCGAGCAGCTGCTTTTGGCATACGGACGCGTCGCCATCGGCTTTTCCGGCGGCGTCGACAGCAGTTTTTTGGCTGCCGTCTGCTCCCGCATCATGCCCGCCAGCACCCTTCTCGTCCACCTCACCACGCCGCTCATCGGCACGCCCGAGCAGGCTTCGTTTGAGCGGTCTGTTGACGGACAAGCCGATGAGGGCCCGCATTTTAAGCTTCCGGTGCTCAATCTTTCGGTCGACCAGCTTCAGCTTCCGCAGGTTGTCTGCAATGATGCCGACCGTTGCTATCACTGCAAACGCGCCGGCTTCACCGCCATCGTCAACCACGCCAAGTCGCTCGGCTTCCCCACCGTTATCGATGGCAGCAACGCGAGCGACCGAGGCGATTACCGCCCCGGTATGCGCGCCGCCCAGGAGCTTGGTGTTCGCTCGCCTCTTATGGAGGTCGGCTTTACCAAGGACGAGGAGCGCGAGCTGCTGCGTACGTGGGGCTATCCCGTTTGGAATCTGCCCGCTGGCGCCTGCCTTGCCACGCGCATCCCCACGGGCGAGGAGCTTACGCGCGAAAAGGTCGACTTGATTCGTGCCTGCGAGGATTACCTGCACGATCTTGACCTGTTACAGGTCCGCGCGCGCTTGATCGGCGGCTGCATGCATATCGAGGCCGCACCCGCCGACGTCGCCAAGATTGCCGCCCTCGGCGGAACCGCAGTCGACGACGGAGGAAAAACCCCGCTGCCCGCCGCCATCAAATCAGCCCTACGCAACCTAGGCTGCGGCCACATCTCCCCCGAGGTCACCCCCTACATCCACGGCAACATGAACCTTTAGGTTACGCCGTTTTACAAACGGCGTACCTGCTCGGCGCTGCGCGGGCTCCGGGCACGGCAATCTGACGTTCAACTTCACTGGCGCGACCAAAAGGTCAGCGCCCGCTTGTTTCACGTCACCTTACCGCACCCGGAGCCCGCTCGCTCGCATATGCTCAACCTGGACTGCGTTAACTGACCTACCAAAAAGGGACAGGTTTATTTTGGCAGGTTTTATCTGGGGAAATATCGCGAAGCAGTCGCCCCTCTAGCGCCCATCAAACTTCGAGAGACGATAGAGGGGCAATTCGGCTGCATCTACTTCTTCCGATAGCGGCGGTTGCGGCTCGTCGACGAACTCATTGCTTCGATGAGCCCTTTATCCGCCATTTTTGGCAGATGGTAGCTGACGGACGAATTTTGGCATTCCGTCTCTCTAAAACAATAGATTTATCTCTCTAAAGTTTCGTATATCTCTCTAACTTTAGAGAGATAAGCACCTTGTTTTAGAGAGACATTTAGTGAGATGTATCGAATTCACTGCTAGATTACCTAAGACTATCTCTCTAGCCTACTTTCTCTTTAGAGAGACATTTAGAGAGACGAGCGTAATCTCTCTAACCATGGGTCCTGCTCTCAAAACGCATACACCCCAACCGCACCCTAAGTTGCGGTGGAATAGTTCCTGTTTTGCAGCCTATCGGGCATAAACAGGAACTATTCCACCGCAACTTCGTTTGACGTGCATTGACCCGCAGGCGTGCCAATAAGGGACAGGTTTATTTTGGCAGGTTTTATCTGGGGAAACGCGAACAGGGCCGCGACACCCATATGGCGTCGTGGCCCTTTTCCTTGGAGAAGAATCGATTGATTGAACGGGATGACCGTTCTAGTCTTCGAGTCCGCTATTGATGAGCTCCGCAATTTCAACGGGATCGGTGCTCGCGCGCACCTTGTCACGGAAGCCGGCGTCCATCAGCATCACGGCAGCCTTGGAGAGCAGACGCAGGTGCGTGGTTCCAGCCTCGCCGGCGGGCACGTACAGCGCGAGCGCAACATCGACGGGTACGCCATCAAAGCTCGGCCATTCAACGGGCTCGGCCAGTTTGAGCACGGCCACACCCGGCGTATGAATCGCATCGCTCTTGGCATGCGGAACGGCAAACCCGGCGACGAGGCCAGTCTCGGCCTCGTTTTCGCGAGCAATGAACGCGGCTTCAACAGCGGACGCGTCATCGGCAAAGCCAAGCTCAACAGCCTGCTCGGACAAATAATGCAGCGCGTCCTCGCGTGAGGCCGATGCATGTCCAATCGTCACCTGGTTGGCAGATACAAATCCCATGTAGAACCCTCCTTACAACACGGACCTGACCGCGGCTTCGATGCCGTCGGCGTCCAAACCGTACTTATGCAGCAAATCAACCGCAGGGCCGGACTCACCGTACACATCGCGCACGCCGACGCGACGCATCGGCACTGGATGCTGCTCCGCGAGCACTGAGGCAACGGCCTCGCCAAGCCCGCCGATAATCGAATGCTCCTCGGCGGTGACCACGCGACCGGTCTTCTTTGCGCTGGCGACCACCAGGCGCTCGTCGAGCGGTTTAATGGTATGCATATTGATGACCTCGGCGTCGATGCCATCGACAGCGAGCGCCTCGGCAGCCTCAAGCGCCTCGGCGACCATAAGACCACAAGCGATGATGGTCACATCGGACCCCTCGCGCACGACCACACCGCGACCAATCTTGAACTCATAGTCCTCGTGATCGTTGATGACCGGTGTTGCCAGGCGGCCGAAGCGCATGTAAACCGGGCCCTCAAACTCATAAGCGGCGCGCACACAGGCACGAGCCTCGACGTCGTCGGCGGGAACGACCACCGTCATACCCGGAATCGTGCGCATGAGTGCGATATCCTCGCAGCACTGGTGCGTGGCGCCGTCCTCGCCCACCGAAATGCCGGCATGGGTAGCGCCAATCTTGACGTTGAGGTGCGGGTAGCCAATGGAATTGCGGACTTGTTCGTACGCGCGGCCGGCGGCGAACATGGCAAAGGTGCTCGCAAAGGCGACGTGGCCCGTGGTCGCGATGCCGGCGGCAAGACCCATCAGGTTGCTCTCGGCGATGCCGGCGTCGTAGAAGCGCTCGGGGTGCGCGGCCTTAAACTTACCGGTCTGCGTGGCAGCGGCCAGGTCGGCATCGAGAACCACAAAGTCATCGCGCTCATTGCCCAGCTCGACGAGTGCCTCGCCATAGCTAACGCGCGTGGCGACTTTTTTGACGTCTGCCATTAGAGCTCCTCCCCTGCTGCTGCGAGCTCGGCCATGGCCTGCTCAAACTGTTCATCGTTGGGCGCCTTGCCATGCCAGCCAACCTGGTTCTCCATAAAGGAGACGCCTTTGCCCTTCACCGTCTCGGCGATAATGGCCACAGGCGAGGCACTCACTTTGCGAGCCTCGGCAAAGGCGGCGGCAATCTGCGCCATGTCGTTACCGTCGGCGAGCTCGATCACATGCCACTTAAAGGCGCGGAACTTGTCGGCAAGCGGCATAGCCGAGTTAACTTCGTCGATACTGCCGTCAATTTGCAGGCCATTGTGATCGACGATAGCGACGAGGTTATCCAGGTCGTGGTTGCCGGCGAACATAGCTGCCTCCCACACCTGGCCTTCCTCGCACTCGCCGTCGCCCAACAGCGTGTAGACGCGGTAATTGTCACCCCAGTGCTTTGCGGCAAGTGCCATTCCAACCGCGGCGGAGATACCCTGACCGAGCGATCCGGTAGACATGTCGACGCCCGGCGTGTCATTCATATTGGGATGTCCCTGCAGGCGACTGCCGATATGACGGAGCGTCTCGAGCTCCTCCTTAGGAAAGAACCCGCGTTCGGCGAGCACGGCGTAGAGTGCCGGAGCGCAATGTCCCTTGGAGAGCACAAAGCGATCGCGCTCAGCGCGGCTCGGATTCGCCGGGTCAACATCCATTTCCTCAAAGTAGAGGTAGGTCATAATGTCGGCGGCGCCAAGCGATCCGCCCGGATGCCCCGACTTGGCGGCGTGAACCGCAGTCACGACACCCTTCCTGACCTCATTGGCGACCTTCGCCAGCTCCTGGTTGGTCATACGAATTCCTCTCTTGAGAACAACCCCGGCACCGGATGATGCGGCCGGGGCAATTCACTCGTTTAAGCCCGCGCGACGACCTTTTCCAGCCATCCTCGAAGGAAGCGAGGCCTTGATCGGTCAGCGGGTAGTGCAGCCACTTCTTGAGCGCGGCCATAAGCACGGTCGCGATGTCGGTGGAGTCAACGTCTTCCTGCGTCAGCTCCTTCTCGATACCCAGGCCGCCCTGGTCTCAACCTTGCGCTCAATGCCACAGGCGGCGCATTCATTTTGAATCGCCTTCTGGGCCATATACGCGTAGGCGATACCCAAGGTACAGACGGCAACGCCTACGTTCTTCATTTTTAAGATGGCGTGCCAGGCGGTAATTTCACCCTAAAACACAAAAGCCCCAAGTCAACAAAAGCCAGGAGCCTTTGCCAACTTGGGGCATTACGAGTCGCCGCCGTACAGGCAACGACGACCCTTACTCCTTCTGCCATCAACCGATATGGACGATTCGGCTTGTCCGGTTACGGCAGGATGTGGAATCCAAGCGTTTCGATATCATGCGCGAAACCCTTAACGGTGTCGAGCGAATACTCCATGAGGTCCTTACCGACGTTCTTGCGCTTGGCCAGAATGCCGTTGGGAACCGTAATGATCTGGCACCCCACGGACTCGGCCTGATAGATATTCAGCAGCTCACGGGTAGATGCCCAGAGCACCTCACACTGCGGCTTTGCCGCGGCCTTTTTGACAGACTCAGCCATCAACGGCAGCGGATCAACACCGGTATCGGCAATACGGCCGGCGAAGATAGAGATGATAGACGGCGTCTCAGCGGAGACAGCGTCCACAAACTCATCGACCTGCTCGGGAGTAAAGATCGTCGTAACGTTTACCTTAATGCCGTCGGCAGAAAGGCGCTTAACGAGCGCCGCGGTCGACTCACCCTTGGTATTGAGTGCGGGAATCTTGACATACACATTGTCAGCCCAAGTCGCAATCTCGCGAGCCTCGGCCTCCATGCCCGCCTCATCGTCCGCAAAGACCTCAAACGAAACCGAGACATCGGTGATGTGCTCGAGCACGGTCTTGGCGAACTCGCGATAATCGGTCACGCCACCCGCCTTCATAAGCGATGGGTTAGTCGTAAAGCCCTGAACGTTACCGTTCTCGGCCATGTCGAGCATGCCCTCGAGATTGGCACCGTCGGCAAATACCTTGATTGCCATAATGTACTCCTTACATACATGATGATATAGAAATGTACGGACTGAATTGTTTGTCAAAAGCGCCGCCGCATCAGAGTGGAACGGAGAGCCCCTTAATCGAGTTCGATCTCGAGGCGGTAGAGGTCGGCGCGGTAGAACGACTCCACATACTCACGGGGCACATTCTGCTGGTCATGAGAAACCCTCGTAATGTTGAGCAGCGGAGCACCAACGCTGATGCCCAATAGCTCGGCCTGCTCGTCGGTAGCAACGCAAGCTCCAATCTTTTGGCTCACACGGCTCCAGCGAATATCGCACGAGTTATTGAGATAAGCGCGAAGCGATTCCTTGGAAAAGTCGCGCTCCGCAATATGCGGGACATAGCCGTCTTCGTAATAAATCGTCTCCAGATAGAACGGACGATCGCCCGACACGCGCACACGGCGAAGGCAGAAGGCCTTTGTGCCCTCAGCCAAGCCCAGCTCGCGGGCAACGTGCTGGGGCATGGCTACAACGCCAGACTCAATCAAACGTTTTTGAGGCACTGCAAACTCGTCCACATTCTTTTTGATATAGCTCGAGACACGCTTAGGCGAGCTGAGTGACACGTTGGCAATAACCTCGGATCCGCGGCCGCGCTTCTTCTCAATCAAGCCATTATTAGAAAGCAGCTCCATCGCTTTGCGCGCCGTTGCACGCGAAACGTCATAGCGCTTCATAAGATCGCTTTCGGAGGGAATGTAATCGCCAATCTTGTAGGCACCGCTCGTAATTCCCTGGAACAAGATATCGTACAGCTGAGAGTACAGCTGTTCCTTGCCGCTAAAATCGAGCTCAGACGTATCGATCATCATCCCTCCCCTATCTGGAACGGCCCTTTTAACCTTTCGTAGCAGATAATGCCTTTTAATAAATGGTAACCTTAAAAACTCAAAAGGCACATATCGTTGACAATGCGCGCAAACATTCCCATTCCAGCGGTCCGCTTCACCAACCCGCCAGAGAACCCGGGCATTCCTTGTGCAACGAATGCCCGGGACATAGGCTAACGTGCGCCAAATAGCTTGCGCGGGCTGGCACTCGCGCCGATACGATCGGCACCAGCGCCCGACATAAGCGCAAGGTCTTCTTTCGTGCGTACGCCGCCCGATGCCTTGACCTTTACACGGCCGCCCAACTCTTGAGCAAACAGATAGACATCCTCAACCTGGGCACCAGCCGTGCCAAAGCCCGTAGACGTCTTAATAAAGTCAGCACCGGCAGCCTCGACGGCATGACAGATCGGCTTTTTGGTTTCCTGCGCCAAATAGCACGTTTCGACAATGACCTTGAGCGTCGCATTGGGCACGGCCTCGCGCACGGCTCGAATATCGTCCTCGATGGCCTGGTAATCGCGGGCTTTGACCATGCCCTGGTCAATCACCATGTCGATTTCGGAGGCACCGTTGGCGTAGGCATCGGCCGCTTCGGCCGCTTTCGCAGCGCTCGTCATATAGCCAAGCGGGAAAGCGATGACCGTGGTAAGCGTAAGGTCGGGATAGGCCTTGTGAGCACGGGCGATATACGAAGGCGGGATGCATGCGCTGGCACAACCGTACTCGAATGCCTCGGCGCAAATGGCATCAATCTGGTCCCAGGTCGCCGTCGGCTTAAGCAATGTATAGTCGATGCGCGAGCAGAGGTCCTCATCAGTAAACTCTGCCCCCGCCTTGGCGGCAATGGCGGCAACCGACGAAGGATCGTCCAGATACTCATCGACCTTGGCCAAAAAGCCCGGATAGTCAACGGTATCGACATTGGTCACGTCAAGCTCAATGGTATGACCCAGCTCAAACGTATCATAGCCGCGGTTTTTGATGCGGTCGACAAGGATATCCAAATCGACCAGGTCGTCGCCCTTGCTACGATCTTCGAGCACATCGCCCTTGTGATAATGCGTCACAATGTGCGCAAGATGACGCGTCGGCTTAAGATCGCGAGCACGGTAGCGCTTGCTGATCATAACGGGATCGGCGACAAGACGAATCGTGAGCACACGGTAGCCGTGCTTATCTGCCAGCTCGGCGAGCCTGTCGTGCTGCTTGGCGGAGAACGGATAATCGCACATAATCTGCGGCCCATCCGCCATGGCGACATCGAGGCGACGGAACCACTCCTGAAGAGCGTTCGCATCAACCTGCGCCTTTTCCTCGGCATTGTTAAAGCCGTACGTATCCCAATACTCTTCCTTAACGTCATCAAGCGAGACGCTCAAAAAGCTCTCGGATGTATGACGAGCCTTGATGCGATCTGCCAAATCGGTTTTGCCCGTAGCCGGAGGTCCGGCAAGCAAAATCAGCGTCTTTTCCATGCTGGGAAACCCTTCTTACTACCCGATTATTTGCCACGAAGCTGGTCTTTGGAGATAGCAAGCATCTCGGTAACCTTGTCCATGTAATACTTGATAGCCTCATCGTCTTTCGCTTCGGCGGCAGCCGCACGCTTCTTGTTGTACAGCTTGACCAGTGCCGCAGACGCCTTGCCCATCGTGCGATTGACTTCCAGGCTTTGCTCGTATGCCTCAACGGCCTCGTCGACCATGTTGGCATCGGCATAAAGCTTGCCAATCTCGTTTAGAACGTTTGCGGCAGCGACGCCTTCCTTGCCCTCGAGCTCGGAACGCTTTGCCTTAACGGCGTCGAGAACGGCATCTCGATCGAGAACGGGTGCGGTCTCGGCTGCAGCGGAGGCCACCTTCTCCTTTTTCTTGCCAAATCCAAACAAACCCATTGGAAACCTCCACTAGCAGTAATAAACGAAAGGGGTTGTTCCCCTGCCGGGGACCAGGCACAGGAACAACCCCCTTAAAGAAAGACTTGGACCTTCGTCAGGCGCTACAAGAATCCTTATGCGATACCAAAGACGCTGAGGATGGACTTGATGGCCATGAAGAAGAAGCCGGTGACGACGGTGTCGACGTCGGTGCAGGTCATGTTCACGAAGCCAATCTGAGCGAGCATCGGGGACAGGAGCGCAGGCAGGATCATGATGAAGATGCCGTGGAAGATGCAGCCGATGATGGCGCCGCGACGACCGTCGATGGCATTACCGAAGACACCAGCAGTGCCGCCAGCGAAGAAGTTGGACATAACGCCGGGGATGACGAGGGTGCCCATGAAGCCGGTGATAGCCATGCCGATCAGCGAGCCGAGCGTGGTGAACACAAAGCCGAAGATAACGGCGTTAGGGGCATAGGTGAACAGGACAGGGCAGTCCAGAGCGGGGCGCGCATCGGGGACGAGCTTCATCGAGATGCCCTGGAAGGCGGGGACGAGCTCGGCGAGCAGCAGGCGGACGCCGGCGAGCAGGACGTACAGACCAACGACGAACTGCATGGCCTGGAGGAAAGCGTAGACCATGAAGTTGGTGGCGCCGCAGTAGTCAGCAGCAGCAGCGGGACCAGCGAAGGCAGCGACGACCAGGTAGAAAACGATCATGACCAGGCCGACAGCAGCGTAGGTATCCTGGAGGAAGGACAGGGACTGCGGAATCTCGAGATCCTCGGTGGACTTGGACTCCTTGCCGCCAGCGAGCTTCTTGGTGATGCTTGCGACAAGAGCGGTGAACATATAGCCAAAGGTGCAGAAGTGACCCAGGGCGATGTCATCGGACTCGGTGATCTTGCGGACAACGGGCTGAGCGAAGGCAGGCATGAGGGTAGCGAAGGCGCCACCGACGATGGAGCTGACGACGATCAGGGGGATACCGCGAAGACCGCAGAAGAAGGCGAACACGACGCAGAGCGTGGACTCCCACAGAAGGGCCTGGCCAGTCAGGAACACATACTTAAACTTGGTGAAACGAGCGAGGATGATGTTCACCACGAAGATGCCAGCGAGGCAGATGGCGATCTCGGAGCCAAGGCCGAGGTCGGTCATTGCCTGACCGTTGATTCCCTCGATGGAAGCGACGACGGCGGCCATGCCGTTGAAGCCGAAGGCGGAGTTGAACATATCGCCAAAGTAGGCAAGAGAGCCCTGCATGACGCTCGAGCCGGCAGCCAGAACAAGGAAGCCGAGCATCGTCTTAAACGTGCCGAGCAACACGTCGTTGGCCGACTTCTTCTGAAGCACAAGGCCCAGGCAGGCGACGAGACCGATAACAACGGCGGCCTGCGTCAGGATGTTATTGATAATAAACTCAAGAACAGCCATGTTGTACACCCCTTTTTCTCATGTACATTTCTATCAATCTAGGTGAAAAGACCCTTACTCTAGGACGCCCATCTCCTTGAGCACCGGAGTCAACTTCTCCTCGATTTCCTTCTTATCGACAAGGCGCTTAAGGAACACGCAGGGAAGACCGGTGTTGTAGCTCTCGATCTGCGTCTTGAAGTTCTCGGCAGCGACAATCATGTCAAAGCCCTTGGAGGCACCCGCGGCGCTGGAAACGCTGTCGTGGTCCATCTTGCACTGGACCCCGAGCTTCTTCATAACCTGCTCGATAGCCATCTGGCAGGCAAAGCTGCTTCCAAGACCATTGCCGCAGCAGCACAAAATCTTGACCATGTTCATTTCCTTTCCTTTTGGGGCACGTACCCCACCTCGGGGTAGATGCGGGCGAATGCATAGACTCGCCCGCACCAAGCGGCGTTGTCTTACGCCGTCGCACCCGTAAATGCCTGATAAATCTCGTCGGCGTCATCCGAAGCGACGATTTGCGCAATCTTATCTTCGTCCATAAAGATGCCGGCAAGTACCTGCATGGCCTCGATATGAGAATTAGAATCCTCGGCTGCAAGTGCGACCAGAAGACGAACATCAAAGCTGTCTTCCGAAAACTTAACGGGCTTCTTCAGGACCGTCACGGCAAGCTGACCTTTAATGCAACCGTCCTCGGGGCGGCCGTGAATCAGCGCGACGTCTTCGGTGAGCACGTAGTAGGGACCCATCTCGTTGGTGGCGCGGATGATCTCATCCGCATAGCGATCCTCGACGTAGCCGCCCTCGTTGAGCGGGGCGATTGCAAGCTTGATCGCGTCCTGCCAGGAATCGACAGAATCGGCAAGGCGAACGTTTTCGCGCTTGAGCATCTCCGTAATCTGCATCGGTGCGCCTCGTCCCTAAGCGACGATATTCTTGAACAGGCTGATGCGGTGCTCGACAACCTCTTCGACGGCCTTCTGAGCAGGCATAACCATGTTGCGGTTGGAGGCGTTCTCCTTGAGCTCGTCATAGCACTGCTTGGAGGTCTTGTTCCAGTTGACGAGCAGATCGGTACCAACATTGAACTTACGGATACCCAGGTCGATGACGTGACGAACGTCCTCGTCCTTAACACCGGTGCCACCATGGATGACCAGGGGGAAGCCATTCACGGCATCGCGGATCTTCTCGAGCTGATCGAAGGAGATGTTGGTCTTGGACTTGTACTGGCCATGGTTGGTACCGATAGCCACGGCAAGGGCGTCGATGCCGGTCTTCTCGATGAACTCGACAGCCTGCTCGGGATCGGTGTAGCGCACATCGGCGTCGGCAACGGCGACACCGTCCTCGGTACCACCGACGGTGCCGAGCTCGGCCTCGACAGAAGCGCCGTGGGCCTGAGCCATCTCGACGATGCGCTTAGTACCAAGGATGTTCTCCTTGAAGGGAAGCGCGGAGCCGTCAAACATTACCGAGCTATAACCGGCCTCGAGAGCCTTGCGAATCTCGTCGAAGTTCTTGGCGTGGTCGAGGTGGAGAACAACGTTGACGCCGTACTCCTCGGCCATGGACTTGCACACAGCAACCAGGTTGCGATGACCGACATAGCTGGCGGTGCCCTCAGAGGTCTGGATGATCACGGGGGTGTGCAGGCGAGCCGCGACGCGGATAATCGACGGGCACATCTCGAGGTTATGGGTGTTGAAAGCGCCAACGGCCATGTTGAGCTGGTTGGCCTCTGCCAGGACTTCGCGCAGGGTTACGTACATAGTGTTTGCCTCCTGTTGTCTCCACTGGATGTATCAAGTGGCGACCGCACAGGGGGTGCCGGCCGCCGTCCTTGATCGACAATTAGATTAGGCTCTGTTAGACCAGGATTGACATACATGTGTCCCCACGGTGCCATATCTTTG
>UQDE01000031.1 GCA_900539735.1 uncultured Collinsella sp. | reverse complement strand
GGACTTGCAGCGACGGACCTCAGGACACTCTTACACCACGTCTGCGCGCGCGACCCTGTTGCAAAAGCGGTGTCATATTTTTCGGCCTGCTCTGAGCGAAAATGGGCTCAAAATCAATTTATCTAACCCCCTTTAAAGGGCGTTTGACGGCTTTCAACCTCTTCGAATCGCTTAAAGTAAGCAATTTGCTCTCGATTTTGCTGCTACTAAATTGGTGGCAGTACTCATATTTGCCACTTTTTGCCCACGAGGTGCTCAGAGGAGCTCTCGACAAGCATCTAACGCTACAATAGCTACCACGTGGCTGGGGTTGCCGGCCGAATGTGCGATGTCGTGGGAGGGGACATGGTCGAATTTACGAAGACGATTAAAGATCCGTTGGGATTGCATGCCCGCCCGGTTGCGCTGCTTTATGACATTATCGCCAAGCATCGTAGTGACGTGTCGGTTTCGATTGGCAATCGTCATGTCGATGGCCGCGACGTTATAGGGCTCATGGCACTCTGTGGCGAATGTGGCGAGGACATCGTGTTCCGCGTTTCGGGCGTGGATGAGGCCTCCTGTGTCACATCGATCAGAAATCTCTCGCTCTAAGCATGATAGGGCGCGGTAAAGGATGGTCCTTTGCCGCGCCTTTTTGTTTCGTATAGGAAACTTTTTCGAAATCTGAATGGGGACCCTTTCCAAAAAGTTAACCACGTGCTAGTTTACTATAGCGAACATAGACGTGGTTAACTTTTTACGCGTCGATGTTGAGGACGAACTGACGTTAGGAGCAACTCATGTCTTGCGGACCGCAGATGCCGGCCATGCCGCTTTCGATGGTAAAAGCGGGCGAAACCGTGCGCGTGTCTCGTGTAAAGGGCAATGAGGACATGAAACACCACCTCAAGGACCTCGGCTTTGTCGAGGGCAACGAAATCCACGTGGTGAGCTCGAGTGGTGCCAATATCATCGTCACGGTGCTGGGCGCACGCTTTGGCATCGATTCCAAGGTTGCCATGCACATCATGACCGTCGGTTAGTCCGCAGCATTTCATAAAAACCGAAAGGGGGACAAGAGGATGAAGACGTTGGGTGACGTTAAGGTGGGCGAGAGCTCTACCATCGTCAAGCTTCACGGTGAGGGTGCGCTTCGCCGCCACCTTATGGACCTGGGGCTCATCAAGGGCACTTCGTTCAAGGTCGTGAAGGTTGCACCGCTCGGTGATCCGGTCGAGATCAACGTGCGCGGCTACGAGCTTTCCATCCGCAAGGAGGAGGCGGCCGTCGTCGAGGTCCAGTAAGGGCTCGCGGCGTATATTTCTGCAGATAAAGTTAGGTATTTCTAATTTAATGCAGCAACTTTAAAGCACATTATCCAGCCCGTGCGGAGAAAGCAGCGCGGGCGCACAAGGAAGAAGGATTGAATGGCGGATTCTCAGATCCATGTCGCGCTGGCGGGTAACCCCAACTGCGGCAAGACCACGCTTTTCAACCTGATCACCGGCGCCAACGGCTACGTTGGCAACTGGCCCGGCGTCACGGTTGAGAAAAAGGAAGCCAAGCTCCTAAGCGACAAGAACGTTACCATCACGGACCTCCCTGGCATCTACTCGCTTTCCCCCTACAGCCCCGAGGAGCAATGCTCGCGCGATTACCTCATGAGCGGCGAGCCCGATGTTGTCGTCCAAGTTGTCGATGCCACCAACCTCGAGCGCAACCTGTACCTGGCGCTTCAGGTTATCGAGACCGGCCTGCCCGTGGTTGTTGCCCTCAACATGGCCGACTTGGTCGAGAAGAACGGCGACAAGATCGACACGGACAAGCTCTCCAAGAAGCTCGGCTGCCCGGTTATGATGATCTCGGCTCTTAAGAACAAGGGCATCAAGGAGCTTTTCGAGCAAGTCAAGAAGTCCGCTGCTTCTAAGGGCCAGGTACCGGAGCACAAGTTCGATTCCTCCATCGAGGACGTTCTAGGCCACATCGAGAACAATCTGCCTGCGAGCGTTCCCGCCAACAAGCGCCGCTATTACGCCGTCAAGCTGTTCGAGCGTGATGCAGACGCCTGCAAACTCATCAACCTCACCAAGGAGAAGGCCGCTCGCGTGGAGGAGCTGGTCGCCCAGTGCGAGCAGGACTGCGACGACGATGCCGAGTCCATCATCACCGGTGAGCGCTACGGCGTGATCGCTCACATCATCGACGAGTGCCTCACCAAAGCCCCGGCCAAGATGAGCACCTCCGAGAAGATCGACCGCGTGGTTACCAACCGTATCCTGGGCCTGCCGATTTTTGTCGTCATCATGTTCTGCGTGTACTACATCGCCGTTTCCACCTTGGGTGGCACGGTGACGGACTTCACCAACGACCAGCTCTTCGGCACCGACGGCTGGTACGTGCTCGGTCAGGGCCGCGACGCTTACGACGCGGCTGTCGAGGCCGCGGGTGACGACGCCGACTCGGTCGACCCGGCACAGTACGGTCCCTATGTCCCGGGTATCACCACCATGGTGCACGATGCCCTCGTGGCGGGTGGCACCGAGGACGGCGGCCTGGTCGATTCGCTGGTCTGCGACGGTATCGTTGGCGGCCTGGGCGCCATCTTCGGCTTTGTGCCGCAGATGTTCCTGCTGTTCGTGATGCTGTCCTTCCTGGAGGACTGCGGCTACATGGCCCGCGTTGCCTTCATCATGGACCGCGTGTTCCGCCGCTTTGGCCTGTCCGGTAAGTCGTTCATCCCCATGCTCGTGTCTTCGGGCTGCGGCGTTCCCGGCGTCATGGCTACCAAGACCATCGAGAACGAGAAGGACCGCCGCATGACGGTCATGACTACCACGTTCATCCCCTGCGGCGCTAAGCTGCCGATCATCGCCCTGCTCATGGGTTCCATCATCGGCGATTCTTCCACCACCGCGGCGTGGATCAGCCCGCTCTTCTACTTCCTGGGCGTCTTTGCCGTCATCGCTTCGGGCCTCATGCTCAAGAAGACCAAGCTCTTCGCCGGTCGCCCGACGCCGTTCGTTATGGAGCTTCCCGCCTACCACTTCCCGGCGATCCGCTCTTGGGCGCTGCACGTGTGGGAGCGCTGCTGGGCCTTTATCAAGAAGGCCGGCACGGTCATCTTCGCGTCCACTGTCGTGGTTTGGTTCCTGTCCAACTTTGGTAGCTACAACGGTTCCTTTGGCTTCCTGCCTGCGATGGACGGCATCCCCGAGGAGTTCATGGACTACTCCGTGCTCGCCATGCTGGGCAACCTGGTCGCTTGGATCTTCGCCCCGCTCGGCTTTAGCACCTGGCAGGCAACCGCACTGACCGTCTCTGGCCTCGTCGCCAAGGAGAACGTCGTCGCCACCGCCGGCTCGCTGCTGTCCGTCGCCGACGCGGGCGAGACCGACCCGAGCCTGTGGACCGCGTTTGCCGGCATGTTCCCCACCATGGGCGCTTGCGTTGCCTTCGGCGCCTTCAACCTGCTGTGCGCTCCGTGCTTTGCCGCCATTGGCACCATCCGCAACCAGATGGATTCCGGCAAGTGGACTGCGATCGCCATCGGTTACGAGTGCGCCTTCGCTTGGGCGATCGGCCTGTTCATCAACCAGTTCTACAACTTGCTTGTTCTTGGACAGTTTGGTATCTGGACGATTGTGGCCATCGTGCTGCTGGTTGCGATGCTCTTCCAGATCTTCCGTCCCATGCCCAAGCATGCATGGACCGACGAGGACGAGACCAACACTGCTTCCGCCGCAGTTTCCGCTTAAGTCCGAATAAGGATTAACCCCTTTTCACGAGCCCGGGTGTCCCAGCGACCCCGGGCTTTTTGTGCATGGGAGACAGATTACTTTGCCCCAGAAGTTAAGATGTGGCGTTTCCGCAGATAAAACCGACCAAAATAAACCTGTCCCTTTTTGGTAGGTGGAGAATGGGGTAAAGTAAGTGATGGTTAACTAGAGGAGGCTTGCTATGGCACCTATCGATATTGTTGTACTGGCTGTTATCGGCGTTGCGTTTGTCGCGGTATGCGTGCGCGTCTACCGCAAGGGCACCTGCGCCGACTGCGCTCAGGGTGGCGTTTGCACGGGGCATTGCTCCAACAAAAAGACGTGCGCCGCACTTAAGGGCGTAGACAAAATCGCCGAAGACTTGGGCCGCGGTATTCATTAGCCGACCGGCGTTTGGGTATGTTTGGCCGCGGATACGGCGGTTGCTGATACGATAAGTACGTTAGCAACTGCCGCCGAGCGGCTCAAACGAAAGGAACCCTGTATGGAGTCCTCTGCCTATCCGATGCTCTTTAGCCCGATCAAGGTCGGTACGACCGAGGTCAAGAACCGCGTCTTTATGCCGCCGGTGTCCACCAACCTGGCCGATCATGGCTATGTGACCGACGATTTGGTCGATCATTACCGTGCCCGCGCCAAGGGCGGCGTGGGCCTCATCATCACCGAGGTCGTGACGGTCGAGCCCACCTATACCTATCTGCCGGGCGATATGTGCTGCTACGACGACACGTTCATCCCCGGCTGGGAAAAGCTCGCCGCGGCCGTCCACGAGTATGGCTGCAAGATCATGCCGCAGCTCTTCCACCCCGCCTACATGGCCTTTAACATTCCGGGCACGCCGCGCCTGATCGCTCCGTCCTTCGTGGGACCGTCCTATGCCCGCGAGGCACCGCGCCCCATCACGGTCGACGAGATTCACGAGCTCACGCATCAGTTTGGCGACGCTGCCGTGCGTATGCAGAAGGCTGGCGTCGATGGCGTCGAGGTCCATGCGGCGCACGCCCACGGTATGCTCGGCGGCTTTTTGACTCCGCTCTACAACAAGCGCACCGACGAGTACGGCGGCTCGCTCGACGCCCGCATGCGCTTCTTGCTCGAGGTCATCGCCGAGATTCGCGAGCGCTGCGGCAAGGACTTTATCATCGACGTCCGCATCTCGGGCGATGAGTACACCGATGGCGGCCTGACCCTCAACGACATGATCTACGTCTCGCGTCGTCTGGAGAAGGCCGGCGTCGACATGATTCACGTGTCGGGCGGTACCACCATCAAGCGCGGCTCCGCGATTCCCGCCGCTGGTACCCAGCAGGCCTCGCATGCCGCCTGCTCGCGCGAGATCAAAAAGCACGTCAACATTCCCGTCGCCACTGTCGGACGTATTAACGAGGCCTGGATCGCCGAGGAGCTGATCGAGGACGGCGCTGCCGACATCTGCATGATGGGCCGCGCCAATCTGTGCGATGCCGAGTTCTGCAACAAGGCCGCTGCCGGCAACGCCGACGACATCCGTCCCTGCATTGGCTGCCTGCGCTGCTTGAACGGCATCATGTTTGGCAAGCGCATCTCCTGCACCGTCAACCCGGACGTGGAGCGCGACGAGGCCGGCTACGAGCCTGCCGCCGAGGCCAAGAACGTACTGGTTGTGGGCGCCGGTCCCGCGGGCATGGAGGCGGCGTTCATTGCCGCCAAGCGCGGTCACAACGTGGTGCTCGTGGATAAGCAGGACGAGCCGGGCGGCGAGATGCGTATCGCAGCCGTTCCGCCGGCAAAGCAGGAACTCACCCGCGTGATCAAGTATCAGTATCGTCGCCTGGCCGAGGCCGGCGTGAAGTGCGTATTTGGCACCGAGCTTACTGCCGAGGACATTCAGCGTGACTACGCCGGCTACGAGGTCGTCCTAGCTTATGGCGCCGAGCCCATCGCTCCGGCCTTCATGCAGGGCTTTAAGCAGGTTATGACGGCTGACGACCTGCTGGGTGGCAAGGCTTTCCCGGGCAAGAAGATCGTTATCGTGGGCGGCGGCACCGTTGGCTGCGAGACGGCCGATTACTTGGCCCCGTTGGTCAATGACCTCTCGCCGGCCAATCGCGATGTCACCGTTATCGAGATGACCAAGACGCTCGCCGCCAACGAGGGCGGCGCCGGTCGCGCGGTGCTCATCACGCGCATGCTCTCCAAGGGCGTTCACGTGCTGACCGAGGCCAAGGTGACCGAGATCACCGAGGACACCATCAGTTACGAGAAGGACGGCGAGGTCCGCACCATCACCGGTGCCGATACGCTGGTGCTTGCCATGGGCTATCGTCCCAATACCAAGCTGGCCGACGACCTTGCCGCTGCTGGCGTTGCTGCCCATGTACTGGGCGATGCCCAGAAGTGCGGCAACATCCGCGATGCCATCGGCGACGGCTATAAGGTTGCCTGCGAGCTCTAGTCAACCCCTTGGTGCGTGGGGGACAGGTTGGTTTGCACCAACTTGGCGCATGTAAACCTGGCCCCATTGACGAGGTTTCCGCCATCCCAGGGCGGCTACATGGAGTAGCGCCCGTGCGCATCGATTCCCTCTCATAGATGTGCGGCACAAAGAACCCCGAGCTCACACGAGCTCGGGGCCTTTTTCGTCTGGATTGGGGACGCATAGCCGGACGAAAGCGTGTTGCGTTTGGCGTAAAACCATACGAAAGTGCAATTTGCGTCTTATTTCCGAACGTAAAACAGACGAAAACCGTTTACGTCTGCTTTAAATCCGTACGAAAACGGTTTTCGTCTTGCAGGGCAGTTGCCGTTTCTACAGTTCAACTTCCAGTTCGGCTTTGTGTTCGCAGAGGTAGTCGCGCATGTAGGGGATGGCAAATGAGACCTTGCCGTACGAAGGAGCCTCGATAATCGATTCTCTTAACAGGCGGCTGCGGACGGAGCTCACCTGTTGAGGCGTTTTGTTTAGGGCATCGGCAACCATGCTGGTCGAGCTCGTCTGCCCCAAAGACGCCATGCTCAGCAGATAAGCGATGCACGTGGGCGGAATGCGCTGCAGCGCGGGCTCAATCACCATGGCGCAGAAGCGTTCGCGTGCCGTTGCAATGCCACGCTCGGCTTCTTCTTCTCCAATAATCGCTGTATGTGCGCGTCTTGCCAACTGCCATGCGTAGTATCCAACGAGTTGGATCATGAAAGGATAGCCTTGCGTTGCCTCGGCAAGTTGGCCGGCAATACCTGGCTGCAACTCCATGCCAGACGCTTCAATGGTTTCCTCGAGGGAGTACGACACTTCGGTTACTGCCACAGCCTTCAGATCAAAGGGGAGGGCACGGCGCAAAAACGTAAGTGTCTTTCCGTTGATGATGCTTTCAATCATCGAAGGCAGCCCAGCAAAAACAAAGGCGATATCAAGGTCTTCGCCGATAACCTGCTGAATCGCAATGGAGAGCGTTCGGACCTCATCGAGCTCTGCGTCTTGAACCTCGTCGAGAGTGATGAGCAGGCCATTTCCATTCTTGGATATTGTCTGTCTCATGGCGTCGCGTAGCGATGGGCCGATTCGCTCAATATCTATGCTGCCGATGGATATGCCAGCTACGGTGGGCTCAAATCTGGCGTGTTTGGCCTGGAATTTGGGCTGCAGCTGTTCGAGAATGCGCTGGCAAAGTCCCTCGGTTGCGACCTCTTTTATGACCGTCCAGCCATGGCTTTGCGCCAAACGTGAGCACTCGTCAAGGAGGACCGTCTTGCCCGTTCCACGGACGCCGGCTATGCGCATTAGGCGCCCCGGGGCACCAGGCCCGTTGACGAGGCCCTCATTGAATTCTTCGAGCACATCTTCGCGGCCGATAATCGTGGGAGGTGTTTTACCTGCTGTGGGCTTAAAAGGGTTTGTTTGCATGTGAGCCACCTTTGCTCAAGATATAGCAAGATATAGCAAAGTATAGCAAGATATAGCAAAGTATAGTGAGATATAGCAAAGTAAGCGCTACTTGCGGGTTTTGCGGTGGTGCTATTTTCCAAATGCCGCGCGGATAAAGCGCTGGGCGAACAGCTTGTTGGCAACTCACGAGGGCTCGGGGTGCCAATTTGGGATGGAGTAGTGCTGTGCCACGAATAGGGCCTATCTACTACGTTTAAGCCGCAGGGGTCAACCATAGTCGGCTTTTTCGAAAATCGACAAGCTGTCTACCTGCGGTTTTGTTTTCACGGTTTTCGGTATGGTCGAGGCTATCCGTGTTAACGTAGTAGATAGGCCACTTTTGTGGCAAGGGGGCCGATCTGCGGGTCAGGGTAGCCAAAAGAACCCCGTCCCAAAAAGACTGATTGGGAGCTGGGGCGTGTCGATGCGATAGTATTACGTGGTGATATTCGACAAACCGTGAGCTTCATCCGAGGGCTTTATGGAACAACACCAGCATTATCAGAGCTTGCAAGATCAGGCGTACAACGCATTGCGCTCCAAGATTATCTATGCCGAGCTCAAGCCCGGCACGCGCCTTTCGGCGATTGGTCTGGAAAAGGAGACGGGAATCGGGCGCACGCCCATTCGCGAATCCTTTGTGCGCCTGCGTGAGCAGGAGCTGGTGGAAACGCGTCCCAAAAGCGGCACCTACGTCTCTAAGATCAGCATGGAACGCGCCGAAAACGCCTGCTTTTTGCGCGAGAAGCTCGAGAGAAGCGTGCTTATTAAATGCTGTTCGGCCGCCTCGCCCGAGCAAAAGCAGCGGCTTGAGCAGATTCTTACCGAGTCCGAGTCGCTCGACCATGGCGAAACGCGCCGTTTCTTTGACCTGGATAACCTGTTCCATGAGACATGTTTTGAAATTGCCGGTCGTCACATGTTGTGGGATTGGATGAAGAGCATCAACACGCATTTTGAGCGATACAACTGGTTGCGTATGGTGTCGCAGGATCTGGATTGGGAGCCGATTCGTCGGCAGCATCGCCGGATTCTCGAGGCCATTAAGAGGGGCGATACCGATGCGGCGAGTTATCTGGCAGAGACGCACTTGCACCTGATGCCCGAGGAGCAGGGCCCGGTTATCGCCTTGCATCCCGACTATTTTGAGCTGCCTAAAGACTCGTCTATCTAGCCCATCATCGCATCTGCTCGAGACGCAAAAAACGACGCTGCTCACCTACAGCGTTTTGCAAGCGAGATTTTTAAAAAAATGCCTAAAATGGCTCAGGCTGCCGACAATGGGGAAACGGGGTGCGCCATGGCGCAGATGAGAATCAAAGACATTGCCGCCGAGGCGGGCGTGAGCCCGGCCACCGTTTCGCGCTACCTCAACAACCGTCCCGGTCAGATGACCGAGGAGACCCGCGCCCGCATCGCCGAGGTCATCGAGCGTACGGGCTATCGTCCCCGCGCCGCCGCACGCAACCTGCGCAGCTCGCGCACCAACCTCATCGGCGTGATCCTGGCCGACATCGCCAACCCGTTCTCGAGCGCCATGCTCGAGGGGCTTTCCGCCAGCGCCGCCGCACGCGGCTGCTCGCTCATGACGGCCATTAGCGGCAACGACTCCGCCAAGGAGGCCGAATCGCTTACCAGACTTATCGATGCGGGCGTGGACGGCCTGGTCGTCAACACCTGCGGAGGCAATGACGAGGCGATCGTCGCGGCAGCGGGGCGCCTGCCCGTTGTGCTGCTCGACCGCGATGTTGCCGACGGCGGTGTCGATCTGGTGACATCTAACAACCGTGAGCTGGTCGCCGGCTTGGTAGACGCCTTGGCCGCTGCGGGCAGCGAGCGCCTGTGCCTGCTCACCGAGGCAAGCGACGACAGCCCCGTGCGTCGCGAGCGTGCCGAGGCCTTTGCCGACGAGCTTTCGCGACGCGGCCTTGCGGGCGAGGTCGTCACCCTGGCCGATGGTGGCGCCTCGGGCGTCGGCCGCTTGGACGAGACCATCCGCGATTACGCAGGTAAAAAGCTCGGCCTTATCGCCGTCAACGGTTTGGTCTTTTTGCGCTTGACCGAGGCGCTGGCCCAGCTTGGCCCCTCGCTGCCGGCGGGCCTAAAGATCGCGACGTTCGATGACTATCCCTGGAACCACGTGCTCTTTGGCGGCGTGACTACAGCCGCGCAGGACACCCAGGCAATTGCCGAGCGCGTGGTCGAGCGCCTGTCCGAGCGCATCGACGTCGTCACCACCACGGTAGGCGAGGCAGCAAGACTGGCGCCTAAGCGCATCGAGATCCCCGGCCATATCGAACACCGCGCCTCAACCTCACGCTAGCCTGTGTGATAATATATAGACAATGTCATACAGGAGGTATCCATGGCTGCGTCTGTACTGAGTGTGCGAGTGGACTCGTCAATTAAAGATTCATTTGCCGAGCTATGCGAAGAACTCGGCATGACTTCGTCTGTTGCGGTCAATATGTTTATGAGGCAGATGCTGCGCGAGCGTTCGCTGCCGTTTGTTCCTTCACTTGGTAAAAACCAAGCGAGCGAAAACGTCGTTGCAGACATTTTGGATATTGCTCAGATTGAGTCCGCCGTCCGCGAGGCGGCCAGCCCGATTCCCGCCATCAAAACCGTGGTCCTTTTTGGCTCGTATGCCCGTGGTGAGGCGCGTGTCGATAGCGATATCGATTTGCGTCTCGAGGTCGATCGCGAGCATGGCTTTGGTCTTTTCGCGTTGTCGGCGTTTGGTGAGGCGGTGCGCAAAGAAACTGGAAGGCAGGTTGACCTCGTCTCGAGTGATCATCTTGATAGCGATCTTGCCGCGGCAATCGAGCGCGAAGGAGTGATTGTTTATGATCGCGCGTAAGTCAGACAGCCTTCGCGCGCAAGAGGTCTTGGAGGCTATCTTCGAAACGAACGAGCGCATCAAGGCTTTTGATATCACCGAGGACCAGTTTCTGCATGCGAATGATGTGCGGACGAGGGCGTTGGCGGACTCCCTTTTGATGTGTGCGCTTAGGGTGACGGAAGAAGCGGGCAAGCTGTCGGAGCGCTCGCAGCGTCTTCATCCCGAAATTGAGTGGCGTGGAATTATCGGCATGAGAAATTATCTTGCGCATGATTACGGCAATGTCGACCGCTTGGTTGTTTGGGATGCAGTGACGATGGAGTTTCCCGCACTGGAACGAGCCTGTAGGCAAATTGTCTCCGAATCCGAGCGTTAGTTACTTGCCATCGTCACCCGCCCTCGCACGTTTTTTGAGCGCTTGATATGCTTTAACCCTGCGGAAACATTTTTCTGCGATAGTATCTGCGATATAGACCAGTCGAAACCCGCCCGAAAGAAAGGGGAGCGACATGAACCAGCAGAACATCGATTACGTACTCCGCTCCGTAGAGCAGCGTGACATCCGCTTTGTTCGTCTGTGGTTTGTCGACATTCTCGGCCGCCTCAAGAACTTTGCCATTAGCCCCGAGGACCTCGAGGTCGCTTTTGAGGAGGGTATTGGCTTTGACGGCTCCGCTATCGAGGGCTTTGCCACGCCCGAGGAAGCCGACATGCTGGCGTTCCCCGATGCTTCGACCTTCCAGATCCTGCCGTGGCGCCCGAGCCACAACGGCGTCGCCCGCGTGTTCTGCGACGTGTGCACTCCCGATCGCAAGCCGTTTGCTGGCGATCCGCGCGATGCTCTGCGCCGCATGTTCCGCAAGGCCGAGAAGGCCGGCTACCTGCTCAATGTGGGTGCCGAGCTGGAGTATTACTACTTCCCCGACGAGCACACCCCCGAGCCGCTCGACAACGTGGGCTACTTCGATCTTTCGGTGAGCGATGCCGCTCGCGACCTGCGTCGCAACACGGTCCTCACGCTCGAGAAGATGTCCGTGCCCGTGGAGTACACCTTCCACGCTGCCGGTCGCTCGCAGCACGGTATGAGCCTGCGCCATGCCGAGGCCCTGAGCATGTCCGACGCCATCACCACGGCCAAGCTCATCATTAAGCAGCAGGCCTACGAGAGCGGTTGCCACGCCTCCTTTATGCCCAAGCCGTTGGCGGGTGAGGATGGCAGTGCTATGTTCCTGTGCCAGTCGCTGTTCGACCACGACGGCAACAACGTCTTTTGGGGCGAGGATGACGAGAAGTACCATCTCTCCGATATCGCCAAGCACTACATGGCCGGCATCCTGGCGCACGCGCGCGAGATCAGCGCTATCACTAACCCCACGGTCAACTCGTATAAGCGCATCACCACGGGTGGCGACTCCGTGCCGCAGTACGCCACGTGGGGCCTGCGCAACCGCGCGAGCATGGTCCGCATCCCGGTCTACAAGCCCGGCAAGCAGCTGTCCACGCGCATCGAGCTGCGCAGCCCCGACCCCATGGCCAACCCGTACCTGGTCAACGCCGTCACGCTAGCGGCCGGTCTGGACGGCATCGAGCGCAAGCTGGAACTCCCGCCCGAGGCAACTGCCGAGACGCTCAAGCTTACCGACCGTCAGATGGTCGAGGCCGGCTACACGCCGCTGCCGCGCTCGCTCAAAGAGGCACTCGACGTGTTTGAGGACTCGCAGTTTATGAAGGATGCCCTCGGCGAGCACATCCACAGCTTCTTCCTTAAAAAGAAGCGCGACGAGTGGCATAAGTTTGAGTCCACGATCACCCAGTGGGAGATCAAGCACTACCTGGCGAACTCCTAATCGCGCTGGCTAGTCCCAGTACGATTGAGCTCATTTCTTTGGAGGCTGATATGTCCGAAAAGAGTGCCCTGTTCATGGCGCGCACGACGCGCTTCCACGAGTTTGCCCGCAGCCTGACGACCACCCTGGGTGTCGAGGTGAGCCTGGCCACCCCCGATTCGCCGACTGCGGCGCACGACTTTGACCTGCTGATCCTCGATTCCGACGGCATCCGCAGCGACCGTATCGATCAGATTGCCAAGTGGCTCGACGATCGCGGCGGCGTTCCCATGCTGGTGATCGTCGACGACGAGGCGCTCGGCACCCTGCGCCTGCCGAATCACGCGCATGCCGACTTTGTATGCCCCACGGCGACGCCCAACGAGCTCAAGGCTCGTGCGCAGCGCCTGATGGGCGAGGAGGAGACCGTCACCGCCGACGATGTGCTCAATATCGATAACCTCGAGATCAACCTGGCTACCTACCAGGTGACGCTCGATGACGAGCCCATCGACCTGACGCTGATGGAGTACTCGCTGCTGAGCTTTTTGGCGACGCACCCCAACCGCGCCTACAGCCGCGAGGTGCTGCTGCACCGCGTGTGGGGCTTTGAGTACTGCGGCGGCACGCGCACCGTCGACGTGCACATTCGACGCATCCGCTCCAAGGTGGGCCCGCAGATCGCGGCACACATCACCACCGTCCGCGGCGTGGGCTATCTGTTTAAGGACTAGATTTCCACTACAAAGGGGACAGGCACCTTTGTAGTGGCTTTGACGCAGGTGCGGGTTCCTCTCGAATCTGCAACAGAACTTAAGCCTTCCTAAAAGATTGCGTTCTCATACACTTGCGCCCGCATATTGGGGTACAACTCAACGTGAACAATGATGGCCCGCCACATGTTTGGCGGGCCTTTGGTTATTTGACGAAAGGATCGCAGCTATGAGCGAGTACGATTCCCAGCGTCCCCAGGATGCGGGCAACGCCGGCGAGACCCAGCAGCAGCCGCGCGTGCAGGTGGAGTCGACGCCTGCCGACAGCAACATTCCCTACGTGCAGGCCTACGACACGCAGACCGGCAAGCCGCTGGGCGGTCAGCAGGTCGTGAACAAGCACACGGTGGTCAAGACCAAGACCAAAAAGCTGCCGATCTTTATTACGGCACTCGCCGGCTGTGCCTGCGGCGCCTTGCTGGTCATCGCGCTCATTATGAGTGGCACGCTCGATATCGGTGGCGGCAAGAATGCCGTGACGGCGGGCGCTTCGGGTTCGTCGACGCAAAAGATTACGATCGACTCCGAGGACACCACGCTGGCCGAGGCCGTTTCTGCCAAGGCATTGCCCTCCGTGGTTTCCATCACCGCCACTTCGAGCGGCAGCCAGAATGGCTCGCTTTCGCAGTCTGCCGACGAGTCGGACAGCTCGGGCAGCGTCGGTTCGGGCGTTGTGCTCGATACCGAGGGCCACATCCTCACCAACAACCACGTGGTCGATGGTTACGACCAGTACGTGGTGACCATGGACGACGGCACCACCTACGAGGCCGAGTTCGTGGGCAACGATGCTTCGAGCGACCTGGCCGTCATCAAGCTCAAGGACGCCGACGCCTCCAAGCTCACGCCGATCGAGATCGGCGACTCCTCCAAGCTCAACGTGGGCGAGTGGGTCATGGCGATCGGCTCGCCGTTCGGCAACGAGCAGTCTGTCTCCACGGGTATCGTGTCGGCGCTGTATCGCTCCACGGCCATGAGTTCTACCAGCGGTAACACCATCTATGCCAACATGATCCAGACCGATGCCGCCATCAACCCGGGCAACTCCGGCGGCGCGCTCGTTAACGACAACGGTGAGCTGGTGGGCATCAACTCGCTCATCGAGAGCTACTCGGGCTCCAGCTCGGGTGTTGGCTTTGCCATTCCGGTCAATTACGCCAAGAACATTGCCGACCAGATCATCGACGGCAAGACGCCGGTGCATCCGTACATGGGAGCTACGCTTTCGAGCGTCAATGCGCTTAACGCCCGCACCAACAAGCTGAGCACCGATAGCGGCGCGTATGTGGCGAGCGTCGTTGAGGATGGTCCTGCCGCCAAGGCCGGCATTCAGGAGGGCGATGTCATTACCAAGCTGGGCGACGACGAGATTACGAGCGCCGATGGCCTGATCATTGCGCTGCGCAGCCACGAGGTGGGCGAGAAGGTCGAGATCACGCTCATGCGCGGCAAGGACGAGAAGAAGGTCACGGTCGAGCTGGGCTCCGACGAGGAGCTGCAGAACCAGCAGCAGGACGACAGCGCGACTGACACCGGCAACGGCGGTATTACCGACGAGCAGCTGCGCCAGTACCTGGAGGAACTGCTGGGCCAGCAGGGCCAAGGCCAGGGCTACGGTCAGGGTTTCTAACGAGCCGCTTCATAGATCGAAGCCAGAGGGGCTGTCCCGCCATGCACGGGACAGCTCCTCTTTTCTTATTGATCCGTTGGGGACGGAGGAAAACGGATCACTTGGGGCTGACAAGAGGGCTGGTTCGTAATGGTCTGGACAGTTAGTTCAGATACGTATAAATCTGGGGCAGCTTGGGATGCGTTTTGAGCAATTGCTGATTGGGATGGGGCTCGAATTGGTGTTTGGAAGGGAGAGTGGGACGTTTACATGGTCTCGAGGAGCCAAAATTAGTTGAAACAGGGGTGTTCGTGCCTGATTCAGCTCTAGGATTTATACGTATCTGAACTAACTGTCCACCCCGGTCCGGCCGCTGCCGATTCGGTGCGGTTCGAAAGGGCTGTTCGGCGCCGTTGCGACCGGTGGTACTCTTGTATCCGTTTGAAATCGAGCGAAGGAGTGCCGCTATGGAGCAATCGAGCCTGTTTGGTGACGGCGTGGACATCGATACCGAAACGCCCGCGAGCACGGATACCGCCGTACCGGCCGATGCCCGTGCCCAGGCGGCAGCGCGTGCGGCCGAGCTGCGCCACGAGCTCGATTACCACGCCTATCGCTACTACATGCTCGATGCGCCCGAGATCACGGACGCCGCCTTTGACAAGATGCTCGTTGAGCTGCAGGAAATTGAGGCCACCTACCCCGACCTGGTGACGCCCGACAGCTATACCCAGCGCGTGGGCGGGTACGTGAGCGAGCAGTTTACGCCGGTCACGCACATGGCACGCATGTATTCCATGGACGATGCCATGGATCTGGACGAGCTCGACGCGTGGCTCCAGCGCACCGAGGATGCGCTCGGTGCCGGTAGCGTCACCTATACCTGCGAGCTTAAGATCGACGGTCTGGGCGTGGCGCTTACCTACCAAAACGGCACCTTTGTGCGCGCTGCCACGCGCGGCGATGGCACCACGGGCGAGGACGTGTCGCTCAACGTGCGCACCATCAAGGATGTTCCCATGCACCTGTCCGAGCCGGCGCTTGTCCACATGGGTGCCGACCGCGAGCGCACCATTGAGGTGCGCGGCGAGGTCTATATGCCTAAGGGCAGCTTTGTTCGCCTGAACGACGAGGCCGATGCCGAGGGTCGCGACCCCTTCGCCAACCCGCGCAACGCCGCTGCCGGCAGCCTGCGCCAAAAGGACCCCAAGGTCACGGCGCGTCGCGATTTGGCCACCTTTATCTACGCCATCGCCGATACCGATCCGCTGCACGTCCACAGCCAGCGCGAGTTCCTCGATTGGCTGCGTAGCGCCGGCTTTAGCGTCAACCCCAACGTGGCACGTTGCGCCACGCCGGCCGAGGTCCACGAGTTCTGCGCCCAGGCGCTCGAGCACCGCGGTGACCTCGATTACGACATCGACGGCGTGGTCGTAAAGGTCGATAGCTTTCAGCAGCAGCTCGACCTGGGCTTTACCGCCCGCGCGCCGCGCTGGGCCATTGCCTTTAAGTTCCCGCCCGAGGAAAAGCAGACCGTCCTGCGCGAAATTCGCATCCAGGTGGGCCGCACCGGCGTGCTCACGCCGGTCGCCGAGTTCGATCCGGTGACGGTCGCCGGCTCCACCATCGCGCGCGCTACGCTGCACAACATCGACGAGATCCGCCGAAAAAACGTGCGCGAGGGCGATACCATCATCGTGCACAAGGCGGGTGACGTGATCCCGGAGGTCGTGGGCCCGGTACTCGACAAGCGCCCGGCCGATTCGGTCGACTGGCACATGCCCGAGGTCTGCCCCGTGTGCGGCAGCCCCGTGGTCCACGAGGACGGCGAGGTCGCTTACCGCTGCGTCTCCATCGACTGCCCCGCGCAGCTCAAGGAGCGCCTGCTTCACTGGGTGAGCCGCGGCTGCATGGACGTCGACGGCCTAGGCGACGAGATCGTCGACAAGATGATCGCCGCCGGGCTGATCCACGATGTCGCAGACTTCTACCAGCTCACGGTCGACGACATCGCCGGCCTGGACACGGGCCGCACCTATGCCAGCTCCAACAGCAAAAAGGGCGTCAAGAAGGGCGACCCCATTCCGGTAGGCCTCAAGACGGCCGAGAAAATCATCGCCGAGCTCAACAAGTCCAAGAGCCAGCCGCTCGGTCGCGTGCTGTTTGCCCTGGGCATCCGCCACGTGGGCAAGAGTGTGGGTGAGGTCATCGCCGAGCGATTCCTGTCGATCGACAAGCTTATCTTGGCGAGCGAAGAGGACATCGCCGAGTGCGAGGGCATCGGTCCCAAGATTGCGGCGAGCGTCAAGCAGTTCCTGGCCGTGCCCGAAAACCTTGCCGTGCTGGAGCGTCTGCGCCAAGCGGGCCTGTCTCTCGAGGTCGACTTGGGCGCCGCTCATGCGCAAGCCGCAGCCGACGCTGGCGTGGCAGGCGAGCTCGCCGACGCACAGCCGCTCGCGGGCCTGACCTTCGTGCTCACCGGCACGCTCGTCAACCGCACGCGCGACGAGGCAGGCGCGGCGCTCAAGGTGCTCGGCGCCAAGGTTTCGGGCAGTGTGTCAAAGAAGACGAGCTATCTGGTCGCCGGCCCCAAAGCGGGCTCCAAGCTCACCAAGGCCGAGCAGCTAGGTGTGCCCGTGTTGGACGAGGACGCGCTCGAGCAGATTCTTGCGACTGGTGAGGTGCCGGAGGCGTAATGGATATAGAGAATCGCAATTGCTTGCAGGTGGAAGGGCGCGCGAGGCACGCCCAAGGGCAGGCAAAAGAGCACCTGATGGCGCGAATTCGCATTGCGGAACGTGAGCGCTCGGCAGGTGCGTCTCGTGATGCTTTTGAGGCGTTGACCGAGTTAGAGACGAGGCTCGGTCTAGCCTAGCGATACGGGCACCGTGATCTGCGTCACGTATGTTGTGGGGTCGTCGCTGATGATGTCGTCGATCAGGGCAATCTCGCGCGATGGACCGGCGGGTGTCAGGTTATGTTCGCGCATATAGCCGAGCAGCTGCTTATAGCGCGGGCCCGCTTGCCCGTGCGTGCCGCGAAAGCTTATGGCCAGGCAGCGCGCGGTGGATCGCGTCTCGACGTCGCCCACGTAATCATCGGTGTCATCGAGTAGTAGAAAGACCTCGTCGTAGCCATCAAAGTCGCCGGCGGCGAGGCGCTCGGCGCTAATACCGACGCCCAAGTTGCCCAGGAAGACAAAGGTCTCGTGCTGGCCCTTCTGCAGTTGACGAATTTGCCACTCTAGCGCATAGGCATCGGTAGGGTTGACGCGTTCGCGCAACACGACGCAGCGGAGCTCGGGCACATCGATTGTGCAAATGGTGTCGAGCTCGGTGTTCAGGGCATCGTGGAGCAGCGCAAGCCGGTTATCGATCTTACGCGACACGCGTTCGAGCTCGTGGCGCTTGCGCTCGATGAGCTCCTGCTGCTGAGTCAGCTGCCGCTGCATAAGGTCCACATCGCGCGTGGTCACAAACTCACGGATCTGCGCCAACGGCAAGTCGAGAACGCGCAGGTGGCTGATGGTATTGAGGGTGGAGAGCTGCCGCGATCCGTAATAGCGGTACCCGCTCGCCGGATCGATGTGCGCCGGGTCAAGAAGGCCCATCTGCTCGTAATGGCGCAGCGTGCCCACGCTCAGGTTAAACAAGCGCGCCGCCTCGCCAATGCGGAGCAGGCCCTCAGTATGTTCACTTGGCATGTCGGTCACAGGACCGCTCCTTTCAATGGGCGGGGAAGGGGCGCCGAGGTCGTGCGGCGCGGCCGTCGTATGACACAAACGATCCGCTACGCTACCAACTTGTCAAAAGCCCCGCGCCGGTTGAGCACGGTAAACGCAACAACACAGATGACTGCCGACAAAATCGATCCGCACGGCGAAGCGATGCCCATGGGAAACAGCGTGTCGGAATAGGCGTTCGACAGCAGCCACGCGCCCGGCACGCGAATGAGCGCCACGGCCAGCACGTTGTGCGCAAAGCCGATGTAGCTCTTGCCGTATGCAGCGAAAAAGCCGCTAAAGCAAATGTGGATGCCGGCAAAAATCGCGTCGAAAATGTAGCTGCGCATATAGCCGGTACCGGCGGCGACTACTGCAGCGTCCTTGGCAAAAAAGCCAATAAACGCCGGCGCCACCAGCCACATCAGCACCGTGATCAGGCAGCCGTACACCACCGAGATCGTCATGGCGTCCTTGAGCACCTGACGCGCGCGGTCGCCCTTGCCCGCGCCGGCGTTTTGCGCCGTGAGTGCGCTGACGGTGGCACCCATGGAGCTCGGCACAATGAACAAAAAGCTGATCATCTTCTCGACCAGGCCCACGGCGGCGGCGTCGACGAGCCCTCGGTGGTTGGCGATGACGGTGATAAACATAAACGCCACCTGGATGCAGCCGTCCTGCACGGCCACAGGCACGCCGATCTTAAGAATGCTGCCAAGCACTTCGGGCTGGGGGCGCAGATCGCTGCGCTTAACGTGGATGTTCGTGCGGCGGCTCTTGAGCCACACGAGCGCGAGGGCAACGCTGGCCGTCTGCGCGGTTACCGTGCCGAGCGCCGCGCCCACGGGGCCGAGCCCCATGTGGCCGATAAACAGAAAATCGAGCGCGATGTTGATGATGCATGCCACGCCGATCACGTACATGGGCGAGCGCGAATCGCCCAGCCCGCGAAAGATGGCCGAAAGAATGTTGTATGCGGCGATAAACGGAATGCCGACAAAGCAGATACGCAGGTAGGCGGCGGTGCCTTCGACCGCCTCGGCCGGCGTGCCAATGAGCGCCACGATCTGCGGGCACAGTGCGAGCAGGACGGCGGCCAGCACCACCGAGACACCCATAAAGAGCGTAATGGTGTTGCCGATGGCGGTCTCAGCGCGGTCAAACCGGCGCGAGCCCACGGCGTGGCCGACGATGACCGTCGTTCCCATGGCCAGACCCACGAGCGTCACGGTAATGATATAGAGCGTCTGCGCGCCATTGCCCACGGCGGTGATGCCGGCAGCGCCGCTAAACTGCCCCATCATGTACAGGTCGGCCATGCCGTAGAGCATCTGCAAAAAGTACGAGAGGATATAGGGCAGGGCAAAGACGGCGATGGTCTTGAGGACATTGCCGCGTGTGAGGTCGTGTTCCATGGGCGGGGCTTTCTGGCCGGGTTTGTTTACGTACCAGTGTAGTGAAAACCCTATAACGATTGTAGAGTCAAGGTTTGTGATGACGCCGGAGCGAAAAAGTCTCGCGCACCATTATTCCGAGTGAATATGGACACACATCACGAGAACTCGCCGCCGGCGCTAACCTTACAGAAAACGATTTCGGAATACTTGACACCATTATTCGGCGCGCAATAATACGTGCGTTTGCGAACAACGTTTGATGGGGGTTGAACCTGCGTGCGCAATCTCAAAATACTGTTTTCCTATCTAGGGACATACCGTCGCGATGCCATCCTCGGCGTGTTCTTTGTGTCGGTCGAGACGGTGCTCGAGCTGTTTATCCCGGTCATCATGGCCAACATCATCGATGTGGGCGTGCCTGCGGGTGATATCAACTACATGCTGCTGCAGGGCGCGTACATGTTGGTGTGCGCTGCGCTTTCGCTGGTACTGGGCTTGGGTTATGCCCGCACGTCCGCCCGCGTTGCCTCGGGCCTAGGCGCTAACCTGCGCGAGGCCGAGTACAAAAAGATTCAGACGCTCGCTTTTGGTAACCTGGACAACTACGACGCCAGCTCGCTCGTCACCCGCATGACCACGGACATCACCGTTATCCAAAATGCTGTGGGCAACGGCTTTCGCCCTATGGTGCGCGGCCCGGTGACGCTTATCGTCGGCCTTATCTACGCGCTGATGCTGTCGCGCCCGCTCGCCACCGTCTTTGCGATCATCTTGCCCGTGCTGGCGATCGTGCTGGGTGTCATCACCTATCGCGTGAGCCCGCTCTACCGCCAACTCCAGACCTCGATGGACCACCTCAACGGCGTGGTACAGGAAGACCTCACCGCCGTGCGTGCCGTCAAGGCCTACGTTCGTACCGAGCACGAGGAGGCCAAGTTCGACGCAGTCAATACCGAGCTTGCGCGCACTGCGACAAAGACCTTTGGCAGCGCGGTGCTCAACCTGCCGGTGTTTCAGCTGTCGATGTACGTGGCTGCGCTCTCCATCCTGTGGATTGGCGGCCGCATGATTCTCGCCGGCAAGCTGGGCGTGGGCTCGCTCACGGGCTTTATGAGCTACGTGCTGCTGATCATGAATTCGCTCATGATGATTTCCAACGTGTTTTTGCTGCTCACGCGCGCTCTTACGAGTGTGGGCCGTATCGCCGAGGTGCTCGATGAGGAGCCCTTTATCGCCAACCCCGCGGGAGACCTCGCGATTGCGGCGCCAGCGGACGGCAGTATCGAGTTTCGCGACGTTTCCTTTAAATACCGCGCGGATGCAGCCGAGGATGTGCTCCAGCATATCGACCTTCGCATCGAGAGCGGCTCGACGGTGGGCATCCTCGGCGGCACGGGCTCGGGCAAGAGCTCGCTTGTGCAGCTGATTGCGCGCCTGTACGACGCCACCGAAGGCGCCGTGCTTGTGGGCGGACACGACGTGCGCGACTACGACCTCGCGACTCTACGCGACGCTGTGGGCATTGTGCTGCAAAAGAATGTGCTGTTTACGGGTACCGTGCGCGAGAACCTGCGGTGGGGCAATCCGCAGGCGTCGGACGATGAGCTCCTCGCGGCTTGCCGCGCGGCGTGCGTGGACGAGTTCCTTGATCGCATCGGCGGGCTGGACGGCGAGTTGGGCCAAGGCGGCGCTGGTGTTTCGGGTGGCCAGAAGCAACGCCTGTGCATCGCGCGTACGCTGCTCAAGCATCCGCGCGTGCTCATTTTTGACGACTCCACCAGCGCGGTCGATATGGCGACCGACGCTAAGATTCGCGAGCACATCGCCCGGATTTCCGATACGACCGTGCTCATCATCGCCCAGCGCATCGCGAGTGTCATGGATGCCGATCACATTGTGGTATTGGACGACGGTCGTGTCCACGGCGTGGGCACGCACGAGGAACTGCTAGCGGGCGACAACATATACCAGGAGATTTATGCCTCGCAGATGGAGTTTGCGGGGAACGCGGACGCCGGCGACGGCAGCGACGATGGCTGCGCGAATGGTCCGTTTTCCTCCGTCGCATGCGGATCACCCTTGGAAGGGGGTGAGCGCCGTGCCTAAGACCGCAGCCCAAGCACGCCCGGCCGATCTCAAACGCACTGTGCGCCGCCTGCTCTCCTACATGGGGCATGCCAAGTTCTCGTTGCTCGCGGTGGGCGTGCTCGCCTCCGTCGCCGCCATCGCGAGCCTCGTCGGCACCTACATGGTGCGTCCCATCGTTAACGGTTTGGCCACGGGCGGGGAGGAACTGCTTACCAAGCAGGTCATCCTGACGGCGATCATCTACGCCGCGGGCGTACTCTCGGCCCTGGGCTACTCTCAGATTATGGTGCGCGCGGCCCAACGCGTGGTGTCCGATATTCGCCGCGACCTGTTCGCGCACATCCAGACGCTGCCGCTCAGTTATTTTGACAGCACGCGCTCGGGCGACATCATGAGCTTTTTCACCAACGACGTCGACACTGTCTCCGAGGCGCTCAACAACAGCTTTGCCAACGTGATTCAGGCCGCCATTCAGGTTGTGGGCACCACGGCCATGCTCATCATCCTTAACTGGCAGCTCACGATTATCACGCTCGTGTGCGATGCGGCCATTGTGCTGTATGCGCGCTACTCGGGCGCGCGCTCTAAGCGTTTCTTTGCCGCCCAGCAGGCATCGCTTGGCGACCTGGACGGATATATCGAAGAGATGGTCTCGGGTCAAAAGGTCATCAAGGTCTTTAACCGCGAGGCGGCGAATGTTGCCGGCTTCACCTTCCGCAACGACGAGCTTCGCCGCACCGGCACCGCCGCCGTGAGCTATGCCAACTCCATGGTGCCCATGACTGTCGTGATTGGCTACGTCAACTATGCCATCGTCGCCGTGGCGGGCGGCATGCTCTGCATCAAGGGGCTCGCCGACGTAGGTGCGCTCGCGAGCTACCTGGTCTTTGTGCGCCAGGCCGCCATGCCCATCAACCAGTTTACGCAGCTCGGCAACTTCTTGCTCAACGCGTTGACCGGTGCCGAGCGCCTGTTTGCCGCCATGGACCTTGAGCCCGAGGTGGACGAGGGCTGCGTGGAGCTGGTGCAGACGGGCGATGCCGCGTGGGCGTGGAAAATTCCCGAGGACCAGGGCGTGGGCGTCTACGGGCACCTGCATGACGTGGCAGCCGTTGATGAGTCGGGCCGCGCGGTGGCCGCCGACGGCACCGAGCTCACGTGCGGCTTGGTCCCGCTTGCCGGCGACGTGCGCTTCCATGCCGTGGACTTTTCCTACGTGCCGGGCGCCCGCGTGCTCACGGACCTCAACCTGTTTGCCAAGCCGGGGCAAAAGATTGCGTTTGTGGGCTCCACGGGCGCCGGCAAGACGACCATTACCAACCTCATCAACCGCTTCTATGAGGTCGATGACGGCGAGATCACGTACGACGGCATCGACGTCAAGCACATTGCCAAGGCCAGCCTGCGCGGGTCGCTCGGCATTGTGCTGCAGGACACGCACCTGTTTAGCGGCACCATTGCGCAGAACATCCGCTTTGGCAAGCTCGGCGCGACCGACGAGGAAGTGCGCGCCGCTGCCGAGGCCGCCTGCGCCGACTCGTTTATCCGCCGCCTGCCGCGGGGCTACGACACACCGGTCACGGCCGACGGCGCCAACCTGTCGCAGGGTCAGCGTCAGCTGCTCGCCATCGCGCGCGTGGCCGTCGCCGATCCGCCGGTGCTCATCCTGGACGAGGCCACGAGCTCCATTGACACGCGTACCGAAAAGCTCATCGAGCGCGGTATGGACCGCATCATGCGCGGTCGCACCACGTTTATGATCGCGCACCGCCTGTCCACTGTCCGCGACGCCGACGCCATCATGGTCCTCGAACACGGCCGCATCATCGAGCGCGGCACGCACGAAGAGCTGCTCGCCCAGCACGGCGAGTACTGGCAGCTGGCGCATGGCTTAAAAGAGCTGGATTAACCCGTTCGAGCACGATGCTTTGATCCCTCCGTGCCCCTCACCTCGCCTCAAACCACCACAACATTCGACGTTTTTTGCCAAAATCGGGAAAAGCATCGAATGTTGTGATGGTTTTTCTGTCGCTCGACCGGGTGGAATCGCTTTCTTGCGCACGAAGGTGTGCGGACCCGTGGGCAGGGGAATAAGGTTGGTTATCCGACTCCATTGGAGGGCTCATGGACCTGCCGATCGTCCTGTCCCATAAGACTGCCTGGCTGTACCACAACGTGGCGCGCCCGTCCGAGCCGCTCTCGCGAGCAAGCAGTCTATACGATGAGGACTCGCTTGCTAACGAGGCGGAGCCGACCGCGGGCCTGCCCAAATTGGGGCTCGATGCCAAGGGGCTGAGGGCTTCAACGGCAGTTGGGATCGTTACCGACTATCTGGTTTCGCTCGGTATTCCACGAGGAGAGCTCGATCATATCGACACGCTCGTCAACTTCGATTTTGAGCGTTCGACGCCGGCTGGATTTAGGTGCCACGTGTTTGGGGCGCCGATACCTCCAGGCCATCTTATCGAGGTGGCGGAGGGCCTTCTGGTGGTTGACGAGGTCATGTGCTTTGTCCAAGCGGGTTCGTGGATGAGCGAGCCCGAGCAGCTGGAATATGGCTACGAAATCTGCGCCCGATACCATTTGAATCATCTGTCGACAGGCGATTATATCGAGATGGGGCAGAGGTATACCGTTGCCGACTTGATTGCCTATTGCAATGAGAACCGATCTCGTCAGGGGGCTATACGCGCGGCTGCCGTGCTCAGGCGCGTGCACGATGGCGCGCGGTCGCCCATGGAGACCGCCACCGCAATCATGGTTGTAGCGAAACGTTCCCAGGGAGGGCTGGGATACGCCAAGATCGAGCTCAACCATCGGGTCGATGTTCCCAACGAGTTCAAGTATCTCGCAAAGGCCGGGTATTTCGAGATCGACGTATATGCGCCTGCGAGCGGTACGGGGATTGAATACAACGGCTCGGACCATCTTGATAAACAGCGCAGCGCGTCGGACGCGGAGCGTATGACCGTACTGAGCGCGCTGGGCTTTAGGATGATCGTCCTCACCGGGACTCAGTTTGCCCACCAGCTGCAATTGCATCGGGCGATGAACGCCATCGCGCTCGCAATGGGCCTCAAGTGCGACCGAAGCGAAGTGTTCCAGAAACGGCAGAATGACCTGAGGGAATTCGTGATTCGGCACTGGAACAGCGGCATTTAGGGGCGCTTTGGTCCTTCTGCGGGGTGCCGTGGGCAGGCAAACCATCACAACATTCGACGTTTTTTGCCAAAAACGGGAAAAGCATCGAATGTTGTGATGGTTTGTATGCTGAGGATGGGCTTGGAAAGTCCGTTTTGCTCGAAGCGACCTGTCCTGTCGTACGGGTGTCGGCATGATTCTCGCGTGGGTTATTATGTTTTCCGAAGAATAAAACGCCGCGTGAGGGGAGGCTGCGTGGACGGGCACGTGCAACATGACGGTTTTGGCCGCGACATCAACTACCTGCGCATTGCCGTAACCGACAAGTGCAATTTCCGCTGCATCTACTGTATGCCTGCCGACGGCGTGGCGCCGCGCGCGCATGACGAGCTGCTTAGTGCCGAGGAAATCGCCCGCTTTGTGCGTCTGGTGGCGGGGGAGGGCATTCGCCGCGTGCGCCTGACGGGTGGCGAGCCGCTGGTCAGCCGCCGCATTATCCCGCTCATCCGCGACATCTGTGCGATCCCACAGATCGAGGATATCTCGCTCACCACCAACGGCGCACTGCTGCCCAAGCTGGCGCCGGAGCTCAAAGACGCCGGGCTCGACCGCGTCAACATTTCGCTCGACACGCTCGACCCCGCGCTCTTTGGAAAGATCACGCGCCTGGGCCGGCTCGAGCAGACCATGGCTGGCATCGACGCGGCGCTGGCTTGGGGCTTTGAGCCCGTTAAGGTCAACTGCGTTGTAGTGCGCCGGCTCAACCAGGATGTGGCGGCCCTCGCACGACTGACCGTCGACCGACCCATCCACCTGCGCTTTATCGAATACATGCCCATCGGCGACGAGCGCACGAGCTCGCATTGCGCTGTGGATCCGCATGCGCCCACGCTCAATCCCGAGCTGTGGGACGCGAGCGATACCGTGCCGAGCGACGAGCTGCGGGCGCGCATCAATGCCGGGGCAGCCGCGGCGGGACTGGGCGAGCTCGAGCCGCTCGGCATCAACGACGCTCCTGCCGGCGCGGGCCCTGCGCGCTATTGGCACTTTCCGGGCGCGGCGGGAACGGTCGGCTTTATTAGCGCCATGTCCAACCATTTTTGTGCGAATTGCAACCGTCTGCGCCTGACGGCCGATGGCAACGTGCGTCCGTGTCTGTTCAGCGATGCCGAGTATTCGGTGCGTGAGGCGCTGCGCCGTGGTGATGATATGCAGGTGCTTTCGATTTGGCGCGATGCCGTGGCCCACAAACCGCAGGAACACGCGATAATTGAGGGCACGCAACGATTTATGTCCCAAATCGGAGGATGATCATATGGCCAAGAGCAGATACGCCGATGCCACCAAGGCCGCTCGCAGGGCCGCGATGTCTGCCCACAAAGCCTCGTCTGCCAACAAAGGCGACGCCGTCGCAGCCGCGCAGCCGACTGCCAGCGCTGTCGCCGAGCCCGCCCGCGACACCCGTCGCGACGAGCTGACGCATGTGGACGCCAAGGGCGAGGTACGCATGGTTGACGTGTCAGACAAGGCCGAGACCCATCGCATCGCCATCGCCGAGGGCACCATCCTCATGCACCCCGAGACGCAAGCCATGGTGCTGCAGGACCGCGCCAAAAAGGGCGACGTGCTTGCCTGCGCGCGCGTGGCGGGCATTATGGCCATCAAGCGCACGAGCGACATCATTCCCATGTGCCATCCGCTGCTCATTACCAAGAGTAAGTGCGACATTGCGCCCATCGCTCCGGCGGGGACGCCGGCCGAGGACGTGCCCGAGGGCTGGGCACCGGCGCGCGCGGACGGGCAGGTTGGCTTTCACGTGCTGGTCACGGCGGGCGTGACGGGTAAGACGGGTATCGAGATGGAGGCCCTGACCGGCGCGAGCGCCGCGTGCCTAACGATCTACGACATGTGCAAAGCCGTCGATCGCGGCATGGAGATCGTCGACGTGCGCCTGCTGCACAAGGAGGGCGGCCGCTCGGGCGTGTGGGACCGCGTAGAGCGTCAGGCCGCTGCTGTTGAGGCCGTGGCCGCTGACGGTGCCACGCTCGCGAGCGCACCCGTCGCCGTCGCGCCCGCAGCTCCCACTCCGGCTGTCCCCGCGATCGCGTTTATCGGCTACCAAAACTCGGGCAAGACCACGCTCGTCGAGAAGGTTATTGCCGAGCTCACCCGCCGCGGCCTGCGCGTGGGCTCGCTCAAGCATCATGGGCATCACGGCTTTGATATCGATGTACCCGCTAAGGACACCTGGCGCCATCACCAGGCCGGATCCAAGCACGTGGGACTCATCTGCGCCACACGCTGGGCGGAGTACGCCGACACGCGCGAGGAGGACGAGATGCCCGCGCGCGAGCTGCTGTCGCGCTACAACGATGTCGACGTGGTGATCATCGAAGGCTACAAGACCGAGGGCTTCGACAACATCGTGGTCGCGCGATCGGGTGTCGACCGTTTGCGCGGCAAGAGCTCGCTCGACCTGGTCGATGGCCACACGCTGGCCCTTGCCTGCAACGAGGCCCTGGCGCGTCAGGCCTTCGACGCCGGCTTTGCGACCCGAGCCATCAACATCAACGACGCCCGAGCCATCTGCGATCTGATTCAGGACCATCTGGCCTAAAACCTGCCAAAAAGGGACAGGTTTATTTTGGCAGGTTTTATCTGGGCAAACGTTACTTCCACCACAAAGGGGCCAGGCACCTTTGTGGTGGATTTTGCTTTAGTAGATGTGTGGGACATGCCTTACAATCTACCAAGTAGTTCATACTGAGCGAAAAACGGAGAAAAGGGGCTTGATGCGTCCTTAATGTTTCATGCGGATAGATTGATTTGACAGACGGTGGCGAATGCCCGCCGTCCGCATTCGTATGAAACAAGGAGTCTCCATGCTCGTCTCTCTTTTCTCAAAGCTTCAATCATCGCTGTCCGTGCAGGCCAAGCGCCTGGTGGCGATGCGCTTTCTCATCTACACCGGGTTTCAGACCAGTTATTTTATCGGCGTCATCGGAACGCTCACCTATGCAGACGATGCCTCAGTCGTGGCGACATCGCTGGCCGTCCTGTTCATGAACGTTTTCGTGATCCTGGGATCCTTTGCGGGTGGCGCGGAGCTCGACGCCTGGGGTCCGCGCCACCATTTCTTGCTGAGCATCGTCGGCACGCTCGCAACTGGCACGGCAATCATCGCCTTTGGTAGCGCGACCGGCGTCGTCCTGCTCGGCGCGGTGTTTCTGGGCTTTACGATGGGATTTGCCCAGCCCATCGCCACATCCTATCCGGCTTACCTCACCGACGATCCTGTCGAGCTCAAAGACATCAACTCCGCCATCGCCATGTTTTCAAACGTGAGTATCATCGTTGGTCCCACGCTGGGCGGCTTTGTCGCGGCGGCTGCGTCGTCGCGTGCGGTGTTCGTGCTTATGATGCTCTTTACCGTGCTGGCGTTCGTCGTCGGTTGGGGCTTTAGGCCGCAGACCAGCCATGTCGCCGGGCATGCGGATGCCGATTCGACAGAGGAAGGGGAGCGTGCGGGACAAAGCTCCAACCCCAGCACGTCCGCCCGCGCCACCTTCGCGACCAGCATCAAGACGGTCTTCACCAACAGCGTCCTCGCGCTACTTTTCTGCATCATTTTTCTTTCGAACTTTGGCTACGGAGCCTTCGATCCGCTGGAGTCGTTCTTCTACCGCGATGTCCTACACGTCGGCGTTGAGTGGATGGGCTGGCTCTCGTCGGCCTCAGGCGTGGGCGCGGTGCTGGGTGCCGTGCTCGCGCTCCGCTTGCCGTCGCGCTTTGTCAGCCTCAAAACGCTGCTCGTGGCGCTCATGTCCGTGGGTCTGGGAAGCCTGCTCTACGTGGGAACGCCGTACGTGGGTGTAGCCCTTGTCGGCCAGATTGCCCTGGGCGTGGCCTGGGGCGTCGTCAACCCGCTCCACAACACTATCGTGCAAACGACGGCCCCGCTCGAGCAGCTCGGTCGCGTCAACTCGGTCATGGGCTTTGGCAATATGTTCGCTGGCGTGGCCCCGCTGGCGATTGCTCCCTGGCTGGCGGCGACGTTTGGCGTGCAGCAGACGCTCGTTGGTGCAGGCATGGTCGTGACGGCGGTTCCCGCGGCGCTGCTGCTGTTTGGACGCCGGCATTTGGATCGTGCCGCAAAGCAGTAAAAACCATCACAACATTCAGCGAAAATCGCGATTTTGCCGAAAAACGTCGAATGTTGTGATGCTTTGCGCCCCGGGCCAGGCCACCCTTCGGGCCAGGCCGCCACAAAGGGGCCGGGCACCTTTGTGGCGATCGGGCCCCAACGGCCCGTGCCTTGGTATACCATGTACGCCGTTCACGAATACACCCCACACCGCCGCACAACTCAGAAAGGCCCCCATGGACACCACCTTCAGCCACATCAAAGCCGTGTTCTGCGATATCGACGGCACGCTGCTCACGAGCCGGCACACGGTGTCCCCGCGCACCGTGGCGGCGATCCGCGCCCTGCGCGAGCGTGGCGTGCTCTTTGGCCTGTGCACCGGGCGCGACGCCCACGCGACCGAGGCCATGTACGAGCTCTGGGGCATCGAAGGCCTGGTGGACGTGCTCGTGGGCTGCGGTGGTGCCGAGGTCATCGACCGCGCGCACGACATCAACGAGCTGAGCTATCCGCTGCCGGGCGAGACCATCGCGCACATCTGCAGGCACATGGCGGACCTTCCGGCAACGCCCGTCTGCCCCCGAGACGGCGTGTTCTACGTGCCCGAGAGCAACGCGTGCGTCGAGCACCTGTCGCGCGTCGACGGCGTGCCCTACCAGGTGGTCGATTTTGCCGAGTTTTTGCGCGATCCGCAGCCCAAGGTGATGTTTACCATGGCGCCCGAGGCGATGCAGCAGGTGATCGAGCGCGCGTCGACGCTCGCTGACGACACCGTTAAGGCTGCTGCCCTGCAAACTACGCAGCGACTCTACGAGTTCATGGATCCGCGCGTGTCCAAGACGCGCGGCCTGGTGCGCGTGGCGGAGCTCAACGACATGGAGCTTGCGAACATCTGCGTGTTTGGCGATGCGGACAACGACACCTGCATGGTGGCCGACGCCGGCGTGGGCGTTGCCATGGCAAACGGCAGCGATGCCACCCGTGCCGCCGCCGACTTTGTAACCGCGAGCAACGACGAAGACGGCATCGCGATCTTTATCCAGGAGCACCTGCTGTAGCGCAGGGGGGGGGAGAACCACCGCAAAGGGAGCAAGCGCCTTTGTGGTGGCCTCAGGCGATTTGGGCGAATTGATGCCTAAAATCTGTGGGAAAATTCAAATATTGTTGTCTGAACATCATGCTTCTAACCACCGATGGGTTTAAGATATTCTCATCAATTTGGTAGGGTATTTCTCTCGGTAAATGACCTACCGCTCACGGTCGATTTTCGACCGTTCACAGGATGTTTGCTCTTGAACAAAATGTTGTGCAAATAAATCTAATGCCATTAAAAAATAATAGGCAACTAAATTACCAGCAGAAACAAAAAATAGATAGCGAATAAACGAAGGCAAATCTGAGTAAATGTCAAGAGAATTGAGAACTTGGTTGATTTCCGATCTCAGCCGAACACATTAGGCGGACAGGCCGTTCCCGCAGCTAGCCGAACGCCCCCGAGGCCCCATCCGGGCCCCGGGGGCGCCGTTTTCCCAGTTGAAGGAACGGTGGAGATGTGTTTCGATGGGTCCGGTGGCCATGC
>UQDE01000030.1 GCA_900539735.1 uncultured Collinsella sp. | reverse complement strand
GCGGCGAGTTAGCCGGCAGGTCGGCATGTCAATCCTGGTCTAACAGAGCCTTAAAGAATCATTTTGGTCCCCGCCACCGCTACGAGTGCGAGGCGGACAAAACGCCCCCGCTCGCGAACAGTTCTGTCACCTTGGCACCGCGCGCGGTACACACCTGCAGTTTCGCAGCCATAATGGTGGCAAGACAACCAAGAGGGGAGCGGAACCCATGCCGCTGATCTATATCGTTGAGGACGACGAGCCCATTCGTCGTGAGCTTGTCGACATTCTTGCCCGCGCCGGGTTTGAAATCGAGGCCTGCGAATCGTTCGAGCACGTCTCGCGCGATATTCTCGCCGCCGCTCCCGACCTGGTGCTGCTCGACCTCACACTCCCTGTCAAAGACGGCCAGCACATCTGCCATGAGGTTCGCCGCGAATCCGAGGTTCCCATCATCGTCCTCACGTCGCGCACGACCGAGATTGACGAGGTCATGGCCATGACGCTCGGCGCGGACGACTTTGTTCCCAAGCCCTACAGCGCCCGTGTGCTCGTGGCGCGCATCAACGCACTACTGCGTCGCACCGCGGCGGCGGGCGAGCGCAGCACGCTCGTCCACAAGGGACTGGAGCTCGACCTCGCACGCTCCATGGTCACCAACACGCAAACGGGCACCAGCACCGAGCTCACCAAAAACGAGCTGCGTATCCTCTCGTTGCTTCTGAGCCGCGCGGGCAAGATCGTCTCGCGCTCGGCCATCATGCAGGACCTGTGGGACTCCGATGCCTTCGTGGACGACAATACGCTCACCGTCAACATCAACCGCCTGCGTACCACGCTCGAAAAAATCGGCATCAAGGGGTATTTGACGACGCATCGCGGCCAAGGCTATTCGGTCTAGGGGCCGGCTATGTCGTTTGGCAAGTTCTTTAAAGATGCGCTGCTTCCCGTCGCCGTGTGGACGTGCGGCGTGCTGCTGAGCTGCTTTGTGCTGACGGTCGCCGGTGCTTCGACATCTATTGCGGTCGTGGCGGTCGGCGTGTCCTTTATCTTTGGTATGCTCGGCATCGTGGTCGAGTACGCGCGCCGTCGCCGTTTTCTGCGTCAGCTGGAGCGTGCGGCCGAGGAGCTCGAGAGTCCCGCATGGGTGCAGGAGATGGTGCAATGCCCGACCTATGCCGAGGGCGAGCTCGAGTACGAGGTCTTGCGTCGCGTGGGCAAAGCTGCTTGCGACGAGGTTGCCGAAGGCCGGCGTCAGACCGATGACTATCGCGACTATATCGAGAGCTGGGTCCACGAGGCCAAGCTGCCCCTGGCGGCGGCCCACCTGATTTTGGAAAACCTGGACGGCAGCGAAGACGACCTGTCGCGCGTGGATGACCTGGGCCGTGAGCTGGCTCGCGTGGAGCGCTATATCGACCAGGCACTGTACTACGCGCGCTCGGAAGTCGTGGAGCGGGACTACCTGATTCGCCGCTGGGATCTCAAGACCTTGGTGACGGGCGCGATTAAAGCCAACGCGCGCGAGCTCATCGCGGCGCACGTGGCCCCGGTGTGCGAGAACCTCGACTTTGAGGTCTTTACCGACGAGAAGTGGCTCGAGTTTATCTTGGGGCAGCTCATCCAGAACAGCATTAAATACGCGTGCGAGGACGGCGCGAAGATCGTGTTTTCGGGCGCGTTGCTGGACGAGGGTCTGGCGAGTGAGCGCATTGAGCTCACTGTTGCCGATAACGGCTGCGGCGTGAGTGCGGCAGACCTGCCACGCGTGTTCGAGAAGGGCTTTACCGGCGACAACGGCCGCACCACCAAGCGCGCAACGGGCATCGGCCTCTACCTGGTGGCGCGCCTGTGCTCCAAGATGGGTATCGATGTCACCGCGGCATCCGAGCCCGGCGAAGGCTTCGTCGTCACGTTTGCCTTCTCGACCAACAAATTCCAATACTTTGAGTAGTCGTCGCGGTGTAACGTCCCGGAGCGTCATTCACGTTAAGACAATTATCCCAAACGGGATAATTCCATCATGATGTGCTATGATTATCCCGTTTGGGATAATCATAGGGGATTAGCATGCAAGACTGGAATGAGCGAACGATTTTTGACCCAGCTGAACTCGGTGCATATTTGCGTGAGCGCCGGAAGAAGCTCGGTTATACCCAACGCGATGTGGCTGATTTCAACCAGTGCAGTTTGCGCTTTGTGAGCGAGCTTGAGCGTGGAAAGGCGGGTGCCAATCTTCGCCAAACCCTTCAAATCGCTAACAGCTTGGGGGTCGATTTGATCCTGAGGGAGAGGGGCGACGGCTCATGGCATTAAAGGTTTATCGTGAGTATCGGGGAACGTTTGAGCTGGTCGGAGAATTTGAGAGGGCCGACCCCGTAAACGAGACGTTTGCATATGATGAGGGATATCTTGAACGCGACGATGCTACCGCACTCTCAGCTTCTCTTCCCTTGCGACATGAGCCATATGCCAGCAATGAGTTTTCGGCCTTCTTTTCGGGCATGCTTCCCGAGGGCCCGGTTCGGCATGAGCTGTCGATGCGTTTTCAAATCCCCCAGTCAGACTATTTATCGATGCTCGAGCGTTTGGGCGATGAGTGCGTTGGTGCCTTGAGGTTTCTCGGCGATGAGAAATCGAGCTACGATCCGGGCTATCGTCCTCTGCAAGACGAGGATTTTGAGGCACTTTCTAAGGCGGAAGTGTTTGAGATTGCAAATGATATGCAGGATTCGAGGCTGTCGTTGGCGGGCGCTCAGTCTAAAACCGGTTGGTTTTTACCGCGCGGTAAAGATGCAAAAAAGGCCGGGTCGGGGGATTGGATGCTGCCGCTCGGCTCTGCCCCCTCGACTCACATAGTCAAGATTGCTTCAACTAAACATCCGGATTTGCCGTTCAACGAATTAATTTGCATGACGGCAGCGTCTGCTGCTGGGCTTGAAATTGCCCGTTCAGAAGCTTCGGATACGATTCCTGGTGCGTTCTTTTCCGAGCGTTATGACAGAATCTGGAGCAATGAGCCGCCGTCGATGAGCGGATTCGATGTGCCTCTGAGGCTGCATCAGGAGGATTTTTGCCAAGCGGTTGGCTGGCCTTCGTATATGAAATACGAGACACGTCCCGATAGCTGCTATATGGCTCTTTGCGGCCGATTGATAAGAGAGCAATCGTCTAACGTAATTGCTGATACTCAAATGTTCGCTCGTCAGGTAATGGTCGATTATGCGTTGGGGAATTGCGACTCGCATCTCAAGAACCATTCGTTTCTTTATAGTCCGAGTTGGCGGGAAAAGAGGTTGGCCCCTGCATACGATATTGTTTGCACGACGATAATGGGATACGACCATAATCTTGGGATTGATATTGGGGATCACCGGGTGATCGATGGGGTGACTCCTGAAGATTTCGAATTCATGTCTCAAGATTTGCATCTGCCACTCAAGATGATCAAGAACATCGCGGCGGAAGTGGCTGAAGAGGTGTCTGCCCAGCTTGCAGGACTTGCCTCTGCAACCGGAGATTTGGGTCGGGTCGCTCTGAAAATTCAGACGGATTCCGTTGAGAGAATGAGGGTTCTGGAGCAATTCTCAGCCTAAAGCAAAGCGGGGCCACCGTAATGGTGGTCCCGCTCTTGGAAGACTTGGGCACGTGGGCTTGCGCTCCGCGATGCGTTAGGCGTACGTTTGCTACTTCACGACCAAGATGTCGCAGTCGGTGTTGCGCAGCAGGAACGTCGAAATTGAACCCAGGAGTGCATACTTGATCGAGGACAGGCCACGAGCGCCGCAGAGCACCAGGTCGGGCTTGACCACGTCGAGCATCTCGTCTTTGAGCGTCTCGCGAATGCGGCCGGCGCGAATCATGACCTCGACCTCGGGAATATCGGGATTGGCCTTGGCCTCTTCGAGTTGCTTGGCGATGGAGTTCTTAAATGCCTCCTCTAGGCCGTTGACCAGATCGACCGGATAGGAACCGGCGCTCTCGAGTGCCGTGGAATCGATGACGTGGCCGATAATCAGCTTGGCGCCGTTGTTCGCGGCGACCTTGATGGCGCGTGCGAGCACAAAATCCTGCTGCTCAGTACCGTCGAGTGAAACAAATACCTTGGTATAGCCCTCGTTCATGGTTTCCTCCTTGGTCTATCGCACGGGCGCGGGGCTCGTGCGTCGGGCGGGCGCGGATGCGTGACCGCCGGACACTTTATCTTGTTGCAGTTATACCCAAGGATTTGGGTTTGACCGCTCGCAATTCTGTGAACGGGCGAGTTTTTTGGTAAGGGTAGGCGCAGGCGCGCCGCCAACGGTTGATAATGGGACATCGCCCGCACCGTCCGCAGAACAACTATCGGTGGGTGTCTAACGAGGGGGTCCCTTTGGATATCATTGAGCTTCTAAAATCTGCCTTCATGGGCCTAGTCGAGGGCATTACCGAATGGCTGCCTGTTTCGTCGACCGGTCACATGATCTTGGTGGACGAGTTCGTCAAGATGAACGTGAGCGAGACGTTCTGGAATATGTTCCTGGTCGTGATTCAGCTTGGCGCCATTTTGGCCGTCTGCGTCCTGTTCTTCTACGACCTCAACCCGTTTTCTCCCAGCAAGGGCAAGGAGGGCCGTCGCGACACCTGGGTGCTGTGGGGCAAGATTGTGCTCGGCTGCATTCCCGCCGCGGCGATCGGTCTGCCGCTTAACGACTGGATGGAGGAGCATTTCTATAATGCTCCCGTCGTGGCGCTGGCGCTCATTGTGTACGGCGTGCTGTTTATCGTGATCGAAAACTGGCGCGCGAACAAGCGCGACCAGGCCGCTCTTGCCGGTTCGTTTGGCGCGCGTGCCGTGGTGGCGGGCGGACGACCCGCTGGTGCGCATTTTGCCGCGCCCGCTGCGACTGCCGCTGCAGACGATGACGATAACCTGGACTTTGGCTCCATCACTACGCTCGAGGGCCTGAGCTGGAAGACCGCGCTGGGTATTGGTTGCTTCCAGGTGCTCTCGCTGATTCCTGGCACATCGCGTTCCGGCTCTACCATCATCGGCGGCCTGCTGCTGGGCTGCACGCGCTCGGTGGCGTCTAAGTTCACGTTCTTCCTGGCTATTCCCGTTATGTTTGGCGCAAGTGCGCTCAAGCTGGTCAAGTACTTCGTTAAGGGTGGCACCTTCGGCACCAACGAGATCGCCATCCTGGGCGTGGGCTGCATCGTGGCCTTTGTGGTTTCGCTTATCGCCATCAAGTGGCTTATGGGTTTCGTCCGCCGTCATGACTTCAAGTGCTTCGGCGTCTACCGCATCATTCTGGGCATCGTGGTGCTCGCGTACTTCTTCGTCCTGGAGCCGATGCTCGGCCTCTAACTTAGTCGACGCTGCGCGGCGGTCAGGGCGACAACTTGTCATTCAAAGGGGGTGGCATGACCAAAAGGTCTATGCCGCCCCCTTTTCATGCCAATTTGTTCGCCCTGACCGTCGCTCGCTGCTGCTGCCATGACATCGGTGGTCCCCTGATTGGCGCAATGGGGTCAGGTTGCTTTGCAGCAACATGGTGCAGGCTAACCTGACCCCATTGTACCAAATCCGCTGGGGCGGGCCTGACAGTGGCGCACGGAGTCGTGGTGTGATTTGCGTCGGTGTCCGCGCGGCTCGGTATACTGGTACGGCTCAAACTATGGCGCTGCCCGCAGGCGCGCCGTCCGTCAGATGAGGAGTCGCCCATGACCCAGCCCCTGCCCTGGGAAAAGAACGCCGCGGTACCCGTGCCGCCCGCGCCGGAACCCGTGCCGCTCGATGCATACACCGCCCCTGCAGCGCCGGAGCCCGAGCTCGTCCCGCTCGACATCTACGACGCTCCCGCGCCGGCGCCCAAGCCCGCCAAGCCGCTCGTCGACATTGACAGCCTTAATCCCGCCCAGCGCGAGGCGGTCCTGTCCACCGAGGGTCCGTTGCTGGTGCTCGCCGGCGCCGGCTCGGGCAAGACCCGCGTCTTGACCTTCCGCATCGCACATATGCTCGGCGACCTGGGTGTTAAGCCTTGGCAGGTTCTTGCCATCACGTTTACCAACAAGGCCGCGGCCGAGATGCGCGAGCGTCTGGCGGCGCTCATTCCCAGCGGCACCCGCGGCATGTGGGTGTGCACCTTCCATGCCATGTGCGTGCGCATGCTGCGTGAGGACGCCGACTTGCTGGGCTATACCGGTCAGTTCACCATCTACGATGATGATGACTCAAAGCGCATGGTGCGTGACATTATGCAGGCGCTCGGTATCGAGCAAAAGCAGTTCCCCATCAACATGATCCGCAGCAAGATCAGCTCGGCCAAAAACGCCATGATCGGCCCCGAGGACATGCTCAAGAGCGCCGATAGCCCCAACGACAAAAAGGCCGCGCAAGTCTACCTGGAGCTGGAGCGCCGCCTGCGCGCCGCCAATGCGATGGACTTCGACGACCTGCTCGTGCGCGCGCTTGAGCTGCTGCGCACCCGCCCCGAGGTGCTCGATAAGTACCAAGAGCGCTTCCGCTACATTAGCGTCGACGAGTATCAGGACACCAACCACGTCCAGTACGAAATCGCCAACCTGCTGGCCGCCAAGTACCAAAACCTCATGGTCGTAGGCGACGATGACCAGTCCATTTATAGCTGGCGCGGCGCCGACATCACCAACATCCTGGACTTTGAGAAGGACTTTAAAAACTGCAAGACCGTCAAGCTGGAGCAGAACTATCGCTCCACGGGTCACATCCTGAGCGCCGCCAACGCCGTGGTGCGCCACAACTCGCAGCGCAAGGACAAGCGCCTGTTTACGGCCGAGGGCGATGGCGAGAAGATCCAGGTCTTCCAGGCGAGCGACGAGCGCGACGAGGGCCGCTGGATTGCCGGCGAGATCGAGAAGCTGCACGCCAAGGGTACGAGCTACGACGACATCGCCGTGTTCTACCGCACCAACGCCCAGTCGCGTATTCTCGAAGATATGTTCCTGCGCGCGGGCGTGCCCTACAAGATCGTGGGCGGCACGCGATTCTTCGACCGTGCCGAGATCCGCGACGTCATGGCCTACCTCAAGATGATCGTGAACCCGGCCGACGAGATGAGCGTCAAGCGCGTCATCAACACACCTCGCCGCGGCATCGGTTCCACCTCGATCCAAAAGATCGAGCAGCTGGCGCGCGACAACCACTGCTCGTTCTTCCAGGCTTGCGAGATTGCGTGCGCCGAGACCGGCATGTTTAGCGCCAAGGTGCGCAACGGCCTGTCGAGCTTTGTGTCGCTGGTGCGCGAGGGCCGCCGCATGGACGGCGAGCTCAAGGACGTCGTCGAGATGATTGTCGATAAGACGGGCTTGCTGCAGGCATTTCGCGCCGAGGGCACCATGGAGTCCGAGAGCCGCGCCGAGAACATCCAGGAATTCCTGGGCGTCGCTGCCGAATTTGAGGAGACGCACGAGGACATCGAGGGTACGCTCGAGAGCTTGGAAGAGCTGCGCGCAGCCGGTGTTGCCGACGTTCCTGCTGGCGCCGAGCCCGAGCCCGTCGTGGTGAGCGCGCCCGCGCCCGAACCGGGGCCGTCCGCCCCGGCATCCTCGTTTGAGGCACTCGTCGGCGCGCGCGATGCTGCAGGTTCCAATCCGCTCGATAGACTAGCCGCCCCGGCGCTCTCACCGCAGGATGCCCTGGCCGCTGCCATCGCGGGCAACGCGTATGCCGCGCCGACGGAGATGCCGGCGGGTGCCGTGCATGCCGACGAGATTGAGCGCACCTACGGTCCGCTCACCTGTAAGGCGCTGCCGGCACTCATGGAGTGGCTGGCCCTGCGCTCCGACTTGGATTCCCTGGCCGGCGAGACGCATGCCATCACAATGATGACCATCCACTCCGCCAAGGGCCTGGAGTTCCCGGCGGTGTTCGTGGCCGGCATGGAGGAGGGTATCTTCCCGCACGTGCACGACTTTGGCGGCAGCGATGACCCGGGTAAGCTCGAGGAGGAGCGTCGCCTGGCCTACGTCGCCATCACGCGCGCCCGTAAGCGCCTGTTCTTGACCTATGCGGCCACGCGTCGCACCTACGGCTCGACCTCTGCCAACCCGCGCTCGCGCTTCCTCAACGAGATTCCGTTTGAGGATATCGAGTTTAGCGGTATCGGTTCTGCCGGTTTTGAGGGAACGGGCTGGGAGAAGCGCGGCGACCGTCGCGGCACCTTTGGCTCGGGCATGGGCTCGGATATGTATGGCGGCAAGGTGTTTGGTTCGCATACGCGCTCGACCGGCGGTTCCGGTTCGCGCGGCGGATCGAGCTTTGACGATTTCTTTGGCGGTAGCAGCCGCGGGACCGAGCGCCATCGTGGGGTCTCGCCCGACGCCGGCCGTGTTGCCTCGACCTTTGGCTCGGGCGCACCGCGAGCCAAAAAGCCCTCGTCCAAGGTGTCCCCGACGGTGGAGCGCAAGGTTGATCGCGCCAGCGCATCGCAGGACTTTGCCGCGGGCGATACCGTGAGCCATAAGACCTTTGGCACGGGTACCGTGATCTCGGTCGCCGGAGACATGATCGAGGTCCAGTTCGAAAAGACCGGCCAGACCAAAAAGCTCATGAAGGGATTCGCTCCGATCGTCAAGCTGTCATAATCCCGGCGGACCTGGGCGGGCGTATGGGGCAACATCGCCTGCTCGGGCAGTCCTGCTCGCACGGAGAGCACATTAAGTGCTCTCCGGCTCGTGCGGAACTCGCGATCGATGTTGCCCCATACGCCCGCCCAGGTCCTTAGATAACGTTGCTTGCGAACGTCGCTTTGCCCGTTCGCTTTTTGGTCTGGAGGGCCGGGTGGGCTGAATACTTAGACATGGCAAGGGGCTCCCCCGTTAAAGAACGGGGGAGCCCCTTGTTGCGTTTTGAATGGTGCGCTTGGCTTTGATGATTGATGATTTTATACGATTCAGTATAATTTCAGATAGACGCTAAAATGTAACCGAAATGAAAACGGTGATTGTACATGCTGATAAACTGCCTCCCAAAAAGACTCTTCTCTTTAGAGCTCGCTATCGACCCGGAGCCAGTTGAGATGCAGATTCCTCGCATGTATCTTGAGCGGTATTCGCTTCGCTTGGCACGGCTCGGCATGTCTAAACAGGGCCGTTTTATTGTTGCGGAACCAAAGGAACCGCCCAGTGTCATTTCGGCGCGAAATCTCGTCAGTGCGGTGCGCAAGTTAGATGTTCACCCGGTGGTAATTTGCTGGGATGCTATGGATTTAGGTTTTATGCGCGCGCTTTCTTCGGAGGGAATCGCATATATCCGAGATGAGCGAAATGCGTTCCTGCCGTTTATCGGAGCCGTTATTTCCGATGAGGTGCTGGGTGCTTCTCCCGCTGCTCCGCTTTCGCCCCAATCTCAACGAATCGTCCTAAATCTCATTGCGGGACGATGGGTTGACTGCTCCGCCGGCGACCTAGCGCGTCTGTGTGGCAAAAGCGCGGCAAGCGTCAGCGGCTATCTTTCGGAAATCGCCGCTATAGCTCCTGGGTTGATTATGCGGGACGGCAAAAAGCGTATATTGTGCGACGCCGGGCTGTCGACCGAGACGTTGCTAGATGGGTTTGAGGACTATCTTCGCACGCCAGTTTTAGAGCGAATCCGGCTCAAGAAGGTTATCGAGAGAACAGAGCTACGTGCCGTTGATGCGCTGCTTTCCGGTGTGTCTGCCCTTAGCTATATGTCCGACCTTGCCCATGAAGACTCTGCTCCAACCATTGCTCTCGAAAAATATCAGCTAGAGGCCTTGAAAGAGCATATGGGCGACAGATGGCTGGAGGCTCAGTGGTACGAACCGGCGGCAGTTGTGATTGAGGTCTGGTCGTATCCCGTGGACGCGCCGTCCGATATTAGTTTTGACGCGACGGGTTTGCAGTGTGTCGACCCGTTTTCCTTATACGTTGCTTGCGCAAAAGCAGATTACAAAGAAGATCGTCTGCTCGACGCGGTCGAACAGCTCAGGAGGACGATATGTCAAAAGTGAGGGGAATAGAGCGATTTGCCGATGCCATGAGCGGCTGTAAAGGCGGTTACGTCCTTATTGGTGGAGGGGCCTGCAGCGTTCTATTTGACAATGAGGGCGATTCGTTTAGAGCTACTGAAGACTTGGATATCGTCGTAATTGTTGATGGGGAAGGCGTTGAATTCGCCACTGCATTGTGGGCATTTATCAAAGCTGTCGGATATGAGACTGGGAAGGTCGGCGATGGAAAGTGCACTTACTATCGGTTCTGTTTGCCCGAAGGATCAAGGCAAGTCCTAGACTATCCCGGCCAAATTGAGCTATTCGCCCGACATCCTGATTTTGTGCTCGAAGATGAAACGAGCGAAGTGGCACCTCTTTCCTTTGACGGGGCCGTATCAAGTCTTTCGGCAATTATTCTCGACGATGGCTACTACGAATTTATTCGCGACAACGCAACGAACGTAGAGGGCATTACGTTGCTCGATGCGCTCCATATCATTCCCCTCAAGATGCGTGCACACATTGATATCAATAGGAGCTATGAAGAAGGGCGCCATTGCAACGATAAAGATCGACGAAAGCATCGCTCGGATATTGTTCGACTTGCGGGTTTGTTGCCGCCTTCGGCTCGCTTGGAGCTAATAGAGCAAATGAGGGCTGACGCCGGAGACTTCTTTGCGGACTTTTCTTCTTATGTAAATCGGCAGACCGATCGTAAAGAGAGAGCGCGTCTTCAGGACACATTATCGTTTCTCGAAAAGGTCTACCTATAGGCACCTTGATTCGTTATGTATGGTGAGGGGCTCTCCCGTTTGATGAGCGGGGGAGCCCCTTGTTGCTTTTTGATTGTCGTAACTAGCCAGAGGCTCGCCGGGACGGGACGCGGGGTTTGGTCGATCGCGAGTTCCGCACGAGCCGGAGAGCACTTAATGTGCTCTCCGTGCGAGCAGGACTGTCCGAGCAGGCGACCAAACCCCGCGCCCCGTCCCGGCGAGCGCTTGGGGACCGGTGGCCTACAGGTGGCTGATGATCAGTTCCATCTTGCCTTCGAGGTCGATGGAGCTGACGGTGCTCGGGGCCAGCAGGTGGCTTCCCTTGTGGACGGGGTCGCCGCAGACGGTGCCTTCGCCGTCGATGAGCGACAGACACATGAAGGGCCAGCGCTGGTCGAGGGTTTTGCTGCCGTCGACGCGCACACGATCGACGGTGTAGCAGGAGTTAGACTCGAGCTCGGTCACGCCGTTCACCTCGGGCGCGGTCACCGTGCCGTCGGTCGGAGCCTGGGCATCAAAGTCGATGCAGTCGAGGCTCTGCTCAATGTGCAGTGGGCGCAGCTTGCCGTCGGTGCCGGGACGGTCGTAGTCGTACAGGCGATACGTCACGTCGCTCGACTGCTGCGTCTCCAAAATGAGCGTGCCGGTCTTGATGGCGTGCACGGTACCGGAATCAATCTGGAAAAAGTCGCCCTTGTGGATCGGCAGTACGTTGAGCATGTCGTCCCAGCGGCCGTCCTCGATCATCTGCGCGGCCTCGGCGCGGTCGTGCGCGCGCTGGCCGACAATGATCGTGGCACCGGGCTCGCAGTCCAGCACATACCAGCACTCGGTTTTGCCCAGGCTGCCGTTCTCGTGCTTGGCGGCGTACTCGTCGTTGGGATGAATCTGGATCGAAAGGTCGTCCTTGGCGTCCAGAATCTTAATGAGCAGTGGGAACTCCTTGCCCTCGCAGTTGCCAAAGAGCTCGCGGTGCTCGGCCCACAGCCACGACAGCGTGTGGCCTGCATACGGGCCTTCCGCAATCTGGCAGTCGCCGTTGGGGTGGGCCGAGATGGCCCAGCACTCACCGATGGGTCCATCGGGAATGTCGTAGCCAAATACGGTTTCGAGCTGGCGACCGCCCCAGATCTTCTCGCGGAAGATCGGCGTCAGCTTAATCAAATCGGACATGTTCATACCCCCATTGTGTTGCGCGGGCGCTGCACAAAACAGCTCAAAGCGAGCGCCCGGATGACTACAAAAACCTATGCCAACGTTACGTTGTGCAACTCAAAGCGGTCGCCAACGTTGCGCGAGACCGAATACTCAAAGGCGGCGCCGCTGTCCAAAAAGCCAATCTGGGTGAGCTCGAGCAGGGGAGAGCCAGGCTTGGTGTCCAAGCGCTCGGCTTCTTCCTCGGTTGCTGCCACGGCGCGAATGGTACGGTGGAAGCTCGAAATCTTCAGCCCACATTGCTCGCGGATGAAGTGGTAGACCGATCCGTACAGGTCCTTCTTTTTAAGGCCTGGAATCAGCTCGAGGGGCATGTAGGTGTACTCGATAACGATGGGCTTCTCATCGGCCTGACGCACGCGCACGATGTGATAGGCAAAGTCATCCTCGGCAATTCCCAGCTGGGCTGCGATGTCCGCTGGTGGATTAACAATCGAGAAATCGTAGACCACCGAGGTCACCTTCTCCCCGCGGTGCTCATACGAAAAGCCCTGGGCACGGTCGTTTTTGCCCTGGAAAAACGCCTGACCGGGAAGTCCCGCCGTGTCCTTAACGTAGGTACCCGATCCGCGTCGGCTGGTAATAAGACCTTCCTCGGTGATTTGCTCGATAGCTCGTTTGACGGTGATTTTGGAAACGCTATAGAGCTCGCAGAACTCAACGACGGTGGGAAGCTTGTCGCCCGGTTTAAGAGTGCCATCCTCGATGCTTCGACGAATATCTGCAGCTATCGCCTCGTATTTGGGAATCATTGAACCTCCTTTCCGACATATATCAATACGCAAGTAAGTATAACCCTTAACAAGGCACCCATATAACCTTTATCTAAGAAGCTCGAGAAAGAAAAAAGAAAAAAACGCTTTACTTTTAGAATTAGAGCGCTATAGTTTAAGCAACGAACGGAATCTTTCCGCAGAACAGGATCGACCGTTTGGGGACGGTTTTGTTTTGGCGGGTTGGATATCGGTATGACCGGTGCGCGCCCGCGCCGGATAACCTGCCAAAGCAAACCCGTCTCCAACCGGAAGCTCTAGAACACGAAAGCGAGGACTTTGATGGCACAGTATCAGCTGCCCAACGACTTCTTCTTTGGCGCTGCTATGTCCGGCCCGCAGACTGAGGGTCAGTGGAACCAGGGCGGCAAGCTCGAGAACCTGTGGGACACCTGGTCCATCCAGGATCTGGGCTCGTTCTACAACTGCGTTGGCTCTTACGCCGGCAATGACTTTATGGCCAAGTACCAGGAAGACCTTCGCATTTTGAAGGACTTGGGCCTGGATACCTATCGCACTTCCATCCAGTGGAGCCGTCTGCTCGATGCCGACGGCAACCTCAACGAGGAAGGCGCCGCGTGGTATCACGAGTTGTTCCGCGCCTCTCGCGAAGCCGGCCTGGAGCCGTTTGTCAACTTGTACCACTTTGACATGCCCACCTACCTTTTTAACCGTGGCGGCTGGGAGAGCCGTGAGGTTGTCGAGGCTTACGCACATTACGCCGACGTCGCCTTCCACGAGTTTGGCCAGGAGATCAAGTACTGGTTCACCTTTAACGAGCCCATCGTCGAGCCCGAGCAGCGCTATCAGGAGGGCGTGTGGTTCCCGCAGCTCCACGACTTTAGCCGCGCTCGCACCGTGCAGTATCACATCTCGCTGGCACATGCGCTGGCCGTGGCCAACTACCGTCGCGCCTATGACGAGGGCGCCGTTCGCAGCGATGCCAAGATCGGCATGATCAACTGCTTTACCCCGGTCTACACCAAGGAGAACCCCAGCGAGGCGGACCTCGAGGCCGTGCGTATGACCAGCGGCATCAACAACCGCTGGTGGCTCGACCTCATTACCAAGGGCGAGCTTCCCGCCGACGTGCTCGACAGCCTGGCCGAGGGCGGCGTTAAGCTTCCGTTCCGTGCCGGCGACCAAGAGATTCTTAAGCAGGGTGTTGTCGACTGGCTCGGTTGCAACTACTACCACCCCACGCGCGTTCAGGCGCCGGCGAGCAAGATCGACCAGTACGGTCTGCCGCACTTTGCCGACGAGTACGTGTGGCCCGACGCCGTTATGAACGAGAGCCGCGGCTGGGAGATCTACCCGCAGGGCCTCTACGACTTTGGCATGGACTGCGCTAAGAACTACCCCGATCTTGAGTGGTTCGTTTCCGAGAACGGCATCGGCATCATGGACGAATACAAGAACCGAGACGCCGAAGGAACCATCCAGGATGACTACCGCGTCGACTTTGTACGCCAGCACCTGGAGTGGGTTGCCAAGGCAATTGCCGAGGGCGCCAAGTGCCGTGGATACCATTATTGGGCCGTCATCGATAACTGGTCTTGGGCGAATGCCTTTAAGAACCGTTACGGTTTTGTCGAGGTCGACCTTATGGACGGCTACAAGCGCCGCCTTAAGAAGTCGGCAGCTTGGCTCAAGCAGGTCGCCACGACTCACGTGGTTGATTAGCGAACGGGCGAACGCCCAGACCGCGCGCCGCTGCGCGCAACACATGGCACATCTGGTGGCAGAGGGCGACAGACCACCGTGCGCATAGGAAAAGGCCGGATTTGAAAGTTAGGAGCAATCATGGCCAGTGACAACGGAAAGAGCTTCCTCGACAAGTTTGCCGAGGTCTCTGCGAAGGTGGGAAACCAGGTTCACCTGCGTTCCCTGCGTGACGCCTTCGCGACCATCACGCCGCTCTATATCCTTGCGGGTATCGCGGTTCTTATTAACAACGTCGTGTTCCCTCTGTTCCCGCTCGATGCGGCGGGCCTTGCCAACCTTCAGACGTGGGGTTCGGCAATTACGCTGGGCACCCTCAACGTCTCTGCCATTATCTTGGCCGGATTGATTGGCTACAGCCTCGCTAAGAACAAGCGTTTCGATAACCCGCTCGCTTGCGTGGTCGTCGCTATCTCTGCTTTCGTCATCATGATGCCGCAGCAGATCACCGCCTCGCTTGCCGCCACGAGCCCGCTGCTCACCGACAAGATCACCTCCGCCGAGGTCACGGGCGCCCTTTCGACTGCCAACACCGGCACCAACGGTCTGTTCTCGGCTATTATCATCGCCCTGCTTTCCGTCTCGCTCTTCATCAAGATTTCTGGCGTCGAGAAGCTCAAGGTTAAGCTGGGCGAGGGCGTGCCTCCCGCGGTCTCCAACTCCTTCAACGTCATGATCCCGATGCTGCTCAACCTCGCGATCTTCGCTCTTGCCGCAGCCCTGCTCGCCGTGTGCGCCGGCACCGATCTGTGCACCATCATCTCCACGTGCATCTCCAACCCGCTCAAGAGCATCATGAACGCCGGTCCGTGGGCTGTTATCCTCATCTACACCCTTGCTAACCTGCTGTTCTGCGTCGGTATTCACCAGTCCACCATCTCTGGCGCTACCGTCGAGCCGATCCTGACCATGCTCATCGTCGACAACATGGCTACCTTTGCCGCCGGTGGCACCATCCAGCCCGATCACTACATGAACATGCAGATTGTTAACAGCTTCGCCCTCATCGGCGGCTCGGGCTGCACCCTCATGCTTCTGCTCGACACGCTCCTGTTCTCCAAGAACAAGGCTTCCGAGACCGTTTCCAAGATGGCTATCCTGCCTGGTCTGTTCAACATCAACGAGCCGGTTATCTACGGTTACCCCATCGTGTACAACCTGCCGCTCATGATCCCGTTTGTCCTCCTTCCCGATCTGTTCATCGGCATCACCTATGGCCTTACCTGCGCAGGCATCATCAGCCCCTGCATCGCCCAGGTGCCCTGGACCATGCCTCCCGTCATCAATGCCCTGCTCGCTACGGGCTTTGACTGGCGCGCCGGCGTGTGGCAGGCTCTCGAGATTGTCATTGGCATGGCCGTCTACCTGCCCTTTATGAAGATTTCCGAGAAGGCAATCGCCAAGCAGGAGGCTCTCGCCGAGTAGAACGCCTAACGTTCGTCCCTTTCACCTTTGCGGGCGCCGGTACGCGGTGCCGGTGCCCGCGGCTCTCTCCCTTGCGTAAAGATACAGGGGAGCGGGCACAATAGCCGCAAGGAATACAACCAGTTGTCGTCTGCGCGCCGCGCAGTTATAAGGAGGAAACCATGAAGAAGATCATGCTCTGCTGCAATGCCGGCATGTCCACGAGCCTGCTGGTCCAGAAGATGCAGGCCGAGGTTGCAAACCGTGGTCTGGATATTGAGGTCGAGGCTCGTCCCATGAACGAGGCCCACGATCACCTGGACGAGTGCGACATGTTGCTGCTTGGTCCGCAGATCGGCTACACCAAGGGCGATTTTGAGAAGGAGGCCTCCGGTCGTTTTCCGGTCGAGGTCATCAACATGGTCGACTACGGCCGCATGAACGCTGCCGGCATCATCGACCACTGCGTCAGCGTGATGGGCTAGGTGCTCCGCATGGAGGATATGAACGAACTGCAGATGACCTGCTTCGAGATCATCAGCTACGTCGGTACCGCCAAGAGCATGTACATCAATGCCGTGCAAAAGGCCAAGGAGGGCGATTTTGACGCCGCCGAGGAGCTTATCAAGCAGGGCGACGAGGCCTATAACGGTGGCCACGATGTTCACATGGGACTTCTGAAGAAGGAGGCCAACGGCGAGCGTAACGGCGAGGCCCCGTTGATTCTGCTGCATGCCGAGGACCAGATGGCCGGTACCGAGACCATGCGAGTCATGGCGACGGAGCTCATCGAGGTTCACAAGCAGCTGCAGGCACTTCAGGCCTAGTCGGCGTTATCGCCGCGATGGACCGTGCGGTCCAACAGACAACATAGTCCCTTTGACGGGCGCCGGGAGTCACCGCCTCCCGGCGCCCTTATTTTTGGGAATGGTCTTGCGTGGCCTGTTGGGCAGCCATTTGCGTTTTCCCAGATAAAACCTGCCAAAACAAACCTGTCTCTTTTTGGTAGGTTTTTGCCTTGGGAGCGGTACCATACAGGCAATGTTTAAACGAGAAAGGTGGGCTCCCATGGAACCTAAACAGTACTACATCGGCATCGACGTCGGCGGCACTTCGGTTAAGGAGGGCCTGTTCGACGAGGACGGAAACCTGCTTGCCAAGGCCAGCGTGCCCACGCCTCCCATCGTTGACGCTGCGGGCTTTGCCGCGGTGACCGAGGCTATCGACCAGGTGGTCGCCAAGGCGCAGATTCCGCGCGCCTTTGTGGCAGGCATTGGCCTGGCCGTTCCGTGCCCCATCCCGGCGTCGGGCGATGCCAAGGTCAAGGCCAACATTGCCATTAACCTGCCCGAGCTCAAGATCGCCATCCAGGAGCACTGCCCTGATGCGGTCGTTAAGTATGAGAACGATGCCAACGCCGCTGCCATGGGCGAGGCCTGGCTCGGTTCTGCCAAGGGCGTGCAGAACGTGGTGATGGTCACCATCGGTACCGGCGTGGGCGGCGGCGTTATCGTTAACGGCGACGTGGTATCGGGCGTTGTGGGTGCCGGCGGCGAGATTGGCCACATGTGTCTGAACCCGGCCGAGGAGCGCACCTGCGGCTGTGGCGGCCATGGCCACCTGGAGCAGTATTCCAGCGCCACCGGCGTGGTGAGCAATTACCTGGCCGAGTGCAAGAAGGCGGGCGTCGAGCCCATCGAGCTCACCGGCCCCTCCGATTCCAAGGACGTGTTCCAGGCCTGCCGCGAGGGCGACAAGCTCGCGCTGGCCGCGGCCGATACCATGGCCGACTATCTCGGCCGCGCACTGGCGCTTATTGCCAACGTGGTTGATCCCGAGATGTTCCTCATCGGCGGCGGCGCCTCCGCCTCGGCCGATGTCTACCTCGACAAGGTTCGCGAGCACTTTAAGCAGTACGCGCTTTCCGCCTCGCGCGAGACGCCCATTAAGGTCGCTTCGCTCGGAAACGACGCCGGCATCATCGGTGCTGCCTACGTAGCCCTGCGCGCTGCCGGTAAATAGCTGGTGCAAGGGGGACAGGTTACATTGCACCAACATGGTGCAAAAGGGACAGCCTTGGCCCCCGTGCCTGCGCCCCAAAATATGCCGTGGCCCTTCCGTCTGCGAAGGCTCGGCATCGGCGTGCTACCATAGCTACGTCCAAGTACACATATCAAGTGGAGGATATCCATGGCAAACGTTCTTGTCTTTGGTCACCAGAACCCCGATAACGACGCCATCATGAGCGCCGTCGTCCTGTCCCAGCTGCTCAACCAGGTTGAGTATGCCGGCAACACCTACGAGGCCTGCGCCCTTGGTCAGCTTCCGGCCGAGTCCGCCAAGCTGCTCGCCGACGCCGGCATCGCCGAGCCCCGCGTGATCGAGTCCGTCGAGGCTGGTCAGCTCGTCGTCCTCACCGACCACAACGAGTCTGCCCAGTCCGTCGCCGGCCTTAAGGACGCCACGGTCTTTGGCGTTGTCGATCATCACCGCATCGGCGACTTCGAGACCGCCGGCCCGCTGCACTACATCTGCCTGCCCTGGGGCTCCAGCTGCACCATCGTCACCAAACTCGCCGGCGTGCTCGGCGTTGAGCTTTCCGACGTTCAGGCCAAGCTGCTGCTCTCGGCCATGATGACCGACACGCTCATGCTCAAGAGCCCCACCACCACCGATGTCGACCGCGCCGTCGCCGCCAAGCTCGGCAAGCAGGTGGGCGTCGACCCGGTCAAGTTTGGCATGGAGGTTTTCCTCACCCGTCCGTCCGGCTCCTTCACCGCAGCCGAGATGGTCGGCAACGACATCAAGATGTTCGAGCCTGCTGGCAAGAAGCTGCTCATCGGCCAGTACGAGACTGTCGACAAGACCCGCGCACTCGGCATGATCGACGAGATTCGCGAGGCCATGCGCGCCTACGCCGCCGAGAAGGGTGCTGACGGCATTGTCCTGTGCATCACCGACATCATGGAGGAGGGCTCGCAGGTCCTGCTCGAGGGCGAGACCGAGGCTGCTCAGAAGGGCCTGGGCATTGCCGACGAGCACGACGGCGTCTGGATGCCGGGCGTCCTCTCCCGTAAGAAGCAGGTCGCTGCCCCCATTATGGCCGCCTGCTAGGTTTAGTCGACCAAACGCCACGACCGGATCGCGGAAGCCCCGTGCTCCGGTCGTTTTTTGTGCACGGCGCCGCGTCGTCTCTTGGATAGGCGTGCCCGTGCCGTTGAGCAAATAATGTTCAACCTGTGGTTCCGCTTTTCGGCCACGCTTGCGCGCTTGTCGTGCAGGGTAGGCTAGATGCAAGCGTAATACGTTAGAGCGCGGCGCCGCCACTTGGGCGGGCCGTGCTTTTTTAAGACGGGAGCTTTCCCGTGAAAGGAGCCGCCCATGGCAGCACCCGAGCAGCTGTTCAACGTCCGTGAGCGCAAGCGTTTTGAGCGCCATGACATTTGGGAGCGCATCGCCGAGAACGGCACGATTTCCGCCGCCGTCATGGTCTTCGCCGCCATCGCCGCCGTCATTTGCGCCAATACCGATGCCTACGAGGCCATCCATCACTTTTTGGAGACCCCGCTGTATGTGGGTCTGGGCAACCTTACGGCCGGTCTCACCGTTGAGCTATTCGTCAACGACTTCCTCATGGCGATTTTCTTTTTGTTGGTGGGCATTGAGCTTAAGTACGAGATGACAGTTGGCGAGCTCAAGAACCCGCGCCAGGCTATGCTTCCCATGCTGGCGGCCGTGGGCGGCGTCGTCGTTCCCGCCTGCATCTACCTGATCTTTAACCATGCCGGCGCGCACAACGGCTGGGCCATTCCCATGGCAACCGATATTGCCTTTGCGCTGGGCGTGCTGTCGCTTTTGGGCAACCGCGTGCCCAACGGCGTGCGCGTGTTCTTCTCGACGCTCGCCATCGCCGACGACCTCATCTCCATCGCCGCCATCGCCATTTTCTACGGTCAAAGCCCCAATCCGTTTTGGTTGGGCGCCGCCGCGCTTGTGACCTGCGCGCTCGTGTGGCTCAACAAGACGCAGCATTACCGCCTTGCCCCGTATTCGGTACTGGGTCTGCTGTTGTGGTTCTGCATGTTCAAGAGCGGCGTGCACGCTACGCTCGCCGGCGTCATCCTGGCCTTTACCATCCCGGCCAAGTGTGGCGTCAAGCTCGATAGCCTTACCGATTGGTTGGGCGAGTGCCTGCCGCTGCTCGATGACCGCTACGATGACGAGGCGCACATCCTGGGCCAGCATGACTTTACCGTCTCGACCACCAAGGTCGAGCGTGTCATGCACCGCGTTACCCCGCCGCTCATCCGCATGGAGCGTCTGATCTCCACGCCGGTCAACTTTGTGATTCTGCCGATCTTTGCGTTCGTGAACGCACAGGTTCGCCTGGTGGGTGTGGATATGAGCACGCTGCTCACCGACCCGGTGACGCTCGGCGTGTACTTTGGCATGCTGCTGGGTAAGCCGATCGGTATCTTTGGCATGACGTTCGCCTTGGTCAAGCTCAAGGCCTGCGAGCTGCCGCACAATGTCAACTGGCACATGATTGCCGGCGTGGGCATTCTGGGCGGTATCGGCTTTACCATGTCGATTCTCATCAGCGGCCTTGCCTTCCCGACGGCCCAGTTTGAGGTTCTGGCCGCCAAGGCCGCTATTCTCGCCGGCTCTGTCACCGCGGCCGTACTTGGCATGATCTACATGAGTGTGATCTGCAAGCACCCCGCCCCCAAGAACGAGTAGGCGCGTAGAAACAGACGCCAGAGCCTGCTCGAGCGCGTGTAAAACGCGGTTTTGAGTGGTACTTGCCACCTGCCAGACACCCCAGTGGCCAAAAAACGCCGTTTGTGAGTACTGTCACAAACGGCGTTTCATTTTAGGCGCGAAAAATAATGTACAAATCTATTCTGTCTGTGCATTAACGATTGCGTGGCTGGACGAAAAATGCCGATGCATCCTTCCAAAACCGGGCACAAAAGGCCAAGACTGGCCTTTTTAATTCAAAATCGCTGTTACTAAAAAAGTAACAGTACTCATATTTGCTATTTTTTGACCACAGGCCCCAATGACTAGGTTTATTCCACGGTGCCGTAGATGGCGCCCCAGCCGTGGGCGGCCAAGGCGGAGTTGAGCTGGTCGCAAAGTGACTGGCGGTCGTAATAGCCGGGCGGCAAAAGGTTCACGATTTCCATGAGATCGGGTGCCAGGTCCAAGATTTCGGCCTGTACGATCAGATCCAGGCGGTCGATGGCGTGGCGGTCGTAAAACAGTCCGTCGACCAGGCGCTGAAGGTCGCCGAATTCCTCGGCCTGGAACGATCCGTACTCCATAGTGCCTCCTTGGGCGCTTCATGCCGGCATGCGCGGCGATTCGTAATTCATTGCGATGGACTTAATCTATCACGGCTTCATAACGTTGCGACGGTAGCGGTCTATACTTAGAAGAATTGCAACGTACCGCTTCGTGAAAGGTCGCACCCATGCAGACGATCTACCAGAAGATGGAAACCACCGAACTCGATGCCGCCATCGAGGCACTCAAAGCCGAGGTCGCCGAGGTCAAGGCCAAGGGCCTGGCGCTCGACATGGCCCGCGGCAAGCCGTCGCCCTCCCAGGTGGACATCTCTCGACCCATGCTCGATATCCTCAATGCCGACGCCGATTTGCACGACGGCAACGTCGACTGCTCCAATTACGGCTGTTTTGAGGGCATTCCCTCGGCACGCAAGTTGGCAGGGGAGTTCCTGGGCTGCCCCGCCGAGCAGACGCTCGTGCTGGGTTCGTCGAGCTTGCTGATCGAGCACGATATCGCCGGTATGTTCTGGCGTTGCGGCTCATGTGGTAGCGACCCTTGGGAGGCTTACGAGGCCGCGCACGACGGCAAGAAGGTCAAGTTCCTGTGCCCGGTTCCCGGCTACGACCGCCACTTTGGCATCACCGTCGATCTGGGTATCGAGAACGTCCCCGTCGCGATGACCGACAACGGCCCCGACATGGACGAGGTCGAGCGCCTCGTCGCCGCCGACGATTCCATCAAGGGCATCTGGTGCGTGCCCAAGTATTCCAACCCCACGGGTATCACCTTTAGCGAGGACACCGTGCGCCGCCTGGTCGAGATGCACACGGCCGCGCCCGATTTCCGCATCTTCTGGGACAACGCCTACTGCGTGCACGACCTGTACGACGAGACCGACGAGCTCGCCAACATCTTTGACCTCGCTCGCGCGGCGGGCACCGAGGACCGCGTGGTGGCCTTTGCCTCGACGTCCAAGATCACCTTCCCGGGCGCCGGTATCGGCTTTATCGGTGCGAGCCCCGCGGTCATCGCCGAGTTCTCCAAGCGCCTGAAGGCCGGCCTCATCAGCGCCGACAAGCTCAGCCAGCTGCGTCACGTGCGCTTCCTTCCCACCATCGAGGCGGTCAAGGAGCACATGAAAAAGCATGCCGAGTTTTTGCGTCCGCGCTTTGAGGCCGTTGAGCGCAAGCTCACCGAGGGCTTGGGCGACACGGGCTGCGCCACCTGGACGCACCCCCGCGGCGGCTACTTTGTAAGCTTCGATGGTCCCGAGGGCTCGGCCCAAAAGGTCGCCGCGCTCTGCGCCGACCTGGGCGTCAAGCTCACGCCGGCCGGTGCTACCTGGCCCTATGGCAAGGACCCGCGCGATACCAACATCCGCATCGCGCCGAGCTATCCCACGGTCGAGGACCTGGAGGCCGCGCTCGATGTGCTGGTGCTGGCTGTGAAGCTTGTCGCTGCCGAGCTTGCGCGTGCCGAGCGCGCCTAACGCGCGGCTTCCCGTACTATCCGCACTTTCGATACACAAAGGAGCATATACATGGATTTGGGTATTTCCACCAACCCCACGCCAGAGCTCTACACCATTAAGGTAACCGGCGAGATCGATATCTCTAACGCCGATAGCCTGCGCAATGCCATCGACCTGGCGCTCGAGCAGCCCACTGAGGCCGTTGAGCTCGATTTTGCCCAGGTGAGCTACATCGATTCAACGGGCATTGGCGTGCTCGTGGGCGCCGCGCACCACGCGGTCGACCACGGCAAGCGTTTTGGCTGCACCAATGTGCAGCCCCCGGTAATGCGCGTGGTTCAGCTGTTGGGTGTCGACCAGGAGATTTCGATCACCGCTGCATAATCTTTGCCCCCAAAAGGGCGTGCCGTTTGGCATATGTTTGTGATGCGCTCGGACGTTTTGGCGTCCGGGCGCTATACTTGACCGAATGAATAGACGAGTTCCGGCCGAATGGCGCGGTGCGGGCTCGACTCACATCGAGCCTTGGAGGTATGTGTGTTTGGTATTGGAGAGGGTGAGCTCGCGATCATCGTGGTCTTCGGCTTTTTGCTGTTTGGCCCGGATAAGCTCCCGCAGATGGGCCGCACGATCGGCCGTGCCATCCGTCAGTTCCGCGAGACGCAGGAAAAGATGACGGCCGTTGTTCAGTCTGAGATTATCGATCCGGTAAGTGAGGCCGCTTCGGCACCGGTCAAGCCCAAGAAGACTGCCGTCGATGACGATTCCGATGCGGACAAGGATGCCGCCGAGACGGCAGCGCCCGCCAAGAAGGAGACCTTTGCCGAGCGCCGTGCCCGCCTTGCTGCCGAGAAGGCCGCGAGCGAGGCTGCCGCCGAGGGCGAGGGTGCTGCTGAGGAGGCCGAGGGTGCCGAGCCTGCCGCTGCCGCCGAGCCTGTCGTCGAGCCCGAGCCTGCTGCAGAACCGGAGCCCGAGCCCGAGCCGGTAGAGCCCACGACGGCCGACCTCTACGCCCGTCGTCCCCGCAAGCGCAAGGCCGTCGTCGACCAGCTCGCCCGCGAGCTCGAGGCCGAGGACGACGCCGCTGCCGCCGACGCCTCGAAGGGAGGCGATGAGTAATGCCTATCGGACCTGCGCGCATGCCGCTCTTCGATCACCTGGGAGAGCTCCGTCGCCGCCTGACTATCGTGGTCGTGTCGGTGTTTGCCGCCGCCATCGTGCTGTATTTCGCCACGCCCGTGGTGCTCGACATCCTGGAAGACCCCATCCGCTCCTTTGTGCCGGACGGTAAGTTCTACATCACCACCACGCTCGGCGGCTTTGGCCTGCGCTTCTCGCTGGCCATCAAGATGGCCGTGGTCATGTGCACGCCCATGATCATCTGGCAGATTCTGGCATTTTTCCTGCCGGCACTGCGTCCCAACGAGCGCAAATGGGTCGTGCCCACGGTGCTCGCCTCGACGGTGCTGTTCTTCCTGGGCGCCATCTTCTGCTATTTCATCATCATCCCGGCGGGCTTTGAGTGGCTTATCGGCGAGACCTCGGCCGTCGCCACGGCGCTGCCCGACCTGGAGAACTACGTCAACATGGAGCTGCTCTTTATGATCGGCTTTGGCGTGGCGTTTGAGCTGCCGCTCATCATCTTCTACCTGTCCGTCTTCCACATCGTGTCCTACGCGGCCTTCCGCGGCGCCTGGCGCTACGTGTACGTGGGCCTGCTTGTGGGCTCGGCTGTGATTACGCCCGACGGCTCGCCCGTTACGCTGGGCCTCATGTATGGTGCCCTGCTCTCGCTCTACGAGATTTCGCTCGCCATTGCCCGCGTGGTCATTACCGCGCGCGAGGGCAAGGAGGGCTTGTTTGTGAGCCGTCTGGACCTGTTCTCGGACGATGAGGACGACGAGGAGTAAATCGGTATGCACGAGGTTGGCATTGTCAACGGCATACTCGATACAGTGATTCGCGCGGCGCGTGGGGCGGGGGCCTCGCGCGCCGTTTTGGTAACGCTGCGTATCGGGGACATGACCGAAGTTGTGCGCGAGGCGCTCGACTTTGCGTGGGAGACATTTCGCGATGAGGACCCGCTCACGCGAGGCTGCGAGCTTGCCGTGGAGGAGGTCCATCCGCAAAGTGAATGCTTGGACTGCGGCGAGGTTTTCGACCACGATCGCTTCCACTGTCGCTGTCCCCAGTGTGGTGGTGCCAACGTGCGCCTACTGCACGGCCGCGAGCTCGATATCGCGAGTATCGAAATCGAAACCCCCGACGATTAGCCCGCTAGCCATCTGGTGATGGGGTATAAAGGGGCCAAAGTAAGGAGCGCTAAGTATGGCCGAGAAAACGATTGATATCGCATCGCCGATTCTGTCGCGCAACGAGCGCCTGGCAGATCAGCTGCGTCAGCGATTTAATGAGACAAACACCTATGTGATCAACGTCTTGTCGAGCCCCGGTTCGGGCAAGACCACCACGATCCTGGGCACTAACGAGCGCCTGCGCGACAAGGCTGGCCTGCGCTGTGCCGTCATCGAGGGCGATATCGCCTCGGATGTCGATGCCATCACCATGAAGGAAGCCGGCATGCCCGCCATCCAGATCAACACGGGCGGCCTGTGCCACCTCGAGGGCAACATGATCATGGAGGCCGTCGACGCCTTCGACCAGGCCGTCGGTCTGGAGAACATCGACGTCATCTTCATCGAAAACGTGGGCAACCTGGTCTGCCCGGTCGACTTTGACCTGGGCGAGAACCTGTCCATCATGATCCTCTCGGTGCCCGAGGGCGACGACAAGCCCATCAAGTACCCGGGCATCTTCCAGCACGCCGGCGCGCAGCTGCTCAATAAGGTCGACGTGGCCCCGGCTTTCGATTTTGACATGGATAGGTATACTAAGACACTCGATGACCTCAATCCGCAGGCGCCGCGGTTTGCCGTGAGCGCGCGCAAGGGCGAGGGCATGGATGCCTGGTGCGATTGGCTCATCGGGCAGATCGAGCAAGCAAGGGCGTAAATCGGCCGCCATACGGGCGGGCGTAGCCGCAGAGACACGAGATAGGAGCCTCTTTTGAAGCTCATCATCGCCGAGAAAAACGACGCTGCGCGTCAGATCGCCGAGCGTCTGTCCACGGGTAAACCCAAAAAGGACAAGGTGTACAACACCGCCATCTACCGTTTTGAGTGGAAGGGCGAGGAGTGCGTGACGATCGGTCTTGCCGGTCACATCCTTGCGCCCGATTTTTGCGACAGCGTGCTGTTCGATAAAAAGCTGGGCTGGTATTCGGTCACCGAGGACGGCGAGATGCTGCCGGCCGACATGCCCGATGGCCTGGCGCGCCCGCCCTATGACACCAAGCGCAAGCCGTTTCTTGCCGACGGTATCTCCATCAAGGGCTGGAAGCTCGAGAGTCTGCCGTATCTCACCTGGGCACCCGTCATTAAGCTGCCGGCCGAGAAGGAGCTTATCCGCTCGCTCAAGAACCTCGCCAAAAAGTCCGACAGCGTCATCATCGCCACGGACTTCGATCGCGAGGGCGAGCTGATCGGTTCGGACGCCCTCAACAAGGTGCGCGAGGTTGCGCCGGACTTGCCGGTTGCCCGCGCCCAGTATTCTTCGTTTACCAAGGCCGAGATCACGCAGGCCTTCGATAACCTTGTCTCGCTCGACCAGAACCTGGCCGACGCCGGCGAGAGCCGTCAGCACATCGACCTCATTTGGGGTGCGGTGCTCACGCGCTACCTGACGCTCGCCAAGTTTGGCGGCTTTGGCAACGTGCGTTCCGCCGGCCGCGTGCAGACGCCGACGCTTGCCCTGGTGGTCGAGCGCGAGCGCGAGCGCATGGCGTTTGTGCCCGAGGACTATTGGCAGATCCGCGGCATGGGCGCCGCACAGGGTACTGCCGAGGACGACCGATTTAAGATTGCGCACAAGACGGCGCGCTTTACCGACAAGGATGCTGCTGAGACGGCGTACGGTCACGTTGACGGTGCCAAGACGGCAACCGTCGCCGCGGTGACCAAGCGCTCGCGCAAGCAGCAGCCGCCCACGCCGTTTGCGACCACCTCGCTGCAGGCTGCCGCCGCAGCCGAGGGCATCTCGCCTGCGCGTACCATGCGTATCGCCGAGTCCCTCTACATGGCGGGCCTCATCAGCTATCCGCGTGTCGACAACACCGTGTATCCCGCGACGCTCGATTTGGGCGCCGTGGTGAGTGACCTGGCAAAGATCAACCCGGCGCTGGCGCCCGTGTGCAAAAAGGTACTCGCTGGTCCCATGAAGCCCACGCGCGGTAAAGTCGAGACCACCGACCACCCGCCTATCTACCCCACGGGCGAGGGCGATCCGTCCACGCTCGACGGCGGCCAGCGCAAGCTCTACGACCTCATCGCCCGTCGCTTCCTGGCGACGCTTATGGGTCCTGCGACCATTGAGAACACCAAGCTCGAGCTCGACGTCAACGGCGAGCCGTTCGTGGCCTCGGGTGACGTGCTCGTGACCCCTGGCTTCCGCGAGGCCTATCCGTACGGCCTTAAGCGCGATGAGCAGATGCCGCCGCTGGAGCAGGGCGATACGGTCGACGTGTTCGACATTAAGCTCGAGGCCAAGCAGACCGAGCCGCCCGCGCGCTACAGCCAGGGCAAGCTCGTGCAGGAGATGGAAAAGCGCGGCCTGGGCACCAAGTCCACGCGCGCGAGCATCATCGAGCGCCTGTACGCCGTGCGCTACCTCAAAAACGATCCCGTGGAGCCGAGTCAGCTGGGCATCGCCATCATCGATGCACTGACGCAGTTTGCCCCGCGCATCACGAGCCCCGATATGACCAGCGAGCTCGATGGCGACATGACCCGCGTGGAGCGCGGCGAGGATACCGAAGAGCATGTCGTGACGCACTCGCGCGCGCTGCTGGCCGGCGTGCTCGACGAGCTGCTCAAGCACACGCAGGAGCTGGGCGACGCCATCAGCGACGCCGTCACGGCCGATGCGCGCGTGGGCGCTTGCCCCAAGTGCGGCAAGGACCTGGTTATGAAGACGAGTGCCAAGACCCGCGGCAGCTTTATCGGCTGCATGGGCTGGCCCGACTGCGACGTGACCTATCCGGTGCCGAGCGGCGTCAAGGTAAGCCCGCTCGAGGGCGAGGCGGCCGTGTGCCCCGAGTGTGGCGCGCCGCGCATTAAGTGCCAGCCGTTCCGCCAGAAGGCTTTCGAGATCTGCGTGAACCCGACGTGCCCCACCAACTACGAGCCCGACCTTAAGGTGGGCGAGTGCAAGGTGTGCGCCGAGGCCGGACGCCATGGCGACCTGATCGCGCACAAGAGCGAGAAGAGCGGCAAGCGCTTTATCCGCTGCACCAACTACGATGACTGTGGCGTGAGCTATCCTCTGCCGGCGCGCGGTAAGCTCGAGGCGACGGGTGAGACTTGCCCCGAGTGCGGCGCCCCCATCGTGGTGGTCAACACGGCGCGCGGCCCGTGGCGCATCTGCGTGAACATGGACTGCCCGACCAAGGAGAAGAAGCCCGCCCGCGGTCGCAAGACCACGACCAAGGCGAGCACGGCCAAGAAGACGACGGCGGCAAAGAAGACTGCTGCCAAGAAGTCGACTGCCAAGAAGACTGCCGCGAAAAAGACGACCACCAAGAAGGCGGCCGCCGACAAGTAGCGGCGCAGCCGAAACATAGCCCAAAACAAAAACGAGCGAGGGTCCCATGATCCTCGCTCGTTTTTTGCGTAGTCATTGGGGACGTTCTTGAATGACTAGTCGTTTAAGAACGTCGCATGCGACTAGTTCACTTCGACGGGTTTGGCGCCGGGATAGCGCTCCTCAAAGTCTAGGCGGTACTTATTGTCATTGGTGCCCGCCACGTTGTCGCGCGACAGCGGCGCCACGATCTCATTCTTGTGGTCCGCAGGCTTGGCGTATTTCAGGCTGATCTCCCAGGCATCACAGATTGCGTCAATGCGGTGATCCAGGTCGTCGTACAGGGCAACGATGTCTTTCCAGGAGCTGTAGTTCTTGGAGCTCGTCGGGACGTCTAGGTCCTCGACGATGTCGTAATACTGCTCGATGGTGTCCTCCGTGCGCTCGGCGACGTCGGCGAGATTTTGACGGGTGGTTCGATCCTCTTCCAGATAGCTGCCGTTGAAGTTCTGTGCGCAGCCACGGACGTAGTTGTCGAGGTCTTCGAGCAAGTCGTAGTATTCGCTCAGTCGGCGGTAGAGGTTCTGCTCGGAGAGCGTTGCTTCGCCGCCATCCTCGTCGTCATCGTCATCATCGTCGTACAGGCTGTTGGGGTCGCCGAGAGGCCTTAGGTCATCGTCGTCGACGTCATGGTGCAGCTTAGCTACCTCGGCAGTCGTCTGCGTGGCGGCGTTGTCGAAAGGCTTGATCACAAAGAAAACGACCAGGGCGATGATGATCGCCACCAGCACAACGATAACGGCGATAAGCGGCCCGGTGCCGCTCTTTTTGGGAGCGGGGGTCTGTGGCGAAGCGGGCGCGTATGCGGGAGCCGGCTGCTGTTGGGGCGAGCCGCTCGCGACGGGTATGCGCTGCGTGGTCTCGACGGCCGCGGGGCCTGCGGCGAGGTCGGGGCGATAGGCGAGGGGGTCGTCCGCCTTGGCTTGCGGCGTATCGAGGGAACCGGTCTGCTCAAAAGCGGGCTGGCTATCGCTCGCGGTTGTTTGCTCAACGGGTGCACCGCACGAGGTGCAGAACTTGGCATTATCTGCAAGAAGCTTGCCGCACGAGGCGCAATACCGAGACATTGCCACTCCTTTCGCCACATTTCAATGCAATACGACGATTATACCCAGCACCCCAAAAAGCCGGCAGTTGGGGACGTTCCTTTTAATATGAGCAGGACATTGTCAAGAGGCAAAATCGGGCCTGGCCCCAACGATATGGGGTCAGGCCCTCTCCCTATATCAGCCCGTCCGCGGCGACCTCGGCGTGTCTTACCGACGCTCGTCTTTGCAGTTTAATATCCGCCCGCGGCGATCTCTCGCTGGGCAATCCGTTGCTACGGCTGAGGCTTCTACGTCGAACCGACAGTCTGTGCACGCGTGTGGCGCCCTGGGCGCTCGCAGAAAAGGGACCTGAGGTTCGCCTCAACGGCTTCGGATCGAACCGCTTCCGGGGTGATCGGCTTATGTGCGGGGGACCGGCCCCCCTACGCCTCCTCGGCCATGAGGCCGACCGCCCATACCCAGCAGGCGAGCTCGCGCGCCGTGGCCACGTTCGCCTTGTTGCCGTGGACCCCGCGCGCGAGCAGCGCCTCCCGCCTCTCGGCCAGCCTCCGCACGCCCTTGGCGGCATGTCTCCGGGCGCCCCGGTCCGGGGCCTGGCCCTTGGCGAGGTCCTTCGGCCGCCCCGAGCACGTCAGGTAGTGCCACGCGGCCTCGACCAGCGTCTTCCTCAGGTGCTTGTTGCCGGCCTTGGTGATCGCGCCCCTGCGGTCGCTCTCCCCGCTGGAGTGCTCGGAGGGCGTCAGGCCGACCCACGCCGCGAACGAGCGGGCGTTCCTGAACCTGGAGAACTCGCCGGCCTCGAACACGAGGTCGGCGGCGGTCGCGGTGTCGACGCCCTTGAGGCAGCGCAGGGAGTCGACCCTCCTCCTCCACCTGGGCTTGCGGGCCTCGGCCTCGACGAGCCCCTCGAGCCTCGCCTTCTCCTCCGCCGCCCGCCTGACCGCGTCGACGTAGTAGGCGAGCACGTCGTTGTCGGCCCTCTCCGCGAACCTTATCGACTCGATCCAGGACCAGTGCGCCCGGGTCCAGTTGCCCTTCCTGCGGCCGGTGGGCGTCCTCTCGTCGAAGACGAGCCCGTGCCTGAGCAGGAACTTGGAGAGCCGCTGCTTCGAGCGCGAGAGGTCGTCCCTCGCGTCCTCGAGCGCCCTGGTCAGGTCGCGGGCGGCCTCGCACTCGTCGTCGGGGACCCACACCTCGACCACGTTGCCGACCGACAGCATGCGGGCGAGGAACTCGGCGTCGTTGCGGTCGTTCTTCCTGCGCCTGTCCGCGCTAGGCTTGATCATCTTCGAGACGGCGCCGACCACGCAGTCGACCCCCAGGCCGGAGAGCCTCTTCTGCAGGTCGAACCCCGTGACCCCGGACTCGTACACGCACCTGGCCTTTGGGTCCACGGACCGCACCCACCCCGCGACGGCGCCGGCGTCGTAGCCGAAGGTCGCGCAGCGCGCCTCCCCGGTCATGACGTCGAGGGAGACTGCCTTTATCGAGCGGGCGTGGACGTCGAGTCCGACGAAGGTGGTAGTATCGAGCATGGGAGCCCCTTCCATGAATGCGGCGTGGCCGCCACGGTTGGATTAGACACTCACCATTGTCGGCCTAATCCGCGGTCTTTCATGCAGCAGGGGCTCTCAATGTTTTTATGTCCTGCTCATATCGTCTCTGCCGGCAGTTTAGGAACGTCCATTACAGTCGAAATTGTCAGCCTGGGACCATCTCGGGCTACGATTGA
>UQDE01000029.1 GCA_900539735.1 uncultured Collinsella sp. | reverse complement strand
CTGCGGGAACGGCCTGTCCGCCTAATGTGTTCGGCTGAGATCGGAAATCAACCCACCACAAAGGTGCCTGTCCCCTTTGTGGTGGCGGGGCGTTAGGGGAGGAGCTTCATGGCGGCGTCGTGGGCGGCGCGCTCGTAGGTGTCGTCGAGGGGCTTGAGCGGCAGCAGGGCTGTGGCCTGCGCATCGCCGCGGCGCTCGAGGGCGTGGGTAATGAGCCAGTCGGCGAGCTCGGGGTTCTTGGGTAGCGCTGGTCCGTGCAGGTACGTGCCGATGACGCCCTTGTAGATGAGGCCCTCAAAGCCATCGTCGCCGTTGTTGCCGGTGCCCGTGACAACGGACGTTCCGAGCGGCGTGGCCTCTGCATCGAGCAGGGTGCGGCCGCCGTGGTTCTCAAATCCCACAAAGGGCTCGGGTGCCAGGTCGGTCTTGACGGCGACGTTGCCGATCAGGCGGTCGGAGCCGCGCACGGTTTCGGCGGCAATGACGCCCAAGCCCTCAATGCGATCATCACCCAGATAGTACGAACGGCCGAGCAGCTGATAGCTGCCACAGATGGCAAGTAGTGTGCCGCCGTCCTCAACATAGGCCGCGACCTTGTCTTTTTGAGCGAGCAGCTCATGTGCCACGGCCAACTGATCGCGGTCGGAGCCACCGCCCATCATGACGATTTCGGCGTCGGTGAGATCGAGCGACTCGCCCATACGGACTTCGTCCACGCGCACGGGAATGCCACGCCAGGCGCAGCGGCGCTCGAGGGCAATGACGTTGCCGCCGTCGCCATAGAGGTTGAGGGCATCGGGGTACAGGTAGACAATGCGCAGGGGGCGCGAAAGCTCGACCGGCACAATGTCGGTGGGGACAGCGCTCCCATCGGCGCGTGTTGCGGCGCAGGAGGCAACCGAGCTCGCATCGGTACCCTTAAGCTCGTCGAGCTCCTTGACCAGCGGCGGGAAGGCCGTGTAGTTGGCGACGGCGTAGAAGGTGTCATCGGCGGCCTCGTCCGCCACGGCGCCGATCGCCTGCTCGATATTCGAGATGATGCCGGCGTCGATGCCGGCGTACTTCAGGCGTACCTGCATATCGTGCGCGCGCGTACCTCCGACAAAGGCGACAAGCCCTGGGGTATCGGCGATGCGCTCGAAGTCGACGTCGTAGATCCATGAGACATCGTGGCCGTCGGCGTCGTTGTCGTTGAGGAAGAAGGCGCAGAGCCTGCCGCCTGCCGTTTTAATGGACTGAATCTGGCGATCGAAGCCCACGGGATTCTTAGCCAGGTTGGCCTCGACGGTGCGGCCGGCGATATCCCAGCGCCCCATGCGTCCGCCGGCGGGCACATAGGCATCGAGCGTGGGCTGCAGGTGCGCCGTATCCACGCCTAACTCATGTGCGGCAAAGAATGCAGCGGCAACGTTGTAGACCATGTACAGGCCGTTGTAGCGTGTGGCGATGTGTGCGGCAGCCGCGTCGGGCGCAGATCCAAAGACCAGGTCAAAGCCGTAGCCGTCGCAGCCAAGCTCCACGCCCGTCACACGACGGACCAGCGCAGGGCGTGCCCAGCCGCACGAAGGGCAATGATAGGCGCCGAGCTGGCCGTACTGTACATAGTCGTACTCCAGCGGCGCGTTGCACTGCGAGCAAAAACGCGAGTCGCTAATGCGATCGGACTCGGTGCCTGTGGCACCGTCGATGCCAAAGGCAATGCTCATATTGGGGACGCGTGCGGCGATCGAGGCGCACAGCGGATCGTCGGCGTTATAGATGAGCGTCGTTGCCGGCGAAAGCTCCAGCGCATGGGCGATGACGTCCTGGGTGTGGTCGATCTCGCCGTAGCGGTCCAGCTGGTCGCGGAACAGGTTGAGCAGCACAAAGTAGGTCGGCTTGAGCTTGGGCAGAACGCGTACGGTGTAGAGCTCGTCGCACTCAAAGACGCCCACGCGCTTGCCGCTGCTGGCGTGCTTAAGGCCGCCGCGGGCCTCGAGCAGAGCACCCACCACGCCAGGCTCCATATTGTTGCCGGCACGGTTGCACACCACGGTAGCGCCGCTGGCAGCAACGGCGTCAGCGATGAGGTTGGAGGTGGTGGTCTTGCCGTTGGTGCCGGTGATTACCACGCTGCGGTCGACAAGACCCGCGAGGTCGCTTAGCAGCTCGGGGTCGATCTTCATGGCGATGCGGCCGGGGAGTACGCCGCCCTGGCGCTTAAGGACGGAGCGCAGTCCCCAGCGGGCGATATCGCTCGAGGTGCAGGCGAGAGATGAGCGGAAGTTCATGAAGCCGTTCCTAACGTGAATGACATGGTCGTGGCGTTTGCGCCGTTAAAAGCCGTAGCGGCGCGCAAATTCCTGGGCAAGCTGCGATACGTCTTCGCAAGCGCTGGCCCAGGGGGCAAAGTCGGGAGTATCCGAGATGATGCCGTCGGCCTCCCAAACTGCCTGATGCGAAAGGTCCCAGGGGTCGTGCGGTTCGGGCCGGCAGGGAAGGTACGGCGTCTGATACATGGGGTTCAGCAAAAAGAACGCGCCGCCCTCGCAGCGGTTGGCAAACTCACGCAGCGCGCGTGTCGCCGGGCGCATCTTGTTCGTTTTGAACAGCAGGATCGTGCGGGCGAGCAGGTACCAGGGGGAGTCCTCGAGGGCATCGGCCCCCATCTGCTCCTCGAGCTGGTGGGCCAGGGCAAAAAAGCCGTCCTCGTCTTCTAGGCGAGCGAGGGCGAGTAGCACGGTGCCTGCAGCTCGGGTGGGATAGCCTTCCGCCTTAAGGACGCGGCGGGCGTAGTTGGCGGCAGCACGGTAGCGAGCGCTCGCCATGCACAGCTGCGAGATGGCCTCGAGCGTGTGGAGCCACCCGATAAGCGCCGGCTCGCTTGCGGTGAGATAGGCCGCCGTCACGCCGTCCGTCAAAACCTTGTTGGCCCAGTAGTGCGGGGCCTCCATATCAAACCCGGGCACGCTCTGTTGCAGGTAGTCGGCCGTGCTCGCCTCGAGCTTCATCAGATCGCCCAGGCAGGCATCGACGGGCGTGTCCGCCAGGATGATGGCGAGCAACTGCGCATCGACGGCAAGTGCATCGACGCGGACGATCTTGAGCAGCTCATCGCGCATATCGTCGAACAGACGGTTGCGCGTCTGCTCAAACTCCTCGTCGCTGCCCATGTCCTCGATGCGATGGAGTTCGTCGAGCAAGTGGCGGTGGACGCCGGCATAGGACAGCAGCGCTTGGGCATGCTCGGTCTGCGCATACTTGTGAGGGTTTGCGCTGATGTCGTTATGGACAAGCTCGCGTGCTGCATCGGTGAGTTCGGGGTGCGACGCCAGATAGGTGCGCTCCAGATAGGCGGGGATGTAGACGCTCGAATCCATTAGAGGTCTCCTCCCTTAAACGGCAATCCCTGTTCGGCCGCGCGCAGGATTCGTTCGTCGATCTGGGAGCGCACGATGTCGTTGGTGGCGACCCAGGCGGCAAAGCTGGCGTTGTCGGGCGCGCCTAGGCCCTCCTGCAGCACCGGCGTCGCCTCGGACAGGGCAAGGACAAGCTCATCGGTGGAGCCCGGACCTACGTTGACGCGAGCATAGACGCCATCGGGAAACTCGGTTTGGAAGTAGAGCGCCTCGGCTGCGTGCGGGCATGAGCGCACCAGGATGCGCAGGTAGTGCTCGGCGCCCTCGTAATCCAGCTCGCGCCAGGCTGCGCTCATCAGTGCGATGAGCGTCCACGGGTCCAGGTCGCGCTCCGCGTCCTTGGGACGGCGGCGCAGCGGCGTGTTGGCAAGATAGGGCACGGAGTGGGCGGAACGAAAACGCTTGAGCTCCTCGGCAGGGTATTCGAGCTTTGCCATGGCAAGCATCGCGGTATGGCGGACGCCCGCGGGGTCGTTGGGCGCAAAGTCCAGGCTGCGATTCGCGGCATCCAGCGACATGCGGTAGCGGCCGCTAATGAGCGCGCGCGATGCCAAGGCGGCAAGCCAGCGCAGGTAGGGACGGCGGGTCAGGTCGCCTGCGGCCTCACGCTCGTAGGGGTCCTGCGCCGAGGCAATCTTGAGCGCCAGATCGTGCTCCACCTCGTCGCACTTGGACACCAGATACTGTACGTATTCCTCGTTGGATTCGGCGGTGAGCGCTGTCAGCATGCGCTGGGCATCCCAGTTGGCCGGATCGAGCGCGGCTGCCTCGCGGAGCATGTTCTCGGCTGCGGCTTCTTCTTGCTCTGCCTGGGCGTCGTCGGGGATAAAGGGGATGCGGTAGTCGACAGCCTCGACGACCTTGGCAATCAGATGCCCAGCTCGGTCGCGGTCGTGCACGATGAGCGGTGCAGGGTTGCGGGTGAATTGTTCCATTAGACGCTCTACGGCGGCACCGTCGGTGAGCGGGATATTGTCGCGGCGCAAGGCCTCAAGAACGAGGCGATGGCAATCCTCTTGAATGGGATCGAATGCCATGGGGCCTCCTTTGCTGCGGTTAGGGTTCAAATGTCTCTATATAAGGTTCTAGTTTACCCGCATGTGGCACACCGGGGGTGCCGCACTTGGACTTGCACCTTTGCACCACGAAGACGGATGTCGCACAAATGTCGGCACCTTGGACGACCGAGTGGTATCACGGTGCCGCAAACGGTCGATATTTGGCGGCGAACGGTGCATATTTTGGAGGGGCACCGTCCTGCCCGGGATATGTGGTCAACCTTGATAAAACGTTTGCCCAGCTTGGGAGTATGAATGCCGCACAAGGGTCTTCAGGGATAGAAAAAACGTTTCATCATTGGCGGCTTTAGGTGAATAACTGACCAACCAGAACGGTAAAATAGTGTTTGTCTGAGCGTTGAGACGTTTGGACATCGCGCATTGTCGTCGCCGGCAACGCGCAAACCGGTCCTAACGGAGCCAATTGGGTGCTCCGTTATATACGCAAGTCTAAGAGGGGCTTGTTTAGGAGGCACAGTATGGGACGTTTTACCAATCCCCGCGATCTGTACTTTGGTGAGGGCGCTCGCCACGAGGTGAAGAACCTCAAGGGCAAGAAGGCCATCATCGTTTCTGGCGGCAGCTCTATGCGCCGCGGCGGGTTCCTGCAGGACGTCGAGAACGACCTTAAGGAAGGCGGTTTCGAGGTCAAGCTGTTCGAGGGCGTCGAGTCCGACCCGTCCATCGAGACGGTCATGAAGGGCGCCGAGGCTATGCGCGAGTTCGAGCCCGACTGGATTATCGCCATCGGCGGCGGCTCGCCCATCGATGCCGCTAAGGCCATGTGGGTCTTCTACGAGTATCCCGAGGAGTCCTTCGATAACATCATCCAGCCGTTCAGCTTCCCTGAGCTGCGTCAGAAGGCTCATTTCTGCGCCATCTCCTCTACCTCCGGCACCGCTACCGAGGTCACCGCGTTCTCCGTCATTACCGACTACGCCAAGGGCATCAAGTACCCGCTGGCCGACTTCAACATCACCCCTGATGTCGCCATCGTCGACCCCGAGCTCACCTACACCATGCCCGCCAAGCTGTGCGCACACACCGGCATGGATGCTCTGACCCACTGCATGGAGGCTTACGTTTCCACTTGTGCTTCCATGTTCACCGACGCCAACGCTCTGCACGGCATCCGCGAGATCGTCGAGTGGCTGCCCAAGTCCTATGCTGGCGACCATGAGGCCCGTCAGCACATGCACGAGGCTCAGTGCATCGCCGGTATCGCCTTCTCCTCGGGCCTGCTGGGCATCGTTCACTCCATGGCTCACAAGACCGGTGCGGCCTTTGAGAACGGCCACATCATCCACGGTGCTGCTAACGCCATGTACCTGGGCAAGGTCATCCAGTGGAACTCCAAGGACCCGCGCGCTGCTGAGCGTTACGCTTACGTGGCCAAGGAGATCCTGCACCTTCCCGGCGAGACCAACGAGGAGCTCATCGCTGCGCTCGTCCAGAAGATTCGCGACCTCAACGACCAGCTCAACATTCCGCAGTCCATCAAGGATTACGCGAATGGTGGCGTGAAGGTCGACGCCGAGAACCCGCAGATGGTTTCCGAGGAGGAGTTCCTCGCCAAGCTGCCCGAGATCGCCGCGAACGCCGAGACCGACGCCTGCACGCCGGAGAACCCGCGTGAGACCAAGGCTGCCGACTTCGAGAAGATCCTCAAGGCCTGCTACTACGACACCGACATCGATTTCTAATCGACTCTCGCTGTCTTGCAAGGGGTCTCGTGCTCTATGCACGAGGCCCCTTTTTGCTATGGTGCAAAGGGGTCAGGTTGCTTTGCACCAATCGTTGTTTGATGAAGGGCGGATTCTCGTATGGCGCTTCCCATGGTTTATGGCGGTCCTGGCCGGTATGTTCAGGGGCCGGGCGAACTTTCGCGTCAGGGCAGGTATTTGTCATGGTTGGGCTGCGCTGCCTATGTCTTGTTTGACCAGGGCACCGAGGATCGGCTGTGCAAGCAGATCGTCGATGGATTTCTGGACGAAGACCTAAGCGAGCCATTCTTTAAGATCTATAACGGTCCGTGTACGGAAGAAGCCGTTGTAAAAATGGCTAAGGAAGCCCAGGCCGAGTATTGCGACATGGTGGTGGGTATTGGCGGCGGCAAGATGCTGGATATCGCCAAGGCCGTTGCGTTTTATGCCGAGTTGCCGTTGTGCGTATGCCCCACGGCGGCTTCGATGGACGGTCCGTGCAGTGCGATTTCGGTGCTGTATCACGAGGATGGGTCGTTCGACCGCTACCTGATGCTCGAGAAGAATCCAGACCTGGTCGTGGTCGATACCAACGTGGTCTCGGCGGCTCCGCTGCGTATGACGGTCGCTGGTATGGGCGATGCGCTGGCAACGTATTTCGAGGCGCGTTCGTGCGCCGCGGCGCACGGCGCTAACGAGCACGGTGGCGCGCCGGGACACTTGGCCTTGGTTGCGGCTCGTGCCTGCTATGACACACTCATGGAGTGCGGCGTCGCTGCCAAGCGCGATCTCAAAAAGGGCCGTACATCGCCAGCGGTTGAGCGCCTGATCGAGTGCAATATTCTGCTCTCGGGTGTTGGCTTTGAGAGTGGTGGCCTAGCGCTTGCCCATGCCATAGCCAACGGCCTGACGATTCTGCCCGAGTGCAAGGCCATGCATGGTGAGGCCGTGGCATTTGGCCTGGTGGTGCAGCTGCGCCTGGAGCGTGCGCCCGAGCTTAATCAGGTGCTCGAGTTTTGCCAGCGCGTCGGTCTGCCGACGACGCTCGAGGAGCTGGGCCTTGACGAGATTTCCGATGCCGACCTGATGAGCGTTGCAGATGCGGCCTTTAGAAACGAACGCAATATGGCTAACGAACAGGCCAAGGTGACCAGACAAAAGCTCGTGCAGCTCATGCGCGAGGCATAGCTAGGCGCTTGATCGACCTTGTGCAATCGAGGCGGCGATAGGCATAGGCTATTTGCCTCAAAGGTGCTCCGCGTGTAATTTGCCCGAGTCGTGGGCCGATGGCGTATCATTATCTCTTGCTTGTTTGCACTGCTCAGGGAGGGGCCGCGCATGGCGCAGGAACACGATCTGTTTGATGACATTATCGAGATCAGCAAGGGTTTCGACTTTCTTAAAAACCCGCTTGGCGGCGTGACCGATGCACTCGATCCATCGGCGCCGCAGTGGAATCCTGCCGACTACAAGGAGCGCCCGCGCGGCAACACCATTCCGTGCTTGACCTGCAAAAACGAAAAGAGCGGCTGCACCGCGTGCATGGACGTGTGCCCGGTCAACGCTATCGAGGTCGAGGAAGACTCCATCGAGATTCTCGACTCCTGTCGCAAGTGCGGTCTGTGCGCCGCTGCCTGTCCGACCGAGGCGATCATCTCGCCGCGCCTGGCGCCTAAAAACCTGTATGACGATATTGTCTCTGCTGCTACGAGCCACGAGACCGCCTACGTCACCTGCACGCGCGCTCTTAAGCGCATGCCGCGCGAGAACGAGGTCGTCGTCGCCTGCGTGGGCGATATTACTGCCGAGACCTGGTTCTCGGTACTGGCTGACTATCCCAACGTGAGCGTCTACCTGCCACTAGGCGTGTGCGATAAGTGTCGCAACACCGGCGGTGAGGACATTCTGGGCGAGGCGATTGCGAAGGCCGAGGAGTGGTCCGGCACGGGCATGGGCCTGGAGGTCGACCCCAAGAGCCTCAAGTGCCATAAGCGCCGCGAGTACGAGCGCAAGGAGTACATGGATAAGATTGCCCGCACCACGGGCCTAACCGTGACTAAGCTCAACCCGGCGACGGCGGCACTGGCCTCGGTGACGCAGAAGTTGAAGGCCCACCGTCACCAGATCACGCAGCTCGAGCGCACACTCAACACCATGTGCGGCACCACGACGACCAAGCGTCGCCGTTCGCTCACGCACGGGCGGCAGCTGGTGCTCTCGACGCTGCAGAACCACCCCGAGCTTGCCCAGAATATGCAGGTGAGCACACCGGAATGCGATTTTGACAAGTGCACGTCGTGCGGCGAGTGCGTCAACGTGTGCCCCACGTTTGCCTGCGATTTGGTGGGAAGCGGTCGCTTTGCACTGGAGTCCACGTATTGCCTAGGTTGCGGAGCTTGCGTCAAGGTGTGCCCCGATCATGCGCTCAAGCTGGTCGAGCACGATGCGTCCAATCTGGTCGTTGTCGACCCCGAGGCCGAGGAAAAGGCCGCTCAGAAGGCCAAGGCCCACGAGGAGGCCGAGAAGGTCAAGGCCGAAGCAAAGGCCAAGCTTGACAAGATGCTCGACCAGGTGGAAAAGCTCGCGGACTAGTCAGCGAGCTCTATCTCTGCTTCATTTGCGCCGCCGCGGTGTCCGGATTCGCCCGGATGCTGCGGTGGCGCTATACTTATACGGTTTGAAGTACCTGTACTAAAAGGAGCTGTCGTGTCCCTTTCCATCGGTATCGTGGGCCTGCCCAACGTGGGCAAGTCGACGCTGTTCACCGCGCTTACCAAAAAGACTGGCCTTGCCGCCAACTATCCGTTTGCCACGATTGATCCCAACGTGGGTATCGTCGACGTGCCCGATAGCCGCCTGCAAAAGCTCGCCGACATCGTCAACCCGGGTCGCATTGTGCCGGCGACGGTCGAGTTCGTCGACATCGCAGGTCTGGTGAAGGGCGCTAACGAGGGTGAGGGCCTGGGCAACCAGTTCTTGGCAAACATCCGCGAGACCGACGCCATCTGCGAGGTCGTGCGCTACTTTAAGGACCCCAACGTCATGCGTGAGGTGGGCCGCACGGGCGAGTTCGTTGACCCCGCCGGCGATGCCGACACCATCATGACCGAGCTCATCCTGGCCGATATGGGCACGCTCGAGAAGCAGCTGCCCAAGCTCGAGAAGGAGGCCAAGCGCGACAAGGAGCTCATGCCCAAGTTCGAGGTCGCCAAGCGTCTGCTTGCCTGGCTCAACGAGGGCAAGCGCGCCGCATCCATGGAGATGACCGACGAGGAGCGTGCCGCTGCCAAGGGCCTGTTCCTGCTCACCATGAAGCCCATCCTGTATGTGGCCAACGTAGATGAGGACATGCTCAACGAGGACTTGGCGCCCATCGACGGCGTCAAGCCGCTGCCGATCTGCGCCAAGATTGAGGCCGAGCTTTCCGAGCTCGATCCCGAGGATGCGGCCGACTACCTGGAGAGCTTGGGCCTGGAGCAGCCCGGTCTGGACGTGCTCGCGCAGGCGGCCTATAAGCTGCTCGGTCTGCAGTCGTTCTTTACGGCCGGCGAGATGGAGGTCAAGGCCTGGACGGTTCGTCGGGGCGCAACCGCCCCGCAGGCTGCCGGCGTCATCCACACCGACTTTGAGCGCGGCTTTATTAAGGCCGAGGTCATTGGCTATGACGACTACATCGAGCTCGGCGGCGAGCAGGGCGCCAAGGCCGCCGGCAAGCTGCGCATCGAGGGCAAAGAGTATGTCATGGCTGATGGCGACGTCGTGCACTTCCGCTTTAACGTGTAAGGACGACGCGCATGTTTAAATATGGCAAAAAAGCCGGCTACATGGGCATCGCGCTGCTGGTACTTGCAGTGCTTCCGCTGGTGGTCGCAGCGTGTGTTATCCCCAACATTGGTCCCGAGGTGGCAACGAAGTTTAATGCCGCCGGCGAGGTGACGCGCTGGGGCAAGAGCTACGAGCTGCTGGCGCTGCCGGTGCTCAACCTGCTGCTCGGCGTGGCGACGTATTTTACCGCCGGTCGTCAAGCAAAGAACAATGATGACTCCGCCGCCATGGCGCGCATCGTGTGCGAGCGCTACCTGCGCAACGGTTGCATCACGGGTGTGTTCCTCAACGTGATCAACGTCTACTTTATGTATTCGGCGATTACCGGAACGGGCTTTGGCTTTGGTTTCTAGCTTGTCCTTTTAGGCAACGAGCCTGCACGCATATTCAATGGCTGCTGCGAGGCCGCCGCTCGATCGTGGTTTAAAGACCACATCGGCGGCGGCCTCGTTTTCGTATCCGGCGCCGCGAAGGCAGAGCGCGATACCGGCTTCTAAAAGGAGGGGCAGGCCACGCTGGCTGGTTGCGATTACGGCAACCTGATTGAGCGAGCAGCCGTGCGTTTGGCATTGAATGGCAAGTTCACCTTGCGCCGGGCAAGGGGCCAGAACGGCGGCGACGCGACTTGATAGCAATGTAAATGCTGTGCGCTCATCGGGCGAAAGGCATTCAGCTTCAACGACGACGAGCTTGGGCGGCGCGCTGTTTGTGCGAAGCGTGGCTCGGTACATGCGGACCGAAGAACCCGACATAGAAAACTCCTGTGTATTCGGGAAAACGTAAACTATAGTTTACGTTTATGTTCGGCTCCATTTCAAACTCGGCTGCATGGACGAACGTGCGAAACAGATTCTTGGCAGGCGGGTCGAAGAGACACGCAGGGACCTTGGTATCTCCAAGGTTGATTTTTGTGTGGCGACAGGAATCAGCCGACCCTACCTCGACCGAATCGAAGATGGGACGGCAAATTTCACGCTCAAGGTTCTATTTAAGATCGCGCCCGCACTCGGCATGACGGTGTCAGAGCTTCTCGAGGGTATCGAATAGGGCGTTCCTCGCTGCTAATTGACGCTCTTTGGGCGGGTCCCCCTGGTTTCGATGTGCAAAATCGCGAGTATTCAGCACTTGTTCAGCCGTAGATGGTAGCTCGAGCGGCTGGCTTTGCCTTTTTGACAGTAGTTAATCCACACGCTTAATAAAAATGTGGAATAAATATTTACTAGACGGCCTCTTCGCCCTAAAAGTTCGTCTAACAATCGGCCGATTCTATGTCTCCGGCGGAGAAATTGCAGAATACTCCGATTTTTGCACGGCCCGAGGGGGACCACCTGTCGTTTGAGGCTGCGATAAGTGGAACTGCCTTAGGGATTACGCCATCGGGATGCGGTCGTGGTTGACTTGGCTGTAGAACAGGCGCTGGATCTCGGCCGCATCGCGTGACTGGCCGAGTGCCCACATGGTCTTGGCCACGAGCGTCTCGGTGGTCATGTCGTCGCCGCGCAGAATGCCCGGATGATTGGCGTAAGCACGGCCGACCTCATAAATGCCCAGATCGAGGCCCTCTTCGGGGACCTGCGTGGTCATAACGACGGTGCGACCCGAATCGACCCAGCGGAAAATTGCCTCTTGGAACGACTCGCCCGACTCGCCAAACTCGGGAATACCGCCAATGCCAAAGGTCTCCAGAATCACGGCGTCGTAGCTATCGGCAAGGGCGTCGAGGATGCCCGGGTTTACGCCGGGCGTAAGCTTGAGTACAAATACGCGCGGGTCGATGCTGTCGTAGAAACGCACCGGGTTTTCGCCCTGATGAGTGCCGTGGAGCCCGTTGCGCACAATGCGGTCGTTGCGGATGTAGGCAATGGGCGGATAGTTGACGCTAATGAACGCGTTAAAGCTCATGGTGCGCTGCTTGCGGGCGCGCGTGCCGGCAATGGCGACGCCGCCAAACACGATCGACACATCGTGCGAATGCTCGTCGAGCGCATAGAGCAGGCTCTGGTACAGGTTGAGCTTGGCGTCGGTAAAGGGGTTGCCCATGGGCTTTTGCGAGCCGGTGAGCACGATGGGCTTGGGGCTGTCCTGAATCAGATAGGAAAGTGCTGCCGCGGTGTAGCTCATGGTGTCGGTGCCGTGTAGAATCACGAAGCCGTCGTGGTCGGCATAGCCCTTGACGATGACGTCGCGGATACGCATCCAGTCGCTCGGGCGCATATTGGTGCTGTCGATGTTCATGGGCTGCACGACGTCGAGCTCGCAGAGGCCCGAGATCTCGGGGACGCTCTGGGCGAGCTCCTCACCGGTCAGGGCGGGGGAGAGGCCGTTGCCGTCCTCGGTCGATGCGATGGTGCCGCCCGTGGCGATGAGAAGGATGCGCTTCATGCTGGTATTCCTATCGTATTTGCCGCCGCAAGGGCGGAGTCGTTCGGCAGTATTGTGGCACAGGGCGTCCAATGTTCAAACGTATTACATCATCTGTAACGTTTGGTAACACTTCAATTGCCGTCAAATAGGGGCCTAGGTCGTGCGTTTGCCGTGCGCTGATGGCTGCGAGGGGCGAGAAACCCCATATAACGTGTACACTATGTAAGCTGTTTTCGTTTATTCGCGCGGGTGGGCACCGGCTCCCCGCCAACAAGAGGGGGAAACCATGGATCAAAAGGCTTCCGCAAAGGTCCTCGTACTCGACTTTGGTGCGCAGTACGGTCAGCTCATTGCCCGTCGCGTCCGCGACCTCAACGTGTATTCCGAGATTGTCCCCTGCGACATCTCGGCCGACGAGATTCGCGAAATGAACGCCTCTGCGCTCATCCTTTCCGGCGGCCCGGCCTCTGTGTATGCCGAGGACGCTCCGTCCATCGATCCTGCCATCTTTGACCTGGGCCTTCCCGTCCTGGGCTTTTGCTACGGCCATCAGATCACGGCCGTGACGCTCGGCGGCAAGGTCGGCCACTCCGAGGTGGGCGAGTACGGCCGCGCCACCATCACGCGCACGGCCGGCGCCAAGCTCTTTAACTCCACGCCCATGGAGCAGACCGTGTGGATGAGCCACCGCGACGCCGTGTCCGAGGTGCCCGAGGGCTTTACCGTTACCGCCAGCACCGACGTGTGCCCGGTTGCCGCCATGGAGTGCGTCGAGCGCAAGATTTTCACCACGCAGTTCCACCCCGAGGTCAAGCACTCCGAGTACGGTCAGCAGCTGCTGAGCAACTTCCTGTTTGAGATCTGTGGCCTGGAGCCCAACTGGAGCATGGACGACCTGGTCGAGACCATGACGGCCGAGTTCCGCGAGAAGGTCGGTGACGACCGCGTGATTCTGGCTCTGTCCGGCGGCGTTGACTCCTCCGTCGTGGCTGCGCTGGGCGCCCGCGCCGTGGGCAAGCAGATGACCTGCGTGTTCATCAACCACGGTCTGCTTCGCAAGGGCGAGCCCGAGCAGGTGGAGGAGGTCTTCACCAAGCAGTTTGACGTCGACTTTATTCACGTCCACGCCGAGGACCGTTATGCCGAGCTTCTGGCCGGCGTGACCGAGCCCGAGGAGAAGCGCCGCATCATCGGTACGCAGTTCTGGAAAGAGTTCTTCGCCGTGGCGCAGCAGCTCGAGACCGATGGCAAGCCGGTCAAGTACCTGGCTCAGGGCACCATCTACCCTGACATCATCGAGTCCGGAGCTCGCAAGACGGGCGGCAAGACGGCCACCATCAAGAGCCACCACAACCTGATCCCGTTCCCCGAGGGCGTGCACTTTGACCTCATTGAGCCGCTCGACCACTTCTTTAAGGACGAGGTCCGCGCGCTTGGTCTGGCGCTGGGCCTGCCGGGTCACATCGTGTTTCGCCAGCCTTTCCCGGGCCCGGGTCTTGCCATCCGCATCATCGGTGCGGTCGACAAGGAGAAGCTCGAGATCCTCAAGAACGCCGACGCTATCGTGCGCGAGGAGCTCGACGCTTACAACCAGCGTCTGTTTGAGCAGACCGGCGAGCGCAACTCCGAGCACAGCTGCTGGCAGTACTTTGCGGTTTTGCCCGACATTAAGTCCGTCGGCGTTATGGGCGACGAGCGCACCTATCAGCGCCCGATCATCCTGCGTGCCGTCGAGTCCAGCGATGCCATGACCGCCGACTGGGCCAAACTGCCCTACGACGTGCTGGCCCGCATCTCCGGCCGCATCGTTGCCGAGGTTCCCGGCGCCAACCGCGTGTGCTACGACATCACGTCCAAGCCGCCCGCGACCATCGAGTGGGAGTAGAACAGACGTTCGATTCTATGCTATAGTGTTTGCCAATGGGCGCGGCATCTTCCGAATCCGCGCCCATTGCTATACGGGCCTTACGATGACGAGCTGACGATCATAGGCGCCATGCGTGCATTTGCGGCGGAACGGGGATATGCGCCCGACTTCTCCGAATCCCGCCTCTGTCACGAGATTTACCTCTCCGACCCGCGCAAGTACGCGCCGGAGAAGCTCAAGACCGTGATTCGCCATCCCATCAAGCCGATTTAGCGAAACGAGCGCCGCCGTGCGGTCCGGCTTTTGGGGTTTATCAATTGGTAGTCCGCGTCGATCGAGCAAGCTGCCCTGCCTCCCGGCAGGTGCGTAATCCCCTTGGTCGATCCGTCTCGAGGTGCGCTCTTTGCTCATCTTGTGGCGTGGAGTTACGATACTCCTAAAAGTGTAACCAGATTCGAGTTTTAGGAGCAGCTTTTGAAGGGTGGCAGACTCAGGAACCGCGATAGATACCTCGAGGAGGCGATGCTCTTCCGTGACACCGACCTCATCAAGGTGATCACGGGCGTGCGCAGGTGCGGCAAGTCGAGCCTTCTCGATCTAATTAGGATGGCCGTCGAGTCTGAAGGAGTCGCTGGCCGCGGCTTTGTGAGCGTCAACCTGGAAAGCAAGGGTACGGGCATCAAGACGGAGGACCAGCTTTATGATTACGTTCGCGGGCGCCTGTCGGACAAGGGTCGCACCTACGTTTTCATAGACGAGCCCCAGAGAATCGATGGCTGGCAGGATGCGGTCAACGCAATGAGGATCGACTTCGATTGCGACATCTACCTCACGGGCTCGAATGCGTATCTTCTCTCGAGCGAGCTGGCCACCTATCTCTCCGGGCGCTACGTAGAGGTAAAGATGCTGCCCCTGTCCTTCTCCGAGTTCGCCGACTTCTGCGGAATCGAGTTCGTATCGGGAACTTCGGTGGCTCTCACTCCCGAGGGGGATCCCGTTCTCTTCGACGACATGCTTACTCGTTACCTTGAGTACGGGGGCATGCCAGCCATCGCATCCCTCTCGACGACCCAGGCGCAGCACTCGGCGTACATGTCCGGCGTCTACGAAGCCATCGCCGTGCGTGATATTGTCAACCGTGAGCGCGGGAAGGGCAAAAGTGCGGTGACTGACCCTTCCCTGCTGCGCCATGTGGCCGAATTCCTGGCGGACAACATCGGCAACGAGTGCTCGTCGAGTCGAATCGCCGGCGCGTTAACTTCTGTGGGGCCGAAGACCACGAACAAGACCGTTTCCTCGTATGTGGGTGCGCTTGAGGAGGCCTTCCTGTTCTATCGTGCCACGCGTTACGATTTGCACGGCAAGGCGCTCCTCAAGACGAACCCAAAGGAGTACATCGTCGACACCGGCTTCAGGACCTGGATGGCCGGCTATAGGGTCACGGATACTGGCCGTCTGTTCGAGAACGCCGTGTATCTCCAGCTGCTCTACGAAGGATGGAGCGTGCATGTGGGCAAGCTCTATGGCAAGGAAGTCGACTTCGTTGCGACGAAGGACGGGCGCGTGCTCTACGTGCAGGCGACTGACGAGATGTTCGCAAGCGAGACCAGGGAGCGAGAGATCGCCCCTCTGAAGTCGATACGAGACAACCACGAGAAGATCGTGGTCGTGAGGCAGGGTTCCTACGACACGGATATCGACGGCATCCGCATCGTGAGCGCGAGGGACTTTTTCCTCTAGGGCCATGCGATTCATCGCGAGGCAGTTAGGTCAAGTGAGAAACATGCCTGACATCGGTTTGCTGACGATCTAAAACAGTAAGGAGAAGCTTGGACAATCGCAAAATCGAGCAGAACGCGGTCAATGCTGTCAAGCAGGCTTTCGGCGATGTCGCTTGCGTCTATGCGTATATAGATGAGAACGACAAGACCGAATGCACCGACGGGCACCTGCAAGTCTACTCGTCTTCTTCCTTCACGATTGAGACCGTTGAAGGCCAGTTGCCGCTTCAGGTCAAGGGGACCACTTCGAAAAGAAAATCGGACCGACCTAAGCGGCAAGTTCGAGTTTCAGACCTCAGGCACTATCTCAACATTGCTGGAGGCTGCATCTATTTTTACGTCTACTGTGGGAGCGAGGCTCGTTCAGCGGAGGTTTTCTACAGACTTTTGCTTCCCTATGACCTAAAGAAGATTCTGGCCGATATTCCGGAGCAACAAGAGCGCATCTCTTTGCGTTTCGACCGGCTTCCATCAGACGCGGCGGAATTGACGCGGCTTGTCAGAAGGGCGGTCAAGGACAGAGCAAAGCAGCGAGCAGTCGCTGGCATCGCCCCCAAGACAATCGAGGAATTTAAGGACGCCGGCCTTTGCTTTGATGAGTGCGAGTTTGGAATCGAGCTGCTCGAGGGCGAGTCGCCCGCAAGCTTGGCTCCATACAGGAACGGGCTGTATATCTACGGGAAGAGCCCCTGGGGAGAGCTGTATCCCTTGAATAAGCTTGAAAACATAGTTGGCGTCGCGATTGGGTCTCGGCATGACGTCAGCTCTGGTGATGTTTCCCTAAATGCGGTGGTCATGGCCGGAGAAAATGAGAATGGCGAGCACGTTTTCTTCAGGGGTTTCGACATATGCCTCTCCACCAACACAATCACCCTCAGCGAGACCGGAACTCTTGTCGAGCGCATGGAAGAGTTGGCCCTCATGCGCGCATTGATGCAAACCGGTACGCTTTCCATAGACGGAAGCGGCTTTGCTCGCGGGTGCAAGTTGAGCGGAGGCGACCTCGACGCCCTTGAGAGTCGATTGCAGTCGCTGGAGATTATCAAGCGGGTTGTCGACGCTCTTCATTACAAGCCAGAGCTCGACATCAGTGCGTTGACCACTCAGGATTTAAGAAACATCGAGACAATTTACAAGGGATTGGTTGAGAACGCACCCCTCCACTACAAGGATCGGCAAAACGGATTCGGATATATCAATCTGGGGAACCATCCGATTAAGCTCGTGTTTTACCAAGTATCTGAAGATATGTACCGAATGGTCGATGGGCTTCGACTGGATGACCTGACGGTCTCGGTGTTCTTCCGGGGCGAGGGGGATGCCCCCGTAGTCGTCGCGCCTCTGTTCGTCCAAACGATGCAGGACTATATGAGGCTTGCCAATATCGATGCCGAGGTGTTTGCCGCTACGTTGAAGCAGTATCCAGTCACCGAAGTTAGCTCTGCCTACGTCAACGACAAGATGCTTGAAATGCTATCAGCCTACGATCAAGATACGTGCTGTAAGGAAGAGTTGCTGAAATGCTGCGAGATGACCGGAGACGCCCTGGAAGCTTTTGCGGATCGAGAGGCAACCCTGATAAATCGATATCAAATTGCCGCTCGAAAGCGAGATCTTACTAGCGAGGAGAAATCTGAGTTAATGGCAATCCAGCTGAATTCAGATAGTGCGCTGTCGAAAGCATGCGCAGCAGCCTTGCGCGGAGACTCGGACATGGCCTCTGCGCTCAGAGCGTCACTTGACGAAGAGGCACGAACGACGCTCGGCTCATGGCCGATCGGCCGTTTCTTCGCATAAGACCGCATAGACTTTTTGAGGCATCAAAATGAAGCTACTCGTCGAATCGATTAGAAATGCGGTTGAGAAAGACTGCCTTATCCCAGCCCTTATGTCTTCCCTTACCATTCCCGACGCCATGGGGCAGCTTCTTTATCCCAATCTCGTCCTTCATAACGGGAAGAGAGCGGCGGGGCGGCAGTATGTGAAGTGGTTTGATGACTGGGCGGCAAACGACTTCCTGTTTTCGGGAGACCCCTCGAACGAAGGTGAAACGATTCCAGGTCAAATCTTTAATGGGAAGATGTGCTGGAAGCTCCGGTGCTCCCTGTTGCATTCAGGCGACTACGATGTGTCGGTCGATGCTCCCGAGAAAGACGAGAGCTTCGACTACGACTACAAGTTCGAGCTTGTCCTCCACGGGTGCAACGCCCTCTGCTCTTCCTGGCCGTCGCCCAAGAGCGGGATGCGTGCGACTAAGAGCGTGACGTTCCGCGTTGATGCGGCGTCGCTCGCGAGCTCGCTGTGCAACGCCGCGGAGGCCTGTCTTAAAGAAACGGGCGAAACGGTCAGTTACCCCAATCTGGAGTTATTCGACGTGGCTGCATGGGCGGATAGATTCAATACTTGCTGAGCCATCTCGTCAAACTCCTTGTGTGCTAAACGTTGGTGTTGGCGCCCCGGAAAAGGGGTGTGGCCAGCGCCTAGAATCTTCAGCTACCACGCTGAGACGATAGGAGATGACCACATGGACACTATGGCGCACGAGGCGCCCGCGACGCCGTTGCTTGCGCTTCAGCTTCCGCTGCTCGAAGCACGTCGCCCGGGATTCCTCGCCAGAGGAGAGCTGACCGTTCCTTGCGAAACCGCGAGACCAGCTATATCCGCTTGTTGCGGGCTTGCTTGAGCCAGTTCCTCTTGAAAGAGCCTATACCTCCGAAGAACTTGTTGTACGTCTCACCGTTCTCCTTGGCCTCGCACTTGACCAAGGCAAGTTCGATGGTGCAGAGGTAATCCGCCACTTGCTCGAGGCGGTAGTCGGTCATCGAGGTCTTGCGGCGTCGGACGACCCCTTTTGAGAGGACCTTGCCCACCGAGCCGTCTCGCCCACGGAACAGAAGGAACGCATCCTCGCGACCTTCGGCGACCTGTGCTGCGAGATGGAGGGCTGCACCATCGCGCAGGGCCCTTTCCAAAGCGAAGTGTCGAGCCGAAGTGTTGAGCGTCGGCCCTGAATGTTCAATGGCCGTTGTTTTCTGTCCCTCAAGTGGTGGACTTCTCCTCGGAGCTGTTGATTCCCCCACGCGCCCCCTTCCGTTCTCTGTTCTCCCCTTATACTCCTTGTACGAGGAGGTAAGAAGTCATGGACAAGACCACACAGGACAGCTTGGCAAAGAAACCCGTCGACATGAGGGACAGGATTCTCGAGCATCTCGAGGCCCTCACCTCTGCCGTCTCGCTCGACGACCTTGCCCGTCTGTCCACCTCCGACATCGCCGAGACGCTCATCATCTCCAGGAGCCTGGCGAGCCAGTACCTCAACGACCTTGTTCGCGCCGGCCTTGTGGTTAAGGTGGCGGGCAGGCCTGTCCGTTATTTTCATCGCCGCGCGTTCCAGAAGCGTTTTCAGGTAAAGCTCTCTGCAAGCGAGTACGCCTCGCTCGCCGACCTCATCCAGGCGACGGGAATCGCCGATCACCGCGACTTCGCGCGTGCCGTGGGCTTCGACCTGAGCCTCAGCTCCGTTGTCGAGCAGTGCAAGGCTGCGGTTCAGTACCCTCCGTTTGGCCTACCCATCCTCTAGAGCGGCGGCGTGGGTGTCGGTAAGTCTTTCCTTTCTCGCCTTGTGTACGAGTACGGCAAGAACCAGGGCTTGCTGTCCCGCGACTCCTCCTATGTGCGCATCGACTGCGCCGGGGTCCCGGACGCCGCCTCGTTCAACGGGCTTCTTGACGAGTCGATCGCGAAATCGCGCGGGGGTGTGGTTTTTGTCAACGGCATCGAGGCACTCTCTCCCTCTGCGATGGAGCACTGCCTTGCGACGGCCCTCGGGCTCGATGCCTCCCAGGATGCGCCGCGCGCTCGCCTCGTTCTTTCGACGACGCTTTCCGCCGATGACCTGAAGGTTTCCTCGGCCTACAGCAAAATGCCCATCTGTGCCCGCGTCCCCTCACTCAAGGAGCGGACCCCCGAGGAGCGCGAGGATCTCATCTTGAGCTTCCTGCGCAGCGAGGGGTGCCGAATCGGTTCTGATGTGAAGATTAGCCGCGGCGCATACCGTTGCCTCGTGAACGCGGACTTTTCCGATAACATCGCCGGCTTGCGCGCCTGCGTGACGAACTGCTGCGCCAAAGCGTTCCTCAATCGCGAGGGCGACTACGTCGTCGTTCGCCCGTATCTTCTTCCCAGCGGGCTCCTCTCCTCCGCGCAGATCGATCAACAGCCCGACGATGGCGTTCTGATCGACGCGTCCCTGGATGCCGCCGAGAGCACAGGGCCGGTCGAGCAGGCGCTCGATGCCCTGTGCTCTCTCGATGAGCGATTCTGCGCCGGGGAGCTCTCTGTCTCCGAGCTCGTCTCGCAAGCTGTCTCCGCTGTGCGCGGCGTTGAGGATCACTTGATCTTCGGCCGCGGCGTTACCTCCTCGAGGTCGCGCGCCTTCGAGCGCATCGTGGGCGCGGTCCTTGCCGACGCAGGCTCTTCTTATGGCATCGAGCTTTCGAGGAAGGTCGCTTTTCTACTGGCCCAGGAGATTTGCCTGCAGTTGTGGCCGGGCATCGGCCTGGCTAAGCGAAAGTCTGCCTGTGCGGAGCAAATCTCCCATCTCCTCGGTGCCGTGACCTCCGAATTACCGTTTGCCTCGAGCGTCTCCGATCAGGTCGCCGCAGACGTGGAAGGGGCGCTGGGAATCTCGCTCGATCACTTCACGAAGACGCTTCTGACGCTGTGCGTCGCATCGGAGTCTCGCGACGCGAAGGCCCTTCGAACGCTCTGCGTCATCTTGTCCCACGGCTACTCAACGGCGACGAGCATCGCCGACGCGGCGAACCGTATGCTCGGCATGCATGTGTACGAGGCGGTCGACATGCCCTACGACCAGCAGCTGAAGGACATCGTCGGTCCGCTCCAGCGCCTCGTCGACCGCCATTCCTACTGCACCGGGGTCGTGTTCCTCGTCGACATGGGCTCCTTGGAGGAGGCCTATAAGGCCCTCGAGAACGTTACCGACTCCACTATCGGCGTGGTGAACAACGTCTCTACCGGTCTTGCGCTCGAGATCGGGGTCGGGCTGCTCGGCGGCAAGTCCATCGCCGAGGTTCTTGGCGATGCGACCGCCGCGTGCGTGACGCACTGCAAGGTGATCGAGCGCGTCAACCGTGAGGACGCCATCGTCTTCTGCTCCGAGTCCGGGGTCGACGCCGCGGAGAGGATACGCCAGCTCGTCTCGCAGAGCCTCCCGCGCACCATAGGCGCGCGCCTGCTCACGAGGCCCTTCAAGCAGCTCGTCGCGAACGGGTCGAACGACGCCGTTTTCTCCGAGCACCGCGTCTGCGCCGTCATCGGCACGGGAGACCCCGGGGTCGCCTCCGTCCCCTTCGTCGCCCTCGAGGACATCATGTCGACGGCGTCCGCCTCTAAGGTTGATGCCGTGTTCGGCAGGTGGCTTGACGCTTCCGAGCTCTCTTCTTTCCACGAGAAGCTGCTCTCGAACATGACGCTGCAGAACGTCATCCGCTCCATCACCATCCTCGACCCGGAGCGGCTATTCCATGAGATCGAGAGCGCCGTGCACGAGCTTCAGCGCAGGACAGGCGAGAAGATCGGCAGTAACGCCATCATTGGGCTCTACGTTCACCTCTGCTGTCTCGTCGAGCGCCTTGTTACCAGAAACCCCATTGAGACCTACGTTGGCCAGGACCGCTTCGAGGAGGAACGCGCCGATTTCATCGAGTCCTTCAGGCAGAGCTTCTCGAGCATCTCGACGCGCTATCGCGTAGAGGTTCCCGTAAGCGAGATCGCATATGTCTTCGACTACATAAGCGTGAGCGCCGCCCCGGCGCGAGAAGAGCGCCTCGGCTCCTCGGACCTCCTGCTCGACGAGTGACCTTCCCCGCGCCGCCGCAAGCTGACCGCGCGTCCTCAATAATCCGATAACCCCTTGCCCGGCGCGAATCCGGATAGCGCCGAGGCAGTACCGAACGTAAAACTTCATTTGATAGGAGCAAACATGAGTGTTGTTATGGCACGAATCGACAATCGCCTGCTTCACGGCATCATCGTGACGCAGTGGGCCCCGGTGTCGGGCGCGACCCGAGTCATGGTCATCGACGACAAGGTCGCCGGCGACGAGGTCCTGAAGTCCACCATGAGGATGGCGCGCCCCGCGGGCATGGCCGTCTCGATCATCTCCGAGCAGACCGCGCTCAAGAACTTCGCGGCGGGCAAGTACGACCGCGAGAAGGTCTTTGTCATCGCCAAGGAGCCCGAGACGATCCTTCACCTGGTCGAGTCGGGCATCGAGCTCCCGTCGCTGATCGTCGGCGGCTCTCTTGTCAAGGGGGGCGGCGTCCAGCTCACCCAGCGCGCCTATGCCTCCGCCGAGAACGTCCAGAGCTACAAGGCGCTCATCGCCCGCGGCGTCAAGGTGACGGCACAGTTCGTGCCCGCCGACAAGCCCGTCTCCGTCGCCGACCTCATCTAAGGAGGGATCATGGTCAACTTCACTATCCTGCAAGTCGTCCTTTTGACCCTGCTGGCCTTCATCAAGCACGTGGACTACTACGGCATCCCGATGATCTTCGTCAACTATGCCGTCTTCTGGGGCCTTATCACCGGCGTCGTCATGGGCGACTGGCAGACCGGCCTCGTCATCGGCGGTACCATCCAGCTCATGCAGCTCGGCGTCGCGGGCTTCGGCGGCTCGTCGATTCCCGACTACGGCACGATGGCCATCATCGCCACCGCCTACGGCGTGACCCTGGGCGCGGACACGGGCCTCGCCATCGGCCTGCCGGTCGGCATGCTCGGCATCCAGCTCGACGTCATCGTCAAGATCCTCAACGGCTTCGTCGTCGAGAAGTCCCAGAAGTTCTGCGACGAGGGCAAGTTCAAGCAGATGAACGCCATCCTGTGGGTCTGCCCCGTGCTCTTCGGCCTGTGCGCCGCCCTGCCCGTCTTTGTCTCCGTGACCCTCGGCCAGCCCGCCGTCAACTGGCTCCTCGAGGTTATGCCCCAGTGGTTCCTCTCCGGCCTCACCCTCGCCGGCAAGATGCTCCCGGCCGTCGGCATCGCGATGCTGCTGCGTTACATGCCCACCGGCAAGTACTTCCAGTACCTGCTCGCCGGCTTCTTCCTCTCGGCCTTCCTGAACGTGCCCATCATCGGCGCCGCCATCGTCGGCGTTGCCCTCGCGATCGCGTTCTACCAGCGTGCCGAGAGGGACACCGAGCTCGCCGCCCACGCTTCCGCAGACGCCTTCATCGGAGAGGATGAGTAACCATGGAAAACGAGAACATCACCGCCGTCGCCGAGGGCAAGCCCTCCGGCTACAAGGTCACCAAGAAGGACCTGCGCAACGCGAACTGGCGCTGGCTCATGAGCGTGTGCACCTTCAACTACCAGACCCAGCAGGGCGCCTCAGTCGCCTACGCCCTCTCGCCGGTCCTGAGGAAGATCTACACGAACGACGAGGACTATAAGCAAGCGCTCAACAACCACTTCCGCTACTACAACACCCAGCCTTGGCTCGCCGCCATCATCCTTGGCGCCTGCGTGGCCATGGAGGAACGCGACGGCCTAGCGGCGGCGGACGCCGTCCAAGACCTGAAGATCGGCACCATGGGACCGCTCGCCGGCGTCGGCGACTCCCTGCTCATGACCATGATCCCGACCATCATGGGCTCCATCGCCGCCTACATGGCCATCGAGGGCAACCCCGTGGGAGCCGGCATCTGGTTCGCGCTCATCCTGGCCATCTTCTGGGTCCGCATGCACGCCCTCGAGTTCGGCTACAAGCAGGGCGTGAAGCTCGTCACCGACTTCAGCGAGAAGCTTCCCAACCTCACTGCCGCCGCCTCCGTGCTCGGCCTCACCGTGGTCGGCTGCCTCATCGCCTCGGTCATCGGCGTCACCTGCCCGATTAGCTTCAGCTTCGGCGACGTCTCGATGGAGATTCAGCCGCTGCTCGACAAGATCCTGCCTGCCATGATCCCCGCTGCCATCACGGGAAGCGCGTATTACCTTCTTACCAAGAAGAACGCGATCATGACGGCCCTCATCCTCGTGGTGATTGTCCTCGCGATGGTCGCCTCCGCCGCCGGCATCCTCGCCTAGCTTCGACCCAAGAGATTGGTGAATCAATGAGAAAGATAGTTGTGGCGAGCCATTCCCTTCTCGCCCAGGGCTTCAAGGACACCCTCGAGTTTCTTACGGGTAAGAGCGACGCCGTCAACGCCGTGTGCGCCTACGTGAACGACAACGGCGAGGGGCTCGACGCGGCGGTCGAGGCGGCTCTTTCGGGCACTGACGAGGTCGTCGTCCTCACCGACGCGCTCGGCGGCAGCGTGAACCAGCGCTTCTCCCGCTTCGCCTCCGACCGGATCCACGTGATCGCGGGTGTCAACCTCCCGCTCGCTATGACGGTCGCGCTCGCGCGCCCCGACGAGAAACTCGACTTCGACGCCCTCGTCGACGAGGCGCGCCAGCAGATCGTCTACGTGAACGGTGCCAGTTCCGCCGAGTGCGAAGACGACGAATAGAGGAGGTCGACGATGAGAGAGTTCCTTAAGGACGTGTGGATGCACGGCGGTGAGGAAAGCCGCGCCATCACCCCCGAGAACATCACGGGCGAGAAGGGCCGTGCCGCCATGTCGGCCAGCCACCTCGGCGTCGGCCGCAAGGGCTCGTGCTGCGTGCCCCTTGAGTCCGGCGAGACCATCACGCTCGCGGACATCGAGGGCCCCGGCATCATCCGCCACATCTGGATGACCGTCCCCGACAAGACCGCCGCCGGCAGCTTCGTCATGCGCGACCTCGTGCTGCGCTTCTACTGGGACGACGAGGAGACCCCCTCGGTCGAGTGCCCTGTCGGCGACTTCTTCTGCAACGGCTTCGGTGAGCGCGCTATCGTCAACTCGATGCCCATCTGCGTGAACCCGACGGGCGGCATGAACTGCTACTTCGAGATGCCTTTCAGGAAGCACGCCAAGGTCACGCTTACGAGCGAGCACCCCGGGTTCATTAAGTACATCTTCTACACGTTCAACTACGCGCTCACCGACGTGCCGGACGACGCCATGTACTTCCACGCCCGTTTTAGCCGCGAGCGCAGCACCCGCAGGGGCGTCGACTACACCGTGCTCGACGGCGTGCGCGGTAAGGGCTACTACGTCGGCACCTACATGGCCCTGTGCGCCCTGGAGCGCTATTGGTGGGGCGAGGGCGAGATGAAGTTCTTCCTCGACGGCGACGAGGAGTTCCCCACGGTCACCTCGACGGGAGCCGAGGACTACTTCGGCGGTGCCTGGGCCTTCCTCGACAGGCCGCCCCACGCGCTGCCCGAGGCGCAGTGCTTCAACACGCTGTTTGCCGGCTACCCGTACCGCTCGACGCGCGACGCCACGCGCGACCGCTTCAGCGCGGGCAAGCCGAACCCGAACCCGATGCTCGCGACCAACGACGACGCGCTGCCCAGGCATGGCCTCTACAGGTGGCACCTTCCCGACCCGATCTCGTTCAAGGAGGACCTGCGCGTGACGTTCCAGGACCTCGGCAACGACGACATCAAGCTCTACGAGCGCGAGGACGACATCTCCACCGTCGCCTACTGGTACCAAAGCGAGCCGCACGCCGTGCTCGCCCCGTTTGCCGCAAGGCAGGACCGCGTGCCCAGGTAGGGTCGCCTCGAAACAAGCCAACGTTATGGGGCGCCCGCGGTTGACCATGACTGCGGGCGTCCCTTTGTAAGGAGGATCACATGAGCGAAAAGCAAATGAGGCTCGGCGCCCTCGAGGCCGGCGGGACCAAGATGGTCTGTGCCGTGGTGTCCGGCGACGGCGAGGTCCTCGACCGTATGGAGACCCCGACGCTTACGCCCGCCGAGACCGTCCCGCAGATGATCGAGTGGTTCACCGTCCGTGATGTGGACGCGTTGGGCATCGGCGCCTTCGGCCCGACCTGCGTCGACCCCAACGACGAGCGCTACGGCTCCATCCTCCAGACGCCCAAGCTCGCGTGGCGAGGCCATGGTCTTCGCGCCGCGTTCGCCGACGCCCTCGGGATTCCGGTGGCCTACGACACGGACGTGAACGTTGCCTGCCTCGGCGAAGTGGTCTACGGCTGCTGCAAGGGGCTCGAGGACGCCGCCTACGTGACCATCGGCACCGGCGTGGGCGCGGGCGTCATGTGCGTGGGCAGGCTCCTTCACGGCATGCTGCACCCCGAGGCCGGCCACATGCTGGTAAGGACCCGTCCTACCGAGGAGGGACGCTGCGTCTGCCCGAGCCACGCGAGCTGTCTCGAGGGCCTCGCCTCCGGCCCCGCCATTGCCGCGCGCTGGGGAAAGCCCGCGGCCGAGCTCGCGGACAACGATGAGGTGTGGGCGCTCGAGGGGGATTATCTGGGGCAGATGTGCGCGAACCTCGTGCTCATGTACTCGCCTCGCCGCATCGTCCTCGGCGGCGGCGTGATGCACCAGGAGCAGCTCTACGGCATCGTCCGCAAGAAGACCCTCGAATATCTGGGTGGCTACATCCAGACCGCCGAGCTTAAGGACATGGAGAGCTACATCTGCGCCCCAGGCTGCGGCGGCGACCAAGGAATCCTCGGCGCGGCCGAGCTGGCAAGAAGGGCGCTCGCGTAACTTGCGCTCTCTCCGCCATACAACGCGTTAAGAAAAGACGAGCGCTTCTTGCCAATTGAGCGGCAAGAAGTGCTCGTCTTTTGCATTTTTGCCTCTCAAAATCTTATTTTCACGATTTGCATTTTCATCCCATTGTCACCGACCCTTGCGAGAAACCGGAAAAAGCCGCTGACAGAAGAGTCTCTCAAATCGTTGTAACCCAGCATATAGCCGCGACTTGTGACCTGCAGACGGCTGTCCCACGTGCCGATTTCCTTGGCGGCATCCGAAACCGCAAAATATGCCCCCACATCCTTGATTTTTGCAGTCTTAAGCCATGTTTTTGCGATCATCTTTACTGCCGTCCGATTGGCAGCATCAAAGACCAGCACACCGCCGGGGAAAGCGTCCGCCATCCCCCGCACCAGTTCCCGGACCTGCTGGGTCAGAAAGTAATAGAACACCCCGGAGGCAAAGAACACCGCCCCGCCGGAGGCATCGATTTTGCTAAACCATGCGGTGTCTTTCAGGTCGCAGGGGATATTTTGTTCTCGATCCCCGGCGGGCAGTAGCTGCTGTCGCAAGGCAATCACATCCGGGAAGTCCAGATTGTAAATCTTGCATCTACCGTTGTCGCAGGTTCTGCCGGTGTTGTCCAGTCCGCAGCCCAGATTGACCACCGCCGCATTGGGGTGGCCTTTCAGGTAATCCTGTACCTCGAAAGCAAGATCACCCTGCCGCATGGCCACCTCCAGCGCACCAAAACGCTGCATCAGGCTGCGGGAGCTTTTCGCTGCCTCTGAAAAGTCGTAGTCGATTTGGTCGAGCAGACGAACCGCTGTTTCATCCCTATAAAGGTTCGGGTACAGCTCCGTACACAGCTTCCGGGAATACAGCGGGAGGATCAGCGTTTCCTGAACGGTGTTTTTCTCAATTTTACATTTCATAGGTTTCTTCCTCAGTGAATAAAAACTGTCATAATTGCCGCCAGCACAGCCGCTATGACCGTCATGCCTATCGCCATGTGCAGGATGGATGCAAAAATGCCCGCATGGCGTCCTCAAACGCCATATCCGCCACACTGCCTTGCAGAACGGCGCAACGCCCCTCCTGAATTGCAGTTCGGTTGAGCTTTCTAGCCTTCTCCACGCTGACGGGCGAATAGTCGATGCCCTTGACGACGCCATGCGGGCATTTTTTCAGCAGTCGTTTTATGTTTGCCCCGCCGCCGCAGCCGCAATCTAGCACTTTGGCGTTTGGCGCAAGTCGTAGAAATTGAAGTCCCCACCGCGCCACAGGGCCGTGGCCCAGATTCATCATGGCAACCATAAGTTTTCCGCCGAGGCCCACGGGCTTGCGGGTGTTTTCAAAGAACGACATCTGGCCCCTCCGATTTCGTGCATTCCGTATAGGTCAACTGGAACGAGGCCTTCAGCACCGCGCTTTTCTGCACCGCCCAGCCGTTTTGACGCAGGAAACGCAGGTATTCCTCGCTTGTCCACCTGCTGTGGAGGGGGAATCCCGCCATGCTCATGAAAAGGGCTTTTGCTTTGCCGGAAACCGAGTTCCCCGCGTGGGTGAAGGTTGGCGCGATGAGCACGCCGTCGTCCTTCAGCACCCGCCTGATTTCTTGCAGGGCCTTTTCCGGATGCGGCACTATGTGAAGCGCGTTGGACACGATCACCACTTCGAAGGACTTCTGTGCATAGGGCAGGCGGAACATATCTTGTACGGAAAAGTGCAGCTTTGCGGATTGATTGTCCCGTTTTGCTTCAAGGATCATCTGTGCAGAAGCGTCCGTAGCCTCGATATGCGCCGCTGTATTCACGATGCTCTTTGCGATAAGCCCCGTGCCGGTGGCAACCTCCAGTACGGTTTTTTCTTTCACCACCGGCCGGATCAGCCCATACATCTTCTCATACGCCGCCCGGTCGTTTCGCATGAAGCGGTCGTACCGACCGGCATTCTTGTCCCAGAAGTCCTTGCATTCGTGCATGGCTATCGCCCCCAAAAAGTTAGAGCCATCTAACCATAACACACGAATCATGCAGTAAGATAAGGCTAACCTTATTTTCTTGGCAAAGATGCATCTCTTCGGTTTTCGCTTATAACGGCGCGAGTCAGATACTAGGCTGGAGCTGAAGAAGGAGTTTGGCGGACAGGTAGGTCGATACCGGTTCCCGGAACGGTGATCCAGTCAATTACACCAGGGCTCTAGCCATCGAGTGGGAATAGAAAATTCCTTAGTTATGGGGTATAAATTTGATTCCCTTTAGGATATACCCCCATAACTATATGAATTGACCTGCTGACTCCAATGAAGATTGGAGGGTAACTGCCAGGGGTGACGGCCCAGCGAGTGTTATTTTGCGAGCTATGCGCATTGAAATCGACCTTTCGTGGTATAAACTACTCGCCGGAAGCCGCGGCTTTCAGAGTACGGCTTACGTGTACGTTTAACCTCCGTGGGCGACGGGGTGCCGCAAGGCGTAGAATATCGCCCACCTGTAGGGGCCTGCAACGATGCGGGCCCCGCTTCGTATGAAGGGGGCGTAACCGATGAAGATCGTATCCATCCCCAGGACTTCTTCGATCTCGTCGAGAGTGACCGCGAGCCCATGCTTAAGCACAATCGCCCCTGCATCGTGGTGGTGAGGCTGCGTTTCCGCGGGAAGCGCAGGGACTTCGCCGTGCCGCTGCGTTCCAACATCGCCCCTAACGTGCCCAAAGACCAGTACTTTGCGTTGCCACCCCGCCCCACGACGCGCCCCGGCTGCCGCCACGGCATCCACTACATCAAGATGTTCCCCATAACCAAGGTCTACCAGCGCCGCTTCAGGACCGAGAGCTCGGCCTACTACGAGACGCTCCAGCGCATCATCGACGGCAATACCAAGCGCATTGTCTCCGAGTGCCAGGCATACCTCGACCGCTACGAGCGCGAGGGAAGGCCTCGCTTTGCCGTCGACATCGACCGCATCGTGGGGCTGCTGGAGGGCGAGAAGTAGGGCGCCTCGGCTCAGTCTCGAGCCATGTGGAGTCGCTCCGCATTTTTGAACGCCGCGTGTGCGTCCCAAATACTTGAGAAACAAGCTGTGAAGTGCAGTGGTGCGCCCGTGCCCGTGCATAGCCGTCACCATCAGCGTCTACGCGGCGTCGGCTTCAAGTGGAACTGGGGCCGCTGCTGTATATGGTTTGCCTTGCTGCAAATGGCGATCAATGCCCACGATGCTTCTGCTTGCGCTTCAACTTCCGCTGCTCGAAGCGCGCCTCCGCCTCATCCGCGCGACGCTGACTTCTTGCTTGAGCCGGCTCCCGCTTCATCGCTTCCCGCTGTGCCGCGAGCGCCTGTTGTGCCTTGGTGCTCACAGCGGGCCGTTTAAGGGCCTTCGCCGCCTCGCGAGCGCGCCGCTTGGGGTTCTTCGCGGGCTTGCTTACCTCAGCCGGTTCGCCACCGAAGAATGAGAACTTCTCCCATTTGCTTGTAACGAATCGCAGAATCTTCTCATCGGACGGCTCCGCGCCGAAGACGATGCGGGCGACGCCATACCTTCCGCCCTCGACGTGCTCCGCCAGCCCGACCCAGAATTGACCGTCGTGATATGACGATGAGCAGCAAGTCGCTGATAGCCGCCCTGCGAAGCTAGTTGCCTTGTTCGCAGTCGGGCCGCAGGCCGCACCTACGCTCGAGCTCTGCCACGAGGGCATCGTTGTCGGTCACCGAGACGATGGCGTCGCCGTCGTAGGGCGCCTTGATATAGACGCGGTCGAGCGAGTTGGCCGTCCCCGCCCAGAGCGTCCTGGTGCGCCGGACGCCCCGCACGTGGGCGTAGGGTATCACCGAACGCATCCCAGCGTACACGACGACGAGGCGGTCGCCGTAGAGCTCGAGGCGGTTGCTGCGGACGGGAAGGGCGGCCAGGGCCACGAGGGCCGGGACGGGTAGCAGCGCGAGCCAGCCCCATAGGAGCGCGGGACTCGAGCTCAGGAAACACGCGATACACGCCGCGGATAAACCGCCCGCCACAATCACCATGGCCGCTATGAACCACGGGTCTGTCCTGCCGGGGAACACCCGCTCCGGCCGCTCGCCCTTCTCACCCATTACGGCCTCCCTCCCGACGCCCTCCCTAGCGGAGCGTGGGGCCGGAGAGTGCCTTGAACCCGTCGCCGACCATCTCGCCCCCCGTTCCGTGGGCCTTCTGTAGTGGTGTGTACCCCCGACTGTTCGACGGATGTCGTACGATTGAACGGTTTTCGAACTTTTTTAAGATGGGTGCGGCAGGATCGAGCAGATTGTTCGCACGAGAGGCTCTCCGCCGCCGCGCCCGGTCTCGGGTTCGATGCATCGACATCCGTCTCAGGTGGTGTCTCCGCTGCGCGACATTGCAGGGGGCAAAGCCGAGATGTCATGGGGCGCGCCGAGGCTTTGCCCGCGGGGCGAAGATTCTAGGGGTCCGACGTGGCCTGGAGGGGAGACGGACATGCAAGCGCTTATGACTGAGGAGCTGGCCGAGTGCCTGCCGCCGCTGTACGCGACCGAGGGAGGGGCACTCGCCCTCGACCTCACAAACCCGGAAGGCGAGGACCACCTTGACCTCTGGTGCTCGCTTACCATCAACCTTTCGGGTGACCCCTTCGCCTCCACGTGGCGCATTCACACTTGTGCCCGGCATCATGGGCATGGGCGTCGCCAAGTCGGCCGACGGGGCGCAAGCCCCTGTTGACTCAACGTTCGACGAGATAAACCGCATGTTCTCAAAGCTCGGCTTTATCGATTACAATTCACGCCTCGCGCAAGGGCCGTTCTACTCCCCAAACCTAATCTGCCTGTCGCACGCATCGAGGCGACGGGGTGCCTCCTCCTCGCGTGAGTCAATTCCTGTTTTACTGGTGCGGATCCCAACATGCCCTTATGCATGGTGCCCTGCCGCTTTCGAAACTTCAAAACCATTCGATTTTCGAAACTGAGTGGGAATAAGCTATCGGTACGCTTTTTTATAAAATGTAAAAAAGCACCCCCATAACTGATGAAATGGACGCTGAGAAAAAGGGGTGCATCTTGCGTATATACCGACGTGAAGATCTACCTCTATCTTGCATCGCGCGGGTATGAGCTTTCTGTGGCCCGTATTGGGAAGCTCGAGTGTGACTTCATCGCTCGTAGGCGCAATGCTTACGCCTACATCCAGGTCTCTATGTCGATTGCCGACAGAGGCGTCGAGGAGCGCGAGTACAGGCCGTTCGGCCACATCAGGGATGGTTGTCCGCGCTACTTGTTCACGCTTGATCCTCTATTGCAGGAGAGGGATGGCATCAGGCACCTTAACATGGCGTCGTTTATGCAAGATGGCGGTGATCTTATTTGAGCGGCGGCCAGATTCCTTTGCTCCCTAGTGCGCAAACAGCGCGGGTATCAAATGAGGACCATTGCCTCACGTAGAATCGATAGATTGATCGCGTCGAAAATGTTGGTGTAAGGGTGACGCCCTAGCGCCCGTTTAACGAA
>UQDE01000028.1 GCA_900539735.1 uncultured Collinsella sp. | reverse complement strand
CGGATGAATATGGGAGGTGTTCGGATGAAGTTGATATTCAAGGGGTGCGGCAGTTGGCAGGAATCTCAAGCGCCCAACCGCCAATCTCCACATTTCTTTGCTAAACTAGCTTTGCGCGGGAAACCGTGCATAGTTCGGGAGCATGTCCCCCAACTGGATCTAGGTTCGGATGCCGTTGCCCGGACTATTGGTGAAGGTTGGGGGACTTCCTACTTTCCATAGCGCAAGAAGTCGTAGATGCGGACGCACTTCCGATAATGCGAATCTTTCAACAGAGCCCTCTTCTTGGCAGGGTCGTTTCCCACGTCAGCCAGTGCCCGCTTCAGCAACGCTTCCAAGTCGTCGACGTCCATCTCTTCCTCTGAAAGGCACGGGATGAACGCGAACGGGCTCTTTGGCGCGCATGCATTCGCAAGGCCCTTTATGCTCAGCGACCCTTCGAATCTGCGACGAGTCGCAGGCATCGATTTGCGGAACGTTTCGCTTCGATAGCTATCAATCGAGGTGAGCGTTGGGAGATAAGTCGCTATGTCCTTACCGACCTCTCCACCGAGTCCGCGCGTGTACTTGAAGACAGGCATGTTGTTGGGCCGTTGGCGCACGTACATGTTGAGGTAGTTCTCGACGATGAACTTTGGGTCATAGCGAAGGTTATCGAGCACGATGTCCTCGAAGATATCTTCAGGTGAAATCGGCTTTCCGATGCTACTTGGTGACACCGACAGGCCGATGACGATCTTCTGGTCCGGGTCAAGGTCGTTGAGGACATTGTCTATCCCTGAGACGATGATGTCGGAACTCGGGTCGATATGCTCCGCAAGCCTGAACACGCTGCCCCTCAACTCGCGGATAAATCGCGTGCTATACATTTTCCGGAAGCTGCGCATCGCATCGTAGATCGACTCGAAGTCATCCGTGGTGATCTTCGTCATCGAAAGCGTACGGCCACCGAAACTCATAGCAATCTCGCCAACAGAGGTGTCGGTTGCGTGCTGAACGAAGATGAGCCGCTTGCCCAGCCGTTTGAGCTTGTCATCTGGTAGGCATTCGCAGATGTCACCCAGTATCGACCTGATGTTCTCGTCTTGAATCGAATAACCGAGGAAGATGACGGGATACTCGACGAAGAGGGTGAGCAGCTTCGCCGAGAGATACTTCCTCTTCTGCGCGAACTCCGCATAGTCAGCGCTGGTCAGGACGATGCTTCCCGCCCTCGAGACTGAGCCATGGATCTTGTATATCTCCTGAGAGAAAGCCTGGTCAGAGAACAGGAGGTCGCTTTCTCCGACGTAGGTCGTGAAACCAGGGAATAGGGTCTCACACATACAGTCATAATTCGTGGTGATGATGCCGGCAACTTTTTCCCTGCCCGCCTTCGCCAGCTTCTCAGTTTCGGCGCTCTCGACGAGACGAGCTCTCGCGATCTTATCTGCGACGTAGATCTTCATGGGCGAAGCGTCCCCGGTAAGCTCGTCACTGTGATCTTCGCGGAAGGCAGCGAATTCATCCGATGCAAAGAGCTCGTGGTTTACTTCGCTTTCCATGAGCGTGGCAACGTACGGCAGTTCGGACTCGACCTCGCCGTTCTGGACAGCAATCTTCGCCTGGCTCTTGAAGCGCGCGAAGGCATATGGGTCGTCAAGCACCTCGGCGCAGATATCCGAAAGCAGCCCCTCCCATCCCGGCGTGCCGCAGTAACGACGGGAGAGGCCAGAGCCGATGAAGAGAAACGGATAACGCCCGGCATCATCAACAGCTTTGTGGATTATCGATTTGATTCTCTCGTCCATAATCTTTCCTCCTGTACCAATCGACATGCTCGTGAAATGTTATCCCACCAACTTCGGCGAGTGCGGGCTGAAAGCATCGTTGCCGTTCTGCCCGTCGACCAATCCGCACGCGAGACTCAGCGGCACAACTGCAGCGTTCTCGACCTCCACGCTAAGCACGTAGTGGAAGTCCGCCCCCTGGCTCCCACGATTCCGCTCGTAACCAATGGCGGCCAGCCGGTCGGCTAGTTCGTCTCTCGAAACCAGCTCGTTAGCCTTCACCTTGCAAAGCATGGGTTCAAGTTCGTAAGTGTTTGTCTCGCTGATTGCGTTCCTGTAGAAGCGGAAATGGGTCGTACGAAAGAGATCTTTATGATGGGAGTACACGTGCCCGTCCTTAATGGCGTAGAAGTAGAAAAGGAACTCACCGCCCTCGTTTAGCCTGCCGCTACTTTCAAGGAAGCGGTAAATTTGTGGCGCTACAACGGAGAGCCGATTACGCTTCCGAAGCGATTTGCCCCACGAGCTGAGTTTATTGAATACCACAACGATATGATATTTAAAGGGTAATTGGACTATCTCCCGACCAAACGAGGATTCGGATTGGCTTGCTGAAATGTGGCAGTGCCCTGTTCTAAGCAACGTATTTGCGATAGAGTCGCGCGGGAACGGTGCTCGGGGCCGTTGCACCAGTAGCAAATTACTTATATCGAGCGATGTGATGCTGCGATTTCGGAAATGCTTGCCTGGTTGCGGCGCCGACTTCGAAAAGCTGGTTTTTATTTCCATTACAGCTGAAACAGGCCGTCAAAATTCATGGAAGATCTTTTCGATAGTAATGGATGAACTGAGGAGGTTTGTCTGGAGGGTGGATCGAGGTTCAAGATTGTTGCGCTCTGAAACGTTTCAGTTGAGGTCGGAGAGCGATCGCATGAGTCGATTTATATTTCGGCAGCGTTGCATCCATAGAAGAGAGAGGGATGCGTATTCGTTTGGCAGCGAGGGCGTGAGTGGGCGGGAACTTCGTGGCGTACAGCAATAAGGCTATACCTAAAAGCCTTTGTGTTGAACGGGTTTTCGCGGGAGCGGAGGGTGCGTGCCGCGAGGGACGGTCCGCGGCACGACCGACCCGGCGCGGCATCCGGAGCGGACGCGGATGCGGCGCGGACGGCCTCTGACGGGCGAGCATGCGACAGTGGTTGCCCTGCTGGGCGGCAATAAGCTCGAATCGAGCACGAGCGATTCTTGTCCGGGCGAAGCGTTACAACTGGATTTGTTCTGTTGCCGACTGATCTTGAAGCATGTTGGAAGAAACGGAATTATAATTATTTATTTGTCTGTATCTATCGAAATGGAGACCGAGCGCGTGGAAAACGAGAGGAACATAACGGCAGTTGACCTTTTCGCCGGCTGCGGCGGAATGTCCCTCGGCTTCGAAAAGGCTGGCGTCAATGTTGTGGCTGCCTACGACAATTGGGACGCTGCCATTGATGTCTATCGCGCTAACTTCCAGCATCCTGTTTTCAAAAGGGATCTCTCCGACGTTTCCGTATCCGAGGAAGTTGCCGGCTTCGCTCCGGATATCATCATCGGCGGGCCTCCTTGTCAGGATTTCTCGCAGGCCGGCAAGAGATCCGAGGATGGTGGGCGCGCAATCCTCTCTGTTAGATATGCCGAGATCATCGCGAGGTGCAAGCCTCGCTTCATCGTTATGGAGAACGTCCCACGCGTTCGAACGAGCAAATCCATGGAAGCGATTCGGGCCACCCTCAAAGCGCAGGGTTATGGCTTGAGTGGGCGAGTGATGGATGCAAGCCTGTGCGGGGTCCCCCAAGCTCGCAAGAGATACTTCTTGATCGGATGCCTTGGGGCGCCCGACGGGTTCCTCGACCCATATCTTGAGAAGGGCCTTTCTGACCATCAGATGACAATTCGTGAGTATCTCGGTAACGAGCTTGGAATTGATTACTACTTCAGAATTCCGCGAAGCTACACGAGGCGGGCCATCTTCAGCATCGACGAGCCCTCGGTCACTATTCGTGGTGTGGACAGGCCGATACCGCCGAACTACAAGCTTCACCCCAACGACGCGGCGGACCTCAGTCAAGCCCGGTGCTTGACTCCAAAGGAACGCAGTAGGATCCAGACTTTCCCGGAGTCTTTCAAGTTCTTTGGGAGTAAGACGGATATCAACCAGATGGTGGGCAACGCCGTACCGGTAAACCTTGCCACCTACGTTGCACGAGCGCTACTAGAGTACAGGAGGGATGTGAGCGATGGACTGCGTTGATCTTTTCTCGGGATGCGGCGGTATGTCGCTCGGATTCCAGAATGCGGGCTTCAACATAAAGGCGGCGTTTGATAACTGGCAGGCGGCTGTCGACATCTATTCGGCAAACTTCGACCACCCGGCATTCAAATACGATCTTTACGATGCGGAAGCGGTCCCGAAAATTGAAGAGTATTCGCCGTCGATGATAATCGGTGGCCCCCCTTGCCAGGACTTCTCCATTGCGGGCGCCAGACAGCGCGGCAAAAGGGCCAATCTCACCATCCGATATGCTGAGATAGTTCGGGACGTCAGACCCGAGTGGTTCGTCATGGAGAATGTTTACAATATCGAGCGGATGGACGTCCTGCCCGAGGCGCTGGAAATATTCCGCAATGCTGGATACGGTCTCACGAGGCGCGTCCTCAACGCCAGTCTATGTGGTGTGCCTCAGATTCGCAGGCGCTTTATCCTTGTCGGTCATCTTGGTGATAAAGATGACTTTCTCGGCGAACTCTTGGATTCAAGGCTGAGCGACAAGCAGATGACCGTCAGGGATTACCTTGGCGATTCGCTCGGCACGCAATACTTCTACATGCATCCACGCAACTTCCAGCGTAGGGGCGTCTTCACGATTGACGAGCCAGCGGTAACGGTACGAGGCACCAACCGTCCGATACCGCCAGCATATAAGAGGCATCATGCCGACAAGGCTGATATTTCTGAAGGTGTGAGAGCCTTAACATACAAGGAGCGCAGCTATCTGCAAACCTTCCCCGAAGAGTTTGAGTTTGTCGGGTCCAAGACAGACATTGAGCAGGCGATTGGCAATGCCGTGCCAGTTAAGCTTGCTGAGTACGTTGCTAGATGCATAGCTGACTATGCAGCAGATTAATTGTGGTGGTTGCCATGTCCTTTGTCGATGAATGGAATTTGAGCTATCCCATTCCGAATTCTATATTTAGCGAGAATACGCTATCCGTTCGCGGGAGAACAGTTGGACAAGGTGGTGCTGGACAGTACGAACTCAAAGGTTCAGGCTCTCTTGCAAACGGGGATACGCTGGCTGCAGTTGACATTATCGGACACGCAATCATCTTGGAAGTAGTCGTACCCTCTACTGGGCAAGTTGTCTCCCTTGGCACGCGTTATCCCGTTGCAAAAAAAGGCGGAAAAGTACGTGTGCAAATACAAGGAGACGGGGCAAAGCGTCCAAATGTCGGCAACTTGTTTGCCGCACTGCTGTTGTTACCAGTGACGGGCAAAGTAAACGATTCATCGCCGTTGCAAGAGGACGGTTTTGCGGAAAGGACATTCTGGATGGATGCAGCCGAAGTAAAGCCTGTGGGCGTCTCCGAAGATGCATATATCTTGGAGCTAACGAAACTCTTCTTCGCCACTGGAAGCAGATACAAAGACGGGCAGTTTTCGGGTGCGATAGATTACGACTACAAGTCGAGAATTGACGATCTTATTGCCCTTTGCAATCGCGGATGCAAGATGAGGGCTGGTAGCCTGACCACGGCATTCAAGTATTTCGCTGACGTTTACGCAGGGAAACTTGAGTTTGATTACAGCGTGGCTGAGTTCATGCGAAACCTCATAGCGAGCCAATTGATTGCCGAAGAGGGCATCGACTACGAACAAGGCGATGACGTGCTGCCCGCAATGCATCAACTAATCGACCTTGCTGCAAAGAATTCATCGAAAGCATCAAGCAGAGAGAAGAGGACTTTTCAGCTAAACAACCTTCCAGCTGAATTTAAAACCGACTTCTCCAGGCGCTACATCACGTCACTACTGGCAAAGCCCTTTGTCATCCTTGCTGGCAACAGCGGAACAGGCAAGACGCGGATTTCCAAGCGTTTTGCAAAGTACCTTGAGGTCTTGGATGAAGACGGGGAGCCAAACTGGTTGCTCGTCCCGGTCGGTGCCGACTGGACCGACAACACCAAGGTGCTGGGCTTCTTCAACCCGATTGCAGACGGCGGCAAAGGCGCGTACGAAGAGACCGGCATACTGAGACTCATCGAACGGGCCAACGCTAACCCCGAGGTTCCGTATTTCCTCATCCTCGACGAGATGAACCTGAGCCATGTCGAGCGGTATTTCTCAGACTTCCTCAGCCACATGGAGACCATCGGCGAGGATAACCTCATCGTGCTTGATGGGTACGGCGATGGCGGTGCTGGCAGGCTGCCCTATCCGCAGAACCTGTTCGTTGTCGGCACCGTGAACATCGATGAGACCACTTACATGTTTAGCCCCAAGGTGCTCGACAGGGCAAACGTCATAGAGTTCAAGCCGTCGAAGGCCGAAGTCCTCGCAGGGTTCAAAGCCATCGAGGATGCGCCGGACGTTGCCGTCGCAGCTTCCGGCGTCCCCCAGGCTTTTCTGCGTCTCGCCAAGGACATATGGGAGGGAGCCAATTACATCAGCGAAGATGATGCTAACGCCATCTTCGAGAAGTTCGGCAAGCTGTATGAAGAGCTGGAGAAATGCGGCTATGAGTTTGCCTTCCGCACCGTGCGCGAAGTGCGAATGTACGTTAATGCCGCGCACGAGCTTGACGGCGAGAACTACGAACTCGAGCGTTCTGTCGATGAGCAGATTGTCCAGAAGGTGCTGCCGAAGCTCCATGGTAACAAGCGTGAGATCGGCAATCTGCTTAAAAGCCTGAAAGACATATGCGATGGCGAGCTGAGCTCCGTTAAGATAAGCCAGATGGCAGCGAAACTCGATAACGTGCAGTATGCGAGCTTCATCTAGCCTATGGACGGCAGCATCGGCGCAATCCGCTTTGCAGCGGATGGAAGAACAATAGCCAGGCTCTACCAGAGCGGTGCGCATGACCGAGTCGATTGGGACGAGGAACAGCAGACCGGGCTAACCGGGCTGACGTGTTTCGGTCTCAAGCCGGAAGCATCCCAGAATGGCGCTGGTTCAACACCAGCCTTCGCCGTCAAGGACGGTCTTGACGGGAGTCCCACGCTTCGAATCAACGAAACCACATGTTATGTGCTCGAATACGAGCGGACCCCTGATGGTGGCCTGCATCCTCGCGCCTCGTTCCAAAACGAAGGCAAGAATATCAGGTGCGACAGAAACGGCAATAGTGTCACCTTCCAGTTCGTGAACTATCTCGGGCGTTCGAGGATTCGATTCGGCGAGGAAGCTGATGCGCCGATGCTACAGTTCGAAGTCGTCCCGCTCAAGATTGGCTATGAAGACGATTACATCGAGCTCACCGAGGAGCTTGCCGCAAGGTGCGCTGCGCTGCTCCTTGACTACTCGGGCTCCACGTCGAACGTTTACAAGCAAGCCGACGAGAATCGCGAGACGCTGCTTGAGCAGTTCGTCTTCCTGCGGCAGTTCTGCTACGAACCGAACCTCCAAGCCCTCTTCGAGGCGATAAAGAGGAACCCTGATAGGACGCTGGATCACGAGGACGAGCTGCGGTCGGTTGGGGCTGGCATGCCGTCCCGGAGGTTTTATACGAACCCCTTCTCGAACAGCCGGATGTGGACGCGCTTGAACTGCGGCGGCGATGCGGGAGGCGTCTACCTCCCCCAGATGGTCAGCGTCACGCGCAAGTACGACCTGCTCGACACGCCCGCCAATCGGTTTGTGAAATTTGCCCTGCATGAGATTGACCGGATCTGCACCTCTCTGATGACTGTCCTGGATGCCGAGAAGGGCGATACTCGGCAGACGGAGTGTTATCGCGAAGCCGCCGCGCTGCACGCCATGCTGGATACGATACTCAGCGACGCCTTCTTCGACGATGTCGGCACCCTGCAGATGATGCCTCAGAACAACCAGGTGTTGCAGAAGCGCGAGGGATACTCGCAGATCTTCTTCGCATATTCCATGCTCGATATGGCGCTGCAGCTCGACTGGAAGGGCAAGGATGACATCTACGAGGGCGAATCGAAGAATGTGGCCCTCCTCTACGAGTACTGGATCTTCTTTGAGCTGTACGACATCGTAAGGGGGATCGAGGGGTGCGAGCCGATAAGCACCGATGACCACCCATTTATCGGGACGAATCCCGACGGTGGGCTGTCAATATCCCTCAAGCAGGGCGTACGCTCCTGCCAGTCATTCCAGATTGCGCAGTGCGGCGCGAAGGTAAACCTCTACTACAACCGCACCTTCTCGCCCCGTGACTTTCATGCCACTCGTTACGAGGGTTCGTACTCGAGACCGTTCAGACCCGACTACACGCTCGCGATATTCCCGGATGCTTATACAAACGAGCGAGCCGCAGTGCAAGATGGAGCTGTTGCATTCGTCCACTTCGACGCCAAGTACCGCATCACCGACTTGACGGGGCTTGTCGGCAAGGATGTGGGCACCGAGGAGGCAGAGCGCGAGGAACTTAACGAGGAGAAGGCGGCCTCCACCACGAACACCTACAAGCGCGGTGACCTGCTGAAGATGCACACGTACAACGACGCGATACGGCGCACGGTTGGCAGCTACGTGCTTTATCCGGGGCCGGGCGAAACGGGCGAGAAGGGCCAATTCCGGCTCTTCGAGGAGATTTTGCCGGGTGTCGGCGCTTTCGCCATGAAGCCGAGCATCAGCAGGACGGCAGAGAATGCGTTGCGCGATTTCATAGAGAAGGTCATCGGCGAGAACACGGCAAGCAATACGCGGCTGAACCGGCTGAGCTACTTCACCGAAATGGTTGTGGCTGAGCCTCCAAGCGCGGGCAAGACGGATAGCGACTCCTACGGGCATGGTGGCGAATCGTTCGTGATTGGCTACATTCGAGGGGACTCTCCCGATGACTACTATCACTTTCTCGAAAGCAGCGGCAGGCTCCGCAAGGGCGGGCGCTTTCTCTTCTACTTCTATGCCATTAAGGACGGGCATGTCTACTCGCACCATAAGGATCTCTTCCGCACGTCGTGGTTCCGCTTCTATCGGAACGCCATAAGCCAGACGAACACCTACGAGATCGAGCCTGTGGCGTGTCGCATAACCTCGAATGAGCTGGTTTCGAGGGACGAGCTGGCCGACCGCCTGGCCGACCTTGGCTACGTGCGGAATCGTGGGAATCAGGGTGCCGACTTCTACTATGTCCTGTCCGTGCGGGTGGAAGATGACGCGGCAGAACCCTTAAGCCTGGGGCGCAGGGCGGTGGATGAACAGAACGGCAACGATGCGTTCAGCCCCCACTCGCCAAAGATTGTTGGGTGATCATCTGGTCATTTTCAGAGTAGCGGTAACACCTACGGGCGCGCGAGGGGCAACGCATGAGGCCAATCGTCTACAACGGGGTTGACCTGTCGGGCGTGTGCTCTGCCGAGGTCATCGAGAAAGTTGCCCTGCCCGTGGAGGCGGAGACCCTGGCGGTGCCGAGGCGTGCCGGCGCACTGCTGGTGGCGGGGCGGCTGTCCCCCAGGCTAGTGCGGGCGCGGCTGTTCATGGACACCCGCCCGCGCCTTCAGGACGATGTTCGGCGACAGGGACGACGCAGCGGCGCTGCCACGTCGCGCAGGTAGCGGAGGAGGGTTGCTCCCAATGGCCCGCGGCGTCCGCGCCCCGGTGCCACCCCGTGACCGGCGGCTTCGCTCGAAGCCGCTACATCAGGCTCGTTCCCGCTTTTCCGGGTCATATCCCTTCGTATACACGGTAAAGCTAAGGCTATCTATCGTGCCGGTGCTGTAGACGCATGCGTCGGGCGCGCTCCGTGTGCCTTGGGCGGTCGGGTCGGTCGAGACACAATCGTCCCTATCTATTCCAAGCAATGGAATGGGCTTTGCCACCTGGTCGGCGCTATTAATTTGCGCAATGATCTCCAACAACTCGTATAACTTGATAAGCCATGAGCTGTATGGGTGCTCGCCGGGTCCCTTGTGCTTCAGCGTGCACTTTGATTGCGGGCTTTCGGCGAGCTGGCTCAAGCGTTCAAAAAGCGCCGGGTACTCGGCTTCGGGAAACTCGACTTGTACATACTGTATGCCATTGAGGATGAATCCGTACCACAGTACGGGGTATGGAAAACCGTTCCTATCTGGTCGCCTGATTTTTGTCCTGCAATTGGGCTGGTTGACGATAGACAGCCATGCCGCATAGAGCTCGTCGGAAATTAGGTCGCTCGCTTGGTATGTTGGGCCAAGACCATCGAGAACAAAATTGCCAAGGCTGTCAAAATAGTGGGCACAATCCGTTAAACCCTTTTCGTATGCCGTGTCGGCTTTTCTCCGTATATTGAGTGCGACGTCGCGGGGTGATTTGCGACCAAGATGTTTTTTGGCGTTGTGCCGCGGGTTGCAATAGAGCTTGGTCGCCGCGTTATATCGATCGCAGTACTTGCTGTTAGGGCCGGTCGGAAAAAAGAGCGAACCACAGGTTTGGCATGTTATCGGCATAATGCCGCACAGCAGCAGCTCGTGGAGGATGCGGGCATAAAGGCTTGCAAAGGAACATTCCTCTTCGGTGAAGTAAAGCTCTCCTGCCTTTGCAATAACAGCTTGAAGCCTTACGAGCCTATTGAGGTTTTCCTGGTCGTTAAGCTCTGCATACGTATGGAAGTCTCCATTTGCGTAGATTTGGTTCTCGCGCATAGCCTCGAGATAGTTCTTGCGAAACGCCTGCATAAAGGGGGCGCTATTCATGCGTTTTATATCGCTCAAATGTTCTTCGAGCTTTTGAGCCGTTTCGTTTCCGGGCAAGTGCTTTTTGGCTGCGTATGCAAAAGCGTCGCCAAAGCGGATGATTGCCGGCAGCTGATTATCGAATAATCGAAATTGTCGCGGGTCGCTTGTTTTGATGGCGGCTGGGAAAAACTCTTCGTTTTGCGCGAGCAGGCTAGGTGCCTCGGTGTTTTTAAGCAGCGGGGCAAGCTCCAGACATTCCTGATAAAAAACAATGAGAAGCGCTCGAAAGAGATCGGTATTGGTGCAAACGCAAGCTGTTTCTATCTGCGAGTTGACCTTTGGATAGTTGTCTCTTGGATTGTCGCGTTTATACGGCACCGGTTCTGTTAGCCCGGTCTTGCCGTTGGTAGTTGTAATGTCCATGTCGTTCGACACGAGCTTGAGATAGGAGCTGAAGAGGGACGCCATTTCTTGCTTATTGAGTTGGGCCGATGTCGTGATCACCGCGCGGTACAGGCGGTTGATTTCGTTGCACTCAATAGCGTTGTTGTTCATCCAGCAGCTGTAATAGCGATAGTCGGGAATCGCTGTGATGTTCATGACACACTGCCTGCAGACATTTTCAAGGAGATACCTGGCCATGCCAGATATCTCTCCGTGTGCATGGCGCGTAATGGCTTTATCGAATATCGGAGCAAAGAAATCGAGGTCGCGTTCCTTTTGTTTTTGAAGGTTGACTTCGATTTCGGCTTCGTTCAATTCTGCTTGCGCGGACTCTTGGTCGGAATCGTCTGGATCGAGCCAGTCGTCATGGTCTGGTTCGGCTGCGTAGTCCATCGAAGCGTGTTGCGCATCGTGGGGAGCAGGGGGCTGACGAATGGCGTTCTGCAAATCGATGTAAAAGCGCAATTTTGCTCGCTCACGAAAGTGGCCCCCAATCTCGTTGAAAAGCGAGCTTAAGTCGACGCGTAATAGGTCGTTGGCTACGGAGACGAGATTCCATGCGCTTGCATTGCCGGTTGCGTTTCCGTCATCGGCGCAATCAATCTCTGGCGTTCTGTTAAGAAGAAGCATGCGGGGATTGACGGGAGAGCGAAGAAAGCCAGCCTCGAAACCCCAGCTAAACGGCTCTTGTTCGGAATCAAGCATTAATGCTCCAAACAGCCAAAATTTAAAACCCGATAAAAGTCATATTACGCGGCTGTTTGCGGCTGTTCAATGGAATCAAGCGAAAAGGCTTAAAACCAGGGAGGCCGTTATGTCCGATTGCATCAAGCTCAACAAAGGAAACATCGATGTATGCGAGCGCGAGGTTATCGTTCTTCGCGAGATCATCGCTGCCGCCATGGGTCGTTTGCACCAGATGCGCAAGCAGTGCGAGCGCGGCTATGTGTCTTCGGAGGATTTCGAGAATGCGTTGGATGCGTACGGAGTAATCAGTGAGCGAGTCGATGAGCTTGACCAGCTTGGTTTCGAGTTCAGATGGTCGTCAGTCCCCGATGCCGGAATCGATGAGAACGACGGGCTCGAATGGATCGAGGACGACAACCCTCCGCGTGAGCGCGGTTTTGATATTGCTTGTTAATGTGACCGAACGGTTGATTGGAGACAAAATGTATCCGTACTACGAATGTGACAACTATCCCATGAGCATTACAGATGATGACGGCCCGTTTCTGATCATGGAGGCGAGGCTGTCTGGCGACGACGAGCTCAATGATGATTTTAGGAAAGGCGCCAGTTATAGATGCTCGTGTGCGACTGTTTCTGCGGCGATTGATCTTTGCAGGTCGATGACGGACGGCGATGCCGATCCTTGGTATGAAAGTTGGGAGAAGGCGGTTGAGCGTTATCCGCTCGAGAAATGCGAGGATGCGACAACGCTGTATTGGATCGAGCCGACCGATCCGCACAAGGCGCTGTGCGCCCTCCAACCCCATTGCGATCTTGAGCCATACGTGGCTGAGGCAATTGGCGCAGTTGACACGTATCTACTGGAGTGCGCGGACTATCCCTTTACGGTCGATCATTTAGATCTAAAGGACGTTGACGTCCTGCTCAGCGCTGCTTGGGGATTGGCTCGAGTCCTCGAAGAAACTTGGGGCACTTGCGACCCTGATGATGTTTTGGAAAAGATCGAGGATGCTACGTACAGTGCGTATATAACGGTTAAGGACCTGATCGCGGGCGAAGAGGCGGCCAAAGCCAGCGCAAAGTCCGATGACAATCTTTAGCCACCGCACTGAACGGCGCGACCGATCGGAAGGCTGCCGGGAAAAGCTTTAGCAAGCGCCCCGACCAGGTTCAGGAGTCTGCCGCCGATGCATCCCTGATGCGTGTCGCCCTTGCAGTGATCGATGCCAAAGAGCGCGAGGCGTTGGAGTGCGATCTTAAGAAACTGCTCGCTTCGTGCGAGTAGTCGCTGACTGCTCCTCTTTCCTTTCTTTCTTCTCTCAAGCGGCATGGACGCCGCCGCCTTGACCGCCCAGCGCGAGTTTTGTCCGCACGGGATGGTATCAAACACGTGTAACAACTAAATCGGAGGTTTGACCATGGCTATGTGGGATCTCAACTGCCAATCGAATCCGTCGTCTGCGGACGACAAGGAGCTCGCTCCCTATCTTGCACGTCAAAAGGCGATGCGCGAGTTTTTTGAGCGTGCGCTGTTTGCCCCCAAGGATCAGGGCAACAATGGCCTGTACTTTTTGGGCGCCACGACGGGCTCGGGTAAAAACTATACGGCCGAGCAGGTCACAGCCGACCTCATCGCCGGTGGCTGGGACGATTCGGGCTGTTTTAACAAGTGCCCGGGCCGTCGTTACCTGGTGTTTGTGGTGCCGGGTAAGGACAACCGCGACAACTACGTTGCGAGCGTGCGCAAATTGCTGGTTGAACAGGGCATGGATGGCGATGCCGCGCAGCGCATGGTGTTCGATCTTCCGCGTGCGGGCGATAACATCCTGCATTGGATTGAGACTACGCGCGGTAAGGGCGCCGTGGGCGTGCGCGACATTCCGTGTCCCATCGAGGCGGACGACGAGAGCTCTCATCGCATCATTAAGCGAGCGTGGGGCAACGCGATGGAGATCGCCGATGACCTTTTGGGCATCCTTGACACTCGAAATCGTCTGGGAGGTGTTGCAGACCGTTTGACCCCCGCCCTTCGCGACAAGCTATCGTCGGCGGATGCGAGCTTGCGTTGGGCTGTGAGCCACGAGCTCAAAAACATCACGCGCGGCATGGAGGTGATCCCCCAGATTTGGCCGTCTGCCCTGCTCAATGACGAGAGCATACCGCATGTGATTGCCCTGACGCCGCAAAAGCTCATCAATAGGATCGATACAGTGACCGGTGCAGGCGTTGTGCTCTTTAACGCAATGGCTGCCGAGAAGGGCCTGTTTATCTTTGATGAAATCGACCACATGAAGGCCGACATACTGTCGACGCTGACAGACGATCCCGTGACGTTTCAACCGGACGAAGTATTGCGTATCCTCGATCGTCATTTTAACGGCGGTGTGGTGGACCCCTTGCTACTGGGGAATCGAGATCAATGGATGGCGGTCTATACGCACGCTTCCACGTCGGGCGATCACAAAGGGTCAAACGCCGAGAGGAACAGGGTTTCGCGGGCGAGCGTAGAGGAAGATGCCGAAGAAATCGCCAAGGATGCCAAGAAAATTCAAAAGGCACTCGCCTCTTGTATTAAGGACATGAAACTGCGTCCGCCTTTTGCGCTGTCTGACGAGGCGAAAGAAGAGCAGCTCTCCGGTCGACATCTGTTTGGCAGCGACGATATTTCGGTGGGCGACAACTCGGCGAATCCGTTGCGCTTCAAACTCAATGAGGGCGGTACTCGCAATATGATTATCACTCGCGGAGGGAGTGGGCAGCAAACCGTCAGCAAGGCGGTGCGTCGTGCACGCGGTCTGGTCAGGATGGTGGTGGGTCATCTCGCCCGTTGCGCCACGCTTATGGACAAGCTGTACTACGGCAGCATTTCGTACAAGGACGACCTTTCGCGCAAGAACATCATCGATGCCCTGGGCATTAGGAACAACCAGACCAGCGAGAAGTATTTTTGGGATTCGTTGATGCTGGCGCTGTTCTTTAAAGATCGTAAGAATGACGAGATCGATGCCGCCGACGACTCGATGTATGCGCGTGGTGTCGATTATCTAGTGATGGAAACCACCATCGAGCACATGTTTACCACGTACCTAACCAGCCACGGCATTGAGCGCATGCCCGAGGCCTACCTTGCCTCCATTGCCGCCAAAGCGCCTTGCGTGTGCATGAGCGCAACATGGAGTGCGCCGACCGTCAAAAACTTCAACCTCGATTACCTTGACGAGGTTCATGGCGTGGTTCGCAAGGACGCTTGGATTGGCGAGCTCAACCAGGAAATCGTGCGACAGACTAAGCTGTTTAACAAACAGGCTGCGAAGGAGTACGACGTCGATATTGCCTGGGTGGATGAGTCCAAGGAAATTGCCGGCATGGTCGCGCTGGCAGGCGGCGCCTTTGGCGGCATCATTGTGTCGCCCGACGAGGTGTACGAGCGCGCGATGCGGTTCTTTGACGGGATTGGCGTGAGTGAGGGACTTGCGGTGCGCTTGCGCTTAAAGATTGCTGACAGGGTGGGCGTGAGCGACGCCAAGAGCATCGAGTTTGAGCTGAAGCGCCTGAGCAAGACGCTTGTTGCCGTGAGTACTTGGGCCCGTGGTGTGGCGCGTAACGAGCAACGGGCGGGAGCCGTTTTTACCACGCGCCACATGGGAAACCATGGCGAATTCAATAGTCTGGCGCTGGATCTTGCGCGCGAGATTGTCGCGGAGCTGGTGATTAGAAACATCAAGTGCCCCGAGATGTCGTACGAGAAATCGCTTGAGGCCGCCAAGGACATGGTGCCGTGCTTTAACGCTGCGGAATGGGATGCAGGTTGGCGTGGCGCTCAAAAACGTCTCGAGCTGGGCCAGCCGACCCTGATGTTTATCAATCTTTCGGCCGGTGGCTTTTCCAAGAATCTCAAATACAAGGTGCCGGAGAATCTGTGCGACATGGTTCATCAGGTCGATTGCGGCTTTGAAAATGCCGACCGTCGCCCCAAGATGGATCTTGATTTCTTATATATCGAGTCGCCCACAAGTCGTTTGACCTGGGGAGTGGAGATCAACTCAAATAAGTTTGTCCAGCAGGCGCTACTTGGCGTGGTGGAGCAGGAGGAACTGGTAGCGCGCGGCGAGGTTCCGTTTACTCAAAAGCGCCGGAACGTACGGATGCTTCTATCTGGCGTTAATAAGAGCCTGCCGGTGCGCGACACCCTCTCTTATCAGGTCGAAGGCGCTCGCATTGTGGCACAGGCTGTGGGTCGCCTGATGCGCACGAGTGTAAAGATGCCTTGCGTGCAGGTGCTGCTCGACCGCGAGATTGCGAACGATTGCAACTTTTCGTTCTTGCATGATTTGCCGATGGGCTACGAGCTTGAGCAGGTGGTTGGTGCCTGCGCCGCTGCCAACAACCATATGACGGACAACAAGGAACACGCTGCCGTTAAGCAGCAGAACCTTGCCGCCTTTAGGAACAACCTTGCCAAGCAAAAGCACGAAAAGCTGGCGTGGAAAGTTACCTCGCTAAACGCCGGGGACGAAGATCTCACTGCTTTTGATGGCGAGCGCGACTTTTACCTGCATCATTTTTGCCTGCCGTGGGAAGATCTCGCGCAATACCCAGAGCGCCGGAGTACCGCGCTGCGCATGTCGCATGCTGCAAATGGCTATGCCTATGCAGAAGGCGGGGCATGCAAGGTGCCGCACTTTGAATTCCCTAGCTACGATGGTGAGCCCGTCGAGCAGATTGCTGCTCGTCTGGAGGATCGTTGCCACTGCAAGGAGGGCTTAAAGGGCGCGACGGTTCGCCAGGTGAGCCAGGCGGCGGCGCGCGTACCCGAGCTGCTGTCAATTCGCGAAGTGCGTGAGCGTTGGTCGAGCGACGGGGTGCCCACAACGCTGCAGCCGGCGGCGACGGCGCACATGACGCCCTATATGTTCCAGGCGGTCTACCTGGGTGAGCTGGGAGAATCTGCCGGAAGGGCAATCTTTGAGGCATATTACGACGGCCGCTATTCGCTTACGCGTGGCGATGCGGCACACGCCGAGACAGGTGGCGACTTTGAGGTGCTCGATGCTGCTGGCAACACGACCGGGGTATGGATCGATTTTAAGCACTATCGCATCGGTGCCTATATCGCTTATGTTCGCGACGGTCGCGAGGCGTCGGATGCCGAGCGCTTTAGGGCGAAGGCTCAAAAGGTTGGGGCGAAACGCCTGCTAATCGTCAACGTTTTGGCTGATGAGGCAGCGCTTGAGTGCGTGCCCAAGGCACTCGATGCTGAGGGGACTGTGTTCTCCGTTCCTTATATGGCCGCCGACGGTGCAATCAATTTGGAGATGATGGAGGCGATCGGCCGTGCAATCGAAGCATAACCAGCCGTGCGGTTTGGGAGACATCGCCGTATCAGAGCTCGTGTTGCAGCTCGATGCCGCTGCTGCCGAGGAGCGCTACTCGGTCTTTTGGTGCAACGTCGGCGATGCGGGCAAGCATGCCGTGGCGAACTTTATGGCCGATGTGTGCCAGACGGGCAAGGTCGTCGCGCTCACGCAGCTTGCAGACAACCGCGTCTTTCTGATGGTCAAAGCGGGCGTGCAGACGGGCGACCTTAATGCCTCGCTTTATCAGGAGCAGATAGTTCCGATTAAAACTAATTGGAACGAGTTGGACGATTACGTTGCGCTCCGCTTGCTGTTCAACTCCTGCTCTCAGTTTGAGGGGATTGAGGACGAAGTTCCCAATGACACCGGGCACCTGTATGTCATTAGCGCCAAGGGTGCCCGCCGCGATGCTGTCGAAAGCGACGGAAGGGGACCTGCCAAGATCGAAACGGTTGAAATCGTTATCGATGAGGATTGCACCTTTGATCTTAAGATTCGGACGTTTACCAAGCGCCGTGTGCTTATTGGCAGGGCACAAGGTGACGAGAAAGAGCTCGAAAAGATTAAGAGCCAAGTGGGCTACAGGCTATCGCCCGTGGCGACGATGGTGCTTGCCCACGAACAAAAAGACGAGTACATCCCGCGCCGAGCCAAGGGCGACAAGCCGTCCAAGCGCCGTGATCTGACGTTCTCGGCCCAGGCGGACAAGGTCGCCTATACCAAGAAGGGCATTTTGTATCGAGAGCTGCAGATTCTCGAACGCCGTTACAGCGACTTCGCCCGGGTGACGCTCATGGAATACCCGCGTAAGAGTTTCTACGAGGTGCTCAAGGGTGATGAGTACGCGCGCGTGGTTGCGGAGCGCATGGCGGGGCAGCGAATCGTGGTGTCGTTTGCGCGCAATGGGCTTGCCGAAGTGGCGCGCCAGCTGGCCGATCGACTTAACGATTCCTCGTGGGGCGTTCGCGCAACGTATGGCGGAAGGGCCGTGGATTCGCGGGCGCTGAACCTTGTCGTTGTGCCCAATGAGGTTGCTGAGGACGACGGCTATGCCTTACATGCTGGCGTGGTGGAACAGCACGTGACACCGGATGTGTGCGAGCCACTGTTTAAGGTGGCGCCAAAGCAAAAGGATCGCAATGCGCAAGAGGCGATCCTGGGCGCCATGCTCAAAGAACTGCTGGTAAAGCAGGATGTTGTCGACGAGCGGGTGACGGCGTTTGATCTTGATGCTTTGGATATTGAGTCGGTGACGGTGTGTGGCTTGGTCGATGTGCCGCATAAAACAAAGGACAAGATTGAGCTGGATTCGCGTATCGCTACGTTGGCGATTGGCGCGGATGGGGGCATGCGCTATGCCTCACATTCGGCAGAGGATGGTCCCGAGGACGAGATGGAGCTCGATCTGCTGACCGCGGACGGCAAACTCGATAAGGGCGCCTATGTCTTTGACGTGCATGCGGACGGGCAGTCTATGCTTGCGCGCGTGCGGGATACGGGACTGACGACGTTTTCCAATAACTTTATGGCCCTGGTGGGTGAGCATCAGCTCACAGGCAAAGCAGGGCGTAAGAAAGAGATTTTCGAGAGCTACAACTCGCCTTATTACGGCATTGGAACGTTCGAGCGTGCGGGCAAGACTTGCTATTTTGTGGGCGTCAACAACGGCACCCAGGAGGATATGGCGACTGCGATTCACGTGCGTTCGATTGAGGTACTCGACGGCGATGATTTGTCTGAGTTGTTGGTTCAGCTGGCCAACATAGGCCTTTCGCGCTATAAGGCTCCGTCCGTGTGGCCGATTCCGGTCAAGTATCTCAACGAGTGCGCTGCGCGTGAGGGCGCGGTAGAGGATGGCGGTGGCGACAAGTGATGGTGTTGCGCAATTATCGCTCCTAGAACTTTTTGAAATTACGCTTGCATTGTAAAAGGGGAGAACATATACTGCAGCCATAGCACATCAGATGGGGTCTCAAAAAGAGACCAAGCAAACGAGTTTTCAGTTTATGTTGAGAGGTACTTGAGCATGACCAGCAGAATTTTCCCCCTTTACAACGACAATACCGACCATATCGATCTCAATACCATCTACGGTTGCAGTATTGGTTCTAAGGCCGAGAACTACATGTTCGCTCAAGATGATCTAGAGCTTAGCTCCGAAGATTATGAGTACCTGAATGATATTGAGCGCGAGCGGGAGTATGAGCTCGGCATCCGCTGATGGATGTGGGCTTGTCTCCAACTCCTCCGATTTAATTACCCCGTTATCACCTCTTTTTAGCGGGGCATATTGGATCGATTATGTGTCAAACATCAGCTCATCGTGGGAAGGAATCGGCAATGAGCAAGAACGTGAACAAGAACATCAATGGCGGCGCTGCGGGTAAGGCGAAGGCCGCCGGGCGTATGGCGACAGTTGCTGCGGCAACGATCTCCATGACGGGCGGGTCGCTGCTGTCTCCGCTGACTGCGGTGGCGCAGGGTGCGAACGGTGCCGACGCTACTGCGAAGCCGGCTGCGGTGCTGTCTCCGTTGACGAGCGCGGCTGCTGCTAGCGCTGGCGCGGGCACGGTGTCAGCGGTGCAGAAGGTCGCCAACCTGCAGGCTGCGGTCGATGCGGCTCGCGCTAAGGCCGCTGCTGCCAAGGCCGATTTGGATGCGGCCGCCGCTCCTTACGACGCCGCCGCTGCCAACCAGCAGCAGGCTCAGAGCGCCTACGATGCGGCCCGTGGCACAAGCGACGCTGCCGCTTCTGCAGCTTCGGCCGAGCTGGAGCAGCAGATGGGTGCCGCGCAGGACAAGGCCGATGCGGACGTGAAGGCGCTCGAGGACGCTCAAGCTGCACTCGATGCCGCAAAGAGGGATCTGACGGACAAGGGTGAAGCCCTGACCGCTGCCCAGAAGACCGCCGACGATGCCCAGGCTGCGCTCAAGTCCGCGCAGGCCGCTGCTGCCGATGCCACGCCCGAGGCTGTTGCCGCGGCTCAGGCCGCTGCCGAGCAGGCCGCGAGCGAGCTGGAGCAGGCAAAGCAGCAGGCCGCCGACGCGCAGGTCAGGCTTTCGAATGCCCAGGCTGGCGTTGATGCCGCCGCGGCCAAACAGCAGGACGCGCAAGGCAAGCTTTCGGCAGCTCAGCAGGCAAAGGATGCGGCCGATAAGGATGTGAATGCCGCTCAGGCGAGCTATGACGCCGCCAAGGCCGATCTCGACCGTGCCGAGCAGGGTGCCGCGGGCCCGGAGTACGAGGCTGCCAAGGCCAAGGTGGACGCCGCCGCTGCCGCGCTGGACGCCGCCAAGTCGGTCCAGGCGCAGCGCGAGGGCGAACTCGCTGCTGCCTCGCAGGAAGTGACCACTGCCGAGGGTGAGGTGCAGGCTGCTCAGCAGGCGCTCGCCGTCCAGCAGCAGGCTGCGGCTGACGCGCAGTCCAAGTTGGACGCTGCCACGGCTGCTGCGACCGCGGCAGACGCCGCCGTCGATCAGGCTAAGGCCGAGCATGCCAATGCGCTTGCGGCGCTGGCCGACGCTCAGGCCAAGCTCTCGGCCGCTAAGGACGAGAAGAACGCTGCCGACAAGGCGCTCGACCAGGCAAAGGCTCAAAAGCAGCAGGCCGATCAGGCTGTAGCTCAAGCGCAGGCCAAGCTCGACGCCGCTCAGGCTACGGCGAACGCCTCGGCGGAAAACTACCGCCAGGGCGCCATTGCGTTCTTTAAGAGCGTGGGTGCCGACGATGCGGCGGACCTGATTCTCAACTGCAAATATGCCAGCCTCACCAAGGTGGGCGAGGAGGTTGACGCGACGAGTCTGACCAACATGAAGCAAGCGATTGTGTGGCTCAAGGCGTGCAACAAGTATCGTGCGAGCGTTGGCCTGGGTGAGCTCAAGGTGACGTATGCCATGATGGCGACCGCGATTGCCGATGCGAATTTCTCCGATACCAAGACTGCGCACGCCATGCAGTTCAACGTGGGCGAAAACGTGGCGTGGAACTACGGAAGCGACCCGTTCATCCAGTGGGTCGATCAGGAGAAGGCCGTCTTTGACCGCGCTGCGGCTACGCTGGGAGCGACGGGCCTTACGGGAAAGGCTGCTTTTGATTTCTACGAGCAGCATGGCGACGAAATCGATCGCTACGTGGCTGCGCATGGCGGGAGCGTGCATACAGTCGGTCACTACATGAATGTGATCGATCCCGATTACACCGTAACGGGTATGGGGGTTTGCACGCGCGGGACGATGAACCGTTGGCTTACGCAGGCGCAGACGTTCTCTATGTCTGGAGGATGGTACACGAATGCCGCCAATCCGATGACGGTTGCCGAATACGAGGCTGCGCTTAATGCGTGGTGTGACTCGTTGGCAAATCCTGGGCAGGGCGTGGACGCGGCTCGTCAGGAGCTTTCTGCCGCTCAGGGCGCGGCTGCGCAGGCTGGCGGCAAGGTGAGCGCCGCGTCGCAGGCCGCCGCTGCAAGGCAGGCTCAAGTCGATGCTGCTGCCGCCGATGTTGACGCTGCTGCCGCTGGGGCCTCGGATGCCCAGGCTGCCGTGGGGGAGAAGCAGGCCGCGGCTGAGGCCGCTGCGCGTGCCGTGGCTGATGCCCGCGCCGACGTGGACGCTGCCAGCGCTGCGGTTACCGCGGCGCAGAGTGTCGTGACTGCCAAGTCTGATGAACTCGATGTCGCCAAGGGCAAGGCTGCCGCTGCCCGGCGTGCGCTGGATGCCGCTCGCGCCGGCGTTGGCGACAAGGAGAGCGCGCTTGCTGCCGCCCAGGACGAGCTGGCTGCGTACTCTGCCGACGTTGCCGCTGCTCAGCGTGCATTTGATGCGGCCTCGGCGGTGCTCGAGGGGGCGCGTGCCGTTCAGGCTGACGCGCAGGCTGCAGTGAATGCCGCGCAGGGTGCGGCAGGCCAGGCAGATGCCGACGTCGCTGCTGCCCAGGCCGAGCTTGTTGCCGCCCAGGCTGCTGCGAGCGGTGCCGGCACGGCTGTGACCGCGGCTCAGGCCGCATCCGTCGCGGCTGCTGCTCGTGCGGCTCAGCTACATGATGCCGCCGCGGCGCTTGCTCAGGCGACGGAGGACAAGGCCGCTGCCGATGCTGCTGTTGAGGCAGCGGCTTCGGCGAAGACCGATGCCGAGTCTGGCGTGACTGCGGCGGACGACGCCGTAACGGATGCGACCGCTGATCGCGATGCTTCTGCCGCCGCGGTTGCCCGCCTGCGCAGGATCAACCTTGCCGACGCCATCGCTAGCGGCCGTGCCAACGATGCGGATGAGGCGCTCAACGCTAAGATCGCTGCAGCCCACGATGCCGCCGAGCGCGCCGCAGCTGCCAAGATTGAGCTCGACGCTGCCGTTGCTGCGACGGATGCTGTGGCACCTGCCTACTTGGAGGCGCTTGCCAACTATACCGCCGCCAAGGCCGAGCTCGACCAGGCTATTGTCGAGCTCAACGCCGAGATCGCTCGCCAAGAGGCCGCCGAGCGCGGGAATGGCGAGCAGACTCAGCCTGCGACGCAGGTGGCGTACCAGGCCAAGCACATGACCTCGGCGTCCGAGGCCACCACGCAGCAGACGACGATGCCCGCCACGGGCGACGTGTCCAACCTGCTGGGCGAGACGTTCGTAATTGGAGGCACGGTCCTGGTTGCCGCCGGCGTCTTCCTGTCCGACAAGCGCCGCCAGCTGATCCGTTAGGGACGGAGGAAAGCGGATCATTTTCGGCGCGCGCCGCAAGGGCATGGGTCCTGCGGCGCGCGCCGCTTTTATCTTCAAGATTAATTAAGGAGGGACATATGCAAATTAGAGGAGAGGCCGCGATTGCCTGTGGGTTCATGGCGGGCTTGGCAACGGGGCTGCTGTTCGATGGATGTTTCGACAGCTACATCAATCGATTCTGCGATTCTGATTTTCCGAGAGGCTGGCCTCGGAAAACGGCACCGGCTCGTCAAAAGGCGGATGCGCCCATCAAGTCCCGCAGCGTGGCTGCTTCAAAAACCAAGGTGATCGTCATCAAGAACGGCAAGATTTATCACCGTTCTGGGGGATGCAAAAACCTTCCTCAAAATGCCATTAGAACAAGCGTGCCACTGGCGACCGCGCTCAAACGAGGAAAGACCCCCTGTTCAGTATGTTGCCCGCCAGCGGCTTAGACGATTCTTCGGGGGTGTTCTGCAAGGACATGGGTCCCTGCGGATACATGGGTTTAAAAACGTGTCCGCACGGCATGGGACACTTACCCTGCCGCCCTGCTCTGCCGCGGCGGCATGTACCCAAACAACGATCCTCTAAGGAGTTCGATACCAATGAGCGATAACACCAAGCATCTCGCAAAGAAGTGCGTCAAGGACGCGGGGCCGTGCCTCGCGTTGTGCCTTGCCGGCGCAGTGGTCGCGCTGCTGACTGTTCTGGGGCCGTTCGACGTGCTCCGAAGTGTCAGCTCTCTGCACGTTTGCATGGCCCTTGCCGGCGCCATGATAACTGGCGGCGTGCTCGATCTGATTTTTTGGTTGCTTGACCCGTTTGGATGGAAGAATGAAGGGTAAGCCCTAAGGGATGGATACCCCGCAGCAACAGGAGGTCCCCGTGATCTGGTTTACCAGCGATACTCACTTTGGGCACGAGAACATGCTACGGCTTAGCGATAGACCGTGGTCGACTGTTGCGCAGATGAACGACGCCATGGTCGTTAACATTAACAGCAAGGTCGCTGCGGATGACGAGCTCTACATCTTGGGCGACTTCAGCTTTAAGATGACGGTCCAAGACGCCTACGAGCTGCGTAAAAGCATTGTCTGCAAGCGCGTCCACCTACTGCCCGGCAACCACGACAAAGACTGGACGCAGCCTGCCGTAGCGGATGCTTTTATCGTCGAGCCGCCCATTTGCGTGCTCAAGATTGACCGCCAAAAAATCGTGCTGAGCCACTATCCCATGGTCGACTGGCAGGGCATGTCGCACGGTAGCTGGCATTTGCACGGGCATATCCACAGCTGCGGCGACGCGTACAACAAGTTCAACCTCAGACAGGGGCTGCTGCGCTATGACGCGGGCGTGGACGCTAACGGCTACGCCCCCGTGAGCCTGGTGGAGCTCAAGTCGTGGTTTGTGCAGGTAGACGAGCCGGTGAGCTGCGTCAAGTGGCCGTGGTGGGTCAACGCCACGGGCAACGAGCAGATCGAGCACGATCTCGAAACCTATAAGAGGGAAGTGGTGATCCGATGACGGTCTATGTGACGGGCGACATTCACGGTGGCGTCGACATGCAAAAGCTGCGCGACTGGGATCTTGGGGATAGTCTGACGAGTGACGACTATCTGATTGTTGCGGGCGACTTTGGCTTTCCCTGGGATTTCTCTGCCGAGGAGTGCGCCGATATCGCCTGGCTGGAATCGCGTCCCTATACCGTGTTGTTCGTCGACGGCAACCACGAGCGTTTCGATCACTGGGCGGAGCGACCCATGGAGTTGTGGCACGGCGGGCTGACGCAGCGCCTGTCGGATACCTCGCCCATACGGCGTCTGACGCGTGGCGAGGTTTTTGAGCTCGATGGCTCAACGATCTTTACCATGGGCGGTGCCACGAGCGTGGATAAGGAATACCGCATTCCGTATTCCAGCTGGTGGCCGCAGGAGCTGCCGGACGAGCGCAACTTTGAGGAGGCGCGGGCAAAGCTCGATAGTGTGGACTGGAAGGTCGACTACGTGATCACCCATACCTGCTCCACGCGCTTGCTTTCGCCCACGCTCTATCCGGCGCCCGGCTGGACCCGACCCGATGTCGATCGGCTCACGGCTTTTTTTGACGAGTTGGAAGATCGTTTGGACTACAAGCGCTGGTACTACGGGCATTTTCATCGCGATGCCAATCCGGCCGAGCGCCACACCGTACTCTACGACTGCATCATCCACCTGGGTGACGAACTCCAACCCTGGGACATTGCGTAGGGGCGGGGCGTTTGGCTACTCGGCCGTTACGGTGATGTTCTCCCTGTGCGCGCGGATGACGTCCCAGCTAAAGTGCTCGACCAGCTGCTCGGCAGAGCGCGGCGTGGTGTCCGGCGCGATGCCTGTTTGCCCGGCGAGCCAGCCTAGCAGTGCCTCGGGTGTGCCAAAGCGGGTGCGGAGCTCGCCCAGGTCCAGATCGCGATCGCGTTTGGAAAGGCGGCGGCCGTCCGGTGACATGAGCAGCGGAATATGTGAGTAGTGCGGTGTGGGCAGTCCCAGCAGACGCTGCAGGTAGATTTGGCGGGGCGTGGAGCCCAGCAGATCGCATCCGCGCACGACCTCGGTGACGCCCATGGCGGCGTCGTCGACCACCACGGCCAGCTGGTAGGCAAACACGCCGTCACTGCGGCGCACCAAAAAGTCGCCGCACTCGGTGGCGAGTGCTTCGCATTGGGCACCATACGTGCGATCCACGAATTCGATCACGTCGCCCGCGAGGTCGTCGACGGCGGGCACGCGCAGGCGCGTGGCCGGAGCGCGCAGGGCACTGCGGCGGGTAACCTCCTCGGCAGAAAGGCCTCGGCAGGCGCCGCGGTAGATGGGCGTGCCGTCGCTGGCGTGCGGCGCGCTCGCGGCATGGAGTTCGGCGCGCGTGCAAAAGCAGGGGTAGGTGAGGCCGGCGTCTCGCAGCCGGCGCAAGGCACTCTCGTACAGGTCGAGGCGATCGTGCTGGTAGTAGGGGCCTTCGTCCCACTCGAGTCCCAGCCAGGCTAGGTCGTCAATCAGTTGAGCGGCAAGTTCCGGGCGCTTGCAGCGATCGTCCAGGTCCTCGATGCGCAGCACGATGCTGCCGCCCTGGCTGCGGGCCGAAAGCCACGAGCACAGGCAGCTGAACACGTTGCCCAGGTGCATGCGGCCCGATGGTGACGGGGCAAAGCGCCCCGCGACGGGCGCGGGAACGGAGACGGGCTGCGTCGTTGGCGCGTCCGCGACGGGCGTTGCTATGTTGCGTGCTTTGATATCCATGCGGACGAGTATAGCGCGGGGCGCGGTGGGGAAGGCGTCGCTGTGGTCCACAAGTTGTCGAGGCCCCGCATTGCGTATGGCGGGCTGCAGACTCGGTTTTGATTCCTGTCCATCAACTCGGCACCTTAGACGACAGAAACCCCGGCAGCTCTTCGCAACTGCCGGGGTTTCCGCGGAAAAGGGGGACATGATCCTCGAGCGAACGGCAAAGGGGCAAACCGTTTTCGCTCGACTGCTTTATGCCCCTCGGCTGGCGGCTCAATCAGCGCGTGCCGCGGCAACACAAAGCCGCTACACCTGTGACAGAGCTGTGAAATGGTATCTATTGCTGGCGCAGGCCGTACCAAAGAGTGTCCCAAACTGTCGGCAGATAAGGAACGTCCCTAAGTGCCAGGCTCGGGTGGGACTTTTGTCCCATTTGACGTTCCGTTGGCCCAGATATTCGTCATGTGTGCCCGCAAACGTGGGACAATGGCGATGTTGGTTTTACAGACAAAGGATGTGCCTATGAACGCCCCCGTTGCCAATACTTGTCGGCAGCGCTGCCTGTTTGCGCGATTCGCTTCCGTCTGCGTGCTCGTCGCGCTTGCGTTGCTGCTGCTGCCTGTCGTCGCGCACGCCGACGGCTACTCCATGACCCAAACCTATATCGGCGCCACGGTTGAGGCCGATGGTTCGCTGACCGTTGTCGAGGGACGCCAGTTTGATTTCGATGACGATATCAACGGCGTGTTTTGGGAGATCAATACAGGCACCAACCAGCAGGGCGGCGCGGCGGGCGTCGATGTGCTGAGCGTCGAGGAAGACGACACCGCGTTTAACAAGGTCGACAGCGCAAACAAAGGCGACGACGGCGTTTACACGGTTGAGCAGTCCGACGGCGGCGTAAGAATCAAGGTGTTCAGCCCCCACGAGAGCGGCGACAGCGCGATCTATTACGTGAGCTACACCATGACCGGTGCGGTCATGAACTGGGCCGATACCGCCGAGCTCTACTGGAAGTTTGTGGGCGACGGCTGGTCCGCGGATTCCGATGATGTCGAGATGGAAGTGTACTTTGCAAATGCCGCCGCCGGGACGGCGGCCGTCAAGGGCGATAACTTCCGCGCATGGGGCCACGGCCCGCTGACGGGCGACGTATCGCTCGATGAGGACGAGCCCATGGTCACCTACACCATCCCCTGCGTGCATCAGGGCGAATTCGCCGAGGCGCGCATCGCCTTCCCCAGCGATTGGGTACCGCAGCTTTCCGCTTCGAGCGAGGAGCGCATGCCGACAATCCTGAGCGAGGAGAAGGCATGGGCCGACGAAGCTAACGCCCGCCGCGCTCACGCTCGCATGATTGCCAACGTGCTTGCCGTGCTAAGTGTTGTCGCGGCGGTGGCCTTTACCGGCACAATCGTTGTGCTCAAGCTGCGCCGCCGCAAGCCCAAGCCGCTTTTCCAGGACGAATATTTCCGCGATGTGCCTTCGGCCGACCATCCCGCCGTGCTTTCGGCCCTCATGAGCTGGAACGAGGTGCCCGATCAGGCATATATCGCCACGCTCATGAAGCTCACCGACGACCGTGTGATCAAGCTGGAGCAGGCGACCGTGACCAAGGCCAAGAAGGGTCTGCTGGGGCGCGAGAAAGAGGAGCAGACGTATCGCGTGACGGTGAGTGATGCGGGCTGGAAGTCGGCCAAGGGTATTGACCACATGGTGCTCAAGGTCTTCTTTGCCGGTGCTAAGCCCGACGAGAACGGCGATCGCTCGCGTACGTTTGACGAGCTGCAGCACTACGTCAAGCAGCACGCTACGCCCGTGGGCGACAAGCTCGAGGACTATCAGAACACCGTTAAGGGCAAGCTGGCCGATAGCGAGTACGTTGCCTCGGACGGCATTGTCGCAATGGTGTTTTGCCTGGTTCTTGGTATTCTGATCGCCTTTGTTCCCGTGGGATCCATCTTCTTTACCGACGGCGCACAGGCGAACATTATCGCCGCGGTTATCTCGGTGCCGATTGTGCTGGTAGGTATTGGCGTGGGCCTTACGTTCCGCCGCTTTACGCCGGAGGGCGCCGAGGTGGCGGCTCGCTGCAAGGCGCTTAAGCATTGGCTTGAGGACTTCACGCGTCTAAAGGAAGCCGTCCCCGGCGATCTGGTGCTGTGGAATAAACTTCTGGTGATGGGTGCGGCGCTGGGTGTTTCCAAGGAAGTGCTGCGTCAGCTTGCCGAGGCCGTGCCGCCCGAGGTGCGCGAGGCCGACGGCTTCTACGACAATTACCCCTGCTACTGGTGGTACTACCATCATTACGGTACCGAGTCGCCGCTCGATTCGTTTAACGATGTGTATCACGAGAGCATCCGCGAGCTGGCTTCGAGTTCCGATAGCTCGAGCGGCGGCGGTGGTGGCGGCTTCTCGGGCGGCGGAGGCGGCGGCGTCGGCGGAGGCGGCGGCGGAACGTTCTAACGGTCCTAAATTACGGGATGGGCTTTTCTCGACAGCCGTCGGGGGAAGCCCATTCTCTTTTTTATGCGCTACCTACGAAGACTGTCCCCAACGACTAGTCACTGGGGACGTTCCTAAATGACTAGGTATGGCTGCTGGGCCTAGGCTGTTAGGTCGAGTTCGTAGAGAAAGCTTTCGCGCGGCATGTCGTGGCGGCGCTCTTCGCGGTTGGCGCGGTGCGTGGCCGTGCGCTTAAAGCCGTGCAGCTCGTAGAACTTCCACGAGCAGTTGGAGTCGGTGTACAGGTGCGCCCTCGTCGCTCCAAGCGAGGACAGGTGCGAGACCGCGGCATCGAGCAGAACCGTGCCAACGCCCAGGCCATGGACATCGCGATCCACGGCAAGCAGCGTGACCTCGTTGTCGTGCGGCAACGGACTGCTCTCGAGCAGGCGGTTGTTGGTTCGGATGGTTGCGCGCACAAACGAGAGATATTCGGCGCAGGCATCAGGCTCCAGCTCACGCATCTGCGACAGCAACGCGCGTTCGGTATCCATCCAATGCTCGTTGATAGTGACGCCGGAGTTCTGTCCTGCGCGTGCAAGTGCAATGCCGCGCGCCTCGCCGTCAATCACCGCAACCTGCGAAAACGTCGATGACGAAAGGCAATAGGCGAGGTCGCACGCGGCCTCAAGGCGGTTGTACTCATCGTTATCCGAATTGTTATGCCAAAGCTGTTGCAGAATCAGCGCGATGGCGTCGAAGTCTTCGGTATCAAACGGTCGGTAGAGAACCCGCGAGACCATGGTGCCTCTTTCTTTTGCGGATGCATATCGAGCACAGTTCTACCACGCCATTGGCATCAAATTATGGTGCCCCTGTGTTCCATGAACTCACCGTGCCCAGTGCCGTGCCCATCCCCTCCGCTCACAAACTTTTTCTGCACATGCGCCCGTTGCGGGGTGCATCGATGCGCTCGATGCGCTACATTGAATCAGTATTTTCAATGCCGCTGCGCGAGCGCTGCAGATCGACGTATCACCGACTCACAGAGCACGGCGGCGTACCAGACAGGAGGACTGCATGGGATCTGATGTGAAGATCGCACGCGCGTTGATCTCGGTTACCGATAAGACGGGCGTCGTCGATTTCGCACGGACGCTGGTCGATGACTTTGGCGTCGAGATCATCTCTACGGGCGGCACGGCTCGTGCCATTGAGGACGCGGGCGTTCCCGTAACCCCCATCGAGGAGTTCACGGGCTATCCCGAGATGATGGACGGCCGCGTTAAGACCCTGCACCCCAAGGTTCACGGCGCGCTGCTGGCCCGCCGCGATTCCGAGCAGCACATGCAGGAGGCCGCTCAGCATGGCATTAAGCTGATCGACCTGGTCGTCGTCAACCTGTACGAGTTCGAGAAAACCGTCGCCAACCCCGAGGTCACCTTCGCGGACGCCATCGAGCACATCGACATCGGTGGCCCCTCCATGCTGCGCTCCGCCGCTAAGAACGCCGCGAGCGTTACCGTCATCTCCGACCCGGCCGACTATGATGCCGTCCTGGCCGAGATGCACGAGACCGGTGGCTGCACCACGCTTTCCACTCGTCGTCGCCTGCAGGTGAAGGGCTACCAGACCACCGCCGCCTACGACACGGCTATCTCCCGTTGGCTTGCCGCCCAGGCAAGCGACGTGGCGGACACTTCTGCCAAGCTTGAGATCTCGCTGGAGAAGGTCGACGACCTGCGCTATGGCGAGAATCCTCAGCAGAAGGCTACGGTCTATCGCTTTGCCGAGGGCTGCGAGAACACCGCGAGCTCGCAGTTCCCGCTCGTTGGCTCCGAGCAGATCCAGGGCAAGCCGCTCAGCTACAACAACTATCTGGATGCCGACGCCGCTTGGAACCTGGTCCGCGAGTTCGACGAGCCTGCCTGCGTGATCCTCAAGCATCAGAACCCCTGCGGCTCCGCCGCGGCCGAGGACATCACGGCCGCCTACGACCGCGCGTTTGCCTGCGATCCCAAGAGCGCCTTTGGCGGCATCATCGCCTGCAACCGCGAGGTTCCCTATGAGCTGGTCGAGCACTTCGCCGATCAGAACAAGCAGTTCGTCGAGGTTATCATCGCCCCGAGCTACACTGCCGAGGCGCTCGAGCGCATGGCCAAGCGCCCCAACCTGCGCGTGCTGGCTACCGGCGGCGTGGACCACGGCGCCCAGGTGGAGCTGCGCTCCGTCGACGGCGGCATGCTGGTGCAGGAAGTCGACCACGTGACCGAGGATCCCGCGACCTTCACGTTTCCCACCGACCGCAAGCCCACCGACGCCGAGATGGCCGAGCTCGAGTTTGCCTGGAAGGTCTGCAAGGGCGTCAAGTCCAACGCCATCCTGGTCTCCAAGGGCAAGGCCGGCATTGGCATGGGCCCGGGTCAGCCTAACCGCGTTGACTCTGCGCTGCTTGCCTGCGAGCGCGCCGAGGACTTCTGCGAGCGCGAGGGCGTGGAGAAGGGCGGCTTTGCCTGCGCAAGCGACGCGTTCTTCCCGTTCCGCGACAACGTCGACGTGCTTGCCGAGCATGGTGTGACCTGCATCATCCAGCCCGGCGGCTCCAAGCGCGACGACGAGAGCATCCAGGCCTGCAACGAGCACAATATTGCTATGGTCTTCACGGGGGCCCGCCACTTCCGCCACTAAGTAGGGAGGTGGCGCTGCGGCTTGCCCAGCCACCGCACCTTGCCGCTCATTCGTCGCTCGCGTACCCAAGTACGCGTCGCTCCTCTTTCACGGCAATCTGCGGCACCTGGGCAACCCTCGCCGACCTGTTAGGTTGACTGGGGAGGATGGGATGTTATCTCGTCCCTTGGACTAGCCTCGCTTCTAAAATAATCTCCGCAAAAGACGGCTGCTCCGTTTGGAGGGCCGTCTTTTTGGTATAAGAGGACGGAATGACTAACACGAAAGGTATGACCATGCCCCAGATTGATGATGCCGAGCTGTTTGGCAATGCCGAGGATCAGCGTGCGTACGAGGACTTTTGCGCCAATCAGGAGGCGGTCGAGAAGTTCACGCTCGACAAGCCCGCGCTTGTCTGCCGTTGGCGCATGTCCAACAAAAAGGTGCCCATGCTCAACCGCCACATTCGCGCACTGTCCGAGCGCCTGGTGCAGGGCGAGCCGCTTACCCATAACATGCTCAGCTGGGCCAAACAGCACGTTGAGTGGTCGCTTGCCGAGGGTGATTACACCGCACGCGACGGCGTGCTCATGCTGGTGATCGACATCAACGGCAACGCCGCCATGACGGTGGGGGAGTACGAGCCGCTCGCCGATACGTCGGCCAAGGCGCTGCGCGCCCGCTCCGCCGAGGCCCGCTCCGAGGCCGACGAGACCGGCGTGGCGCCCGAGCTGCTCGCCGCCGTCAACAACGGCGAGCTCGCCTTTGTGGCGCCGGCGGACGAGTTCCTGTGTGGCACGGCGACGCTCATCGAGCAGTTGGCCCAGACCAAGGGCATCCCGGTCACGCGCGTAGACATTCCCGCGCAGCTTAAGGGCGCGCTGTTCCTAGTGAGCGACGAGCACGGCGTGGTCCCCGCAACCGAGACGGACGCCACCGAGGCCGACGCCGCTACGGTTGCCTTCTTCGCCGAAGGCTACGAAAAGCTCCGCGCCCGCCGCTAAATGATTTTCTGGGACGGGGATTAAAGAAGGCTCTGTTAGACCAGGATTGACATACATGTGTCCCCACGGTGCCATATCTTT
>UQDE01000027.1 GCA_900539735.1 uncultured Collinsella sp. | reverse complement strand
AGTTCGCGATCCCCGGGCTTGACGACGAGTTCCGCGTCATCGTGTCTCCGTGGATCCTTTCCTCGCTGATCACCGATCGCCTTGCCGCTTACTACGAGACGGTCACCAAGCACAACCTCAACTACCGTCGCTACTATCACCAGTTCGACTACTAAGAGCAAATAACGTTTGTGTAATCGGGCCTCGCTCCTATATGGAACGGGGCCTCGCTTGGGTTGGAGAGTAATTATGAGCTATCCCCAGCTTGCCGTCATGAATATCAGCCATCGTTATTTTGACCTTGAGGAGTTCTTTTCTTCGGCGTCGGCTTCGGGCTACACGTGTTGCGAGCTTTGGACCGGGGCGATGCATCTGTATGTCGATTGCCATGGATACGATTCGCTCGAGCAGGTGCAGGAGCTGTCACAGCGGTATGGGATTCGGATTGTGGGGCTTTGTCCCGAACAGAACAACCCCAAGCCGTGGAATATCGCGGCGCGCGGGAATGAGGCGCGCGCTCGCACGCTCGCGTACTTTAAGAACGTTGTGGATATCGCGGCGGAACTTGGAGCCGAGCAGGTCATGGTCTCGAGCGGCTGGGCATTTTTGAACGAGCCGATCGAGGACGCGTGGGGTCGCAGCGCCTCGATGCTGCGTGCGATTGCCGAGCATGCGGGAGAGCGCGGCGTGCGACTGGTGCTCGAGGCCCTACAGCCGGTTGAGTCGATGATCGTGAACTCGGCGGCCGACACGAAGCGCATGATCGAGGCAGTTGATCATCCGGCACTTAAGGCGTGTCTGGATTTGGGCGCTATGGCGGTGGCGGGGGATACCATCGACGATTATTTCGATCTGCTTGGCGATGATGTCGCCCACGTGCATTTTGTCGATGTTGCGGCAGATGGCACGACGCATCTTGCTTGGGGTGACGGCGACCGCGATATGCGCGCCGACCTGGATAGGCTGGTGGCGCGCGGCTATCGCGGAGTTGTTTCGGCCGAGACCTATGACTGGCGCTATTTTGCCGACCCCGCAGCTGCCGACGCTCAGGTTATGGCGGAGTACCGACGCGCGATTGGCGCCTAAGTGGGACAGGGCGCCGAGTTGGCGTTTGACGTTTTTTGAGAAACGGGACGTGCTTTCCGCTTGAGGCTTCTGGCGGAAAGCACGTCCCAGAACAGGCGCTCAGAATGGGACACACTTTCCGCTGAGGACCTCAACCGGAAACCGCATCCCAGTTTTTGGCTGGCGGGCGGGACACGCTTTCCCCTATGTTTCCAAATGAATACGCTATGAGCCGAGGAGGACGATTCTCCCCGCAAACACTCTAGTATGCTAAAGTACCCAGAAGACCGGCGGAGCTATGCCGGTCTTCTGTTCTATACGAAGCACAGCATGAGGAGGCTCACCAGATGACGGCCACACCGTGGGGATTCCGGGACATATTGCCCGAGGAGGCTCAGGCGCGCGAGGAGATCGCATGTACGGTGAAGGGCTGCTTTAGGGAGCATCATTACCTTCCGGTCGAGACGCCTCTGCTCGAGGACAAGGGCTCACTCGAGGAAGGCGGCCGCATTGCGGACACGCCGTTTAAGCTCTTTGATGACGACGGCCGCCTGCTGGTGGTCCGTCCCGACAACACGCTGCCGATCGTACGCCTGGTTTCGACCCGCATGCGCGCGGCCGACCTGCCCCTGCGCCTTCGCTACGAGGCGCCGGTGGTTCGCGAGTGTCAGCGCAATGCCGGCGGCTCGCGTCAGTTTACGCAGCTGGGCTTTGAGCTTATCGGCGCGGGCGATACCGCGGGCGATGTCGAGATTGTCTCGCTCGTGGCCGAGGCCGTGCGCAAGTTGGCGCTGCCCGATGCGCGCATTATCGCAGGTAGCGTGCGTCCGTTTAAGGAGCTGCTTGCGGCGTGCGAGGATCGCGAGCTGGCCGCCGAGGCCCTGCGCTGCGTGCACGCCAACGACTTTGTGGGCCTCGATGCCCGCGTGGCGGCAAGCGTCGAGTCCGAGGCCGTCAAGGCCGCCATTAGCGAGTTGCCGCGTCTGCACGGTGGTGCCGAGGTGCTCGACCGCGTCGATACGCTGCTGGCAGCGGCGGGCATTGTCGCGCCGCTCACGCGCGAGCTGCGTGCCCTGGTCGAGGGCCTGGCCCCCGAGGAGGCCCAGGTGCTGTCGTTCGACTTCTCCATCATGAACTCTTTCGATTACTACACGGGCCTGGTCTTTAAGGCCTATGCCGGCGGCCTGCCCGATCCGGTCGGTTCGGGCGGACGCTATGACTCCATCTTTACCGGCGCATTTGGCAACGGCATCGAGGTGCCGGCGGCGGGTTTCGCCTTTTCGCTCGAGCGTCTGGAGGCCGCGCGTACCTCGGCCGAGGACGCCGCTTCCGATGGCGATCACGCCGCGGGCCGTGGCGCCGAGGGTCCGCTGCGCATCGCCGTGCCCAAGGGCTCGCTTAAGGCCGACACGCTCGACGTGCTCGAGGCCGCGGGCCTGGACGTCTCCGAGCTGCGTGACCCCGGCCGTCACCTGATCGTGCGCGGCCGCGACACGCGTGCCGGCGAGGGCGCGGTCGGCGATATCGAGTTTGTCATCGTGCGTCCCAGCGACGCGCCCGCCTTTGTGGGCTGCGGCGGCGCCGATTGCGGCATCTGTGGTTGGGATTCGCTCATCGAGGCAGACCTCAACCTGCTGCAGCTGGTCGACCTGGGCTATGGCCTGTGCACGTTTATCGAGGCGGAGCCCGCGTGGCGCGCCGGTCAGGCCGAGCGCAACTATGCTCGCCGCGGGTCGCTTCGCGTGGCAACCAAGTATCCGCGTATCGCGAGTGCCTGGTATGCCGAGCGCGGCGTGAACGCCGACATCGTTTCGCTGCACGGCAACATCGAGCTGGGCCCCATCGTCGGCATGACCGATCGCATCGTGGATATTACCGCCACGGGCGCCACGCTGCGCGACAACGACCTGGTCATCACCGGTCGCATCATGGACTGCACGGCCCGCTTCTTTGTCAACCCGGGTGCCGCGCGCCTTGATCCGCGCGTACGCAATCTGGCAGATCGCTTGGCGGCAGCCGTGAAGGACAAGCATTTTGAGCCCGTTGCGGGCTCGGCGCAATAGCGCGAGCACGTACGGGCGCCCCAACGTCCGGGCTGCGGGCTGATTGGCACCGCCGCCCGGTCTCTCGTTTCTCGAACAAAACCTCGACCGATAGGGGATACCGATATGAAGACCATCAAGCTTGCTCCCGGTGAGCGCCTCGTTACCAACCAGCTCAACCGTAAGGGCGTGCTGCCGCAAAACATCGTCGACGCCGCCCGCGATATCGTGGCCAACGTGCGCGCCAATGGCGATGCCGCGGTGCGCGACTACTGTCAGCGTTTTGACGGCGTTGAACTGCAGAGCTTCCGTTTGCCGCAAGAGCAGATCGATGCCGCGCTCGAAGGCCTTGATCCCGCCTTTGTCGCGGCGCTCGAGAAGGCTGCACGCCAGATTCGCGAGTTCCACCAGCGCGAGGTCGAGCAGAGCTGGTTTACCACGCGCCCGGACGGCACGATGCTCGGCGTTAAGGTGACCCCGCTTGCGGCGGCCGGCATCTATGTGCCGGGCGGTCGCGCGCAGTACCCTTCCACCGTGCTTATGAACGCCATTCCCGCCAAGGTGGCCGGCGTCAAACGCGTGGTTATGGTGACCCCGCCGCAAAAGGATGGACTGATTAGCCCGTATACGCTCGCGGCCGCTAAACTCGGCGGCGTGGACGAGATCTATATGGTGGGCGGCGCCCAGGCCGTGGCCGCGATGGCGTACGGTACCGAGACCATTCCGCGTGTCGATAAAATCACCGGTCCGGGTAACGCTTTTGTCGCCGCTGCCAAACAGATTGTCTCGGGTGACGTGGGTATCGATATGGTCGCCGGTCCCTCCGAGGTCTGCGTGCTGGCCGACGCCACGGCCAAGCCCATGGTGGTCGCGGCCGACCTGATGGCCCAGGCCGAGCATGATCCGCTGGCGGCCTGCTATCTGGTGACCTGCGACGAGCAGTTTGCGCGTGAGGTCGAGGCGGGTATCGACATTCTGGTAGCGCAGTCGCCGCGTGCCGAGATCACGCGTGCCTCGCTCGACAATGAGGGCACCGTCGTGGTGGCAGCCGACATGGCTGCCGCCGTCGAGGCGGTGAACACCGTGGCGCCCGAGCACCTGGAGCTGCACTGCAAGGATGCGATGGGCCTGCTCGGCGGCATTCGCAACGCCGGCGCCATCTTTGTGGGCGCTTGGAGTTCCGAGCCGCTCGGCGATTACGTTGCCGGCCCCAACCACACGCTGCCGACCGGCGGCACCGCCATGTTCTCCAACCCGCTTTCGGTGGAGGAGTTCGTCAAGCGCTCGAGTGTCATTTGCTATACGCCCGAGGGCCTGCTCTCCGACGCTCCCGCTACGCAGCGTCTGGCCGAGGCCGAGGGCCTGTGGGCACACGCGCTTTCTGCCGCACTGCGCCGTCGCGTGTTGGAGCAGGGCGAGGATGCCGTGAGCGCCGAGTCGCTGGCCGCGGCCGACCTGACCAAGGTCGCCTGGCCGGGTGATACGACCGCGACGGTCGCCGAGGGCGTGGACCTGGCGGCAGCTGCGGGCGGTGCCACTGGCGCGGTCGTCGAGGGGGCCTAATATGGCCGAGCTGACGCCCCGTATGAAGGAGCTCGTCCAGCCCTACTTGGCCGGCATTGAGCCCTACGACCCCAATTTTACGCCCACGCGCATCAACCTTTCGGCCAACGAGAACACCTATCCCGTGCCGGCTGGCGTGCGCGAGGCGGTCGACGCCGCCCTGGCTGCTACACCGCTCAACCGCTATCCCGATCCCATGTCCAACGATCTGCGCGACGAGCTTGCCGCTTGGCATGGTGTGGCGCGCGAGAACATCTGCGTGGGCAACGGCGGCGACGAGCTGCTCTATAACTACCTGCTGGCGTTTGGCGGCGCGGGACGGACCCTGCTCAACTGCCCGCCGTGCTTTAGTGAGTATGCGTTCTTTGCGTCGCTTTGTCAGACCGAGGTGCGCGATGTGTGGCGCGACCCGGCGACCTTTGAGCTCGACCAAGCGGCTGTGCTCGCAGCGGCGCCCGAGTGCAATCTGGCGATCGTGACCTCGCCCAATAACCCCACGGGCGATGTGACGCCGCTCGACTTTGTCGCGGCCCTGTGCGATGCGTGCCCCGGCATGGTCATGGTCGACGAGGCCTACGTTGAGTTTGCCGACGATTCGTTTGGCGCGGCTACTACGGCGCAGGGGCTTATCGCCGAGCATCCCAACCTGGTGATTCTGCATACGCTGTCCAAGGCGTTTGGCGCCGCCGGCACGCGTCTGGGCTACGTGATCGCGGCGCCCGAGGTCATCGATGTGTTTGCGGCGATTCGCCAGATCTACTCGGTTAACGTGCTGAGCCAGGCCGCCGCGCTTGCCTGCGTGCGTGCCCGCGATGCGTACGCGCCCGTGGTGGCACAGGTTGCATCCGAGCGCGAACGCGAACTGTGCGCCCTACGCGCGATGGCTGCCGAGGGTCTGCCCGTGGAGGCGTGGCCGAGCGCGGCGAATTTTGTGCTCGTGCGTACGCCGCATTCCACGCGCGTGCGCGAGCGCCTGCGCGACGAGTACTCGATTTTGGTGCGCGACTTTAGCTACGCGCCGGGGCTCGCGGACTGCCTGCGCATTACCGTGGGTACCCCGCAGGAAAACGACGAGGTGCTGGCCGCGTTTGCCACGCTGGTGAAGGAGGAGATGTAGATGGGCCGTTATGCCGAGGTGACCCGCAAGACGGGCGAGACCGACATTGTCGTAAAGCTCGACCTAGACGGAAGCGGCGCGTGCGATATCTCGACCGGCGTGCCGTTTTTCGACCACATGCTCAACGCCTTTGGCCGCCATGGCCTGTTCGATCTGACGGTGCACGCGGTGGGCGACGTGGAGGTCGATGCGCACCACACCGTCGAGGATACGGGTATCGTGCTGGGCGAGGCGTTTTGCCAGGCGCTGGGCGACAAGGCGGGCATTACGCGCTTTGCCGACGCGGCGATCGCCATGGACGAGACGCTCGTGATGGCTGCTGTTGATATTTCGGGCCGCGGGCAGGCCTACTGCGAGCTGCCCGTGCCGACCGAGCGCGTGGGCAGCTTCGATACCGAGCTGGCCGTCGAGTTCTTCTACGCCTTTGCGCGCGACGCCAAGCTCACGCTGCACGTGCGCGAGCTGGCGGGCGGCAACTCGCATCACATTATCGAGGCCGCCTTTAAGGCCGTGGGCCGCACGATGCGTCACGCCTGCGAGCTGGATCCCCGCGTGCAGGGCATCCCCAGCACCAAGGGTTCACTGTAGCTGACGGATTGCACAAACCACCACAAAGGTGCCTGTCCCCTTTGTGGTGGTTTTGGATGATGGGAAAAGGAGGGTCGCGTGGGCGAACCGAAGATCGTGGTGGTTGACTACCACAAGGGCAACTTGTCGAGCGTTGCGCGCGGGCTTGCGCGCGCCGGTGCCGCCGCCTGCACATCGGACGATCCGGAGCAGATCCGCAATGCCGACGGCCTGGTCATCCCGGGCGTGGGCGCGTTCTGTGACGCAATCGCCTTTATGCGCCAGAGCGGCGAGGCGGACGCGGTGCTCGATGCCGTCGCCGCCGGAACTCCACTGCTCGGTATCTGCCTGGGCCTTCAGCTGTTTTTTGAGCGCGGCGACGAGGGTGTGCCGGCGGACGAGGGTGTTGCCACGGACGGCGACGTCTCCGAGCAGGCTGGCGGTCCCTGGGTCGATGGCCTGGGTATTATGCGTGGCTCGTGCACGCGCTTGAAATCGAGTCGCCTGAAGGTGCCGCACGTGGGCTGGGACCAGGTGCACATGACGCCCGCCGGTGCGGCCGATCCGCTGCTTACTGGTTTTGCCGAGGGTGCCAACATGTACTTCACCCACAGCTACGCGGTGGCCGACGATGCCGATGCCGCCGATGTGCTGGCGCGCACGCACTATACGCGGAGCTTCCCGTGCATCGTGCGCCACGGCAACGTGTGGGGCTGCCAGTTCCATCCCGAGAAATCCTCCGCGCTGGGTCAGCGCATCCTTAAGAACTTCGTCAACATCGTCGAGGAGGTTGGCCGATGATTCTGTTTCCCGCAATCGATTTGATCGGCGGCAAGGTTGTGCGCCTGGAGCGCGGCGACCGGAGCCGCTGCAAGGTATATTCCGACGACCCCGTGGCCGTGGCCCGCTCCTTTGCCGAGCAGGGCGCGAGCTGGGTGCACGTCGTCGACCTGTCCGCCGCCTTTGGCGAGGACGAGGACGCGCGCGCTGCTAACTCGGCGGCGATTAAGGCCATCTGCGGCGTCGACGGTCTGTCCGTGGACGTGGGCGGCGGCGTCCGCTCGCTCGCGCGCATCGACGAGTTGGCCGGCTACGGTGCGCGTCGCATTGCGCTGGGCACCGTGCTGGTGACCGAGCCGGGTTTTGCCGAGGTGGCGGCCCAAGGCTTTGGCGAGCTGCTGGTGGCAGACATCGCCGCCCGCGACGGCCAGGTCAAGGTGAACGGCTGGCGCGACGGCGCGGGCGTGGCACTCGACGATGCCGTGGCACAGCTCACCGAGCTGGGTTTTAAGCACCTGGTCTACACCGACATCGCGCGTGACGGCATGCAGACGGGCATCGATGTGGCGGCGTATCGCCATGTGGCCGAGGTCGCGGGCTTTCCCGTCGTGGCATCGGGTGGCATCTCGACGCTCGACGACATCCGTGCGCTGGCCGCAGTGGGTGAGGGCGCGATTGAAGGTGCTATTACCGGTCGCGCGCTCTACGAGGGCAACTTTACGCTGGTACAGGCGCTGGCCGCCGCCCGAGGGGAGGAGTAGCCCATGCTTACCAAACGTGTGATTCCCTGCCTGGACGTCAAGGACGGCCGTGTGGTCAAGGGCGTCAACTTTGTGAGCCTGCGCGATGCGGGCGATCCGGTGGAGCTGGCGCGCGTCTACGATCGCGAAGGTGCGGACGAGGTCGTATTTTTGGACATTACCGCGACGAGTGACAACCGTGCGACGACCATCGAGATGGCGGCGCACGCGGCCGAGGAGCTCGCTATTCCCTATACCGTGGGCGGCGGCTTTCGCGACCTGGCGGGCATGCGCACCATGGTTGCAGCCGGTGCCGACAAGGTGTCGCTCAACTCTGCCGCCGTGCGCGACCCGTCGCTGATTAGCCAGGCTGCCGCGGCGTTTGGTAGCCAGGCCGTGGTCGTGGCGATCGATGCCAAGCGCGTCGGTTTGCCCGGCGCATCTGGTGCCGACAAGTGGGAGGTCTTCACGGCGGGCGGCCGCAACGCCACGGGCATCGACGCGGTGGCGTGGGCCGAGGAGGCGGCTCGTCGCTGCGCCGGCGAGATCCTGCTCACCAGTATGGACCGCGACGGCACCAAGGCCGGATTTGACCTGGCGCTCACCCGCGCCGTGGCGCGCGCGGTGCCGATTCCGGTGATTGCGAGCGGCGGTGTGGGCGCGCTCGAGCATTTTGCCGAGGGCGTGATTGAGGGCGAGGCCGATGCCGTGCTGGCGGCGAGCGTCTTTCACTTTGGGACGTTCAGCATTCGCGAAGTCAAAGAGTATATGGCCTCTCAAGGTATTCCTGTGAGGCTGGACTTCTAATGCTGCGGCTTGCCCAGGCACCCGACCTTCCGGCTCCAACCCTCCTCGCGTACTTAAGTACGCGTCGTCGGGCTTGTCGCTCGGAATCTCGGGCACCTGGACAACCCTCACCGACCTGCGAAGTTTGAATTTGGGAAGAGAAATGGAAGAGATAACCGATCCTTCAAAGCTTACATACGACGCCAAGGGGCTGATTCCTTGTGTGGTTCAGCAGTATGACACCGGCGAGGTGCTTATGGTTGCTTGGATGAACGAGGAGTCGGTGGGGCTGACGCTCAAGACCGGTACCACGTGGTTTTGGAGCCGCAGTCGCCAGGAGCTCTGGAACAAGGGCGCGACGAGCGGCAATATGCAGGAGGTCAAGGAGCTTTGGGCCGACTGCGATAGCGATACGCTGCTGGTCAAGGTTGACTCGCCGGGTCCGGCCTGCCATACCGGCAACCGTACCTGCTTCTTTAAGAAACTCGCGTAGGGCGGGCGCTCGATTAGACGCTCGGCCAACCAGAAAGGATTGAACTATGGGTGTGCGCACCGCAAACGTTCAGGATGGAAATATCGGTGAGACGCTGACGGGGCTCGCCGAGGTGATTCACGGCCGTCGCGACGCATCGCCGCAGGAGAGCTACACCGCTCGTCTGTTGACCGACGTCGAGGACGAGCTGCTCAAGAAGCTTGCCGAGGAGGCGAGCGAGGTGATCATGGCCTGCAAGGATAACGATCACGATCACATCCGCTACGAGGCCGGCGACCTGGTCTACCACCTGCTCGTGACGCTCGAGCGCTACGGCATCACCCTCGACGAGCTGGCCGGCGAACTCAACGCCCGCCGCCACTAGTCGTTTGGGACAGTCTTTGTTGGTGTAACGGGGTCATGGAAGTTGCGGTGAAATAGGGACTGTTTAAGCGCTTCATCAAGCAAAACAATCCCTATTTCACCGCAACTTATGAAGGGATGGCTAGGCGAGGGGCGTGGATTCCCATTCGCCGGTGGCGTGGGGGATGTCGAAGGTTCGATAACCGCAGTCGTAGGCGTGCGCCTGGGCCTCGCGGATGTTCCAGCAGATATCGCAGGCGCGGTGCGCGTCCGAGCCAAAGGTGATCGGCACTTCGGCATGGGCAAAGCAGCGCAAAAGACCGGTTGCGGGGTAGTAGTCGCCCAAGCCCTTGCGCGGTGCGGCCGTCGAGACCTCAACGCGGCGGCCCGTATTGTGCGCGCACTCTGCCATCTGCTGCCAAAACGGTGCGGGGTCAAAATCGGGCGCAAAGCCTTCCTTCGAAAAGCGCATGACCAGGTCGGGGTGAGCCATCACATCAAAGTTGAGCGGGCTCTCGCAGGCGCGGCACCAGTCATCGACATAGCGCTCCCACACGCCGCGTACCCCCAGGTTTTCCCAAACGTGCAGGTTGGTGTCATCGTCGATCCAGCCGCAGCGCGAATCGGGCGTATCGGGACGAGCGACGTCCTCCGTTCCCGCCGTACCCGCGGCACCGGCCATGATATCGCCTGGGTTGCCAATCCAGTGCACACTGCCCAGGCGCACGACGGCGCCCTGGGACCAGCGCTCAACCAAAGGCTCGCAGCCCTCGTACCAATCGCATTCGAAACCGTAGATAAAGGTGAGTTCTGGCGCAATCTGAGCGGCAAGATTGCGAGCGTCCTCAAAAGCCAGACGATGTGCCGGCAGGTCGCCCTCAGTAACCTGCACTTCGCAGTTGGCATCCATGCTGGCGGGCAGGGTGAGATGGTCGGTCGAGACCATGACGCGGCAGCTGGCCGCAGCAGCGGCGCGAACGTTGTCCTCAAACGAGGCATGTCCGTCCGAAAACGAGGTGTGGGTATGGCAATCGACCATCGGGCAAGCAGACATGGCAGCTCCTTTGCGTCAAGCGAATCCGCTCCATTGTAATGGTGTAGCTTTTAACACGCCGGGCACGCCGGAGCTCGAAATCGATTGGAAAGGCTGTGCGGTGCGCGGCGCGGCCTCGCTTGCGCTCTCAAAACATGTACATCAGCCTCCAAAAGCTGCAGAAAATGACATGTTTGGAGGCTGATGTACATGTTTGGATAGGGGCGAGGGCGGCGACGGACGAAAGTCACGCCTGTGCCACGTCCGATGTGCTAGCGTTTGGATGAACAAAACGAGCCCGTGCGGAAAGGAGTCGGACCGTATGCCATGCGATAGCACATCCCCGCTGTCCCGCGAGACCGATGCACCCGAAACCATCGTCAAACTGGAGTGCGACATCGATGATGCGTCGCCCGAGGTGCTTGCCTACGCTGCCGATTGCCTGCGCAAGGCCGGCGCCCGCGAGGTGCATTGGTTGCCGCTTTACTGCAAAAAGGGCCGCCCCGGCTGGCAGCTGCAGGTAATCTGCTCGCACGATGATATCGAGCGCTTGCAGACGATTATCTTTTTGGAGACCACGACCAACGCCATTCGTCGCCAGGTGATGGAACGCGTTTGCCTGCCACGCCGCTTTGAGCGCGTAACGACGCCATGGGGCGAGGTATCCGTTAAGGTGGCGACCCTGCCCGACGGCAGCGAGCGCGCGGCTCCCGAGTACGAGGATTGCGCCCGTCTTGCCCGCGAACATGGCGTGCCGCTCCAACGCGTGATGCAGGCGGCTCAGAGCGCGGCGCTGCGATTCGAGTAACACGGTAGATGGGCTCCGCATCCGCCGGACCCCGTATTTAGCCCCCATCAACCCCATTCGAAAGGATCTCCCCATGAAATACCTCATCGCCTCCGACATCCACGGCTCGGCATACTGGACCGAGCGCCTGGTCACCGCCATCGATTCCGAGCAGCCCGACCGCATCGTGCTGCTGGGCGACCTGCTCTACCACGGTCCACGCAACGACCTGCCGCGCGATTACGCCCCCAAGCGCGTAATCCCGCTGCTCAACGCCCTGGCCGACCGCATCATCGCGGTGCGCGGCAACTGCGACGCCGAGGTCGACCAGATGGTCCTCGACTTCCCCGTCATGGCCGACTACGCCACGCTGTTTGACGAAACCGGCCGTGAGCTGTTCCTGACGCACGGCCACGTCTTTGGCGCCGGCATGCACAACAGCGTCGACCACGCGCCCGCGCTGCCCGAGGGCTCCGCGCTCGTCTACGGTCACACGCACGTCAAGGTCAACGAGGAAAGCGCCGCGCACCCGGGCCTGTGGCTCTTCAACCCCGGTAGCGTGAGCATCCCCAAGGACGGCTCGCACAGCTACGGCATCTACGAGGGCGGCGCGTTCCGCCACGTGGTCCTGGAGGAGGAATAACCATGGCGCAGCACATGGCTCAGCAAAATGCCGAGGGCTCGCGCGATTTGTCCACGCTGGTCGACGCGTCGGCCGAGCTACAACATCTGGTGCAGATCGTCTGGCGCTTGCGTCAGCCCGACGGCTGCCCGTGGGACCGTGAGCAGACGCACCGCAGCATCGGCAAGAACATGATCGAGGAGGCCTACGAGGCACTCGACTGCATCGAGGCGGACGACGCGGTTCACCTACGCGAGGAGCTGGGCGACGTGCTCATGCAAGTCGTGCTGCATGCGCAGATTGCGGCGGACGCCGGCGAGTTTACGCTGGCCGACGTGGCGCGTGATATCGATGCCAAGCTCATCCGCCGTCATCCGCACGTGTTTGGCGATGTAGATGCCGACAGTTCCGACGAGGTACTCAAGATTTGGGACGAGGTCAAGCTTGCCGAGAGGGCTGCCAAGGACAAGGCCGTGGCGGCAGGCGAGGCTGCGCCCGAGGGCCTGCTCGACGGCGTGCCCACGCATCTGCCGGCGCTGATGCAGGCTCAGAAGGTGTCGCGCAAGGCGGCTGCCGCGGGCTTTGAGTGGGAGACGGTCCAGGATGTGTGGGACGAGGTCGCCGAGGAGCGTGCCGAGTTTGAGGCCGAGGCCCCTGGCTCGCCCGAGCGCGAAATGGAGTTTGGCGATCTGCTCTTTGCCCTGGTCAACGTCGCGCGCAAGGAGGGTATCGACGCCGAGAGCGCCCTGCGCGCGAGCACGGCCAAGTTTCGCCGTCGCTGGGCTGCGATGGAGCAGATGGCGGCCGATGCCCACGTGGATCTTGCCGAGCTTTCGACCCACGGCCTCAACGACCTGTGGGATGCCGCAAAGGCGGAGGAGTAAGACTGCGGGAACGACGGGCTGACACGCCTCATCGTTCCCGCTAAATTTTTCGAAAATCAAGTGTATCCCTCGGCTAACTTAGGGCATAATGCAAAAAGTGCGACATGGCTAACTTACGGAGACGCACCGATGGTGCACGGTCAGCCGGTCGCTTGCATCCACTACGTTTCCAAGTGAGAGGGAGACAACATGAGCGATATTTTGGACGTTTACGGTCGCGAGGTGCTCGACAGCCGCGGCAATCCCACCGTCGAGGTCGAGGTTGTGCTCGAGGACGGTAGCTTCGGTCGCGTGATGGTGCCTTCGGGCGCTTCGACCGGTGCCTTTGAGGCTTGCGAGCTGCGCGATGGCGACAAGGGCCGCTATCTGGGCAAGGGCGTCTCTCAGGCCGTCGAGCACGTCAACAACGAGTGCGCCAATGCCGTCGTCGGCCTCGACGCCTTCGACCAGCGTGCCGTCGATGCCGCGCTGATTGCCGCGGACGGTACCCCCAACAAGACCAAGCTCGGTGCCAACGCCATCCTGGGCGTGTCGCTGGCCGTTGCCCGCGCCGCTGCCGAGTCGGCGGGCCTGTCGCTGTACCAGTACCTGGGCGGCGTCAACGCTCACCTGCTGCCCACGCCCATGATGAACATTCTCAACGGCGGCGTGCATGCCGACAACAACGTCGACTTCCAGGAGTTCATGATCATGCCCGTGGGTGCTCCGAGCTTTGCCGAGGGCCTGCGTTGGTGCGCCGAGGTCTACCACACCCTCAAGGGCGTGCTGCACGAGGCCGGCCTGGGCGGCGGCGTGGGCGACGAGGGCGGCTTTGCCCCCAACCTTAAGACCAATGCCGAGCCGTTCGAGTACATCACCAAGGCCGTGGAGAAGACCGGCTTTAAGCCCGGCATCGACTTCATGTACGCCATGGACCCGGCCTCGACCGAGTTCTACAACGCCGAGACCGGCATGTACGAGCTCAAGGGCGAGGGCGTGGAGTACACGAGTGCCCAGATGGTTGATTACTGGGAGAAGCTCGTCGACACCTATCCCATCATCTCCATCGAGGACGGCATGGCCGAGGAGGACTGGGACGGCTGGGTTGAGCTCACCCGTCGCATTGGCAACAAGGTGCAGCTGGTGGGCGACGACCTGTTCGTCACCAACACCGAGCGCCTCAAGAAGGGCATCGAGCTGGGTGCCGCCAACGCGATCCTGGTCAAGGTCAACCAGATCGGCACGCTCACCGAGTCGCTCGAGGCCATCGAGACCGCCAAGGAGGCCGGCTACGCTTGCATCGTGAGCCACCGTTCCGGCGAGACCGAGGACTCCACGATCGCCGACCTGGTCGTGGGCGTCAACGCCGGCCAGATCAAGTCGGGCGCCCCGTGCCGCAGCGACCGTATCGCCAAGTACAACCAGCTCATCCGCATCGAGGACGAGCTCGAGGGCAGCGCGCGTTACGCCGGCAAGGCCGCGTTCTACAACATTCGCTAGGCACGCGGAGGTCGCGGGGGCGGGGAAGACTCGGATTTGCCTTGCTCCAGCCGGGCGCTGTTGAGCACCATTGGGCGCTGGGCCATATGACTCAGCGCCTTTTTTATGTCGAGCAAAGGCTGGCGAAGGCGGTGCGGGCGCTCGTGCTATAACTAGAATACTTAGCGCAAACAAACCTCAACCGCACAAGGCGCACATGGATCAGATTTACGACAACAGGTACTATTCCGCCGGTTCGCGTGAGCCGTCGCCTCGCCGTGCGCGCACGGTGCAGCTCGGTGGGTCCGCCTACGCCGGCGCCGACCGCTCCATGCAGCGCCCGACAAGTACCTCGCGCCCCAATGCTCAAGTGAATACTTCGACAGATGGACCAGTGCGCCCGGCACGTTCGTCGCATGCTCAGCGCTCGTCGGCTCAAACGCACGATAGGTCGAGCAGGCCTTCGAACCGTTTTTCGGGCTCGGACTTTATGCACTACGCCAACGACAACGCGGTGGTCAAGGCGATCTACGACTTTACCCACGGTCCTCAGCGAGGGCTATTCATCGGCATTGTCGTTGCCCTGGTGCTCGTGAGCCTGTATTTCCCCGTGCGCGATCTGTACGTGGCAAAGCGTTCGAGCGATATCTTGGCCAAGCAGGTCGAGATTCGTCAGCAATACAATGATGAGCTGCAAAAAAGCGTCGACAAACTGCTCTCGGAGGAGGGCATTAAGGATGCGGCGTCCGAGGATCTGGGCCTGGTGATGCCCGGCGAGAAGAGGGTTGAAGTGCAGGGCCTGGACGACGATTCGGATTCGTCTTCGAGCAAGAAGTCGTCGAACGCCAAGAAGGCCAGCGAAGTTGCCAAGGAAATCGAAGAAGTCGGTAAGGACGCCCCGTGGTACATCCAGGCGCTCGACATGCTGTTTGGGTTTAACGGTGTCGAGGGCCAGACGGTCGTGTCCAACGGCAAATAGCGCCCGGAGGGGAGCCCGCAATGGCAGATTGCAAACGATATAAGGTGGCGGCGATCGATCTGGGAACGGTGTCGTCGCGACTGGTGCTGGCGCAGGTCGAGGGCGGGGCGATCGTGGAATCGTCCAAGCATACCGAGATTACCGACCTGGGCGAGGGTGTGGACGCGACGGGTCGCTTTTGCGAGGCGGCGGTCGAGCGCGTGCTCGCTGCATGCCGCATGTTTGTGGACGAGGCGCGTGCCTTTGGGGCCGCGTGCATTTGCACCACATGCACGAGCGCCGCGCGCGATGCATCCAATGCCGCACTGCTGCTGGACGGTCTGCGTGAGCTGGGGCTCGAACCGCAGGTGATTCCGGGCGAGGTCGAGGCGCGCCTGACGTTTTTTGGCGTGGCGCACGACTTTGCCGGCGAGCGCATCATTGTTGCCGATTCGGGCGGCGGATCCACGGAGCTCGCGACGGGCGTCTATGCGCTGGAGCGTGGGGTCTTTGCGCTGGAGGGCACGCGTTCGCTGGACATCGGTTGTCGCCGTGTGACGGAGCGATTTTTCTCGGCACTGCCGCCTGCAGACGGCGAGCTTGCTGCCGCTGCCACGTGGGCAGGCGAGCAGTTTACGGGCTACTTTAAGAGCTTGCCTGTCGATTTTGAGCGTGCCGAGCGCCTCGTCGCGGTGGGCGGTACCGTCACCACGCTCGTGGCGCTGGTCCACGAACTGGAGCCGTACGACTCGAGCTTTGTGCACCTGCGCGAGCTTTCGATGGAGCAGATCTCGGCCGCCATCGATCGTATGTCTACGCTGGATGTGGAAGGTATCGCCGCGCTACCGGGTGTACAGCCCAAACGCGCGGGCGTGATTCTGGCCGGCGCCGTGGTGATTCGCGAGCTCATGCGAGCCGGCGGCTACAAGACGCTCACCGTAAGCGAGAACAGCCTACTCGCTGGCATGGCCGCCACCATCAACGAGACTCTCGACGGCACAACCCCCACCATTGGCTGGACTCCCAGCATCAGCGCCCTTTAAATAAGTTGCGGTGAAATACGGACTAAAATCGCCCTTTCGGGCACCAAACAGTCCCTATTCCACCGCAACTCAACAGCCGGCACCTGGGGACGTTCCTTTTCTGCCGGCACCTGGGGACAGTCCTTGCGGGGCGTCCCCACAGCGCCTATGCCAGCTTGTCGATCTGCCCAATCTCCCAAAGCGGAATATTGATGAGCATGCCCTCGTCTCTATATGCCGCCAGGGAGCTCCTCACGCAACGCTCGAGTTTGAATTTTTCGCAGGCTATTTTCAGACTCTTCGCTTTAAGGTTCTCTGCCGCCTTGACCTCAAGCGGAAGCACGGTTCCCGCATGGTCGATGGCAAAGTCGGTTTCGGCATTGCCGGAGGTAGAGGACCAATACGCGGGAGTTTTGTCCTGGAGCAAAAGCTCCTGCGCGACGTATTGTTCGGTCAGCGAACCTTTGAACTCGGTAAAAACAGCGGATCCGTTAAGAACGATGGCCGGAGAGAGACCGGAGAGCGCTCCGAGGATGCCAGTGTCGATGCAGAACAGTTTGAAGCCCGAGGGGTCTTCATAGCTCGAGAGCGGCGCCTTTAGAGCGGAGACACGTGGCACCTTATGAACGATTCCGTAGTCCGTGAGCCACTGGAGGCTTTCCTCGAAATCGCGTGCGCGCGCTCCGGGACGAAGCGCGCCGTAGACAAACTTCTTGTTCTCCTTTGCAAGCTGGCCGGGAAGGGATTTCCAAACCAACCTCATGCGCTCGACGATGCGGGCGGGTGCATGTTTGCCAAAATCGGATTCGTAAGCCTCGATGATTTGCTGCTGAAGCCTGCGGGCCTCGATGAAATCGTGGGAGGCGGCGAAAGCGGAGACAACTTCTGGCATGCCACCGACAACAAGGTATTCCTTGAGCAAGTGCTCGAGCTTTTCGGTAACGTTTGCCAGAAGGTTCATGTCTGCGGCAAGGACGGCGTCGGCGAGCGGGCCGCCGTCGACGGCACGAACGAATTCGGCAAACCCCATGGGACGCATGGTGAGCTGGTCGATTTTACCGACGGGAAATGACTCGTTTTCGCGTCGGAGCGCGAGGCCCATATAGGAACCGGCTGCCACGATGTGGTATTCGGGTGCAAGTTCGTTGAAGTACTTGAGTGAGGTGATCCCGCGTGGTGCCTCTTGGATCTCGTCGAAGATGATGAGCGTGTCTTCCGGCGTGACGGTTTGGCCACGTAGGAGTTCTATCTGGGAGATGATGCGCTTGGGGTCGAGGTTCCCATCGAACAGCGAGCGTGTGCTCGGCTCGAGCATAAAGTCAAAACGAATGACGTTTCGATACTGCTGGCTTGCGAATTCGTTAAGAAGCCAAGTCTTTCCTGTCTGGCGGGCTCCCTTAAGCAAGAGAGGTTTGCGATTCGCCCTTGATTTCCAAGCGATAAGTTCACTCATAAGCTGTCGCTGCATATTGCCTCCCAACTCTCTCGGCTAGTATAAGGCCATTTGGGAGTTTCCATCGGAAAATGTGGGAGACAACCACGTTTTTCCATCGGAAAATGTGGGAGACAACCACGTTTTTCCATCGGAAAATGTGGGAACACCAACCTAAGTCGCGGTGGAATAGTTCCTAAATGGGCTGGTAAACTGCCAAAACAGGAACTATTCCACTGCAACTTAGAGCCCCGCCGGCGTGTAAAAGAAACGAGCCCGCATCCCTTGGGGACACGGGCTCGAAAGTTCCATATGGTAGGGGCGGTGGGACGTCCGCGCATTTGCTGCGCAAATACGCACCGGTTTCGGCCGCCTGTCGGCGCCCTCGCCGGCTCGCTTCGGACGCTGCGCGTCCGCTTAACGCTCGCCCCCTCGCGGGTTCGAGTCCCACCGGCATCTAAAAGAAGCGAGCCCGCATCCCTGAGGAACACGGGCTCGAAAGCTCCATATGGTAGGGGCGGTGGGACTCGAACCCACAATCCTTGCGGCGAGAGATTTTAAGTCTCCTGCGTATGCCAATTCCGCCACGCCCCCGTGAGACTAGAAGTCTAGCACAAGCCGTCCGTTACGCGTTGACGGCCATCGAGTGTTGGCCCGACTTCTCCAGGAACTCCTGGAACTTGGCTTCGTCGCCCTTGTTCTGGTACTGCAGGGCTAGCAGGTACTCCAAGCGGCAGCGCTTGACCGGGTCGTCGCCGACATCCTCGAGCATGCGCTCCAGCTCGGGAATGTCGTTGTGGCGCTTGAGGATCATCGTGTCGTACATCAGCTGACACTCGTGCGCAACTGCCTCGGCCTGACCGCCCTCAAAGCCCTTGATCTCGTGCAGAAGCTCCTTGGACTTTTTGCGGTCCTCCTGGCCAACGTAGTAGTTAAAGGCCTTAATCACCAGGTCGACGCGCTGCATCTTGGGGAGGTTGAGACCCAGCAGCAGGTCGAACATCTCGCTGGCGCGCTCGTGGTCCTCGCGCAGCAGATAGGAGTTCAGACGCAGGTAGTCGCGGTTGTAGCGCGGGTACAGCATGCTGGTGAGTTTGCCGTCGAGCAAACGATCGAACTCGTCCCACTGCTTGGCAGCCATAAGCTGCTGCAGGCGCTTAAACGTGGTGCGTTTTTTGACGCTAAAGAACACCGACACGGCGATGCAGATGATAACGACGGCGGTCCAGAGTGTGCGGGAATCGGGCATATTAGGGTCCTTAGTCGCTCGTAAAACAAGCGGTATGACAACACGTACTAGATGTATTATACGCAGCGCGCAAGCAAACTAGCATAAAAGCTCATCGAGGCTGAGCGCCATCGCTCGCTGCGGTACACTTACCTAAAGTAAACCATGAAGGGAGATATTACCTATGAAGAAGATCGTTTTGGCTTGCGGTGCTGGCGCTGCTACTTCCACGCTCGTTGCCCAGAAGGTCGCCACCCTGCTCGACGCCAACGGTTACGCCGACAAGTATGAGATCGTGCAGTGCGCCATCTCCGAGGCCAAGGATTACTGCGACGAGGGCGCTGATCTGCTGATCGCCACCACCGTTGCCCCCGAGGGCCTCACCTGCCCGTACGTGAGCGGCGTGCCCTTCATGACCGGCATGAACCGCGTCGCTGCCGAGAAGGCCGTTCTCGACGTTATGGCTCAGTAGGCGCTGCCTGTATGAATGAGCAGAACGCCAATCCGGTCGAGCTCTTTGGCATGCGCGTTGCCCATGTGGGCATTAACGCCACCGACCCGGCAGATGCCTTGGAGATCGCGGAGCTGTTCTCGACGATGATGGGCCTGCCCGTTATTGAGACCCCGGTTTCGTACTTTAACGATTCGCTGGTCGAGATCATGAAGCAGAACGGTCGTGGCGCCAAGGGCCACATCGGCTTTGCCGTCAACGACATCGATGCGGCCGAGAAGTGGTTTGCCGAGCGCGGGCTCGAGGTCAACGAGGAGTCGCGCGTGCTGCTGCCCGACGGCGGCACCAAGCTCGTGTACTTTAAGCGCGAGTTCGCCGGCTTCGCCGTGCATCTGTGCCGCGAGTAGTGCACAAGCTGCCATAGCTAGCAAAAAGGGATAGGGCCGCGTGGCCCTATCCCTATATTTATGCCGAGGGGCTTCCTACCGCGGCAGGCGAATCGTAAAGCGGCTGCCGACGCCCTCGACTGAGGTCACGCCAATGACACCGCCATGGCTATCGACGATCCACTTGGCAATGGCAAGCCCCAGACCCGAGCCCTGTGCGCCGGCATCGCGTGCATTGTCGGCGCGGTAGAACCGTTCAAACGCGTGAGCTGCGGATTCCTGGTTCATGCCGATGCCCTCGTCCTCAACGCTTATGTCGATCGTGCCCGCGCCCGCATCCGGCGCTACGCCAAATGTGACGGTCGTTCCCGCATCCGAGTACTTGGCGGCGTTTTGCACGATCACGCGCAGAGCCTGCTTCACGAGCGCCACGTCGACGGGCGCGTCGCAGCGCGGGTCGCTGACAAGCGCAGCGTCAAAGGCCAGCCGATACGTGTGCTCGGTATCGATCATCTGCGATTCCTCGCATACCTCGCTGACCAGTGCGGCAAGGTTGGTATTTGCGCGCCGCAGGACCGTGCGCCCGGCATCGCCGCGCGCCAAAAACAGCAGCTGCTCCACGAGCTCTTGCATGTGCTCGCTTTCGGCCTTGAGGGACGCGATAGATTCTGCCAGCACGTCCGGGTCGTCTTTGCCCCAGCGATCGAGCATGTTTACGTAGCCCTGAATCACCGCGATGGGCGTGCGCAGCTCGTGGCTCGCATCGTTGACAAAGCGCATTTGCTGCAGTTTGGCCTCTTGCATCTGGCGCAGTAGGCGGTTGAGTGCAACCTCGATGCTTGCCAGGTCGGCGTCGCCGGTAGTGACGCTCGGCGAGTCGACGCTTGCGCGCTCGATGGCCTGCTCCAGTGTTTCCATCTTGCCGCCGGAGAGCTGCATACGGCCGAGCTCGTCCACGCGCAAGGCCAGGTCGTTGAGCGGTGCCATGGTGCGGCGCACGCGACGGGCGCCGCCGAGCATGTCGAGCACGCTGATGACCTGCCAACCCACAACGACAAGGTAGAGAGGCCATAGCGCGACGAGGTCCTGCGCGAGGGGGAAAGTCTTGGTGGTACGCGCAAGCTCGACGGTATAGGTGAGCGTTGCCAGGTCCCAGCCGCGCGCAGGCGCCAGCGACATGCCGTGAACGGCGACGCCGGGGATCCATCCTGCGGTAAACGCGCCGTCGGGCAGCATCTGGTTGTATCCATAGACGAGGATCGCCGCCGCAATCACCATCAGCAGCAGATCGAGCCAGACGTAGCTCATCAAGCGGCGCCACATATAGCTCCAGTTGATGGCGCGGGCGATGGATGTGACGCGCTTGGCCTCGGCGTTACGCGCGGCAGACATAGCCCACCCCACGCACGGTCTGGATGATGCGGGCGCCGCCGGCGTCCTCGATCTTGGCGCGCAGGTGCGCGATGTGCACGTCGACGTTGTTGGTGTCGCCCACGTATTCGTAGCCCAGCGCCTCGTGCGCGATGCGCTCGCGCGTGAGCACGGTGCCGGCGTGCGCCATAAGCAGGGCGAGGACGTCGAACTCGCGGGCAGTGAGCGCGATGGGCGAGCCGCCGACCGTGACTTCGCGGCGGTCGGGATCGAGCGCGACCGAACTCACGGTGAGCGCGGCGGGGGAGGGCGAGGCGGATGCCTGGGTCGAGTCGCCAGCCGGGGGTATCGCAGCGGCGCCCGTAGCGCCCGTCCCGGCCCCAACGCCGCCAACGCCCGAAGCCGCCCGCACGGCCTCCGAGCGCTTCAACGCCACGCGGATCCGTGCGAACAGCTCCTCAATCGCAAACGGCTTGGTCAGGTAATCGTCGGCGCCGGCATCGAGCCCGGCCACCTTGTCCATCACGGCATCGCGCGCGGTGACCATGATCACCGGTACATCCTTGTGCTTGCGGACGCGTCGCAGCACCTCCATGCCGTTGAGCTGCGGCAACAGCACATCGAGCAGAATCAGATCGTAGTTGCGCTCCAGCGCCAGGTCCACGGCGGTGCGGCCGTCGGCGGCGTGCTCCACCTGGTAGCCCTCGTGCTCCAGCTCGAGCGTCACAAAGCGGGCGATTTTCTCCTCGTCCTCTACGATCAGGATCCGTGCCATACGTGCCCCCGTCTGAGATTACTTGTCGTCGTTCAGATTTTGCTTGATGTCGTCCGCGGCGTCGGCGGCGTGATCCATCAGGTTGTTGATGCTGCCGGGCACATCGCCGTCGCTGTCGATGCGGTAGCGCATGCCAAAGAACAGGCCAAGCAGCATCAGCCATATCGTGGCGCCCCAGGCAAACAGCGCGACGATGGGGATCAGGATGGGGATGTTGAGGATGATGGCGTCATGGCGCGTGGCGATAAACTTGGTGTCCAAGCTCAGGCGGAAGAGCTTTTTGAGGTACTCCCAAACGCTATCCATCTTCTTGGAGAAGTCGGTTTTTTCGCTCGACTTTTCGTAGGCGGCCTGCGCGGCGACCATCTCGGCCGAGGGCTCATCGACCGGCTCGGACTCGGTGGCGGCGTGCGCCGACGTGGTCTGCGTCTTGCCCTGCGACTCGAGCCAAATGATGGCGTCCAGAACGTTGCCGTCGGCGGCGTCGAGCGCGGCCTTGGCATCAGTGTAGCTCACGTTGCACTTGGTGCGGATGGTTTCAACTTTTTCGAGGTCGTCCATGACCTGTCCTTTCGTTCGATGGGCGCGACGCCGGGCTATCTGCCTGGGCGCGAGCGTTGCGTTCGGCGGCCTGCGTTGCGCGGTGCCGCCCCGCCCTTGGTCGAACTCTATAGTGCAGGTTATAGATTAAGCGTTTCTTGAGCCAAGATTAATGTTGGATGAGTTTTTGGGCGGCGCGGGGGCGGGAAGATCTGTCCTTCTAGGCAGGTGCACACAGGGCGGACGGAGCCCAGGCGTAAATTTGTGTCCGCACGGCGAGATATACTTCTAACCATAGTGATGGGCGTGACAGGGCAAAGTTTCCCGCCGCCCGCGAAATCAGGGGGCCGCTGTGCCACATGGCGCAAACGAGCGGAGTCCCGACGCAAACAGGGGGTCATAAGTGCATATCTACGCTATGAGTGACATTCATGGATGTTTGGACGCCTTTAAGGCATCGCTTTCCACCATCGACCTCGATACCGAGGACTCCAAGCTGGTCCTGCTGGGCGACTACTGCGACCGAGGTCCCGATTCGCTTGGCGTCTTTGAGCTCGTCATGGACTTGCAAAAGCGTTACGGCGATCGCGTTGTGGCGCTGCGCGGCAACCACGAGGAGATGTTCCTCGAGTACATCGACGAGGTGAACGATCCTAATTTCACGCAGGCATGGATACTTGCCGACAGCAATCTGGCAACGGCCAAGAGCTTCTTGGATATCGAGGCATTCAAGCACGTCAAGCATCTGTTGAAGCTCAGGAAGTTCGAGGAAGCCTACGCCTATACGGTTGAGCGCATGAAGGCCGAACATGCGGACATCATCGCGTGGGTTCGCAATCTCCCTTACTTTTACGAGAGCCCCTTTGGCCAGGTCTTTGTGCATGCCGGCATTGACGAAGGGGCGGGGGAGTACTGGAAGCTCGGCACGTCTGCCGAGTCGTTTACCATGATGCCGCCCGACTACGCGGGTTGTGAGTTCTGCCTGGATGTTATCGCCGGGCACATCAACACCGAGGTGGTCTCGGGCATCGCGGGTTACCGCGGCATCTGGCATGACGGGGCCAGCCATTTCTACATCGACGGGAACGTCATGGAGCACGGCGAGGTCGCCGTGCTGAACTACGACTCGGAGACGGGGAAGTATAGCGGTCAGGGGCTGGAGTAGGCTTGTGGGCGCTGAAGGGCCGGGAGCGCTACGAGCGCTCCCGTGGCAAAGAACGTCTGGCTCTCTTTCGGTCAGGACGGTAAGGCGGTGGATTGCCTGGTCTTTTTACTTGCCTTCCCGCTTGACCAGCGCGTCCTTTATCCAGGTCATCATAGCTTCTGAGGGATAATTAATAGTTCCACCAATTTCCGGCATAGCTTCTAGAGACAGGGTGCTTTTCAGTTTCAGCTTCATCTTGTTCAGGTCTCCTTTATCGTATGAACTGAGGTATGGATAGAGGCAACGGCATTCGTGCTGATCATTGCTTAAAGCGTGGGCGACATCAAGGAGTGCAAGCAGAGAGATGAGTACGTGCCACTGCTGATTCAGATTGTCGTGCGTACTGTCAGTAAAGGGCTTTAGGGGATCAACTTGCGCAACCGTATTTCCGCTGTCATCAAATTGGTAGTGGTAATACCCGCGCTCATCAGGGTAGTCCTTGAGCCTAAGCTTGAGTGCGCAATAGAAGGCGGCGTTTACTGGCAGATCTTCCGCAATATTGCCCTGTCTATTCTTTAGCTCGGGATAGATCTTCTTGTCGTTTTTGAGCCTCTTGCATACTTGCTCGGTCAGCTTATTGCGAAGACCCTTTTTCTCCGAAGAAGTGAGATTGTTTACATCGGTATCTCTGACCACGTAAACCGAGGTGTCTTCAAGGATGCTGTAGATTTTATCAACTATGTCATCACCAAGCTTTTCCAGCTGACACACAGTTTTTCCTAAGCCAACAGCATCATCGTTGTTGCCTTCCGGCTTGCTATTGCAAGGATTGTTACACCAACCAATAAAGTCCTTAATGTCTATCTGCTTGGTGTTAAAGGTTCCGGAGGCAGAAGAGCTGTGGGAACGGTTGAAAAACGCCTGAATATCGTTCAGATCGGCAAGCTTGATGTCGTCCATATCCGGATTCCTTTCTCATTAGGAAACATGCCACATTATAGGCATGCCTGCGGTCGTAGCGGCTAGGGACGCTAGCACTAGTGAGGGTTCCGGAGAAGGTGAAAGACGGTTCCTTGAGGCTGCTGACGGCGAGGTCTAATACTTTTCCCGAGAAGTGAACGAGCTAAATCGGACCCCCGAAGCATCGACACTTTGAGGGCACCGTTTCCTGCGGTTTTGATGCCAGAATCCAGCGATTTTGCCGTCGAAAAATGCGGATGCTTCAGGGGTCCAAAATCAGACGTTCACTTTGCGGGAAAAGTATTTGACCTCGGCAGCGGGGGATGGTGGACCGGTGGCAAAGCGGCGGCAACAGTGGGATAAGCAAGGCGCACCGATCGCATGAATTCAAAAAATACGTTGCAAAAGTATGAAAATATCCTACAATTGCAACATGAAGTACTTTAGCAACATAACGGCGATAAGCGAGCTTTCCGAGAGCGAGGGCGTGTTCACCACAGCCCAAGCGGCTCGCATGGACATCTCTCGAGATGCGCTGGCACACTCATGCCGTGTGGGGCGTCTTGAACGGATATGCCACGGCGCCTACCGGATGTCTGGCACGCAGCGCCGAGACACCGACGAGCTCAACGCCCTTTGGAAGCTCACTAACCCCTCCCTTTGCGCGTGGGAGAGAAAGCGTCGGTGGGATGGCGTCGCCGTGAGCGGTACGACTGCGGCGAACCTGCAACAAATGGGCGATTTCTATCTGTCTCCTTACAGGATGACCGCACCCGTGCGCATCAATACAAGAAACGAATCCCTTTCCTTTGCAAAGCGTGAGCTCGATGAGCGGGATATCGTCTGGCTCGACGGCCTGCCGGTAACCAAACCCGAGCGCACGCTTGTCGATCTGTGCCTCGATTGCGAGGACCCCTCATTAATTATCGATGCCTATCACGACGCACTTGGGCGTGGACTCAATACACAGCGGCTGAAAGATCTCGTAAAGGAGAACTCTAAAACCGCCAAACGACGTGAGCTAATGAGGCCTCTGCTAATGGTGCTGAACGACTAACGCGAAACGGAGGACATGGTGAAGTACAAGACGCCTGCCGCATTGGAGATGGCTGTTAGGAATGCCGCAAGGCAGTCGCCGATGGATACTAATCGGGCAATCGCTGGTTTTTACTTTCACCGTCTTTTGTGCCGCATTTTTAAGGGAGACGACAGCCGTTTCGTGCTCAAGGGCGGCCAAAGTGTCCTGGCGCGAACGCTCGATGCGCGTGTTACAAGAGATATTGACTTGGTCGCTCAAGAGGAGAGTCTCGAAGAAGCTATTGCCGATCTGGTGCAGGTGGCTTCGATTGACCTAAACGATTTCGTTTCGTTTGTCTTTGATCGTGTGGAGCAAATTAAGGCAGAGGATGAGTATCGATGTGGTACGAAGGTGTGGTTTACTCCCTTTATAGGAACCAAGAAGCTACAACCTATTTCAATTGATTTGGTAGTTGATGAAGTGCGGGGACTTGAGCCTGAAATTCTTGCACCGGTTGATCGTTTGGATATCGAGGGGCTCCCAGTTTGCGACTATCGGGTATGTCGAGTGGAGAGTGCCCTTGCAGACAAATTGCTCGCAATGATGGAACTGCATGACGGTCGAGCATCTTCGCGAATCAAGGACATCGTCGACATCTTGGTGTACGCGAAAACTTGCTCCGTCGATGGGGCAACGCTTGCTGAGAGAGTTGAGAAAGAAGCGGCTGCTCGCAAGATAGCAATGCCGAAAGAGTTCGTGGCGCCTCTTTGGTGGAAGCAAAATGGCTCTGCGCAGTACGCAAAGATGGCGAGGCAGGCGGGAGTGTTTGAGCTCGCGGGGAATATTGCCGGGGCGGAAGAGGTCGTCAATCGGTTATATGCGCCATGCTTTGATCATTCGACGAATGTGTGCAAATGGAATCCTCAAACCATGAGATGGGAGTAGCCCAGATAGCTAAGCCGGCGGCAGGAGTTGGTCCTACCGCCGGCTTGGGGTGTTTCTGATGCTTCTGTTTTACTCGCAGGTCTGGTCGAGTGCCTCGACGACGGCCTTTTTTGCGGCTTCGAGGTTTCGCTGGGCTTGGGCGACAGCGGCCTCGGCTTGTTTCTTTGCCTTTACGACCTCGGCAAAGTGATTGACGGATTCGCTGTACTCGCGCGTACGCGGGTCAAGCGCCGGCGGAACTTCAATTCCGAACAGGTCGGAAGGCCGGATAGCACGGATGCTGGCTCCTTCAGTTAATGCTTGAATCAGCTGCGCCCCGTGGCCTTCGGTAAGGTATCCAACGATTATCTCCGAAAACACCACGCGCTCCTCTTCGGTCATCGTTTGGAATGATGGGCGAATGACGGTGGTGTTATGCGAAGCAACCAGGCGCTGCTTCGCGTCATCGGCGCTGACGACGAGCAGGTTGGATGCGCCAGAGCGACCCAGCATGCGCGGCATGACGATATCGCCCGCGCAGAGTTCATAGCGATCGAGAACGCCGGGGTCCACCTTTACGTATCTAGAATCCGACCCATTTGCACTCTCTACGGCATCTACAGGCAGAAGGTTGCCGTCTTGAAAATCCTGAGATGAGATGCGGCGCACCTCGATTGCGTCAATATCGTTCGATGTCGTGCTCTCGCGGGGCATGAATGGCGCTACTCGCGTAAAAGTGTCACCGAGCTTGGCGCTATAGTTTCGGGTGATGGCGATAAGGTTGATTTTGCCTTTTGAGAGGGCTGCGCGATGTAGGAGCAGCTCACGTGTGGCAAAAGTGGTCGTTTCGATAGGCGTCGATCTGGGCGAATTTGTATCAATACGAGCCCAGTCGGGGGAGATAACAAGGGTGATATCGGAACGATACGATACTCTAGTTACATACTGAAAGCGCGGTCCGGATTCGATTGCGCTGCGAAATGCTACGCTGCGATTTCCCGTAGACATTATGAGAAGCGCGCTCGTCATATGGCGTGTGGGTTCGGAAAACGGTAAATAGACGACGCTCTCGATGAGCCCTTCGCGTATCAAAATCGTACGTGCTTGCTCAGCTTTATCAAGTAAACCTGCGGGCAGCACCACGGCTGCTCGAGTGCGGCCTGAAAGAGCGAGAGCATACAGACACCAAATAAAAGGACCCCAGTCGCAAAAATCCAGGTAGCCGGGTTCCAAATAATCGATGAGCGCGGCGCAGTCTTTTTCGACATCGCGTTTGTTTGCGCGGTAGTAGCTTGATGCATCGATAAACACTGGGGCGAGTTCGCCATCGCTTGCGCTCTGTTTACCGGGCCCAAGCTCGCAAATATTGGGCACGCCGTTGCCGTTTAGGGTAAAGCACTTAGCGAGATCTTCGGCATTCACAGCGCCAGGCAGACGCACGGTGAGCAGACGACTGCCTTGTTCCAGGTTAAGCGCGCGCGAGAGGGCGGCGGCAGTGAGGCGTGGCAATGATGATGTAGTTTCACGCATGTATAGAGCCCTTTCTTCTCAGTGGGTTTATATTAGCAGAATAATTTGAAAATTTCTAATGACGAGAACAGCACACTGTGCTATCCTCGAAGCAATCCAAATCCAACTCAATATCAACTGCTTGATGCGAACGCTTTGCAGTCTTTAGACAAATTGCATTATCAAGCAGGAGGATTCCATTTATGAAGCTGCAGGTTAGGTCGACAATCATCGCTCTAGCGCCAGAACATTCTAAAGCCTAGAACAGACTCCCTACTAGCACCCACCACAGAAAGGAAGGTCATTCGTGAAGAGTAAAGACGACATCTACAAAGCATTCCTCGACGAGATCGACGAGGATCTTCGCAGCATGTGCGAAATGAACGGGAAGGCGGAACGGCCACTTCCGTGTCCGTACTGCGGCGAGGAGAACGTTGAGCGCCTAGCCAAGACGCTCGTTGACGTGCTGGAAAAGTGCTCGCCCGATATTCCCGGGCTGGTGCCTGAGCAGTATCGAGCCGACGTACACGAGGCCCGCGAACTTTTGACTGCTGCGACACTCGCTTTGCTGCCGCTGTATTTCTCCCCGCGCGATAGTCGCATGGAAAGCGTGGCGACTGTGGTGAGCATGTTTGAACACGGGCGCTCTGCGGGTTTCAAATCGGCTGGCGTTCTCTTGTTTGAGGAAGTTACGACAGGGATGAAGTACAGCACCAGGAAGCTTGCCTATGTCCCGTCCCTCTTCGTGCGCCATATCGACGGCAGAAAGCCATACGACCGGCTGCACCGCGATGGATCGCGTGGCTTTACGGCAGACGAAGACGATGCCGTCATGTTTTATAAGCGCTACCTCAAGGTGCAGCGACGCGTGTTCGATGCGAGCCCGCGTTTCAACTTTGAGCTATGCGTCAAACGCCCGTTTGAGGCAATTTCGGACGAACGACACACTTTTTATTGCATGGAGGAAAAGATGGAAATCAATTTGGCAACCAAGGTGCGGGAACTCCAGGACCGCTATACCCTTAACCGCGCTCAGGCAAAAGAGTATGACCTGCTCGACAAGCTGATGATTAATGCGCTGCTTGCGTATTTGCGTGATGAAACGGTCTCGGTCGCGGCACGCGAGAGCTATTTGTCGCAGACCGAGCGTCTGATCGACGGCGCGGTCAAATTTCCGCATATGACGAGCCCCAATGAGGGCGCCGACGTCGACCGTATTTCCTAGCAGCCAACCAGATCTCCCGACAAGAAAGGGGCCATGCCATGTCAGTCATCAAGATGTTCGGCTACGAGGCCGCGCAGCAGACGGAGTATCAGACCAAGAAGTGGGCGACCAAGGAGGAGATGCAGGCGCTGTCATCCGGCGACGAGCAGCGCGATGTGATCTTGGCACAAGGTGCCACGGTGGCTTTCTACGAGGACGACAAGCATTGGGAGACAAGCGTGTCCAACAATGTTTTTGCCTTTGGAGGCACCGGCAGCGGCAAAACGGCGAGTTTTATTTTGCCCAACCTGCTCAATCACCATGAGTGCTGCTATGTGGTCACAGACACCAAGGGTGAGCTGCTGCGCCGTACGGGGAAGGGCTTTGAAGACGACGGCTACGAGGTAACGGTTCTCGATACTGTTAATCCCGAGCAGTCGGCCGGATACGACCCCCTGCGCTACGTGATGGATGTCGAGGATATCCCCACCACAGTGGCGGCAATCATGGAGGGGGTCGATCCTGACCGTCGTAGCTTTAGGTATGATCCGTTTTGGGATAACGCAAACGATCTGCTGCTTCGGGCAATTGTTGGAATCCTGTATCTCCTGGAGTGCCTTGCCGGCACCCTCGCGCCGGGCGAGGACCCCAATGCTCCGCGCCGCTACCTTAAGATGAACAACGTCTTTAAGCTGGCTGCGCTCATCAAGGTCACGGGAGATGGCGAGGGGCGATTCCCGCTGGACTACCTTGTGGAGGAAGTGGAGTCCAAGGAGTTCCTCGATAAGTATGGGGCGGTGAACGCGGACCTGTACGGCGTTGAGCAGTATCGCGATTTTCGTGGGGCAGCCGATAGGACGCTTAAGAGCATTCTGATCACGCTCAATGCGACTATCTCGCGGCTTAAGACGCCCCAGCTCATGCGTGTTTTTGAGCATGACGAGATGCGTCTTGACCGTATTGACGAGGGCAAGCGCGTGATCGATCTTAAGGTGAGCGACAACGATTCGGCCAATGCATGGCTTGCGAACGTTGCCCTTAAGCAGCTGTTTAACCTTGCCCAGCGCCGTGCCGATGCCAGCCCCAGCGGACATTTGCAGCGTCGCGTACAGTTTGTGCTCGATGAGTTTCCCAATGTGGGACGCATCCCCGATTTTGAGCGCAGCATTGCGACCGTGCGCAGTCGCGGAATTAGCTTTTTGATGTGCGCGCAATCGCTGAGCCAGCTCGATGGTGTGTACGGCAAATCCACAGCGCTTACCATCCTCGATAACTGCGATAGCTTGGTCTATATGGGTGGCGGCAGCAATATCGCGACGCAGAACTACATAAGCGAACTGTGTGGCGAGTCGGTTTTGGGCACCAATTACGTGGGTGCCGAGCGCACTGCCGTAGATGTGCGCGGCTATGTGATGACTCCGGGCGAGGTGGGGCTTATGTCTCGCACCGATTGCCTGGTCAAGGTGACCGGCATGCGACCCTTCCGCGCCAAGAAGTACTTTTGCGACGACCATCCCAATGCGGCCAAGTGGCTGAGGGATTAGCCCTTGCAGCTCCGCGCATTCCGACCTGTATTTTGGCCGCACGGCCTCGTTTGCCATGAGCCGTGCGGCCAGCTTCCCTTATCGATCCCATCTAGAAAGGAATTAACCATGCCCGTTATGTACCGTGAGCCCAGCATCATCAAGAAGTCCAAGGACGGCCGCGTTGCCGCCGTCGATATGGCAAGCGAGCTGCTTAATAGCCGCGTGCTGCTGTTGGAGGGCGAGGTCAACGATGTGGCCTGCAACGGCCTCATTAAGTCCATGCTGGTGTTGGAGCATCAAAGTGCGACTGAGCCCATCACCCTCATCATCAACAGCCCGGGCGGCAGCGTTACGGCGGGGCTGGCGCTCATCGACACCATGCAGTCGCTTGATTGCCCCGTGATCACGGTGGGCGAGGGCGTCGTGGCCTCGATGGCCGCGGTGATCCTGGCCTGCGGCGACCATCGCCAGGCGTACCGCCACACGCAGGTGCTCATCCACCAGCTGATGGGCGGCACGGGCATGGCGCAGCAGACCGATATCGAGATCGTGGCCCAGCATACAGCGGCCATGCGCGCCGAGCTGGACGAGCTGCTGGCCGAGCATGGCAACCTGAGCGCCCAGGAGTTCCACGAGCTCACCGAGCGCGACTGCTGGTGCAACGCCAGGCGCGCTCTGGAGCTGGGCCTGGTGGACGAGGTGATTGCGCCCAGCAAGAAGGCGCTCTAGCGGGGCGCATGCCTTACAAGTACGTTGTGCAGGGCGAACAAGTGCGTAAATTCACAGCCAGAAAGAGGTTGAACATGAGCAGAATTTGGGATGTCGACGGTATTGAGTGGGAAGACCTGCCCACCGTGAGCGACCTGCTGTGCGCTGCGGACACAAAGATCCTGGCGCGTGAGGTTGCCCTTCGATACGGCGGCAAGCCGGACGGCCGCGGCCGTGGCGATAGCGAACGCAGCCTAAAGCGCGCCCGCCGCAAGGTCAAAAAGCTGCGGAAGATAGATCCCGAGCCCAGCGACAAGATCATCCTGTTGCCCAAGCATGTCATCAATCGTCGCGATGCGGGCCACGGTTTTGGCTATTACGACGTAGAGCCGTGCGCCTTTACGCGCAGTGGCGTACAAAAGTCAGGGGAGGACGCGTGTGCTGAGGTATACCCGTGGGAACTGTTCCTACTGAACGAGGAGCCTGCAAGCGTCGTTCTGGGCTATCGCGTATGGCTCGGCGGCGAATGGGACCTATGCGAACGTTATCGCTTTTTGGCTGTAGTGTGCGCCAGCGCGCTGCATCGCGTCCGCGAGCAAAAGGAGCTGCGCAAGTGTCTCAAGAAGGACGATGCAGCCTGTGACATGGACGAGGACGAGGCGATCGAAGGTGTTCGCCAAGACGTGCTGTATCCCGAGGAAGTAATTAACGCCAAACTCGGCGGCTATTGGGACGCGAGTTTGGGGCTCAACCTGCCCTGGAAGGACGAGCATCGGCAGACTTGCACGCGGATTGACAGGGCTATCGATGACCTGTTTGCCGAGGAAACGAAGCGCTGCGCTGCGGAGCTTGGGAAGAAGCTCGAGCGCGGGTATGAGGAGCGCGGGGAGTTACTGAACGGGATGTCCTTGTGAACGGTTGCCGACGGTCCGATAAAAATCTGTCCGGACGAAATGATAGAACGATAGCGTAAATAGCATCTGCACTTTAAGGAGTTAACAATGGGAATCGCCTATAAGGAACTGTTTCGTGTAAACCGTCCTATCTGTGGGCCTGGACCAGGAGGTTTCTTCATTAAAAGATTCAAGGAAGGCGGCTACAGTGAGGCTGAATTGCTCGATTTAATTTCGGGAGTGGACTTTTCTCTTGGTGAAGTGGATGAGGACATTAGCCTGAAAAAGAAATGCGAAATAGTCGAACAGGCGGTGAGTGGGGTGCATTATACGAGTTGGGCCCCCAGCGTGATCAGCATGATCATCTCACTTACGGTCGGAGGGTGTCTGTCTGCATGGGCGGGCAACAATTCAATCGCTGCCGGGGTTTTCGTGACGCCATGCCTGATTGCCTTGGGAATATATGCATGGTTTCGTTTATGCTTTGAGCGAAATCAAACGGTACTGTTGGGTGCGCTGAACCACATAAAGACACTTCAGCCGTAGTTGCATGAAATCGCCGATCGCCTGCCGTGGGCCCTCGGGACCGCCCTCGCGGCGCCCTTCCCGCTCTTTCCGGACATGGCGTCCTCCGATCTCCCGGGGCCGGCCGACCCGGCCCTCAGGGTATCGGATTCCCAAATTCATCCGTACATGTACGGATGAATTTGGGAGGTGTTCGGATGAAGTTGATATTCAAGGGGTGCGGCAGTTGGGTTGATTTCCGATCTCAGCCGAACACATTAGGCGGACAGGCCGTTCCCGCAGCT
>UQDE01000026.1 GCA_900539735.1 uncultured Collinsella sp. | reverse complement strand
GCCCGTGGGTTATACCCTAAGAGCAAACCACCCTTTTTAAGGGTGGTTCTGATTTCGACTTTGTAAACTAGAACCTCCAATCTCTTTACGTTCCCTTTACGATTGCCTCCAGCGCAGCAGGTATCCTTTTAGAGAAGTATGACAGCCGTATAAACGCGGGCTGTAGCGGCGATGCCGCGGTACTTGTGTTATTAGGAGGCTTTAGTATGGCAGCACGTGCGGACAAAGTTTCGCGTGTCGACCATGATGGAGTTACGTTGGTGGAGGGCGCGACATCCGATGTTCGCTTTGCCTTCACCGAGCGCGCCGGTGGCGTTTCCGAAGATGCGTACTCCTCACTCAACTTGGGCTCGCATGTTGGCGATGACCCCTTTGCTGTTCAAGAAAATCGTCGTCGCGCGCTCGAGGCTATGGGTGCCGCCGAGTGCGAGCACAACCTGCTCATTCCCAATCAGGTCCATGGTGACCATATCGTTGCGGTGGCCTCGAACGGCGCCGATGACCTTGAGGACGTCCGCGAGCAGATTGCTGAGGGCTGCGATGCCATCGTCTGTACGGCGCGTAACGTGCCCGTGCTGCTCTGCTTTGCCGACTGCGTTCCCGTGGTGCTGGTGGCCCCTGGCGGATTTGCCGTGGTGCACTCCGGTTGGAAGGGCACGATTGCACGTATTTCTGCCAAGGCGTGCCAGGCGCTTTGCGATGCTGCCGGCTGCGATGCGAGCGACGTTTCCGCCTATATTGGCCCCCATATCTTGGGTGACGAATATGAGGTATCCCAGGAACTCATGGATCGCTTTGCCGCCGAGTTCTCTTGCATCGATGCGAATACCTCTCGCATGCTTGATCTTTCCGCTGCCATTCGCGAGGCGCTGGTAGATGTCGGTGTCGACGCGGATAATATCGTGGATACCCAGCTTTCGACCGTGCGTCAGAACGACCGCTTTTATTCCTACCGTAACGAGGACGGCACCTGTGGGCGCCATGCTGCGATCGGCGTGATGCTATGAGAAAGATCGTATCGGTTCTGAGCGCCGCTGTGCTTACGCTTACGCTGTGCGCCTGTTCTTCGGGATCTTCGACCTCTTCCATTACCGTGGCCGGCTCCACGACCTGCCTTCCTATCGCCGAGATTGCGGCCGAGGGCTTTAAGGAGGAGACCGGCATCGACGTGCTCGTTTCCGGTTTGGGTTCTTCCGCTGGGATCGAGGCCGTCAGCGCCGGCACGGCCGATATCGCCAGCTCCTCCCGTGGACTCAATGCCGACGAACAGGATCTGGGCCTGACTCCCATCGTCATTGCCCACGACGGTATCGCGGTCATCGTGAACGACGACAACCCCGTCGATAACCTCTCGACCGAGCAGCTCCGCGATATCTACGCCGGCAAGATTACCAATTGGAAAGAGGTCGGTGGCGAGGACCTGAGGATTCAGGTCATCAACCGAGACGAGGCGTCCGGTACGCGCGAGGCCTTCCGTACCATCGTGATGGATGGCACGCCGTTCGATCGCCGCTCGGCTGTTCTTTCGGGTACGGGCCAGGTGCGCGACGTGGTATCTCGTTCGCGTGGGGCCATCGGCTACATTTCGCTGGGCTTCGTCGATAGCCTCAACGCCAAGACCTCGGTCAAGGCCGTCTCGGTCAATCATGTTGAGGCGTCCGAGAAGACGGTCGCGAGTGGCGGCTATCCCATCTCGCGCGACCTTTACTTCTTTGTGAAGGGTGTGCCTTCGCAGCAGGCGCAGGATTACATCGACTATGTGACGTCCGAAAAGATGGACAAGCAGATTCGCGAGGCGGGCTTTATTCCCGTCACCAACGACGAGAAGGGGAGTGAGTAGCATGGAAGCACAGGAAAACTCCCAGACTGAGCAGAATGTTCAGACGCCCAAGAAGCGCGAGCTGGCGCTCGTATCGCGCAGTACCTATATCAAGGAGAAGGCGCTGCAGTGGATCTTCTTTGCCTGCGCGTTCTTGGCGGTCGTTACCGTCATCCTGATTTTTGTCTTTACCACGTACTCGGCGCTGCCCGTCTTTACTGACATCGGTCTGGCTGACTTCTTTAGCTTTACGTGGGCGCCTTCCGAGGGCCACTACGGCATCTTGTCGCTGCTTGCCGGCTCGGGTCTGGTGACCGTCGGTGCGCTCGCCATGGGCGTGCCGCTGGGCGTGGGTACGGCCGTTTACCTGGTCGAGATTGCCAGCAAGCGCGTGCGCAAGCTCATCAGCCCCGCCGTTGACCTGCTGGCGGGCATACCCTCCATCATCTACGGCTTCTTTGGCATGATCATCATCCGCCCGTTTATCGCACAACTGACCGGCGGCCTTGGTTTTGGTGCGCTGACGGCGTGGTTTGTGCTCGCCATCATGATCGTCCCTACCATCACCACGCTCACCATCGATGCTCTCAATTCCATTCCCATGGGCATTCGCGAGGCATCGTATGCCATGGGCGCCACAAAGTGGCAGACCATCTATAAGGTCGTGCTACCTGCCGCGAAGCTGGGTATCGTTGATGCCATCGTGCTGGGTATGGGCCGTGCCATCGGCGAGACCATGGCCGTGCTCATGGTCGTAGGTAACGCCCCGGTTATTCCCGACAGCATTGCGAGCCCCATCTCGACGCTCACGAGCCAGATTGCGCTCGACATGAGCTATTCCTCGGGTCTGCACCGCTCGGCGCTGTTCGGCATGGGTGTGGTCCTGTTTATCATCTCCGCCACGCTGGTGGGTATCGTCCGTCTGATTTCCAAGAAGAAGAGGGGGTAGGCTATGTCCGATTCCGTTGACACGACGGTCGATACGACCTCGTCGCGCGAGCGCATCAAGCGTGCCCTTTCCCACGGCAAGAAGGGCCGCATCAACAAGGACCTGTCCAACAAGATCATGCTTGGCGTGTTTCGTGCCGCTGCCTACATCACCACGCTGGTGCTGGTCGCTATCATCGCCTACGTGGTCATCAACGGCCTGCCACACATCTCGCTCGACTTTATCTTCGGTTGGCCCCAGGGCGTCAACGCCGAGGGCGGAATTTGGCCCACGATCGTCTCGACCGTCTACGTGACGGCGCTCGCCATGCTTATCTGCACGCCGATCGCTGTGCTGGCAGCCGTCTATCTGGCCGAGTACGCCAAGCAGGGCAAGGTCGTCGAGCTCATTCGCTACGCTGCTGACGCTTTGGCCTCGGTACCCTCCATCGTTATGGGCCTGTTTGGCTACGCCTTGTTTGTCGAGGCTATGGGCCTGGGCCTTTCGATGGTCTCGGCCGCTCTGGCGCTCGCGCTCTTGATGCTTCCCATCGTCATGCGCACCACCGAAGAAGCCATTCGCGCCGTTCCGCGCTATATCCGTTGGGGCGCGTACGGCCTGGGCGCTACCAAGTGGCAGGTCGTCTCCAAGATCGTGCTTCCTTCGGCCTTTGGCCGCATTGCCACGGGCATCGTCCTTGCCATCGGCCGTGCCATCGGCGAGACCGCCGTGGTGCTCTACACCATGGGCCAGGCCATCAATCTACCTATTTCGCCGCTCGATTCCGGTCGTCCCATGACGGTTCACCTGTACCTGCTTGCCAACGACGGCATCAACATGAACGCAGCCTACGGCACTGCGCTCTTGCTGATGGTGATCATTTTGGCCTTCAACCTGTTTGCGCGCTTCCTGTCGCGTAAGCGTCGCTAGTTAAGGAGTCCCATGTCCGTTTATCAGTCCGCTCCCGCGTTGGAGCAAGCGGCCATTACGGCCAAGGATTTCAACTTTTGGTACGGTGACTTTCATGCGCTGACGGGGCTTGACCTCAACATCGCCAAAAACGCCATCACCTCCTTCATTGGCCCTTCGGGCTGCGGCAAGTCGACGTTTTTGCGCTGCATCAACCGCATGAATGACCTGATCGAGGGTACGCGCGTCGAGGGCACCATGACGCTCGACGGCAACGATATCTATGCCGAGGGTGTCGACCCGGTCGACCTCCGTCGCCGCGTGGGCATGATCTTTCAGCAGCCCAATCCGTTTCCCAAATCCATCTACGAGAATGTCGCCTTTGGCCCTCGTCTGCAGGGCGTGACTAGCAAAAGTGACCTCGATGACATCGTGGAAGAATCGCTCAAGCGCGCCAACCTCTGGAAAGAGGTATCCAATCAGCTCAACAAGGATGGTTTGACGCTCTCGGGCGGTCAGCAGCAGCGTCTGTGCATCGCGCGCGTGCTTGCGGTGCAACCCGATGTCCTTCTGATGGACGAGCCCTGCTCCGCCATCGACCCCACGTCCGTCTCTAAGGTCGAGGATTTGATGGCCGAGCTGGCGCCCGAGATGACGATCATCATCGTCACGCATTCAATGCAGCAGGCAGCTCGCATTAGCGACTACACCGCATTCTTCTTGCAGGAAGTTGCCGGCGAGCCCGCTACGCTCATCGAGTATGGTCAAACCGACGCGATCTTCACCAGCCCGGTGGACTCGCGGACGGAAGACTATATCACCGGCCGCTTTGGCTGATCGGTGCGACTAGTCCCAAGCCGATCGGACCTGGTCCGGTGCGTATTCACTGTGCGGGCGGCATGACCGCACCCAACTGATTGGAGTGAACCATGCGCAAACTGTTTTCCCGTCAGCTCATCGAGGCCCGCCACGAGATGCTGAGCATCTACGAGGCCGTCGATCTGGCCCTCCACGATGCCGTGAGGGCCTATGTTACCGACGACCGCAAGCTCGCCACCAAGACCAAGAAGCGCACGCTTTCGATTGACGCACGCTGCGCCAACCTGGAGGCCGTCTGCTACAACCTGATTGCCACGCAGTCACCGGTCGCCTCCGACTTCCGCTTGCTGCAGACGATCATCTACGTCGACTTTAACCTGCAGCGCATGACCGATAAGGTTCGCCAGATTTGCCGCGCCACGCGTCATATGATCAAGGCCGACATCTCGCTGCCCAAGGAGCTTGTCGGCACGGTCGAGGCCGAGGCTGAGGCCGTCTACCAGGTGCTGGGCTCTTCGCTTTCCGCGCTCGTCACCAACGACATGTCCATCATCTGCAACTTGGCCGTCGAGGACGAGCCAGTGCACGCCGCCTACGAGAAGTTCTTCCGCACCTTTAACCGCATGGACACGGGCGATTTTATGGACGACGACAGCAACTATGACGACCTGCGCCGCGCCATCATGGTATCGCGCTATCTCGATCGCATCGCCTCGATTTCCATCGATGCCGCCTGCCGTCTGACCTTCCTGTTGACCGGACAGCGTATGACTGCCGGTGATATCGCCTGCACTGATGAGGATGAGCTCGAGAGCATGCGCGTGCCTTCGGGCGAGGGTGTTATCATGAGGCCCGCCGTCGATGCACGCTACGTTGCCAAGGTGCCCGTTAACGAGGTCAGCGAGGGTCTTCGCTACCTGCTCGATCATCTTGAGGATGAGGACGATGGCGAGGACGACGAGGAGTAAGTAACCCCGTTCGTCGAAAGATTGTAAATACCTAAGTGAGCGCGGCCTTGCACATGCGGGGCCGCGCTCTTGCGTTAGCATGGGACTACTTGTTTGGCTGTCAGCGGAGGCGATTGGCAATGGATAACTATTTGGACTTGATGCGCGCTCGCCGCGAGCAGATTCTGGAACGTTTTTATGCGGCGCTCGATCGCGCGGGCCGTCCCCACGACGCCGCGAGCCTCATTGCCGTGTCCAAGACCGTTGGTGTCGATGAGACCGTTGCCGCCATCCAGGCGGGGTATCGCCATTTTGCCGAGAACCGCCCGCAGGAGCTGGTTCGCAAGCTCACGGGTCTGGCGGAGCATCCGGAGCTGCCCGAGGTGCGCTTCGATATGATCGGCAACCTGCAGACCAATAAGATCAATGCGGTGCTGGGCTCAGCCGAGCTGATTCACTCGGTGGGTTCGCTGCATCTGGCGCAGGCGATCTCGAGCCGTGCTGTTCGCAAGATTGAGGCAGGCGAGCTCGTCGGCCCCCAGCGTGTGCTCATTGAGGTCAATGTGAGTGGTGAGGAGTCGAAGGGAGGCTTTTCACCCGATGAGATTCGCGCCGCCGCGGGTGAGCTTGCAGAACTTGAGGGAATTTGCGTACAGGGGCTTATGACTATGGCGCCCCGGGGGAATAAGGATGTGGCACGCCGCACCTTTGCGGGGCTTCGTGAGCTGAGGGATGAGCTGGAGGCGGCGCATCCCGATTTGAACCTGCCTGAGCTTTCCTGCGGTATGAGCGAGGACTTTGAGTCTGCCCTTGAGGAGGGCTCTACGCTCGTTCGCCTGGGCAGGGTAGTATTTAGCCCGGAGTTTGCAGTAAAATAAGGCTCTGAAGTGCGCACTGATTATCGGGGCGCCTGCACTAAACCGCGAGAGGACACAACCATGGGCTTCCTTGACGAGATTAAAAATAAGATGCACCTGGGCGGCCAGCAGGGTTACGACCAGGGTTATGGCCAGGACGACGACTACGGCTACGATGACGGCTACGACGATGGCTATCAGAACAACGGCTACAGTGGTGCTTCGGGCGAGGGCTTCTACACCCAAGACGAGCCGAGCAACGGCCTGCTTGGCCAGACGCGCCGCGGTGAAGCTGAGTCGGTTGCCGTGTATACGCGCTCCGGTCAGCTGGTCGGCGATGACTCCCGCCATGCCACGACGTATAACCCGCCTTCGCGCTCGCAGGACAGTGTTGCGAGCGGTTATCGTCCTGGTGCCTATGACACGCCGTCGAGCTACGCCGAGAATACCCGCGCCCGTGCCGCCGCTGCACCCGCGCCTGCACCGAGCGATGCCTCGGCCTATGCGAGCAATATCATCAACGCCACGCCGCAGCTGCCGGCCTATGTCCTGCGCCCCGAGAGCTATGACGACGTGGAGACTGTGGTGCGCCGCGTTCGCACCAAGCAGCCTGTCGCACTGATTTTTGTGGGCGTACGCACCGAAGTTGCCAAGCGCGTCTTGGACTTCTCTTACGGCTTTGCCTGCGGTCTGGGTGCCACGGTCAAGGAGGTGGGCGACCGCGTGTTCATGGTGCTGCCCGCCGGTTGCGAGGTCAAAGATTCCGATCTCAAGAAGCTTCGTGCCGACGGCTACCTTAAGTAAAGACAAGACGAGGAGATTCCCATCAACATCTACACTATCGTCCAGCTGGTCAACACGCTGTTCAACTTCTATTCCACGCTCATTGTCGTCTACTGCTTTATGACGTGGATTCCCATGAAGCAGGGTGGTTTGCTTCAGGATATTGCTGCGGTGCTTGATAGCGTGTGCGGTCCGTGGCTCAACCTGTTCCGTCGTTTCATCCCGCCGATGGGCGGTATCGATTTTTCGCCGGTCGTTGCGATTATTGCGTTGCAGTTGGTGCAGAGGCTGGTTCTGCAGCTTCTTATAGGTATACTCGTGTAGAACTGTCTTAGTAACTTACGTCGGGCGTGTAGCGCCGAGGCGATGAAAAAGGAGACTTGTTATGGCTATTACCCCTGCAGACATCCAGGCTCAGACTTTCTCTGAGGCCAAGCGTGGCTACGATCCTGCCGAGGTCGACGTCTTCTTGGAGACGCTGTCCTCCGAGGTTGACGCTATGCTCGCTAAGATCGTCGACCTTAAGGGTCGTCTGACTGCTACCGAGCAGCAGCTTGCCGATGCGCAGGCTCAGCTTGCCCAGGCTCAGGATGCCACCGCCCAGGCCGTTCCTGCCGCCCCCGTGGCTGCTCCCGCCCCTGACTTCTCCGCTCAGGAGCGCCAGATTTCCGCTGCCCTGATCGCTGCCCAGCAGACCGCTGAGACCATCGTCAACGATGCCAACGAGAACGCTGAGCGTATCCGCAACGAGGCTGACGCCAAGGCCCGCGAGGTTATCCGCCAGGCTCTGACCGAGAAGCAGGCCGAGCTCGAGGAGATCGATCGTCTCAAGGCTTCCCGTGAGGAGTTCAAGGCAGAGTATCTCAAGCTCATCCAGCACTTCATGGACGATGCCCAGAATTCCTTCCCGGCCGATCTGATGGCTTCCACGCCGGTCGGTTCTGCCGCTTCTCCTGCAGTGACTGTTCCCGCCGAGCCGCTGCCCGTCGCTGACCCGGTTGTCCCCGTGGCCGATCCCTTCGCCCCGATCGACAACTTCGCCGCTGACGACCTGGACTAACGCCGGATTACAATCAGTCGATAAAAAAGGACCCGCAAGTTGCGGGTCCTTTTTTATCGCATGTCCCAAAAATCTACTTGAGGAGGAAGTCGGGGAGGGGAATGGTGCGGGCCTCGCGATGCTCGGGGTCGGCAATATAGTCGGCAGGATATCCACAGACGAGCATGTGATAGGGATAGACGCCCTTGGGCAGATTGAACTGCTCCTGTGCCACCCCAGGCTTAAAATGGCATACCCAGCACGTTCCCAGGCCCTGCTCGGTGGCCTCCATCATCATCTGATCGCAGACGATCGAAGTATCGATGGCACTCGAGTTCATCTGATCATACGGGCGCACCCAGGCATCATCGGTAACGCTGCAAATAAGGAAGATAAGCGGAGCGCCAAAGATAGACCCATCACGAGCAAACCGGGGCTGACAAGCAGCTGCCTTCTCCAGAAGCTCAGGCGTATCCAACACCATCACACGGGTTGGATGATTATTACAAGCAGAAGGAGCAATCCGCCCAGCCTCAACAATGGCATCCACCACAGCTTGCTCAACGGAACGATTCTCAAACTCGCGACAAGAATACCGACCCCGAGCCAGATCCAAATAAGACATACAAGCCCTCCAACAATTAAAAATCAAACAAACCCAAAGTAACCCAAACAGTACCCAAAGCAGCAATCAGCCAAACGCTCATCGAGGGCCAAAGTGTCCGAACGGATACCAAAGGTCCCTTCAGCCAAACCCCCCATTGCGCTAAACCTATCAGCCAAAGTTCCAATGGTGGTACATAAGGGAGCGGGCCCGACCACAGATAACCTTTTGAACGACTCTGCTTGCAGCCGGAGTGAAAAAGGTTATCAGTGGTCGGGCCCGCGACCGCCGGGACATGTACCCCCAATTAACTGTTCTTCATGACAATCGAATCCACGACATCGGCCACATTCTCGCAGCAGTCAGCGCAGTACTCCAGGAAGGCGTACACGTCACGCCAGGCGATGACCTCGAGCGGGTCCTTGCCGTTAACGTGCAGGTTGCGCATGGCGTTGATATAGAGCTCGTCGGCTTCGGACTCGATGGTGTTGATCTGGATGACGAGTTCGCGCAGGGTCTTGGACTTGCGGTAGTTGGGCAGCTCGACCATCAGGTCCTTCATGGCGCGGCAGGCGTCAGTCACCTTGTGGGCGATGACGATGGCGTCGGGATGGATGCTCTGGATGTTGGTGAAGTAGACGCGCTGCACGACGCCCTCGATGCGGTCGAGCACGGTGTCGAGCGCGCAGCTCATCAGGTCCAGGTCCTCGCGCTCGAGCGGGGTGATAAAGGCGGTGAGCAGGGCGTCTTCGAGCTCGTGGTGCTTCTTGTCTGCCGCATGCTCAATCGCATGCATCTTATTGAGCATGTCGTGAATCTGCGCGGGATCGAAGTTCTCGAAAATCTTGGTGAGCAGCTCTGCGGCCTGGACGGCGAGGTCGGCGCAGGCAACGTAGTTGTCAAAGTAGAACGAATCGGGTTTCTTTGCCATGGGTGGGTCCTTTCGAGGCGAAGACGGGTGGGCGAAGTGTTGCGGTCCGGATGGACGTTCGGTTTGATTAGAGGAACATCATGAACAGCTTGGCCATGACAAAGCTGATGAGTCCGCAGGCGGGGAAGGTGAAGAACCAGGTGAACATCATGTCCTTGACCACGCCGAAGTTGATGGCCGAAAGGCGCTTGACGGCGCCGACGCCCATGATGGCGCAGGTTTTGATGTGCGTGGAGGACACGGGGATGCCGGTAAGGGTGGCAAGCAGCAAGTTCGCGGCGCCTGCGAGGTCGGCAGAGAAGCCCTGATACTTCTCGAGCTTGACCATGCTCTGGCCGACGGACTTGATGATGCGCTCGCCGCCCACGCTGGTGCCGATACCCATAGTGGCCGAGCACAGCAGCATAATCCAGATGGGGATGCCGGCATCGCCGATGCTCGTCTGGCCGTTGGCGAAGGCCACGCCTAAAAAGAGCACGCCGATGAACTTCTGTCCATCCTGCGCGCCGTGCATAAAGCTCATGGCCGCGGCGCTCGCGATCTGAGCGTATTTAAAGAAGACATTGGCACGTCGCCTGTTGGCGGCGGCGAAAAGAATCGAGACGAGCTTGCACAGGACCCAGCCCATAACAAAGCCCAGGCCGATGGAGAGCGCCAGGCCGTAGATGACCTTCATCCACTCGTGGACGTTGACGCTGCTCGCGCCGCCGAGGGCGATGGCGGCACCGGTCAGGCCGGCGATAAGGCTGTGGCTTTGCGAGGTGGGGATGCCAAAACGCGACGCTGTGGCGCCGTAGACGACGATGGAGAACAGCGCCGCGCACAGGCAGGCGAGCGCCATGGTGCTGTTTCCGCCAAAGTCGACGATATGTGAGATGGTGTTGGCGACGCTCGCGTTAAAGTGCGTCATGATGAGCACGCCGAGGAAGTTGAATGCGGCGCTCATGAGAATGGCGGCGCGGGCGGGCATGCAACGCGTAGTGACGCAGGTCGCGATGGCGTTGGGCGCGTCGGTCCATCCATTGACGAAGATGGCGCCCAACGCGAGGATCACGGTGACGGCAAGGACTGGGTTCGACACAATTTGGCCGAGGAAGGTTGAGAACGTTACGTCCATATATGGGCTTTCTCGAAGTTTGCAGGCACGTTACAAAAACATGATAAATCGTATCACCTCCTGCGGGTTTCTTTACCGAGTTCTGATGGGTGAAGTGAACTTTTTGGCACTAAAATTGAATATTAGCCCTGTTGACCGCGGGTGTTCTTTTTGCTAACACGCCATGCGGACACGTGCGATTACTACGACACTCCAAAACCACAGTCTGTTCGCTTTACAACATGCAAACATGCGTTCGATAATAGGAGGCATGGAATATCGACAGACAGACGGCAAAACTCGGCGCGTACACAAGCAGTATGTGGACGTCGTGGCTCGCATCCTCGCGGGCGGACAAGTCGTGCCAGTCGCCGTCTGCTGGGTCGACGGACGTTGTTTTACAATCGATGAGATTATCTCGACCACCGGGTTTGGCCTGACGGTCCACGGCATCCGTACGGCGACCTATAAGGTGCGTTTTGGCGGGCACGCGACCGAGTTGTATCTGGAGGACCAGACGCGCGAGCGGGCGGACGGCTCGCAGGCGCACGTGATGCGTTGGTGGGTCTGGGCCTTTGATCGTACGCTCGAGGGCGAGCGCCGTGGGTAAGGACGTACGGCATTCGGGTACAATGACAGGAATCTTGTCACCTGCTGCGCCGTCTTTCACGGCACTTTTTGAAAGGACGAAATTATGAACGATATCCAGGGCTATCAGAACGGCCCCATCGAGGCCGGCGCAAGCCGTGCCAAGGAGATGTCGCCGCGTGCGTACAATCTTGCCATGTCTGCCCTCATCTTCTTGGGCTTTTGTGCCATGGGCGCTGGTGCTTACTTTACGAGCACCATGGCGTTTGCCCGCATGATGATGAGCGGCGCCGCTTTGCCGCTGGTCTTTGGCTCATTTATTTTGACCATCGTCGGCATGGTCATGATGTCGGCCGCCGCCAGCAAGCAGTCCGTGGGCCTATCCCTTGTGGGCTACGTAATCTTTGCGAGCACCTTTGGCCTGACCGCGTCGTTTGGCCTTGCCAACTACGACCTGCCCACCATCAACACTGCCTTTATCGCCACGGCCGCCATCACCTTTGTCTTTGGCGCCTTGGGCGTGACGTTCCCCAAGTTTTTCCAGCGCGTATATGGCATCGGTTTTGGCATTCTGCTCGCCACTATTCTGGTTGAGATCGTGCTGATGTTCATGGGCGTCTCGCAGACCATCACCGACCTGATCGTGATCGTGGTGTTCGCCGGCTTTATTGGCTACGACACCTATGTTGCCACGACGGTGCCGCCTACGCTGCCCAACGCCGTGCTCATGGCGTCCAATCTGTTCGTGGACATTATCAACGTGTTCTTGCGCATCCTGAACATCCTTGGCCGTCGCGACTAGTGGCGAATTGCGGCGGTGCTTGCCGTGCGTGTAAATCGATGCGAAAGGCGGTCCTTCGGGGCCGTCTTTTTTGTACGCGGCGGGGTATCATGGATGGGAAAAGCCGATAGCGGCAGAGACCGAGAAAGGTGACCACTTATGGCAGACGTCGACAACAGGAACCGTAACCGCAGGTCCAACCGAGCGGGTCAGCCCAATCCCAAGCGCGAGGGCCGTGCCAAGGCCGCCGAGCGTCACGTGGCAACTGTGTCCGAAGCGTGCGCCAAGGATATCGAGCGTTCGCTTGCCGGTGTTCGCGAGTTTGACGGTATGCCTGCCGGCTTTGTCTCGGCGATGAAGGCCAAGGTTCAGAGTGCTGTGACCACCGAAGAACAGATTGCCGAGGACGTCGAGGGCGCGGAGGCTGCCGAGGTCGAGGCAGCGCTCGAGCCCGTCGAGGAGCCTGCCGAGGAAATCGCCGAAGCTGAGTCCGCGCCTGCTGAGGAGCCCGCTCCGGTTCTGCCTGAGGTCACCGTGCTCGATGCCTCCACCACGCAGGCCATCCTGGACAACGGCCGCGGCTATGCGCAGTTCTGCGACATGGCCGTGCTCGCCTTTGCCTCGTTCACCAATCCGGGTGGCGGCTATATCCAGGGCTACATGGGCCAGGAGGCGACGCTCTGCGCCGATTCGTACCTATACAACGTGCTCGACAAGCAGCGCAAGTGGTACGGCGAGAACCGTCGCCGCAACATCAACTGCGAGCTTTACCGCAACCGTGCGCTGGTGGTGCCTGCGGTGCGCTTCGACCGCAACCACGTGCACGCATACGCCGACGTGATCGTTGCCGCCGCGCCCAACGCCAAGCGCGCTCGCCAGGAGTATCGCGTGGGTGACGATGCCCTGCTGGACGCCCTGCGCGATCGCATTCGCTTCGTGCTTGCCATCTGCGATGAGCTGGGTCGCGAGAAGCTCGTGCTGGGTGCTTGGGGCTGCGACAACAACGGCTTTGATGCCGAGGCCGTGGCCGAGCTCTTCCGTAAGGAGCTCGCGTCGGGCGACTTTAAGGTCAAGCAGGTGTTTTTTGCCGTGCCCTCTACGCGCTGGGATGAGGACTTCGCCAAGTTTGAGCACGTGTTGGCAAGCTTCCCCGAGTGTAACGAGGAGTCCTATGCTCAGGTGGCCGCCCGCGCCGCGGCCGCCCGTGCCGCCGAGCAGGCTCAGGCCGCTGCTGAGGACGATGAGGATGACGACGACTGGCGCAAATACCTGTAATCGGTATGTGCTGACAGATAGGTCGATCCGGCAGGAGAGACTGCTCCCGCCGGCTTTTTACTAGAGGAAGGGCTTACGATGAAAAACGTTCTGTGCTTTGGCGACAGCAATACCTATGGCTATGATCCGGCGGGCATGCGCGACGGCACCGCGGTGCGCTATGCGCACGATGTGCGCTGGTGCGGCGTGGCCCAGCGCGACCTGGGCGAGGGCTGGCACGTGATTGAGGAAGGCCTAAATGGCCGCACGACGGTGCGCGACGACATGTGCCATCTGGACACCAATCTCAACGGCATCCGCGCGTTGCCGATGCTGCTCGAGTCCCATAAGCCGCTGGACGCGATCGTGATTATGCTGGGCACCAACGACTGCAAGACGGTCTTTAGCGTGGGGGCTGCCGATATCGCTGACGGTGCCATGGCGCTGATTCGCACCGTCCGCGCGTTTCCCTGGACCGAAGCCGCGCCCTGCCCGCGTATTCTGCTGATGGCGCCTATCAAGATTAAACCGCAGATCGCCGATGTGTATATGACCGACTTTGACGAGCACTCCGTCGAGGCCTCGGAGCATTTTGCCGAATACTATAAGTATGTTGCCGAACAGTTTGGCTGCGACTTTTTGAATGCCGCCGATTTTGCCGAGCCGGGCGATATCGATTATCTGCACATGATGCCCGAAAGCCACGAGAGCCTGGGCCACGCCGTGGCAGCCAAGCTCAAAGAGATGCTCGGAGAGTAGCGCGGCCCAAAGCGCTACAAAAGTTCCCCTTGCGGCGGCTTGTTTCGTTGGTTTGTCTTGATCTGTAACAGTTGTAAGGCCGAAAACGGGCTAGATGTTACAGATTGAGATTATTTAGGTCGATATCGGTCGTTTGTCTCGATCTGTAACATCTAGGGTCGATTTCGCCGAGTTACTGTTACGGATCGAGATTTTCTTCTCAGCGGAATTTGAATGTCTCAATCTGTAACAGGTGGGCCGAAAAATGGACTCTAACTGTTACAGATCGAGATGTTTGTGGGAACCGCCACAAAGGTGCCTGTCCCCTTTGTGGTGGTTTGGGATGGGGCTTAGTATTGCCACATGTGGTTGACGGGGCCGGAGCCTTTGCCCATGTCAAAGCCAGCGGCGAGAGCGCCCGTTAGGTAGGCCTTGCCGGCGTTGACGGCATCGGCAAGATCCATGCCCTGGGCCAGCGCGCAGGCGATGGCGGACGAAAGCGTACAGCCAGTACCGTGCGTGTTGCCGGTCTCGATGCGCTTGTGGCGGAACCACGTGGTGAGCGGATCGCCCAGATGGTTGCCCTCGTCATCGAGCGGCGCGGGCTCTGCTAGCACATCGTTGGCCTCGTTGACAAAATGCCCGCCCTTAACGAGAGACGCGCAGCCAAAGCGACGGGTGAGAAGCATGGCGGCATTTTGCTGCGTGCGCTCGGAATCGACCTCATAATCGAGCAGCGCCATGGCCTCGGGAATGTTGGGCGTGATAACGGTCGCCAGCGGGAACAGGCGGCGGGTGAGTGCCTCAGCGGCATCCTCGGCAATGAGGCGAGCACCCGAGGTGGCGACCATGACGGGGTCGACGACGATATTTTGTGCGTCCCAGGCGCTCAAGCGGTCGGCGATAACCTCGATAATCTCGGCAGAGGAAACCATGCCGATCTTGACGGCGCTGGGTCGAATATCGTCAAAAACGGCATCGATCTGCGCCGCGACAATATCCTGGGAGATGTTCTGCACGGCGGTGACACCGAGGGTGTTTTGTGCGGTTATGGCTGTGATGGCCGTCTCGGCATACAGGCGGTGCGCCGTGATGGTCTTGATGTCGGCCTGAATGCCGGCACCACCGCTGGAATCAGATCCTGCGATGGATAGAACGGCGGGTACCTTACTGCGATCCATGTTCGCTCCCTTGTTCGGTCGGATTCAAATGGGTCTTCTGCCTGCATTATAAAGTTGCCCGGGCCGGCTGTATGCCGATCCCGGGCGGGCGGTGCAATCTTTACGTAAATGTAAGAAAATGTTCACATGTCAACAATTGACGAGCACCTTGTGACCGATTGTGGCTCCGGAGACGCGTTAATCCTCCATGCCGAGGTCGATCGTCGTTCCTTCGAACACCTTGTTGACGGTGCGGACGGCGCACATCTTGCCACACATGGTGCAAGTGCCCTCGGTGGCGGCGGGGGATTCCTCGTAGCGCTTCTTACCGGTGACCGGGTCGAGAGCGCACTTCCACATGGCGTCCCAGTCGAGCTTGCGGCGTGCCTGGCCCATCTTGTCATCCATGTCGCGGGCGTGCGGCACCTTCTTGGCGATGTCGGCGGCGTGTGCGGCAATCTTAGTGGCCATGAGGCCGTCGAGCACATCCTGGGCGTTGGGCAGGCACAGGTGTTCGGCGGGCGTCACGTAGCACAGGAAGTCGGCGCCCGAGCTCGCGGAGATGGCGCCACCGATGGCTGCGGTGATGTGGTCGTAACCCACGCCGATATCGGTCACCAGCGGCCCCAGCACATAGAACGGGGCATTGTGGCATAGGCGCTTCTGCAGTTTCATGTTGGCGGCGATCTCGTCGAGTGCCATGTGACCCGGGCCCTCGACCATGACCTGGACGCCGGCGGCCCAAGCGCGCTTGCACAGCTTGCCCAGCTCGATCATCTCGGCGGTCTCGGTTGCGTCGTTGGAGTCGTAGAGGCAGCCCGGGCGGCAGGAGTCGCCGAGCGAGATCGTCACGTCGTATTCGTGACAGATCTCGAGCACCTCGTCGTAGAACTCGTAGAAGGGGTTCTCGTTACCGGTGACTTCCATCCAGCCAAACAGCAGCGAGCCGCCGCGACTGACGATGTTCATGAGGCGGCCGGTCTCCTTAAAGGTTTTGATGACCGACTTGTTGATGCCGCAGTGGATGGTCATAAAGTCCACGCCGTCCTTGGCATGAGCGCGCACGACCTCGAGCAGATCGTCCTTGGTGAGCTTGACCAGCGGCTTTTCCATGTAGCCGATGGCGTCATACATGGGGACGGTGCCCACCATAAGCGGCGTCTCGTCGATGAGCTGCTGGCGGAACTGGCGCGTCTTGCCCGAGTTGGAGAGGTCCATGATGGCGTCGGCGCCAAAGTCCTCGGCGATCTTGACCTTCTTCCACTCCTCGGCGGCATCGGCCTTGTCGCCCGAGATGCCCAGGTTGACGTTGACCTTGGTGGACAGGCCCTCGCCGACACCAAAGGCGCGCATGCCCTTTTTGATATGCACGATGTTGGCGGGAATGGCGATGCGGCCGTCTGCCACGCGCTCGCGGATGTACTCGGGGTCGCGATGCTCGCGCTCGGCAACCTCCTTCATCTGCGGCGTGATCTGCCCGGCGCGGGCGAAGTCGATTTGCGTGACGAGCTTGGGCTCGGTCTGTGTGCTCATTGGCACGGCTCCCTTCGTTGGCATTACCCATATCAGGTTTGCGGGTCAGGGCGGGCGCGCCCAGTCTCAGCCTACCGTCTTGTCCTGCAAGCTCCCCGTTTATGTGGTGGGCTCAAGTATAGCCTGAATGGGTACGATTGACGCGATGAGCATGCCCGTGGGGAGGCGAACATGGAAGACAAGCATCTATATCGGGAGACGCAGTGGGATGTGTCGGCCGAGGAGGGCCGTGCCCATCATGGGCTGGTCGCAATTGGTTTTGCGATCCTTGTCGTGATGGCGATCGCCTGTTGTATCTGGACGTTTGGCGGGCGTGGGGGAGCTGCCTGGGCGTTTGGGGCGGACGATAGCCTGCCGATCATGACAGTGAAGGTCACGGGCGGCAATACCGTTGCCGCGCCGGGCGATTATTGGTACCCGCGCGATGAGTTTGTGCAGTTGCAGCTGAGTGGTGGGTCCATTCCAGGTGAAGAAATCGAACGCGTGACGTTTGACGCGACGCTCAAAACGCTGACGGTGAAGCTCAAAGATCAAGGGGATGTGCCCACGACCATGGATATCGCCTTGACGGAATGGCGTCTGGAGCCTCCGACGGGTGTTGCGGTGTCCGAGGTCGAGCACGTCAAGATTGCCTATCAGGACGGTTCGACAAATGAAATTGCCAAAGCCGACGGCTTGGCGGAATAGCGGGCTGTTCACCGAATGTCATGAACGCATGCCGAGGTGGAGTTCGGCGCTAGCGACAGGCTTCTAGAATGCCTGCTCGTTGATGAAGGCCAGGCTGTCTGGGGACGAGAGCTCGGGGACATAGCGGTAGCCAAGGTTGAACTCGGTAAGACCAGCGGCGTCCTCGACCTTGTTTTCCGCCATCCAGCGCACCATGGAGCCGCGTGCCTTTTTGCTGGCGGTCGATCGCTGGATGGGCTTGCCGTTGCGGACACCTTCGCCAAAGAGACAAGTGATGGTTGTGGCGTCGCCTGCGAGATGGGGTAGAACGGCCTTGGCGTACTCCACGCTGGCAAGGTTGACGACCGTGGTGTTGGAGCCGGTCGGCGCAATGGCGCATGCAAGTTTGTCGCCCCAAAACGCATAGAGGTCACGGGCGTTGTCGACGGCGAGCTTGGCTCCCATTTCGAGCCGATAGGGCTCAACGCCATGGAAAGGCCGCACGCATCCGTACAATCCGGAGAGGATCCAGAGATGGTTTTGCAGCCAGTCGAGTTGTGCGGCATCCATCACCTCGGGCGCCATGCTCTGGTATTGAATGCCGTGATAGGACATGACGGCAGGGGAGAGGTGACGGGCGAGTGCGGGATTGTCGAGATCGCCGTTTTTCAGGATGGGCCCGAACTCATGCAGGGTGTTGAGGCAAGGCCCCAACAGTTTGTCACTCACGTTCCATAGCGCTTGCAGGCCGCCGCCTTCATTTCGTTCGATATCTAGCAGTGCGCGGTGGAGGCGAGCCGTCTCGTGCGCAAAAGGTGGAATGCCCAGGACTTCAAAAGCATCTTGGGCCGCGCGCATCTGCTTGGCGGGCGAAATGATGACCTGCAGCATGGACGCTCCTCTGCCAAAGAAGGAAGTTGCGGTGGAATACAGTCAGTTTTGGCCGTTTATGGGCCAGTTTAGTCCGTATTTCACCGCAACTGATGAAGGGTTGGTTAGGCTCGCTCGATAAAGGCCTTGTAGCCGCGGTAGGCCTCGTAGATGTCGGCCTTGTTGGCGACTTCCCACAGGGCGTGCATGGACAGGACGGCAACACCGGAGTCGATGACGTTCATGCCGTACTTGGCCATGATGTAGGCGATGGTGCCGCCGCCGCCCGCGTTGACACGGCCGAGCTCGCAGGTCTGGAAGTCCACGCCGGCCTCGTCCATGATGTCGCGGACGAGGGCCACGTACTCGGCGTCGGCGTCGTTTGAACCGCCCTTGCCGCGGCTGCCCGTGTACTTGTTAAAGCACAGGCCACGACCCATAAAGGCGGCGTTCTTGGTTTCGAACTTGCCGGCATAGCCCGGGTCGAAGCCAGCAGACACGTCAGAGGAGAGCATACGACTATGGGCGAGTGCACGGCGAAGGGCCAGCGGGCTGTCCTTGCCGGCAAGCGTCATAATCTCGGCGACGGTGTTCTCGAAGAAGCGGCTCGTCATGCCGGTGGCGCCTACGGAGCCAATCTCCTCCTTGTCGACGATGAGCGTGATGCTCGTGCGCTCGACATTGGCCACATTGATCTGGGCGAGCATGGAGGGGTAGGCGCAGACGCGGTCGTCGTGGCCATAGCCCAAAATCATGGAGCGGTCGAGGCCCATGTCGCGGGCGGGGCCGGCGGGCACGACCTCGATCTCGGCGGAGAGGAAGTCCTCCTCCTCGACGTCGTACTGCTCCTTGAGGATGTCCAGGAACATCTGCTTGACGGGCTCCTTGGGGGCGTCCTTGTCGTCCTCGTCAAACTTGACGGGACGGCCGCCCACGATCACGTCGAGAATCTCGGCGTCGACGGCGTCCTTGGCGGGCTTGGACATCTGCTCGCTCGAGAGGTGGATCAGCAGGTCGGAGATGGTAAAGACCGGGTCGTTCGCCTTGTCGCCGATGTTGATGTCGACGGTGGTGCCGTCCTTTTTGCAGATGACGCCCACGAGTGCGAGCGGGGAGGCCACCCAGTGGTAGCTCTTGACGCCGCCGTAGTAGTGCGTGTCGAGGTAGGCCATGTCGCCGGCCTCGAAGGCGGGGTTTTGCTTGAGGTCCAGGCGCGGCGAGTCCACGTGGGCGCCCAGGATGTTAAAGCCCTGCTCGAGCGGGGCGGTGCCCAGGTTGACGAGCATGAGGTCCTTGCCGTGATTGGCGGCGTACACCTTGTCGCCGGCCTTGAGCGCGCGGCCCTCGGCGATCACGGTCTCCAGGTCGACGTAGCCCGCCTCCTCGGCCATCTTGATGCCGGTCTTGACGCACAGGCGCTCGGTCTTGTTCTCGCTCAAAAACTGCTTGTAGCCGCGGCAAAGCTCCTCGAGCTCCTCGATTTGCTGTGGCGTGTACTTTTTCCATGCGCAGGGACGCTCCATGACGCAGGCTCCTTTCGGATCGATCGTGCTGGTTGATGTACCGTGAGCCATCGTATCACGCGCGGGCTCACGGTGGCGGGGGAGCTTGATGTGAGGTGGTCGCGGGGCGGGGAGCGTGTAAACTGGAGTGAGCAAACCGTGCCCAGCCCAAAGCGAGGTAGTTAATATGTCTGACAAGCGCCGCACCTTTGCCGTTATCGACGGCAACTCGCTCATGCACCGCGCCTTCCACGCCGTGCCGCCGACCATGAACGCGCCGGACGGTCGCCCCACCAACGCGATCTTTGGCTTTCTGAACATGTTTCTCAAGATGATCGATGCCTTTAACCCCGACGGTGTGGTCGTGGCGTTTGACAAGGGCAAGCCGCGCGTGCGCATGGAGATGCTGCCGCAGTATAAGGCGCAGCGCCCGCCCATGGACCCCGATCTGCACGCGCAGTTTCCGATGATCAAAGAGCTGCTCGGTGCGCTCAACGTGCCGATTCTGCAGTCTGAGGGCTGGGAAGGCGACGATATCCTGGGAACCATGGCGCGCCTGGGTGAGGAGGCCGGCTGCGACATGCTGCTGGTGACCGGCGACCGCGACATGTATCAGCTTGTGACCGAGCACGTCAACGTGGTCTCGACCCGCAAGGGCCTGTCCGACGTGGCGATTATGACGCCCGAGAGCGTGGACGATCTGTATCACGGCATCACGCCGGCGCTCGTGCCCGATTTTTATGGTCTGAAGGGCGACACGTCCGATAACATCCCCGGTGTGCCGGGCATCGGCCCCAAAAAGGCGAGCGCGCTCATCGCGCAGTACGGCAGCTTGGACGAGGTTATCGCGCATGCTGACGAGGTCAAGGGCAAGATGGGCGAGAACCTGCGTGCGCACATCGAGGATGCGCTGCTGAGCCGCAAGGTCGCAACCATTCGCACCGATGCGCCTGTTGAGCTCGACTTTGAGGCGACGTCCTTTCCGGCGTTTTCTTCCGACGAGGTCTCCGCGGCGCTGGGTACGCTTGGTATCACCGCCATGCAGAACCGTTTCTTGGCGCTGATTGGCGGCGAAGGCGGGACTGCGGCCACCGCCAGCGCGTTCGAGATGCCCGCGGTTTCGCGCGCTGTCGCCGGCGATGCCGAGGCGCTCGCTGCCGCTGCCGCCGAGATCGCTCGCACGATCGAGGCGGGCGAGTGGATTGCCGCCGTGGTGGACGATGACAAGGAGGAGGGCGCGCTTTTTGGCCTGACGCGCACGCTGTGGCTGGCGACGTCCAAGGGGCTGCTTGCGCTTGAGGAGGGCGACGGCGGTACCACTGCCGCAGTCGATGGCTTCAACTTCGCCCACGGCGTGATTGCCGGCGTGCTTGCGCGCCTGTTTATGGAGGGCCGCGTGGCGAGCCCGGACATGAAGGCGTTGCTGCACGAGCTTTCGCCCATCGATTCTTCCGAGCCCGAGCTCATGGATCCGCTGGCAGTCGACTCCATGCGCATCTTCGATACCGTGGTTGCCGCCTACCTGTTGGATTCCGACCGCTCCGAGTTCGATGAGGCGTATCTGGCCGATACCTATCTGCAGATGACGCTGCCTGTGGTGCGCGGTTCAGAGGGTGCTGGCGAGGATGCTCCTGCGCCCGCCGCTCGCACGGCGGCCTTGACGCTGGCGCTGGTCGCACCGCTGCGCGACTGGATGGCCCGCGAGAACGCCGCCAACGTGTTCGATGGCATCGAGATGCCGCTTGTGCCGGTGCTTGCCAAGATGGAGCGCGCGGGCATGCTCGTGGACCCCGACCGTCTGCATAGTCTGTCTGAGGGGCTTGCTACCCAGATTGCCGAGGTCGAGCGCAACATCCGCGACCTGGCAGGCGACGAGACCTTTAACATCGGCAGCCCTATGCAGCTTTCGCACGTGCTGTTTGACGTTATGGGGCTTCCGACCAAGGGCCTCAAAAAGACCAAGCGCGGCTACTATTCGACCAACGCCAAGGTGCTGAGCGACCTTGCCCGCGACCACGAAATCGTGCGTCTGATCTTGGACTGGCGTGAGAAGTCCAAGATCAAGTCCACCTATCTGGACACGCTGGGGCCGCTGCGCCGCGGTGACGGTCGCGTGCACACCACGTACAACCAGACCATCACGGCAACGGGGCGTTTGTCCTCGAGCGACCCCAATCTGCAGAACATTCCGACGCGTTCTGAGCTGGGCCGTACCGTCAAGACGGCGTTTTCGGCAGGCGAGGGAAGCGTCTTTTTGGCGGTGGACTACTCGCAGATCGAGCTGCGTCTGCTGGCACATCTCTCGGGTGACGAGCACTTGGTGCGCGCCTTTAACGAGGGCGAGGACTTCCATGCCGAGACGGCGGCGCGCGTGTTTGGTGTGCCGGTGTCCGAGGTAACGCCCGACCTGCGCAGTCGCGCCAAGGCCGTGAACTTTGGCATCGTGTATGGCCAGCAGGCCTACGGCCTGTCGCAGTCGCTGCATATCTCGATGGCCGAGGCGCGCGACATGATCGACCGCTACTACGAGGCCTACCCGGGCGTGCGTACGTTCCTCGACAAGGTGGTGGCGCGCGCCAAGCAGACGGGCTACGCCGAGACCATGTACGGTCGCCGGCGTCATATTCCGGAACTCAAGGCCAAAAATCCGCAACTCCGCGGCTTTGGCGAGCGCACGGCCATGAACCACCCCATGCAGGGAACCGCAGCAGACATTATCAAGATCGCGATGGCCCGCGTAAGCCGTCGCCTGGAAGAAGAAGGCTTTGCCGCCCACATGATCTTGCAGGTACACGACGAACTGGACTTTGAGTGCCCCGTCGACGAAGTCGAGCGCCTAACCACCATGGTCCGCGACGTCATGGAGCACGTAGTGGACCTCCGCGTTCCCCTAATCGCCGAAGCCAGCACCGGCATAACCTGGGCCGATGCCAAGTAAAGACATACCAACAACCCCAAAGTAACCAAAACAGAAGGGGGCTCCTTGCCAACAAGGAGCCCCCTTCATTCCAAACTATCAGCCAAGTATCCAGACGCCAAGACGCCATCCATGCGGCAAGCAAGTCACCGCAGGACCTGGCCGGGCGACGCGGGTAAGTTTTTCGTAGATTCCGCACGAGCCGAAGGCCACTTAATGTGGCCTTCGAGCGAGCCCAGGACCTGACCGAACGAAAAACTTACCCGCGTCGCCCGGCCAGGTCCGACAGGTTGCGTTAACGAGCCGCCAAGATGGCGTCGATGAGCGTCAGTACGCCCCCGTCGTTGTTGCTCGGAATGCGCCACTTAGCATGCGCGTTCATGTGCTCCTCGGCATTGTCCACGATAAAGCTATGCCCGACGCGCTCCAGCATGGGGATATCGTTGTAAGTATCGCCCACGGCGGCGGCGTCGGCGATATCGATCCCAAGCTGCTCGCACAGGTGCGCGACGCCGGCGCCCTTGTCGACACCCAGGTTCATAAAGTCGATCCACTCGCGGCCCGCATTGGTGACATAGAGTTGGTCCGAGAATGCCGGGCTATAGGTCTCGCGAAACGCGGGCTCGGCATCGTAGCCGGGGAAGAAGATCGAAATCTTGTTGGATTCGACGTCAATGCCCTCAAAGCTATCGACGTAGTTGATCGTGTTGTAGTAGACGCTGATCTCGTCGTGGTATTGATGGTCGCGGGCAAGTACGTAGAACTCGTCAAAGCAGCACAGGACGGGGACAGCGCGAGGATCCTCCGAGGCGCGGCTCAAGACCTGCTGATACAGCGCCACATCGATAGCGCTCTTATAGATGTAGTTGCCGCGATATATCACGCACGCACCGTTGTCGGGACAAAAGGCGAGGCGGTTCTTGATGCCCTCGAACATCTCCTCGAGCTTGGGGGCGGGGCGTCCGCTGGCAGGGCAGAATACGATGCCGGCGTCGGCGAGCTTGTCCAGGCGCTCATCAAGACCCTGCGGTAACACGCGCTCGTCGGTGAGTAGCGTTTTGTCCATGTCGACGGCGAGAATTTTAATGTTTCCGATATTGGCGTCCGATTCGTAAGTTTGCATAAAAGCGACCCTTTCGTTTCGAGATTGTTTCAGACGTTATAACCATCAACTCGTAGTCGAGCGTATTTTCGCAGGAACGGAGCCTATTTGCACCACGCTTCACAAAGTACTGAAAAAACTTTTCAGAAATTTGAATTTGTCACTTGTGCAGCAGATGCTTTAGCGTAATATAGCGACCATCGAAAACGGAGACGGAAAAACAACCGCTTACCGAGTAAAAGGTACCGTTTACGATATTAGAATTGCGCCCGGCGATAGGTGAAAGGAGAGGCAGATGCAGTTCGTAAAGATTATCACCACTGCAGACAATGCCATCCGACGCCAGCGCGCAATTTCCCGACGACGATAACAATCGTCTCTGTTCGCATGGGGCGAATTGCCTCAACAGAGTCATTTTGAGGTCGTTGGGTTTTAGCACGATATTGCTGCATGTTTCTAGGGCATGTATGTGCTGATTTTTGCTATTCAACCTGATATTGCACGGTATGTGACCTTGAAATGACTTGCAACTGACCGATGTTCTAACTAGCTACCAAGGGCGAAAGGAAACAGCCATGAGCAAGGAAAAAGTCGTTCTCGCATATTCCGGTGGTCTTGATACATCCGTATGTGTCAAGTGGCTCCAGGACGAGAAGAATCTCGATGTCGTTTGCGTCTGCGGCAACGTGGGCCAGGAGGAGACCGGCCTGGATGCCAAGAAGCAGAAGGCGCTCGACCTGGGCGTTCTCGATTGCCAGGTGCTCGACCTGCGCGACGAGTTCTCCGATGAGTTCCTGACTAAGGCCATCGCCGCAAATTCCATGTACGAGAACAAGTACCCGCTGCTCTCCGCCCTGTCTCGCCCGCTGCTCGCCAAGAAGCTTGTCGAGGTCGCTCACGAGTTTGGCGCGACCTACGTCGCCCACGGCTGCACCGGCAAGGGTAACGACCAGGTTCGTTTTGAGGCTGCGGTCAAGGCCCTCGACCCCGAGCTCAAGGTTATCGCCCCCGTTCGCGAGTGGGATCTGAAGTGCCGTCCCGACGAGGTCGCCTATGCCCACGCCCACAACGTGCCGGTTCCCGAGGGTGCTAACGACAACCCCTATTCCATCGATGACAACCTGTGGGGTCGTGCCATTGAGTGTGGCCACCTGGAGGACCCCTGGAATGAGCCGCTCGACGACGCCTGGGTTATGAGCAAGAATCCCGAGGACACGCCCGACACCCCGACGTATACCGAGATTGAGTTTGAGGTCGGCAAGCCCGTCGCCGTTGACGGCAAGAAGATGAAGCTCTCCGAGATCGTCATCGCCCTCAATAAGATTGCGGGCGACAACGGCTTTGGCCGTCTCGACCTGGTCGAGGATCGTCTGGTGGGCCTCAAGAGCCGCGAGTGCTATGAGGTTCCCGGAGCCCTGACGCTCATCACCGCCCACAAGGCGCTCGAGGACATTTGTGTCGAGGGCGACCTGCTCAAGACTAAGATCAAGCTCGAGCAGGATTGGGCCACCGCCGTGTACAACGGCCAGTGGTACAGCCCGCTCAAAAACGCGCTCGACGCCTTTATGGCCGACACCCAGAAGTTCGTGACCGGCACCGTCCGTCTGAAGTTCTTTAAGGGCAACTGCCATGTCGTCGGCCGCAAGAGCCCCTTCAGCCTCTACGACTACGGCCTGGCCACCTACGACCGCGACACCACGTTTGACGAGAAGGCCAGCGCCGGCTTTATCGAGATCGATACGCTGTCGCTCAAGACGTGGGCTAAGGTCCAGGGTCCCAGCTCTGCTGCCGCCCAGGCTTAAGTCTTCCTTTCCTTGGTATCCGCGCGGCCCATCCGCGTGATACATAACGGGCGCATGGGGTCCCTACCTTTCGTTATGCTTGCTGACACTTCTTAACATCGGTGGCCCCTACGTTCCGCCCGCATATATGATGCCGCGTCTGCGGCCGTGTCCGAGCCCCGCCGGGGTTGTCCGGCGGGGCTCCTTCTATCAATTTGGCGGCTCTGCGCCTATATATATGAGGAGTATCCATTATGTTCAATGCTATTGCGCATGCTTTACTTGCCCTTGCGCCCGAGTTCGATGCTGCAAAGGTCGAGGACGTCCCTATGAGCCTGAAGGCCTGGATCGATGGTTCGCAGGGCAACATCAGGAGGGAGACGTTGGGCGCCAAGTGCATGGCGCGTCACTTCTTTGCAAATTAGCTACATGGCCCCGCTTACGGCAGGGAGTGTGTAAAACTAGCGGTTGAAAAATCGCTTTAGCGACAGGGCGCATTGCTTTGGGCGCTTGTTTTAGTATTTGGAGAAAGGAGACGGTTCCATGGCTCTTTGGGGCGGTCGTTTTGAGGCGGGCGTGGCCGAGATCACGCAGGAGTTTGGTGCGTCGCTGCCGGTCGACAAACATCTCTATAAGCAGGATATCGCCGGATCTAAGGCACATGCCAAGATGCTGGCGGCCCAGGGCACTATCAGCGCTGAGGACGAGCAGGCGATTGCCGAGGGTCTGACCGCAATCGAACAGGATATCGATGCCGGCAACTTCACCTTCGATATCAACGACGAGGACATTCACATGTCCATCGAAAGCGAGCTGACGCGTCGCATCGGCGAGGCCGGTAAGCGCCTGCATACCGGGCGTTCGCGTAACGACCAGGTGGCGACCGATACGCGCCTGGGCGTCAAGGCGCTGGCCAAGGAGCTCATGGAGGCCAATCTTGAGCTGCGTCATGTGCTGGTGGATGCGGCTAAGAAGTACGACAAGGTGATTCTGCCGGGCTACACGCACATGCAGCATGCTCAGCCCGTGCTGCTCTCGCATCATCTGCTGGCGTATTCCTGGATGTTCGCGCGCGACTTTACACGCCTGAAGGCCGCCTTTGATGCCGCCGACAACTGCCCGCTGGGTGCTGCCGCGCTTGCCGGCACGAGCTATCCGCTCGATCGTCAGATGACGGCTGCCGAACTTGGCTTTGCGGGCGTGATTCCCAACTCGCTCGATGCGGTTTCCGACCGTGATTTCCTGCTCGATCTGCATTACGCCGGCTCCGTCATGGCCATGCACCTGTCGCGTCTTTCCGAGGAGATCGTGCTATGGTCGAGCTCCGAATTTGGCTTTATCACGCTTTCCGACTCGTACGCCACCGGCTCGTCCATCATGCCGCAGAAGAAGAACCCCGACTTTGCCGAGCTTATCCGCGGCAAGAGCGGCCGAGTCTATGGCAATCTGGTGCAGCTGCTCGTGACCATGAAGGGCCTGCCGCTTGCTTATAACAAGGACTTGCAGGAGGACAAGGAGGGCGCGCTCGATACCGCTCACACGCTCACGCAGTGCCTGTCCGTTATGGCCGGTATGATTTCGACTTGGACTGTCAACGAGGATGCCATGGCGCGCGAGTGCGGCGTGGGGCACCTTGCCGCCACCGATGTTGCCGATTACCTGGCCAAACGTGGTCTGCCGTTCCGCGAGGCACATGCCGTAGTGGGCCATCTGGTCCTGATGTGTGAGAAGCGCGGCTGCAATCTTGAGGACCTGCCGTTTGAGGTGTTCCAGGAGGCAAGCCCGCTCTTTGAGCACGATATTACCGAGGCGCTCGACATCCCGTCGATTGTCGCCGCGCGCATGACCGAGGGCGGCACCGCCCCTGCCGCCGTTGCCGTGCAGCTGCAGCGTGCCGAGGCGCAGCTCGTGGCCGACGAGGGCGTATTTGGATCGCTGACTAAGGTCGTCGAGATGGGCCACGGGATAAAGTAGGGGTTTAGCTGAAGCCGTTTTGGCCATTTATTAATAAATCGTTTTTGATTTACGGGTGTCTGCTGGTGCGGGCGCCCGTATTTTGTTGCTATGGGGGAGGGGCGTGTCGAGAACTTCTGTAGGACCTTTGGGCAGGTTGTGAAGGGGGTACGTTCACAGGCGGCAACCGACCGTCTGCTCGGTTCGATGCGGTTGATGGGCGTTCGGATGGTACTCTAGTCGGGCTTCGAAACAGAAGTGACACATATGGAGCGCTTTAATAAATTGTAGCGTTTCAATAAACAGCTTTTTGTTTAACTGCAGCTAAAACTCTGTTACGATGCAGTCCAGGCGGGTGCCGGAATGGGACTTGGGCACGCGCGAACCTACTTGAAAGGCTACTTTATGGCTATCGAGAAGACCTTCATCATGATTAAGCCCGACGCTGTGCGCGACCGCAAGATCGGCGAGATCGTCGCTCGCATTGAGCGTAGCGGCCTTGTCATCGAGCGCATGGAGATGACCACACTCGAGCGCGCTACCGTCGAGGAACACTACGCCCATCTGGCCGACAAGCCCTTCTTTGGCGGTCTCTGCGACTTTATGACGAGCGGCCCGGTCGTCAAGATGGTCGTTTCCGGTCTCTCCGCTGTCTCCAAGATGCGCACCCTTATGGGCGCTACCAACCCGCTTGATGCTGCCCCCGGCACCATTCGCGGCGACTTCGCTGTCGATGTCAACGCCAACGTGATCCACGGATCCGACTGCCTGGAGAACGCCGAGATCGAGATCAAGCGCTTCTTTGGCTAAACCAGCTTTGACTCCTTAAAGCTGTTAGCGTGTGGCTTGGGCGCCGCGGAACTCCATCCGCGGCGCCCTTTTTATTCCAGTAGATTTTTGGTAACCGCTTAGAAATCTACTAAAGAGCCCCCGTCCGGATGTTTCTTCCGGGCGGGGGCTGGCGTTAGCGTATGGCTTTGTAGGTCTTTAGGCCTCGTCGACGACCTTGAGGCCGCGCGTGTGGTCGATCTCGTTGAGGAGGTTAACGCGACGCTCGTGGCGGCCGCCCTCAAACTCGGCGTCGAGCCACTCGTCGACGATCATCTTGGCGAGCTCGGAGCCCACGACGCGGGCGCCAAAGGCGAGCACGTTGGTATTGTTGTGCATGCGCGAGAGCTTAGCGCTGAAGGGTTCGGAGCACACGACGGCGCGTACGCCCTCGACCTTGTTGGCAGCCAGGCTAATTCCGACACCGGTGCCACAGATGAGGATGCCCAGGTCGACGTCGCCGTTGGCAACGGCCTTACCCACCTTGTATCCGGCGATGGGGTAGTCAAAGCTCTCGGAGGTGTCGGTGCCAAAGTTCACGACCTCGCAGCCGCGCTCCTTCAGGTGCTCGGAGATGATGTTCTTGAGCTCGACGGCGGCATGGTCGTTGCCGATACCAATCTTCATGAGTGGTTCCTCTCTGGTCCGTGCGGCGGAATTGCTAAAGGTTTTACCGCGTTCGACTGCATGATAGCGCGACTTTTGCGTAAACGCTCGGACGTTTTTTGGTCAAACGCTTTAGCATGCGACAAGACCGGCTTCGCATGAATGAATGCCGTCAGATTGCGCTTGAACGCCGTCCGTCGGAACCATGGTTGCGGTTTTTGATGCATTGTTATCAAATAAAAGAGCTAACTATTCTTGAGAGTCCAGCCCGTTATACAAGTAGGAGATACCTATGTCTGCCGATTCCCTTCGTGATACCGCGTTTTGCGATGTTTTGAACCGCGAGCTTGTCTGTGCGCTCGGCTGCACCGAGCCTATTGCCGTTGCCTATGCAGCGGCGCTGGCGAGCCAGACGCTCGGTTGCGAACCCGATCATATGGATGTCGCCTGCTCGGGCAACATCATCAAGAACGTTAAGAGCGTGACCGTGCCCAACTCGGGCGGTATGCACGGTATTGAAGCGGCGGCCGTGCTGGGTGCCGTGGGCGGCGACGCCAAGAGCGCGCTCGAGGTGCTCGAGAGTGTCGATGACGCGGATCGCGCCCGCGTGGCCGAGCTGCTTGCTGATACGGACTACTGCGATGTGTCGCTTGTCGAGGGTGTGCCTAACCTCTACATCAAGGTGACTGCTACAGCCGGGGGCCATACCGCGGTCGTCGAGATTACCGACCACCACACTAATGTCACGTGCCATACGCTCGACGGTATTCCGGTATGCGGCAAGTCGGCGGGGGAGTGTGCCGCCTGCGCCGAGCGCGTTGTGGCCGAGCGTGCGGCAGATAGCGCTGACACGCCCGTGTCGATTGAGTCCATCATCGACTTTATCGAGGACGGCGACATCGATGGTGCCCGCGCTGCCGTTGAGCGTCAGATTGAGCTGAACGGCGCGATCAGCGCCGAGGGCCTGGCGCACGCTTGGGGCGCCGAGGTCGGCCGTACGCTGCTGGGTGCTCGTGCCGATGACGTCGCCTGCCGTGCCCGCGCCCGTGCGGCTGCCGGGTCCGACGCGCGTATGAACGGCTGCGCGCTGCCGGTCGCCATTGTTTGCGGCTCGGGCAATCAGGGCATTACCTGCGCATTGCCCGTTATGGAGTATGCCGAGTACCTGCGCTGCGACCACGAGCGCCTGGTGCGCGCCGTGATACTGTCCGATCTTATCGCCGTGCATATCAAGAGCTATATTGGTGCGCTCTCGGCGTTTTGCGGTGCGATTTGCGCCGCGTGTGGTGCCGGCGCAGCCATTACCTGGCTGTGCGGTGGCACGCGCGAGCAGATTGGCGCGACGGTATCGAATACGCTTGGCAACGTGGGCGGCATCGTGTGCGACGGCGCCAAGGCGAGCTGTGCCGCCAAGATCTCGGCTGCCGTTGATGCGGCGATTCTGGGCCACGATATGGCTATGCAGGGTCGCGGCTTCCGTGCCGGCGAGGGCCTGATCCAGGATACCGTCGAGCAGACAATCGCCAGTATGGGCTATGTGGGCCGTGTGGGCATGAAAGACACCGACGTCGAGATCCTCAACATTATGATCGGCAAGACTCGAGTCTGTTAGTTATTGGTTCCGCCGTTCTACCGAACGGCGGACCGGCCGACGCTGCAAGCCCGCCAGAGCGGCAATCTGCCTTTCAACTTCGGCGGCATGACCAGAAGGTCAATGCCGCCTTGTTTCAAGTCACCTTGCTCGCTCTGGCGGGCTTTCGCTGTCGTTGCCATAACATCGGCGTTGTCTTTGTAATGTGACAAAGGGACGGTCTATTTGTCACATTTTTCTCAACCTGCGGCGCTATTTTGTTTGGTGGGAGGGGTCCTATGACAGTTCGTCGGCTACTTGGTGTTCGTAGAAGGCTTCTACTACGGCGTTGAAATCGCGGGCGAAGTCTTCCATGGTTCCGTGCCAGGTGGCTCGGCCGGGTTTTCCCTGGCCAACATAGGCAGTTTGAATGCCGCAGGCGGGGCTGGGGAAGTCGCGCCTGGGATCGTTGCCCACCATAAGGACCTCGTGTGGCTCGAGTCCCATCACCTGAAGCTGCTCGAGATAGTAGGTGGCATCGGGCTTGCAGCGGGTGGTGTTTCCCATGTGCGTGACGAGCTCAAAGGGGGCGTCGGCCAGGTCGCCCCAACCCATGCGGCACTCGATGGCCCCCTGGGGAAAGCTGGGGTTGGTAAAGAGCGCGCAGCGCAGTCCTGCGTCCTGTACGGCCTGGAGAGCGGCGTGTGCGCCCGGCATGGCGTGGGCGTTGATGACATCGTCGTTCTTGTACGGAAGCACTTCGCGGTCGTAGTAGGTAAACGCCTCGTAGATGAGGGGATCGGAGAGGCAGATGCCGCATCGGCGCTCAACCTCGGTGCGGTAAAACTCAAGATTGGTGCGGTTATCCGTGCCGCTTCGGCGATTGGCGTTGAGGTCGACCAGGATGGTGCCGAGGCGCGCCATCGTGCCACCGCGGCTGCGGCGACCGATATCCGCGAGCATCGACGAGACATCCTTAAAATAGCGAAGGATGAACGCGTTGAGGTTGATGCTAAGAAGCGTCTCGTCCATATCGAAAACGACTGCTTTGAGCACGCGGGCACCTTTCTCGAAAAATCGTTCCAGAATCGTTGGCTCCGGATACTTTACCCCAAAGCCGTATGCCTAACTGCCTATCGTCAGCTTATGGGGACGGTCGTCCATAAGATTGCGAAAAAGTCTCCATACGAGTAAAAAATCGCAGTTCACGCTTGAAATCGAAATGATTTCCCCGTAATCTATACGAACGTGATTGCATAAGCGTCACATTAGTATCTGTCGGCTCCCGAGTGTTCCTAAACGTTGTGTGCTTGTCGCACCCTTCTGTAGGTCCTAGCAATCGGGGCCCCGTAGTTCGAAAGGGGTCCACCTTTGAGTGAGATTCAGAACTCGTCCATTTTCTCTCTTGACGATGTCAACGAGGAGGAGATGAACAACCTCATCGACGGTACGATTACCGACTTTGATGAGGGCGATCTCGTTAACGGCACTGTCGTTAAGATCGAGCATGACGAGGTGCTCGTTGACATCGGATTCAAGTCCGAGGGCGTTATCCCGGTCCGCGAGCTGTCCATCCGCAAGGACGCTAACCCTGCAGACATCGTTGCACTCGGTGATCCCATCGAGGCTCTGGTTCTCCAGAAGGAGGACAAGGACGGTCGTCTGGTTCTGTCCAAGAAGCGTGCCGAGTACGAGCGTGCTTGGAACCGCATCGAGGAGAAGTTCAACTCCGGCGAGAACGTCGAGGGCGAGGTTATCGAGGTTGTCAAGGGCGGCCTGATCCTCGACATCGGCCTGCGTGGCTTCCTGCCCGCTTCCCTCGTCGACCTCCGTCGCGTCAAGGACCTCACCTCCTACATGGGCACCCGCATCGAGGCCCGCGTCATCGAGATGGACCGCAACCGCAACAACGTCGTCCTCTCTCGTCGCGTCGTGCTTGAGGAGTCCCGTAAGGCCGAGCGCTCCGAGATTCTGTCCAAGCTCAAGTCTGGCATGCGTCTCCAGGGCACCGTTTCCTCCATCGTTGACTTCGGCGCCTTCGTCGACCTCGGCGGTATCGACGGCCTCATCCACATCTCCGAGCTCTCCTGGAACCACGTCAACCATCCTTCCGAGGTTGTCAAGGTCGGCCAGGAGGTCGAGGTTGAGGTTCTCGACGTCGATCTCAACCGCGAGCGCATCTCCCTTGGTCTCAAGCAGACCACCGAGGATCCGTGGCGCGCACTGGTCAAGAAGTACCCCGTCGGCGCTATCGTCGAGGGCACTGTGACCAAGCTTGTCCCGTTCGGCGCTTTCGTCGACCTGGGCGAGGGCATCGAGGGCCTGGTGCACATTTCCGAGATGGCCAACAAGCACGTCGATCAGCCTTCTCAGGTCACCCACGTGGGCGACAAGGTTCAGGTCAAGGTCATGGAGATCGACCTCGACCGTCGTCGTATCTCCCTGTCCATGAAGTCCGCTGCTGAGACTCTGGGCGTCGAGATCGAGGTCACCCCGCTGCCTTCCGAGAAGAAGGACGAGGAGACCGACGCCGAGTAAATCGGTTTGACGATCACTTGTTTTAAGGGATCCGTCCGCAATGGACGGATCCCTTTTTGCATTCAAGACTTTAGTCTGCTGGCCGCGCAGCGGCCAGCTTTGAACCACCCGCTACGCGGGTGGAGACAAACGGCTTTACAAAGCCACCCCTCCGACC
>UQDE01000025.1 GCA_900539735.1 uncultured Collinsella sp. | reverse complement strand
AAAGATATGGCACCGTGGGGACACATGTATGTCAATCCTGGTCTAACAGAGCCTTAAATAATCATTCGGTACAAATTGATCATTTAATCTCCGTCCCAGAAAAATCATCAGCTAGTTGCGCCTAAGGTGGGCAACCGTCTCGCAGTGGAAGGTTTGTGGGAACAGATCGACTGGCGTGATCTTTACGGGGGAGAAGGTGCCTTCTTCGACAAAGCGTTTGAGATCGCGCGCCAGGGTGGCCGGGTCGCAGCTCACATAGGCGACATCGCGAGCGCTTGTGCTGGCGATGAGGTCGATGGCCTCAGGCGCTAGGCCTGCACGCGGCGGGTCGACTACTAGGACATCGGCGTCCTGGTCGGGGAACTCGCGCACCGCGTCTCCGCCAATGACGTCGACGTTATCAAGCTTGTTGATTTCCAGGTTACGGCGTAGATCGCGCACGGCGGGGCCGTAGGCCTCGACGGCAGCGACAAAGTCGCAGCGGCGGGCGAGCGGCAGGGTAAAGGTGCCGGCACCGCAGTACAGGTCCACGGCAAGCTCGTCTTCCTGCGGATCGAGCGCCTCCATAACGAGCTCGATCAAAATCTCGGCGCCCTTGGTGTTGACTTGGAAAAACGATGGGGCGGACAGGCGCATCTGGCCGTCAGCGATGTTCTCGGTCCACGAGCCCTCACCGGCGAGCATCTCCACCTTAGAGACACGGCGGGCCTTCTTTTCGCCCTTGCTCATCACGCGCACGATGCTCGTGGGATGAGCGGCGTCCGCCAGCACGCGGGAGACCTGCGAGCGCGGAAAAGAGCCTGTCGGCGTCCAGAGTGCGACCTCGAGTGCCTTGGTGCGGCGTGATGCGCGAATGCCCACGCGTTCGAGCCCCAAGTCATGGCTGCCGCTTAGATAGTTAAGTGCGCCGACGACCGATTTGAGTGCCTTGGGGAAGCGTTTGTCGAACAACGGGCACGAATCGACGGTCACGATCTTGCGAGGATCGACACCGTGCATGCCAAGGCGCACGCGACCGTTGACGACGGTCGGTTCGAGCTCGATTTTATTGCGGTAGCCCCAGTCGTCCTTGGTGTGGCAGATGGGCTGTACCAACTCATCGACCTGCTCAGGAGCGAACTTGCCGATGCGCTCGAGCGTGGAGCGCAGGTTTTGCTCCTTGGCGGCGAGCTGTGCCGTGCGTGAGAGATTGCCCCACGAGCAGCCGCCGCAGATGCCCACGAAGGGGCAGGGAGGCTGAATGCGATCGGGGCTTGGCTCCAGAATCTCGGTGGTGCGGGCGCGCATGAACGACTTGCCGTCCTGTACGACCTCGGCCTCGACGATGTCGCCTGCCACGGCACCCTGCACAAAGACGGCCTTGCCGTTGTCGGCGTGCGCCAGCCCGTCGGCGCCGTAGGTCATCGATTCTATAGTGAGCTTCATATTCCTGCCTGTCATTCGCGTTGTTGTTCGCACCATGGTAGCAGGGAAAAGCGCCCCGCATCCGAGGCTTTCCTCAAATGCGGGGCGCTTCTACAAACTGCTTCTACAAACGACTATTTCGTCTTGCCGGTAATGAGCGTCTTAAGACCCAGGCCGATCAGGCCCAGACCCATGCGCACGCGGCCGGGGCGATGGCGCTCGATGGCCTTGGTCTTGCCAGCGGGCTTATCGCGACGGGCACTCGTCTCGGGTGCGGGCTTGGTGACCTGAGGCTCGGGCCGAGGTACAGGTGCAGGCTCGGGCTCAATGACGGTCGCCTGGACCTTCTGAACCTCGGGTGCGGCCGGCTGCGGCTCAGGAGCAGGGGCGGGCTTTGCCTCGGCGGCGGGCCCCGGAGTCGCGGTAGCGGGCGCGGGCGCTTTCTCCACGGCGGGCTCTGCGGCAGCCTCGGGCTCATTCACCGGGGGAGCGGCAACCGCTTTCGGTTTGGCAGCTGCCCCATGTTCAACCTCGGCCTGAATAGCCTCCTCGGCTACGCGTTCCTTCTCCTGTGCGCGCTGTTGCGCGGCGGCCTCGGCGTTGCGATAGGCACGCTCCAGCAGAGCTTCCTGCGAGTTGAAGGGTTTTTCACCCTCTGCACGCTCCACGGGGACCCAGGTGCCGTCGCTCGTGAGGCTGCGGGCCTTCACGTTGTCCCGCAGCTGCATGCCCATGTACTCGTGCACTAGGGCGCGGCAGGTGGGGTCGAGCACGGGGAAGGCGATCTCCACGCGGTGCTCGGTGTTGCGTGTCATCATATCGGCTGAGCTCAGGTAAATCATGTCCGAGTCCACGCCGAAAGCATAGACGCGCGCGTGCTCCAAAAAGCGTCCGACGATGGAGCGGACATGCACGTTCTCGGTCTTGCCCGGAACACCGGGCTTGAGGCACGAGATGCCGCGGATGATCATGTCTACGCGCACGCCGGCACACGATGCCTCGGCGATCTTGTCGATAACCTCGCGGTCGGTCAGTGAGTTGAGCTTAAAGAACACGCGGGCGGGCTCGCCGGCAAGGGCGCGCTGGATCTCGCGGTCAAGCCCGCGCATGATGAGCGGTTTCAGTCCGACGGGCGCCACACCCAGGAAGCGGTAGTCGCCGCGCAGGTTGCCCAGCGACAGATTGCGGAAGAACAGGTTGGCGTCTTCACCGATGCCGGGATGGGCTGTCATGAGCATAAAGTCGCTGTAGAGTTTGGCCGTCTTCTCGTTAAAGTTGCCGGTGCCCAAAAGCGTGAGGCGGGTGAGCGCCATGCCCTCGCGATAGGTGAGCTGGCAGATCTTGGAGTGGCACTTAAAGCCTTCGGAGCCGTAGATGACGGTGCAGCCTGCCTCTTCCAGACGCTCGGCCCACTCGATGTTGTTCTGCTCGTCAAAGCGGGCGCGGAGCTCCATGAGCACCGTGACCTCTTTGCCGTTCTCGGCGGCATCGATCAGCGACTCGCATAGGCGGCTCTGCTTGGCCACGCGGTAGAGCGTGATGCGCAACGAGATGCACTCGGGATCGTAGGCTGCCTCGTGTACCAGATCCAGGAACGGATTCATGGCCTCGTAAGGGTAGAAGAGCAGCTTGTCGTGCTGCAGCACCTGCTCGCGGATGGAGCGGGTCATGTCGATGGTGGGGTTGGGCTGTGGCTTAAACGGCGTAAAGAGGAGCTCGTTGCGCAGGTGCTCGGGAATCTTGCCCTCAATGCCAAAGACGTAGCCCAGGTTGAGCGGGATATCGCAGGTAAAGACAGAGCGGCGCGAAAGCTCGAGCGCCTTGCGGATAGTCTTGAGCGTCGCCTTCTCGAGCGACCCCGAGACCGCGAGCACTACCGGCTGCAGGCGCAGGCGCTTCTTGAGAATGCGCTTCATGTGCTGGCGGTAGTCCTCTTCCTCTTCGATGCCCTCGCCGTCCGGATCGATGTCGGCGTTGCGGGTGACGCGGATCAGCGCACGATCCAGCGGCTTATAGGAGCCAAAGCAGCTGTCCAGGCAGGCGAGGATGACGTCCTCGAGCAAGATGTAGGAGTAGGTGCCGGTGGGCGAGGGGATCTCGACCACGCGGTTCATCGAGGCGGGAATCTCGATAAGGCCCAGTAGGCTCTCCTCGTCGGTGGCGCCGTCCAGACCACAGGCCAGATAGAGCGCGCCGTTGCGCAGGTTGGGGAAGGGGTGGCGAGGATCGATGACCAGCGGCGAGATGACCGGCGACACGTAGGCCTGGAAGTAGCGGGTTACAAAGGTGCGCTCCTCGGGCGTAAGCGAATCGATGTGGGCGCGGTGAACGCCCAAGGTGTCGAGCTTGCCCTCGATGCTCTTAAAGATGGACTCCCAACGGGTAAGGAGCCCGGGCATTTCGGCCATGACAGCATCGACCTGTTCGGAGGCGGTCATATTGCTCTTGTTGTCGACAGGTTGTTTTTTGAGCTCCGCCAGATCGGACAGGCCGCCCACGCGCACCATAAGGAACTCGTCGAGGTTGGACTCGAAGATCGAGACGAACTTTAGTCGCTCGAATAACGGAACGGTTTCGTCGAAGGCTTCGTCGAGCACGCGGTTGTCAAAGCGTAGCCAGCTGAGCTCTCGGTTTTGCGTGTATGAGAAGTCGCGCGGCGGTTTGCGCAGCTTTGCGGCGGCTTGCTTCTTTTCGATTTTGCTCGGCATATGCATCTGTCCGTTCAGTCCCCACAGGGGACGGTAGCCTAACACTATTCACTATTGTCTCAATTTAGTCGACCTGTGGCACGGACGTATCGCGTGAACGGTATCTTTACCTACTTCTTACGCTGCCAAGGCATGCAACTAACTGCCCAACTCGTTTAGAAACAATCTATATCCATACTCAATTGGTGAGGATGTATGAATAAGAATGATTGCGAGCTGAATATAATCGAATCCAAATTGAATCATGAACAAACGACATATATATGCAGAAAACCGTTTTAGCTATGCAATTCCTAAACATGAAAATATTTGTGCAATCTAGCTTAATTCCTTAGAAAAAAGATCGTTTACCTTAGAAAAGTTACTTTAGAACGCCGAAGTACATCATGGGGGAATCACATGCGATATACCGTTCATCGCACTTTGTTGACCGTTCGGGGGCGAGGTGGAATTGCGGGTGATTTTTGGATATAACTAGAGCTGTCAGCAAGCAGCGTCCCATATGGAGGGGCGCTGATACATTCGGCCAGTAAGGCCCGAAAGAAAGGTAGGAGGCCATGACGAAAGGTCTGCACGTGCCTTCCGAGATCGGCAAGCTCAGGAAGGTCTGCCTGCACCGTCCCGGCGACGAGCTCCTCAACCTGCCGCCCGACGAGCTCGAGCGACTCCTGTTCGACGACGTCCCGTTCCTGGAGGTCGCGCAGCAGGAGCACGACACCTTCGCCCAGATCCTGAGGGACCAGGGCGTGGAGGTCCTCTACCTCGAGAACCTCGTCGCCGAGGTGTTCGACCAGGTCCCCGGCGCCCGCGCCGAGTTCACCGACCAGTACATCGCCGAGGCCGGCATCCGCGGCCAGCACATGCCGCAGATCGTCCGCGAGAAGCTGGACTCCATCGAGGACAACCTCGAGTTCGTCAAGAAGACCATGGCCGGCATGACCAAGGCCGAGATCGACATGCCCCTCACGGCGTCCACGACCCTCGACTCCCTGGTCAACTCCGAGTCCGAGTCCGACCTGATCATCGACCCGATGCCCAACCTCTACTTCACCCGCGACCCGTTCGCGGTCGTCGGCGAGGGCGTCAACCTCAACCGCATGTACTCGGTCACCCGCAACCGCGAGACCCTGTACGGCAAGTACGTCTTCAAGTACCACCCCGACTACAAGGACGTCTCCCTGTACTTCCGCCGCGACTGCCAGTTCCACACCGAGGGCGGCGACGTGCTGAACATCAACGAGAAGACCCTCGCCGTCGGCATCTCCCAGCGCACCCAGGCCGCCGCGATCGACGTCATGGCCCAGAACATCTTCTGGAACTCCGACTCCAAGGTCGAGCGCATCCTGGCCTTCGACATCCCGGTCTCGCGCGCCTTCATGCACCTCGACACGGTCTTCACCCAGATCGACGTCGATAAGTTCACGATCCACCCCGCCATCATGGGCACCCTGCGCGTCTACGAGCTGACCGCCGGCAAGAACCCGGGCGACGTGAACATCCGCCTGATCGAGGACACCCTCGAGCACGTCCTGGAGGACGCCACCGGCGTCGACCAGGTCAAGCTGATCCCCTGCGGCGGCGGCGACCCGATCGCGGCCTCCCGCGAGCAGTGGAACGACGGCTCCAACACCCTGTGCGTCGAGCCCGGCAAGATCTGCGTCTACGCCCGCAACACCGTCACCAACGACGTGCTGTACAAGGAGGGCCTGGACCTTCTCGTCGTGCCCTCCGCCGAGCTCTCCCGCGGCCGCGGCGGCCCGCGCTGCATGAGCATGCCCTTCTGGCGCGAGGACCTCTAGGGTCTTCAAGGACCCGTACAGGTCATAATATATACATCTAGCTGCCATTAGATGTCTCCCATTGGGGCGGTGCGGGTTTTCGCACCGCCCCAATCTTGTATGAGGAACGTCAACACGATTGGATGATTGCTTTTGTAAGGAGCTTGGCCATGGACATCAAGACGATTGGCGTTGAGGAATGGCTCAACGTTTGGGAGAAGAGCGCCACGTGGGACATCGCGCAGTCGACGATCTCGTCGCTCACCATGGGCGAGCTGCGCGCGCTCGATGAGCAGGACGGCGCCACGTTCTACGAGCGCCTGGACCGCGAGAAGATGAACTACGGCTGGATCGAGGGCTCGCCGGAGTTTAAGGCCGTGGTTGCCAAGCTGTATCGTCGCGAGGTCAATCCCGACCGCATTCTGCAGACCAATGGCTGCACGGGCGCTAACCTCAACGCCATCATGGCTGTGGTCGAGCCCGGCGACCATGTTATCGCCGAGTGGCCCACCTACGCGCCGCTCTACGAGATTCCGCGCACGCTGGGCGCCGAGGTCGAGTATTGGGAGCTTCGCGAGGAACTCGGCTGGAAGCCCGATATCGAGGAACTCAAGCGCTTGGTGCGTCCCAACACCAAGCTTATCTGCATAAACAACGCATCTAACCCCATCGGTACGGTGCTCGATGCCGATATGCTCGGCCAGATTGCCGAGATCGCCCGCTCGGTGGGCGCCTACGTGCTGTGCGACGAGGTATATCTGCCGCTCGAAAACACTGAGTCCTTTATGTCGATGGTCGACGTGTACGAGAGGGCCATTGTCACCAACTCGTTGTCGAAGACCTATTCGACACCTGCGGCCCGCGTGGGCTGGATCCTGGCCGACAAAGAGGTGTCCAACCGCATCCGTACCTATCGCGATTACACCATGATCTGCGGCGGCGTGTTCAACGATGCTCTGGCGACCTATGTGCTTGAGCACAAGGATAAGATTCTCGAGCGCAATCGCAAGATCGTGTTTGGCAACCGCGATATCGCGCAGGCTTGGATCGATACGCAGCATCGCGTTTCCTGGACGGCCCCGCAGGGCGTGTCCACCTCGTTTATCCAGCTGGATATTCCCGAGGATGACGAGGAGTTCTGCAGGCGCCTGCTGTCCGAGAGGGGAGTGCTGCTGGTCCCCGGTAGCCGTTTTGAGCTTCCCTGCGGCGCACGCCTGGGCTACTGCGCGAGCGAGGACGTTCTGCGCGAGGGCCTGAGGCTTTTGGGGGAGGCACTGGCGGAGTTCGATCGCTAGGATTCCGATGGTCTTCGGGGGCCTTATCCAAATTAGCCGAAGATAATCGAAAACGGACCCGTTTCCCTAGTGAAGCGGGTCCGTTTTTCTATACCGAGAAGTCAAGTTGTTACAAATGGGGCCGTAAAGCGAGGCGGTATCCGCTGGGCCTTATACTGAGTTTCCGGTGAACGGTATCAAGCGTCTGGTAAACGGTAATTTATTTATCAGAAATGAATAGGACAAACTTTTTTCTGAATAAAAATGAAAATGGTTGAGACGCGGTGTGAACCGCTAATTCTATTCATAGCTTTATTGGAAATATGCAATTTGAGGATGGTTTAACAAAGTTTAGTTCCATTTGATTTTAGGATTAAAACGCGTTTAAGCACGTAAATACGCTTTATTAAGATGAAGTGTGCCATGCGTGAAGTATATGTGTATGCCGTTCACCCCCTATAAAAAACCGTTCGGGGGCAAGGTGGAAGTATGAGCTGATTTTGGATATAAATATGTCGTCAGCAATAACGCCTCACACGGAGGGGCGCTAACGAATCGGCCCTGACAAGGGCCCGAAAGAAAGGTAGGAGGCCATGACGAAAGGTCTGCACGTGCCTTCCGAGATCGGCAAGCTCAGGAAGGTCTGCCTGCACCGTCCCGGCGACGAGCTCCTCAACCTGCCGCCCGACGAGCTCGAGCGACTCCTGTTCGACGACGTCCCGTTCCTGGAGGTCGCGCAGCAGGAGCACGACACCTTCGCCCAGATCCTGAGGGACCAGGGCGTGGAGGTCCTCTACCTCGAGAACCTCGTCGCCGAGGTGTTCGACCAGGTCCCCGGCGCCCGCGCCGAGTTCACCGACCAGTACATCGCCGAGGCCGGCATCCGCGGCCAGCACATGCCGCAGATCGTCCGCGAGAAGCTGGACTCCATCGAGGACAACCTCGAGTTCGTCAAGAAGACCATGGCCGGCATGACCAAGGCCGAGATCGACATGCCCCTCACGGCGTCCACGACCCTCGACTCCCTGGTCAACTCCGAGTCCGAGTCCGACCTGATCATCGACCCGATGCCCAACCTCTACTTCACCCGCGACCCGTTCGCGGTCGTCGGCGAGGGCGTCAACCTCAACCGCATGTACTCGGTCACCCGCAACCGCGAGACCCTGTACGGCAAGTACGTCTTCAAGTACCACCCCGACTACAAGGACGTCTCCCTGTACTTCCGCCGCGACTGCCAGTTCCACACCGAGGGCGGCGACGTGCTGAACATCAACGAGAAGACCCTCGCCGTCGGCATCTCCCAGCGCACCCAGGCCGCCGCGATCGACGTCATGGCCCAGAACATCTTCTGGAACTCCGACTCCAAGGTCGAGCGCATCCTGGCCTTCGACATCCCGGTCTCGCGCGCCTTCATGCACCTCGACACGGTCTTCACCCAGATCGACGTCGATAAGTTCACGATCCACCCCGCCATCATGGGCACCCTGCGCGTCTACGAGCTGACCGCCGGCAAGAACCCGGGCGACGTGAACATCCGCCTGATCGAGGACACCCTCGAGCACGTCCTGGAGGACGCCACCGGCGTCGACCAGGTCAAGCTGATCCCCTGCGGCGGCGGCGACCCGATCGCGGCCTCCCGCGAGCAGTGGAACGACGGCTCCAACACCCTGTGCGTCGAGCCCGGCAAGATCTGCGTCTACGCCCGCAACACCGTCACCAACGACGTGCTGTACAAGGAGGGCCTGGACCTTCTCGTCGTGCCCTCCGCCGAGCTCTCCCGCGGCCGCGGCGGCCCGCGCTGCATGAGCATGCCCTTCTGGCGCGAGGACCTCTAAGTCTTTCCGTTTCCGGTGCGGTCCCCCTACAACCGCACCGGCTTCGCCCGTTAAACGGGCAACACTAATACTTACGTAATTCATTTCTTCGAAAGGAATCGAACCATGGGTGTTAACCTCTCCGGCCGTAGCTTCCTCAAGCTTCTCGACCTCACCACCGAGGAGATCGAGTACCTGCTCAAGCTATCCAAGAACTTCAAGGATATGAAGCGCGCTGGCGTTCCGCACCGCTATCTCGAGGGCAAGAACATCGTTCTGCTCTTCCAGAAGACCTCCACTCGTACCCGCTGCGCCTTCGAGGTCGGCGGCATGGATCTGGGCATGGGCGTCACCTACCTCGATCCCGGTTCGTCGCAGATGGGCAAGAAGGAGTCCATCGAGGACACCGCCCGCGTTCTCGGCCGCATGTATGACGGCATCGAGTTCCGTGGCTTTGCCCAGGACGACGTCGAGGAGCTCGCTGCTAAGTCCGGCGTGCCTGTCTGGAACGGCCTGACCACCGAGTGGCATCCCACCCAGATGCTCGCCGACATCCTGACCGTCCAGGAGAACTTCAACTACGACATCAAGGGCAAGACTCTCGTCTTCATGGGCGACTGCAAGAACAACGTTGCTCGCTCCCTCATGGTCGTCTGCTCCAAGCTCGGTATGAACTTTGTGGCCTGCGGCCCCGAGGAGTGCATGCCCGCTGACGACGTCATCGAGGCCTGCAAGCCCATCGCCGAGGCCAACGGCTGCACCATCAAGCTGACCACCGACGTCAAGGACGGCGTCACCGGTGCCGACGTTATCTACACCGACGTGTGGGTCTCCATGGGCGAGCCCGACGAGGTCTGGGCCGAGCGCATCGCTCAGCTTACCCCGTATCGTGTTACCTCCGAGGTCATGGCTATGGCCAACCCGGGTGCCATCTTCCTGCACTGCCTGCCCAGCTTCCACGACACCAACACCACGATTGGCGCCGAGAAGTGCGAGCAGTTCGGCATCACCGAGCAGGAGGTCACCGACGAGGTCTTCGAGAGCCCCGCTTCCAAGGTCTTCGACGAGGCCGAGAACCGCATGCACACCATCAAGGCTGTCATGTACGCCACGCTCAAGTAAGAGCATCTAGCATCTCGCTCGGGGTGTCTTGCTGCACACCCCGAGCGGCTTTGTCTGGTAAATATCTCGCGTCGGGCGGTGGGCACGGCACGGAAGATCCGCTTAGCGCGAGAAAGTTAAATGATTTATGAAGGGGGGATGAGAACCATGACTGAGACCGCTAAGAAAAAGCGCGGTATGCCTTCATCGTTCACCATTCTTCTAGCTCTGCTGGCAATTGTTGCAGTGATTACCGTTATCGTCTCCGGCACGTCCGGCGGCGCGGTTACTGCAGCCCGCCTGAGCGATTTCTGCACCGCCCCGATCCTGGGCTTCGCTGACGCTCTGCCCGTCTGCCTCTTCGTTATGATCCTGGGCGGCTTCCTCGGTATGATGACCGAGACCGGCGCTCTGGACAACGGCATCGCCGTTCTGGTGCAGAAGCTTAAGGGCAACGAGATCATGCTCGTTCCTGTCCTTATGCTCATCTTCTCCCTCGGTGGTACCACCTATGGTATGTGCGAGGAGACCGTTCCCTTCTACGCCCTGCTCGCCGCTACCATGATGGCCGCTGGCTTCGACCCCATGGTCGGCGCCGCTACCGTCCTGCTCGGCGCTGGCTGCGGCTGCCTGGGCTCCACGGTTAACCCGTTCGCCGTCGGCGCTGCCGTCGACGCTCTGACCGGCGTTGGCATTGAGGTCAACCAGTCCATCATCATCGGCCTCGGTGCCGTCCTGTGGATTGTCACTACCGCTATGTCCATCGTTTTCGTGATGAACTATGCCAAGAAGGTCAAGGCTGACAAGGGTTCCACCATCCTGTCGATGCAGGAGCTCAAGGACGCCGAAGAGGCTCACGGCAAGGCTGCTTCCGAGGTCCACAAGGAGGTCAAGCTCACCGGTCGTCAGAAGGGTGTTCTGATCGCCTTCGCCTTCACCTTCGTCGTCATGATCGTCGGCTTCATTCCGCTAGCCGATCTCAACGAGGGCGTCGCCAACTTCTTCGACGCTGGCGCTGTCTACGACGCCGATGGTAACGCCGTCGTCCAGGGCTGGTCTGCCCTGATCACCGGCCTGCCCATTGGCCAGTGGTACTTCGACGAGGCTTCCACCTGGTTCTTCCTCATGGCCGTCCTGATCGGTATCATCGGTGGCCTGTCCGAGAAGCAGATCGTCAACACCTTCATCACCGGCGCTGCCGACATGATGTCCGTTGTTCTCGTTATCGCCCTCGCCCGTGGTATCTCCGTCCTCATGGCTAACACCGGCCTCGACGTCTTCGTCCTCGACGCTGCCGCCAATGCCCTGGCTGGCCTGTCCGGCGTGATCTTCGCTCCCATGAGCTTCCTGGTCTACTTCGGCCTGTCCTTCCTGATCCCCTCGACCTCCGGTATGGCCACCGTCTCCATGCCCATCATGGGACCGCTGGCTGTTAAGCTTGGCTTCTCGCCCGAGGTCATGGTCATGATCTTCTCCGCCGCCATCGGTGTCGTGAACCTGTTCACCCCGACCTCCGGCGCCATCATGGGCGGTCTCGCCCTGGCCAAGATCGAGTGGACGACCTGGCTCAAGTTTGCCCTTAAGCTCATCGTCGCGCTCTCCGTCGTCTGCGCCGTCATCCTGACCGTCGCCTGCGTGCTGCTCTAAGTACCCAACGGGTACCCCACGGAAACCTTGACGATCCTGTAGAGGATCACCTGGTCATCGTCTGTCCGGTGGGGTCAACCCACCGGTAGACTCCTACCTTTAGCCCCCTCCCGTTCCGTGCGCGGGAGGGGGCGCACTTATGTTGCGCGGTTCTACGAACCGCGCAACCAGTCGACGCTGCGCGCCGCCCAGGACGACAATTTGTCATTCAAAAGGCAAGGCATGACCAAAAGGTCTATGCCTCGCCTTTTTCATGCCAACTTGTACGTCCTGGACGGCGCTCGCTGTCCGTCCTCTGCCTGCGGCGCTTTCCATTGTTGGTGCAGAGGGCGCTTTGCCTACTCTGGCGGGCTTTCGCTGGCTTATGCTCAACCTGCGACGTTTCCATTATTGATACAAAGGCCAGGTTTGTTTGAACCAAAAAGGGGAAGTTGCGGTGGAATAGTTCCTGTTTGGCCGTCTTGAGGGGTTAAACGGGAACTATTTCACCGCAACTTATCGATGGCGTGTTTGGTTGGTGCCAGTTGATTGCTTGGGCGTTGGGGAGGGTCTGCTCCGTTATAATCGCCTAGAACATTAATTGGAAACGGGACGGGAGCCATACATGCGCCAGGGTTTCGACAACGCGAAGTATATCGAGCTGCAGGCTGCTCACATTAAGGAGCGCATCTCACAGTTTGGTGGCAAGCTCTATTTGGAGTTTGGCGGCAAGCTGTTCGATGACTATCATGCGAGCCGCGTGCTGCCGGGTTTTGAACCGGACAGCAAGTTCCGCATGCTCAAGAGCATCGCCGACGATGTCGAGGTTATCATCGCGATCAACGCGAACCACATCGAGAAAAACAAGGCTCGCGGTGACCTTGGCATTACCTATGACGAGGATGTGCTGCGCCTGGTTGACTTGTTCCGCGGCAACGGCTTTGCCGTCGCGGCTGTGGTCATCACCCAGTACGCCGGCCAGCCTGCTGCCGATGTGTTCCGCAACCGCCTGAACGCGCTCGGCATTCCTGCCAAGCTGCACTATCCCATCGAGGGCTACCCGCACGATGTCGATCTGATCGTGTCCGATGATGGCTACGGCAAGAACGAGTTTGTCGAGACCACGCGTCCGCTCGTTGTCGTGACGGCACCCGGCCCCGGCTCGGGCAAGCTCGCCACTTGCCTCTCGCAGCTGTATCACGAGCATAAGCACGGTACCGCCGCCGGCTATGCCAAGTTCGAGACCTTCCCGGTCTGGAATCTTCCTCTGACGCATCCGGTCAATATTGCCTACGAGGCCGCCACGGCTGACCTCGACGACGCCAATATCATCGATTCGTTCCACCTTGAGGCCTACAACAAGACCACGGTCAACTACAACCGCGACGTCGAGGCCTTCCCGGTGGTCCGTGCTCTGATGGAAAAGATTCTGGGCAAGAGCCCCTACCAGAGTCCTACGGACATGGGCGTCAATATGGTCGGCTTTGCCATCACCGATGACGATGCCTGCCGCGACGCTTCCAAGATGGAGATCGTCCGCCGCTACTTTACCGCGGTCGAAAATGTGCGCCGTACCGGCGTGGGCGATGAGCAAGTCGACCGTCTCAAGATTATTATGAAGAAAGCCGGCATCGATAAGAACTACTCACCGGCGCGCTCGGCGGCCCTCACCAGGGAGCAGCTGACGGGTGGTCCCGTGGGTGCCATGGTCATGCCCGATGGCTCCGTGGTGACCGGTAAGACCTCCACGCGCCTGGGTGCCGCAAGTTCGCTCATTATGAACGCCCTCAAGCATGTCTCGGGCGTCGACCTTGAGCTCGAGGTCATTAGCGATGAGGCGATCGAGCCCATCAGCAAGCTCAAGACGCATTTCCTGGGCAGCAAAAACCCGCGCCTCCACACCGACGAGACACTTATGGCGCTGTCGATCACCTCGGCCACGAGTGAGACGGCCGCTCGCGTCCTTTCGGGCCTGGAGCAGCTGCGCGGTTGCGATGCCTTCTTTAGCGTGATTATCTCGCCGACGGACGAGACGGTACTGCGCAAACTTGGTATCAACGTGTGCTGTGAGCCCAAGTTTGAGCGCCGCGGTTTCTTCCATCGCTAAGTTTGAAGCACCGCGGTAATTGCATTGCATTTTGGCCGTATCGGGTTAGCGCCCGGTACGGCTTTTTGATCAATAAAGCGCCTATTTCGACGAAAAATAGCTGTTTACCTGCCTAGAGACAATTTGAGCGGTATACAATAACCGTAACTGTTTCATCCTTAGCGGGATGCCGCATGATGGATATTACCTGCCATCGTGAGGTGTGTCGGTCGCGCACGGCGCGTTAGATGCTCGTGCTCGGTTTGAGGAGGCTGCTATGGCGGGCAAGGGTCGTGCGAGTGTCAACGATATGAAGCGTGTCGAGGTGCTGGTGTTGATGGAGATCGACCAGCAAACCAAAGACAATGGCGGGCCGTATGGTTTCTCGCGCAAAACGCTTGCCGAGCGCGTGGGGGTTTCGCCGTATCGTGCCCGCGCCGCAATCGATCGCTTGGATTCCGAAGGCATGATTGATGTCGTCTCGCGTTATAGCGAAGACGGCGGTCAGCTTGCAAATGGCATTTGCCTCACCGAACGTGGCGAGTGGTATCTTGAGGGCGTCCGTACCGGCATGCTCGTTCAAGAAATGCTTGAGGACGAGGCTGCTGATCGATAGCAGCATGTAACCCTTGCCATAGCGACGCCGCCTGGGAAACCGGGCGGCGTTTTGTTTCAAGAATGAGAAATGCAATCGCACGCGAGAAAAATTGCGAACGGTTCGCGGTGCGAGTATTACAATGAAGACCCGTAAGATGTGGATAAACAACTTCTACGGGAAGCGCAGGTAACTCAATATGACCAAGCATGTGTTCGTAACCGGTGGCGTGGTTTCGTCCCTGGGCAAGGGTATCACCGCGGCCTCGCTGGGCCGTCTGCTCAAGTCGCGTGGCTACAAAGTAACGATGCAGAAGGCCGACCCGTATCTGAACGTCGACCCCGGTACCATGAGCCCGTTCCAGCATGGTGAGGTCTTCGTTACCGAGGACGGCTACGAGTCCGACCTGGACCTGGGTCATTACGAGCGCTTTATTGATGAGAACCTGACCCGCGATTCCAACTTTACGACCGGTGCCATCTACAAAAGCCTAATCGCCCGCGAGCGTCGCGGCGACTTTTTGGGCGGTACCGTGCAGGTGATTCCCCACGTCACCAATGCCATTAAGGACAAGTTCCGCCGCATCGAGGAGCAGACCGGCTCCGATGTAGTCATCACCGAGCTGGGCGGCACGATCGGCGACATCGAGTCCCAACCGTTTGTCGAGGCCATCCGTCAGTACCGCAAGGAGGCCGGCCCCGAGAACGTCTGCTACATCCACGTGTCGCTCGTTCCCTATATCGCCGCCGCCCATGAGGTCAAGACCAAGCCCACGCAGCATTCCGTCAAGGAGCTCCGCAGCTTTGGCATCCAGCCCGATATCATCGTGCTGCGCTCCGACCACCATATCGATGACGCTATCCGCGGAAAGATCGCAAGCTTCTGCGACGTCGACACCGATTGCGTCTTTACCAACGAGGACTGCGCGAGCATTTACGATGTTCCGCAGCTGCTTGCCGAGCAGGACTTTGACCTGCGCATTTGCGAGCGCCTGGGTCTGGATCCGCGTGAGCGCGACATGAGCGAGTGGAACGAGTTCCTGCGCAAACAGAATCACGCCAACCATCACGCCGACAAGGTGAAGATCGCCGTCGTGGGTAAGTACACGCAGCTGCCCGATGCGTACCTGTCGGTTATCGAGGCCCTGCACCATGCGGGCGTCTTCTACGATCGCCATGTGGACGTCCAGCTGGTCGACGGCGAGAGCCTCGACGAGCAGAATGTCTCCGAGGTTCTGGGCGACGCCTCGGGCATCCTGGTCCCCGGCGGCTTTGGCAAGCGCGCCCTGGAGGGCAAGATCCTCGCGGCCGAGTTTGCCCGTGAGCACAAGATTCCGTATCTGGGCATTTGCCTGGGTATGCAGGTCGCCGTGTGCGAGTTCGCCCGCAATGTCGTTGGCCTTGCCGGTGCCAGCTCCTCCGAGTTTGATCCGGACGGTCCGTATAGCGTCATCGATCTGATGAGCTCGCAGGAGGACGTGACCGAGAAGGGCGGCACCATGCGCCTGGGCGCCTATCCGTGCAAGCTCGCCGCCGATACCCTTGCTCGCGAGGCATATGGTGAGGAACTCGTCTACGAGCGTCACCGTCACCGCTTTGAGTTCAACAACGCTTTCCGTGACCAGCTCGAGGACGCCGGCTTGGTTATCTCGGGTCTGTCGCCCGACGAGCGCCTGGTCGAGATGGTCGAGCTGCCGCGCGACGTGCATCCGTGGTATGTGGCAACCCAGGCTCACCCCGAGTTCAAGAGCCGCCCGACCAACCCGCAGCCGCTGTTCCGAGAGTTCGTGCGTGCCTCGATCGGTCAGCACGAGGGTGTCGATCGCCTGCAGGTGACGCCCATGAACCTCGCTACGGACTAAGGGTGCCGGCGAATAAGGAACATACCGAAGCTACTCCCTCGTCGCTCGCCGTGGCGGCGGGGGAGTATCTCGATTACCTCGCGGTCGAGCGGGGTTTGGCGCGCAACACGATTGCGGCCTATCGTCGTGACCTGACGACGTACTGCGCCTATCTGGAGCGGGCGGGTATTGCGTCTTTTGAAGAGGTGACTCGTCAGGTCGTGGAGGGCTTTGTCGCCGACCGTCGCGATGGGGGCTATTCCGATGCCTCGGTGGAGCGTGCGCTTGCAGCCGTGAAGGGCCTGCATGCCTTTTTGGTGCGCGATGGGGCTGTAGCCCAAAATCCAACGACGGCGTTGCGCCTGCCTAAAAAGGCTGAGCGTTTGCCGGAGTATCTATCGGTGGAGGATGTCTCGGCTCTGCTCGATCAAGACTTCCCCGAGGGCGAGATGGGCTTGCGCGACCATGCCATCTTGGAAGTGCTCTACGGATGCGGTTTGCGTGTGAGCGAGTTGGTGGGGCTCGATGTGGGCGATATCCATATTGACGATGGCTTTGTACTCGTTCGCGGTAAGGGCTCAAAGGAACGCCTGTCCCCGCTGGTGGGAAGCGCGGCGCGAGCTCTGATGCTCTATGTAACTGAGGGACGTTCTCGCTTGGCGGCCCATGCCCGCGGAACCGAGACCTCGGCGGTCTTTTTAAATAAGAACGGACGTCGCCTGTCGCGCCAGGCCGTGCATGCGATATGCGAGCGGTATGGGCGTCAGGTGGGGCTGGTGGGGCTCCATCCCCATACCTTGCGCCACTCCTTTGCCACCCACATGCTCGCGGGCGGTGCCGACCTGCGTGTGCTGCAGGAGATTTTGGGCCATGCCGATATTTCGACCACGCAGGTCTACACGCATGTCGACCGCACGCAACTGACCGAGGTCTATCTGGCGGCGCATCCGCTGGCGCATCGTTAACACATCGCTGGCCTGCATATTTATAGGTATTTGGGGACGGGCCCCAGATTGCCGAGACGCACTTTTGCGCGCATGGGCAATCTGGGGCCCGTCCCATTTTTCGCCAGACACCGACGCGGTGGTGGGCCGTGTGTGTCGTGGGTGGGGGAGTTTGGGGGCGATGTGAACGGCGTGTAAAGGGACGTAAAAATCGCCTCAAGGTCAACTTGAAGGTTGAGGTTCGCGGGCGTGGTTCTACAGGTGGCATCCCGCCGTTGCTGCAAACACAACATATTGTGTTTTCGAACATATGCTCGGGGGTGTTTTACAACATATTGAGGGTGGAGTGGTGGGGCGGGGTGGGGGAAGGGGTGGGGAAAGGTGTTGAAAAATGGGGCGGTTCCCCATATTATTGATGACGTCGACAGGCGGGGTGGTTCCCCGCGTACGTGCCATCTGAGTAACCGAGGGGAGGGCGCACATGGGAATGACGGGTGCATACGAGCGCAATCTCGATGCAAAAGGTCGTCTATCCCTGCCTGCACCCCTTCGCGAGGAGCTTGGAGAGCACGTTCGCGTGTTCAAAGCCCTGGATGTCGATGCTCTGTACGTGTTCTCTGCCGAGGCCTTCGATAAGTGGGTCGAAGGACTCTTCGCGGGTCGTGAGGGCCACGAGGGTTTTAACCCGCGTGACATCAACGACCAGAAGCTCATGAGGGCGATCAACAAGCGCACCACGTCGATGGACGTGGACAGCGCCGGTCGTATCGGTCTTTCCGAGTCTCTCCGCAAGCAGGCGAACCTCGACCGCGAGGTCACGGTTGTGGGCAACTACGACCACCTTGAGGTTTGGGATCGCGCCGCGGCCGATGAGGACGATGACGATGAGGCCCTGCTGGACCTCTTCTTCTCGTAAGGGCAAGGCACGGGTAACGGATGGAGCGTGGGATCTTGACACAAGAATATCGGCATGAACCTGTCATGCTCGGCGAAGTGCTTGAGTCGCTGCGGCTAAAGAGCGGCTCCGTTGTCTGCGATTGCACCCTTGGCGGTGCCGGCCATTCGGTAAAGATGGCCGCGCAGGTGGGGGAGACGGGCCTTTTGCTCGGCGTCGATCAGGACGACATGGCCCTCGAGGCCGCTGGTGCCCGTCTGGACCGCGAGGTTCCCGGCGTTCCGCACCAGCTGCTGAAGGGCAACTTCGGCGACTTGGACGAGCTGCTTTGCTCGGCCGAGGTGCCCGGGGTCGATGGCTTCCTGTTCGATTTGGGCGTTTCGTCACCGCAACTCGATATCCCTGGCAGGGGCTTTTCGTATAACGAGGACGCCCCATTGGACATGCGGATGGATCCGGGTAATAACACCTTAAACGCAGCTGAGGTCATCAACACCTATAACGAACACGACCTCGCCCGGATTCTACGCGTCTACGGAGAAGAGAAGTTCGCCTCGCAGATTGCGCGCGAGATCGTGCGCCGCCGCGAGCAAGAACCGATCGAAACCACCGGCCAATTTGTCGAGATCATCAAGGCGGGTATCCCGGCTGCCGCTCGTCGGCATGGCGGACACCCGGCCAAGAAAAGTTTCCAGGCCATTCGCATCGAGGTCAATCACGAGCTCGATGTGCTCGAACGAGGGCTTGATGCCGCCACCAGGTGGCTCAACCCGGGCGGACGTATCTGCGTCATCTCGTATCACTCGCTCGAGGACCGTATCGTAAAGAACCACTTTAAGGAGATGAGCCAGGGGTGCACGTGTCCGCCGGAGATTCCGGTGTGCGTGTGCGGCAACGTGCCGATACTCAAGGTCATCACCCGCAAACCCTTGGTTGCCCAGCCTGATGAGGTTGAGCGCAACCCTCGGGCGAGATCAGCCAAAATCCGCGTGGCGCAGCGTCTGTAGGCGCGACCGCGCGATATTGGACCTCCCGCTCGCACCATAAACGAAGCTTAAACACACTACCAACGTACTCGGGATGGGAGGCGGCATATCATGGGCTACAACACTTCAAGCGCAGCACTCGCCTATGATATGAACGCCATGCCCGCCTATCGTGAGACGCCGCAGGCCCCCGTTGCTCCCCGTGAGCAGCGCGCGCCGCGCTTTGATGTCTACACGGGCGCGGGCCGTCAGGCAAACCAGGCGGTAAGCCCGGTTTTCATGAGCGTTCTTAAAACGTTTTGCATCATTGCGGCTATCTTCATGACGATCGGCGTCGCCCGCGTGGCGCTCGCCGGCGTTACGGCCCAGGTGCTCAACAGCAACGCCGAGCTTACCAGCACGCTCGAAAAGGCGACCGATGAGAGCTCCGACCTGGAGGTCATGCATTCGGTCTATGGCGCCGACACGCGCATTCGCGACCTTGCGGGCGCTTATGGCATGGTGGAGCCCAGCGAGAGCGTTACACTTGACTTTTCGCAGGATGCAGCCGCGGGCGCCAACGCGACCGCGACCGCTCAGTAGCAAGACGGTAGCTGAGTATGACAAATGACTATCGCCGCGGTTCCGATGGGGGCCGCGGTTCTGGACGTCCCTCGTCGCGGGGACGTTCTGGTTATCAAGGAACGGGTCGGCAATCTTACAACGCCGGGCAGTCCCGTGGCAACGACCCGGCGTCGCGACTTCGCGGCTCGGACGGCCCTCAAATGCATAACACCAGGTCGCGCAAGAGTTCGTCGACCGAATGGCTCACAGGCACGCCTCTGCCTCGCCGCAAAGCCATCATGGGCTTCATCGGGCTTGGTTTGAGCTTGGGCGTCTTTCGCCTTGCCGACTATCAAATTGTCGAAGCCGATAAACTGCGCGAGCGTGCCGATGCGCGCCGCCTGCTTGCACAGACCCTCTATGCCAAACGCGGCACCATCTACGACCGCAACGGTAACGTGCTGGCGTCGTCGGTCGAATGTCGCAACATCGCCGTGAACCCGCAGCTTGTCGAGGATGTTGACAAGACGGTGTCGGCGCTGGTCAAGGCAACTGGAATCGATAAAAAGACCTGCCGCAAGCTCGTCGAGTCCGATGGCACCTGGGTGTATATCAAGCGCCAGGTGGACGAAGACGATGCTGCGGCGCTGGAGAAGAAGAACCTGCCCGGCGTGCTTTTTGAGCAGGCCATGAAGCGCGTATATCCATACGGCAATCTGGCATCGCAGGTGCTGGGTGTAGTGAATGTAGACAACGACGGCTTGACGGGTCTCGAAAAGCAATACAACAAGCTTCTGACCGGCACGAATGGTACCCTCGTGCGCGAGCGCGCGAGGGACGGCAGCTATATCGCGGGCGGTGCCTATAAAAAGGTGGCTGCGGTCGACGGCGTTGACATCGTGACGACGCTCGACGTCAATATGCAGCGAGCGGCTGAGGATGCTTTGGCGGAGGCTGTCGAGAAGACAAAGGCCAAGAACGGCTCGGCTTTGGTCACCGACCCCACGACTGGTGAAATTCTCGCCGCCTGCTCGTACCCGACCTACGACCAGACCGATCTGGAAAACGCCAAGACCGAGGATATGAACTTGCGCCTGGTCACCGACGCCTACGAGCCCGGCTCGGTCTTTAAGACGCTCGTGGCGGGCGCCGGCTTCGACTTGGGCGTCGTGCGATCGAGTACGTCGTTTGAGGTGCCGGCGAGCATCAAGGTGGGTGACGATACCGTCACCGATGCCGACAAGCGCGACTATGCCATGACCATGGATGTGCGCGAGATGATGCGCCGTTCGTCCAACGTGGGCTTTGTCCTGGTGGGGCGCAAGATCGGTGCGGATGACTTTGCCGCCTATGTGGACAAGTGGGGCATAGGTCACAGCTCCGGTGTCGATTTTCCGGGCGAGAGCCTGGGCATCGTCAAGGAGCGTGACCAGTATGACGGCGCCACGCTGGGTTCGATGAGCTTTGGACAGGCGCTGTCCGTCTCGCCGATTGAGATCGCACGTGCCGTGGGCGGCATCGCCAACGGCGGCGTGATGATGACCCCGCACTTCTATAAGTCCAGCAAAGGCGACGAGAAGGACTGGGGCGAAGGCGAGCGCGCGATTTCGGAGGACGCCGCATCCCAGGTGACATCGTGCATGCAGACGGTCGTGTCCGAGGGAACGGGCGTTGGCGGCGCGGTTGACGGCTATGACGTGGCGGGTAAGACCGGTACGGCCGAACGAGCCGACGAGAACGGCGGCTACCTCAAGGAGAACTACATGTCGTCCTTTATGGGCTTTGCACCGGCACAATCGCCCAAGGTGCTGTGCTATATCACGCTCGACGGAACGCCGAGCGGCTCAGATGCCGCTGCGGTGCCGTTCCAGTCCATTATGGCCAACGCGCTCGACGTGCTGGGTATCCCGCACACGAAGTAGGGGGTTACAATCTTTGGGGCGTGGTTTGTTGTCCCATATGAGGGGTGTTCACATGCCCTGCACCACGCATGCGCGGCGCTGGGATACAATACGCCGATAGCATTATTAGGTTTACAGGGGAGCTGCAATGATAGAGATCGCCGTCAACAACCTCGCGGCCGCAACAGGGGCCCGAACCGTGACGGGAGAAGCCGATCAGGTATGCCGCGGGTGCGTTATCGACTCGCGCCAGGTCGAGGAAGGGACGATTTTCGTCGCCTTTCCCGGTGAAAACGTCGACGGCAATGATTTTGCTTCCCGTGCCGTCCAGTCGGGTGCCGGCGCCGTCGTGATGACGCGTGAGCCCGAGGCCGAGCTGGTCTCGCTGGCGCAGGACAAGGGCTGTGCCATCTTGCTGACCGATGATCCCGAGGAGTTTCTGCTGCGTTTGGCGCACACGTACCGTCTGGAGCTTGGCTGCCTGGTCGTTGGTATTACCGGTTCCATCGGCAAGACGACGACCAAGGACGTGCTCGCCGCTGTGCTCGCCAAGCGCTATCGTGTCTGGGCCACCAAGGGCAATTTCAATAACCTGATCGGCATGCCACTCACGGTGCTTTCCGCTCCGGCCGATACCGAGGTCCTGGTGCTCGAGATGGGCATGAACCATTTCCACGAGATCGAGCGCCTGTCCCAGTCCGCCAATCCCAACCTTGCCATCGTGAGCAAGATTGGTACCTCTCATATCGGCATTTTGGGTAGCCGCGAGAACATCGCCCGCGCTAAGGCCGAGATTGTCCAGGGTATGTGCGCCGCTGGCGACTTCTTGCCGCTGCTGGTTTTGGGCGGCGAGGACGACTTTACGCCGTTCATTCGCGATACGTTCGCCCAGCCTGCTGGTATCGACGTGATGCTGGCCGGCGTCTCGGACGATGATGAGGTCCGTGCCCGCGACGTTCGAGTTGATGACGAGGGCCGTCCGGTCTTTACGCTCGATTTTGGTCAGGGCGAGACAATCGATACCATGCTTGCCATCCCCGGCGTGCAGTCCGTCCCAAATGCCGTTAAGGCCGCCGCGGTTGCCTATCGCCTGGGCGTGACGCCCGAGCAGATCGATGCTGCCTTTAGGGGCCTCACGATCACCGGTCACCGCCAAGAGATCAAGCGCGCCAAGAGCGGTGCCCGCGTCATCGACGATTCCTATAACGCCAGTGCCGAATCCATGGCTGCTGGCCTCGATCTGCTGTGCTCGCTTTCGTGCACGGGGTCTCGCATGGCGATCCTGGGCGAGATGGGCGAGATGGGCGATGAGGCTCCTCGCATGCATGAGCTCGTGGGCGCCTATGCCGCCGCCAAGAAGCTCGACATGCTGGCGTGCGTGGGTGGTGAGCTGGCCCAGCTTATGGCCGATGCCGCGCGCATGATGGGCATGGACGAGGACCGCATCCAGGTGTTCTCCGATTATCAGCAGGTGCTCGACCGCATGGGCGGCGCGCTTGAAAAACATGATGTTGTACTGGTCAAGGGTTCCCGTTTTGTTGAGCTCGACCGCTTTGTGGAAGGTGTGTGCTAGCCCATGTTCGGCAATCCCTCGTATCCAACGTATCAGGCTTTTTTGGGGCTTGGCATCGCCGCTGCCATTGCGCTGCTGCTCATGCCGTGGTGGATCAAGCTGCTCAAGGTCGAGGGTATCGGCCAGCAGGTTCGTGCCGACGGCCCCAAGCGTCATTTGGTTAAGCAGGGAACGCCCACCATGGGTGGCGTTGTCATCCTCGTCGCGATCTCGCTGACCTGCCTGCTGATGGGCAAGCTCACCACCGAGCTCGTGCTCGTGCTGCTCGCCACGCTGGCAACCGGCGTGCTGGGCCTGATCGACGACCTGACCTCCGTTACGCACGGGCGCTCGCTCGGTCTGACGCCTCATGCCAAGATGATCGGCCTAACCATTATCTGTGTCACCTTTACGGTACTTGCCGTCAACTGGTGCGGCGTCGCCCCCGAGATTCGTTTTCCCGGCGGCCTGACGATTGACCTCGGTGTTCTTTCGACCACCATCTGCGGCCTTTCGTTCCCGTGGCTCTACATTGTCTTTTGCTGGCTGATGATCGCCGGTCTTTCTAATGCCGTGAACCTGACCGATGGCCTTGACGGTCTTGCTGGCGGCACCTCCATGATCGCCATGCTCGCCATGGCTGCCATGGCGTTTTTGCACGGAGACGTGAACCTGTCCATCTTCTGCACCGCGTGTGCCGGTGCCTGCTTGGGCTTTCTGTGGTTCAACTGCTATCCGGCGAGCATCTTTATGGGCGATACCGGCTCGCTTGCCCTGGGCGCCGCGTTTGCCTGCACGTCCATCATGACCAACACCGAAGTCGTTTCCCTCATCATCGGCGGCCTGTTTATCGTTGAGACCCTGTCGGTCATGATTCAGGTTGTCTATTTCCACTTTACGCACAAGCGCGTCTTCCTTATGGCGCCCATCCATCATCATTTCGAAAAGAAGGGCTGGGCCGAGACCAAGGTCGTCATCCGTTTTTGGATTATCGCTGCGGCCTTTGGTGCCGTTGGCCTTGCTCTGTTCTTCCAGTTGGGATAGTGGTCTTTCATGCCTCTTGCTGATGTCTTTAGCCTGCTCGTTTTGGGTCAGGGCAAATCCGGTCTCGATGTCGCCCGCTGGGCGCTGGCGCATCCCGAGCGCGTGAGCGCCGTTACCGTGTATGGCGGCGGCACCTCTGAGCCCAATGACGCCACGCGTGCGCTCGAGGCTGCTGGTGCGGCGTTTGTCTATGGGACCGAACAGGTCGAGGGCGTCTATGACGTATGCGTGACGTGCCCGGGCATCTCGGAGTTCTCGGGCTTCTTTAAGGCCGGGCGCGAGCATGCCGCCCAGATTATGGGTGAGCCCGAGTTTGCCTATCGCCTGTCACCCGATAACTGGATTGCCATCACGGGCACCAACGGCAAGACGACCACCACGTCGCTGACTGATTATCTGCTCAAGGCTGCCGGCGAGGCCAGTGTAGCTGTCGGCAACATCGGCGAGCCGCCGGTCAACGAGATTGACGGCCGAGCCCATAACGAGTGGTTTGTGGCCGAGCTCTCGAGCTATCAGATTGCTACGACCACCGAGCTCCACCCCCGCGTGGCGGTGCTGCTCAACATCACTCCCGACCACTTGGGCTGGCATAAGAGCCATAAGAACTACGCGCTTGCCAAGATTAAACTGTTTGCCAATATGGTCGATGACGATCTGGTGGTTGTCGACGTCGAAGACGCCGGCATTCACGAGTTCGATGAGTACATCTACACGCCGGGTCGTCGCATCTGCAAGGTTGCCTTTGACGAGCCTGAGGGCGAGGATGCCGCCTTTGTGCGCGATGGCAAGATGATCGTGCGCCTGAAGGGCGTCGAGACCCCGCTCATCGCTACATCCGAGCTCAAGATCTCGGGCCATCACAATGTTATCAATGCCCTGTGCGCTGCCACGGCTGCCCTGGCAGTCGGTGCCGATGTCGATGGCGTCTGCCGCGGTCTGGCCTCGTTCCAGCCGCTCGAGCACCGCGTGGAGCCGTGTGGCGAGATTGACGGCGTGCGCTACGTCAACGATTCCAAGGCGACCAACACCGATGCGGTCGAGAAGGCACTGACGGCATTTCCCGATGACGACGTGATCTTGCTGCTCGGCGGCCACGATAAGGGCACGCCGCTCACGGACTTCGCGCGCGTTGTTATGGATAACGTACGCTCGGTCGTCTGCTTTGGCGATGCGCGCGAGCGCTTCACCGCCGCTATGGACGAGGCCGATGTCGATGGCGATGTGGATATCGCCCAGGCGGATGACCTGCGCGATGCCGTGGACGTCGCCCGTTCGCTGTCGAGCCGTGGTGACGTGATCTTACTTTCTCCTGCCTGCTCTTCGTTCGATGAGTTCTCGGGCTATGAGGAGCGCGGCCGCGTGTTTAAGGACTATGTGGCCCAGCTTGCCGCTGCGGCGAAATCGCAAATGGAATAGGGGTTGCCGGTGAGAGAGGAGAGCCCCCGACAAGGTATGAGGAGGCCCGACTCGGACCGTGCTTCCTCGCGGCGCAGCACACCGCGTTCCGGTCGCGGCGGGCAGACGTTTAGCGAACGCTATATTGCCGGCGTTCCCGCCCGTATCATGCGCCCCCGTTTGATATTCATGGCCTGCCTGTTTACCTTGGTGTGCTTTGGCCTGCTGATGGTGTACTCGGCGTCTTCGGTCGAGGCGCTGCACGAGAATGGCTCGGCGACGTTTTTTCTGGGTCGACAGGCCGCGTTTGCCGTGGTCGGTGTTCTGGCGCTGATTGCCATCGTGCGCGTTTTGCCGGACAGCTGGTTTGGGGAGGATGTGCTCAGGATCTTCCTCATAGGCATGATAGGGCTACTGTTTCTGGTGTTCTTGGTGGGCAGCGGCAGCCGTGGCGCCACGCGCTGGCTTAACATCGCCGGTATTCAGTTCCAGCCTTCCGAGTTTTTAAAGCCATTTGCCATTGCGTATTCGGCCATCATGCTTGATCGCTTCTTTTCGCCCGGTGGCAACATCAACGAATTCCTTCGCAAGATGGGCATCTACCTGGGCATTTCGCTCTTTCTGATCTTTATCCAGCCCGATTTCGGTACTGTCCTGATCATCCTGTTGACCCTCATGTGCATGGCGTTGTTTGCGGGTCTCGACCCCAGATTTATCATCGGCGTGCTAATCTTCGGCATTCTCGTGATCGTGATTGCGCTTGTCGCAGAGCCGTACCGTATGGTGCGTATTCAGGTTGCCTTGAACCCTTGGGCCGACGAGTATGGTGACGGCTATCAGGCCACGCTTGCCATTATGGCCTTTGCCTCGGGCGGTCTGTTCGGCCGTGGCATCGGCAACTCAACCATGAAGTACTCGTATCTGCCCGAGGCGCACAATGACTACATCCTGGCCATCATTGGCGAGGAAGTCGGTTTTGTCGGAACCGTGCTGTTCTTCTTGGTGTTTGCGATGCTGATCTACTCGGCGTTTCGCATTGCCGAGCAGGCGACCGATCGCCGGGGCGCGCTTATGGCGTCTGGCTCCGCGGTCATTCTCGCAGTGCAGTTTTTGATTAACGCGCTGGGCATCCTCAACGTGTTTCCCATGACGGGCAAACCGTTGCCGTTTATTAGCTACGGCGGTTCGTCGATTATTGTGTCGCTCATGCTTGCCGGGTTGATCCTGCGCGTTTCGTACGAGAGCGCCCGCCGCGATGAGTATGACCGCCGCCGCGAGAGCTTTGCCGTTATGGATGAGAGTACCGCCGGCGTGCCCCACGTGCGCGGCGAGCGATCTTCGCGTAACGGTTTTACCGTCCTGGATGGCTCTGCGACCGAGCCGGCAGCCCGCCCGCGTCAGCGAACGGCGCCGCAAGGTCGTCCTCAGCGCCCCAGCCCTCGCAACGCGGGCGGCGGATATAATCGAATCGATTTGAACTCGGACCCGTCGGCGCGTCTGCGTACCGACGACCAGGGACCGCGTGTACGAAGGGACTACCATGACCGATAAAATGACCGTTGCTATTGCAGCCGGCGGCACGGCCGGGCACATCAACCCCGCGCTCGCCTTGGCCGAAGAGCTGCGTGACCGTGGCCACCACGTTGTGTTCGTGGGCCAGTCGCGCAAGCTCGAGGGTCGTCTGGTCCCCGAGGCTGGGTTTGATTTTGTGCCCATTACGGTCACGGGCTTCGACCGCTCCCGTCCTTGGACGGCGCTGACCTCGCTGTGGCGTGTCAACAAAGCCAAGCGTGCGCTCGCCAGTCATTTCTCAAAGGTCGGCAAGCCCGATGCCGCCATTGGTTTTGGTGCCTATGTCGAGGTTCCGCTGCTGGGGTGGTGCAAGGGCGCGGGCGTTCCTTATCTGCTGCATGAGCAGAACTCTGTTCCGGGCCTGGCCAACAAGATGATGAACTCCCACGCCGCCCGCGTGTGCATCTCGGTGCCGGCAGCGCGTTCGGTCTTTGAGCGCGAAGGTGACCCTGACCACGTGCTCATGACCGGCAACCCCGTACGTCGCTCGGTGATCGAGGGCGATCGCGCTCGCGGCCGCAAGGCACTTGGCGTTCCCGAGGACGCTACGCTGCTGCTCGTCTTTGGCGGTTCACTTGGCGCCCAGCACCTCAACGAGCGTGTGGCTTCGCTCAAAAACGAGCTGCTTTCGCGCAAGAACCTCTATGTGTTGCATTCGACGGGTGCCGACGGCTTTGAGGAGACCGAGCGCGCTTTGGCGCTGACGCCCGAGGAGGCGAAGCGTTACCGCGTCCAGCCTTACATCGACAACATGGGCGATATGCTGGCTGCTGCCGATTTGGTGCTCTCGCGTTCGGGCGCATCGAGCGTGGCCGAGATCGCTGCACTCGCCGTGCCTTCGGTGCTCGTGCCGTACCCGCATGCGACGGCCGACCACCAAACCACCAATGCCCGTTATCTGGTCGACGCTGGGGCCGGCGTGCTCTGCGCCGATGCCGATATCGACGGTTCTGCCTTTGCCGATGAACTGCTGCACCTGGTCGATGACGCGGCGGCGCGCGACGCCATGCGTCAGGCGGCGCGTGGTCTGGCTCAGGATAGGGCCGCCGCTCTTCTGGCGGATGCGGTAGAGGGTTTGCGTTAGTTAGACGGGATATCGTCGGTCGCCCTCGCGCTGATGCGGTAGGTGCGGTACAGTTAACGGGTTACAGGCAGTGTTTACGCAAGGAGTACACGAGCACATGGCTGATTCCCAGACTGCAACCTCCGCGCCCGAGTTTAAGAGCGCCCACTTTATCGGTATCGGCGGCGCCGGCATGAGCGGCATCGCCCTCGTTCTTCACGAGCGCGGTTATGCCGTTACCGGCTCCGACCTTAAGACGTCACGTTATATCCGCCAGCTTACCCGCGCTGGTGTGAAGGTGCATGTGGGCCATGAGGCCGCCACGATCGACGAGGTCAAGCCCGACGTGGTTGTTGTCTCCACCGCTATTCCGGAGTCCAACCCTGAACTCGTGCGCGCTCGCGAGCTTGGTATTCCCGTGTGGCCCCGTGCCAAGATGCTCTCTGCTTTGGGCCACGGCTACACCACCGTCGCTGTTGCCGGCACGCATGGCAAGACCACCACGTCTTCGATGTGCGCCACCATGCTCGACCGCATGGGTCTGGATCCGAGCTTCTTGATCGGTGGCATCGTCGAGGGCTATGACACGAACGGCAAGAACGGCTCGGGCGACTACTTTGTCGCTGAGGCCGACGAGTCCGACAGCTCCTTCCTGTTCCTGAACCCCAACGTGGTCATCGTGACCAACGTCGAGGCCGACCACCTCGATCACTACTCGGGTATCGAGGAGATCGAGGCAACTTTCGCCAAATTCATGAGCCTGGTGGGCGAGGACGGCACCGTCATCGTCTGCGGTGAGGACCCGCATCTGGTCGAGCTCGCCAAGTCGACGGGTCGTCACGTGCTTTCCTACGGCTTTGCCGAGAGCAACGACATCGTCTGCATGCACCCGGATGTCAAGGGCATCCAGAGCGATTTTATCGTTCGCTTTGAGGACGGCACTGAGCACGCTGTGGAGATCAAGAGCAATCCCGGTCGCCACAACATGCTCAACGCCGCGGCGGTGCTCACCGTCGCCCATGTCCTGGGCCTTGACATCGACGCCGCCGCCAAGGCGCTCTCGAGCTTTGAGGGCGTCCGCCGTCGCTTTACCCACGTGGGCGATATCGATGGCATCACCGTGGTCGATGATTACGGCCATCACCCCACCGAGATCAAGGCGACGCTTGCTGCTGCTTCGTCGCTGGGCTACAAGCACGTCGACGTCGTGTTCCAGCCGCACCGCTATTCGCGCCTGCAGGCCCTGTGCGACGACTTTGCCGATGCATTTGCCAATGCCGATAAACTGCTGCTGATTGATGTGTTCTCGGCTGGCGAGATGCCCATTCCGGGTGTCACCTCTAAGATGCTCGCCGATACCGTGCGCGCCAAGCATCCTGGCAAGGAGGTCGTGTACTGCTCCAGCCGTCTTGAGCTCAATCAGGAGCTCGAGCAGATGGTGGGCGAGGGCGACCTGCTGCTCACTATGGGTGCCGGTGACGTTACGACCGTCGGTCCCGAGTTCATTGAGTATCTGACTGCCAAGAAAGACGCTTAAGTCTAATGGGTCTGTTTAACGCCGTCATGGCGCTCTCGGGCATGATCGACACGGATGTGATCGAGGACGAGCGCCTTGCGCGTCATACGAGCTATCGTATCGGCGGCAAGGCCGACCTCTTTGTGACGTGCCATAGCTATCATGCCCTCCGCCGCGCCGTGGCGGTGCTCGATCGCGAGCAGGTGCCGTGGGTCATCATCGGCAAGGGCTCCAATCTGCTGGTTGCCGATGGCGGTTATCGCGGCGCCGTCATTTCGCTCGGACGTGAGTTTCAGCGCACGGTTGTTGCCGATGACGGTTGTACGCTGACGGTCGGTGCGGGCGTGATGTTTGCGCGCCTGGTCAACGATGCCCTGTCGCGTAGCCTCTCGGGCCTTGAGTTTGCCGTTGGCATCCCTGGTTCGGTTGGCGGTGCGATATCTATGAATGCCGGCACACGGACCGAGTGGATTGGCTCGCTGGTTGAGGATGTCGTAACGTTTGACCCGGCATCCGGTATCAAACATTATGCGGGGTCCGAGATCACTTGGGGCTACCGCGAATGTAGCCTTCCCCGCAATGAGATCATCCTCGAGTGCGTGCTCAAGCTTAAACCGGCGCCCAAGGCCGACATTCGCGAGCGCATGGAGCGGTACCTGACGAGGCGCAAGCGTACACAGCCCATGGGTCGCGCATCCTGCGGGTCGGTCTTTCGCAACCCGCCCGATGCGAGCGTGGGCAAGCTTATCGAGGATTGTGGATTAAAGGGTTTTTCGATTGGCGGCGCGGAAGTTTCGCCCGTTCACGCTAATTTTATCGTTAATAACGGAACTGCCTCGGCCGATGACGTTGCCGCGGTTATCAGACATGTGCACGGAAAGGTGAGGGAGGCGTATGGCATCGAGCTCAGACCGGAAGTTAAATTCCTCGGCTTTTAGAGCATCGAAACCCACCTTCCGCCGCGCCGGAGGGCGTTCCGGCGCGCCTGCCAAACCTCAACGCAATATCGTCGCGCACTCTAAGCCTGTCGGGCATGCTCGACAGACCAGTCGTCCGGTTGTCGGCTCGCAGCTCGGTAATCGTCCGGCCGCAAAAAAGTCCTCGCGTCCCTCGGTGACGTCAAAGCCTGTTATGGGCGCCAAGCCTGCCCGTCCTATGGCAACTCCTAAGCCCTCGACAGGAACTAAGGCGGCGCGTCCGAGTCGCACGCTGGGCGCATCGAAACCGCGCTCGCTGACATCGGTGCCGGCTACCGCCAAGAAGCCTTCGGGTAAAAAAGGCGTCAACCCGTTGTCTTTACTTAGGGCGATGGCAAATAAAACATCAGACGCCGCTTCTGTCGTTACAGGCAAAGGCAAAATCGTGGGCGGCGTTTTGGCCGTCTTGGCCGTGCTCGTCGTCGTTGCTATCGTGGTGATTAACTCTGGATTGTTTACCGCCACTGATATTCAGATTCAAGGCAGCGAGCATGTGACGAAGCACGATGCTATCCAGCTGATCGATTTGCCCGAGGGAACGTCGCTTTTTAACGTCGATCCCGACCAGATTACCGAGGACCTCAAGCAGAACCCGTGGGTCTCGGGCGTGGATGTCCAGCGTCAGTTCCCACATACGCTCATCATTACGCCGATGGAGCGCAAGGTCATTGCAATTGCCTATATCAGCTCCGATGACCTTGCCTGGGCCATCGGGGATGATGACACCTGGATCGCCCCGCTGTCGACGTCGGTCGAAGTGGATGACCAGGGCAACGTCATCACGACGGGGCAGGGCTCAAATACCCTGACCGGCATTGATGCCGCGCTGGCGCTCGCTAAGCACTATGGCGCGGTGTTGTTGACTGATGTCTCGGCGGATGTCGCTCCGGTTTCCGGCCAGGCAGTGAGCTCCAAGGCCGTTAAGGCTGGCTTGGATTATGTGCGTGGTTTTTCGAGCGAGTTCTTGGGACAAGTCAAGGATATTTCCACGCCTTCTGTCGAAGCCATCTCGGCAAACCTCAATAACGGCATTGAGGTGTCGCTGGGCGATTCGAACGATATCGTCAAGAAGGAGCGCGTAGTCACCAAGCTGCTTTCGCAGGTAGAGGGCGTAACGTATATCAATGTGCGCTCTCCGGGTAACTATACATTTAGGAACGCTCCGACCTCGTAGCGCTGGTTGATGCTTTGTTGAGGGGCCATACCACGCCGTTTATCTGGTTTGTTTGGTTTTCACGGTCAATTATTTGACTGATACGTTCATAATGTGCAAACATAATACGGTTTACCTTTGCATTTACTTTCAACCTGAAGGTTAATGTGCGCAGGGGTCGACCCATGCTATGGCTATAACCTTTGTTCGGAGGACCGACATGCACGAGACAGAGATCAACAACTACCTTGCCGTCATTAAGGTGGTCGGCGTCGGCGGCGGCGGTACCAACGCGGTCAATCGAATGATCGAAGAGGGCATCCGCGGCGTCGAGTTTGTTGCCATCAACACCGATGCTCAGGCACTCGCGATCTCTGATGCCGATATCAAGGTGCACATCGGCACCGACCTTACCCGCGGCCTGGGCGCCGGCGCCAACCCCGAGGTTGGCCGCAAGGCTGCCGATGAGTCCCGCGACGACATTGCCGAGGCGCTCGCTGGTGCCGACATGGTGTTCATCACCTGCGGCGAGGGCGGTGGCACCGGTACCGGCGCTGCTCCCATCGTTGCCGATATCGCGATGAACGAGGTCGGTGCGCTGACCGTCGCCGTCGTGACCAAGCCCTTCACCTTCGAGGGCCGCAAGCGCAAGAAGAGCGCCGAGGAGGGCATTAAGACCCTCTCCGATTGCGTCGACACCATGATCGTCATCCCTAACGATAAGCTGCTCGACATCGCCGAGAAGAAGACCACCATGCTCGAGGCCTTCGCGATTGCCGATGGCGTCCTTTCCCAGGGCACCCAGGGCATCACCGACCTCATCACCGTCCCCGGTATCATCAACCTGGACTTCGCCGATGTTAAGACCATCATGAAGCAGGCCGGTACCGCCATGATGGGTATCGGTACCTCTTCTGGGGACACCCGTGCCGTCGACGCTGCCCAGCAGGCCATCTCCAGCCCGTTGCTCGAGAGCTCCATCGATGGTGCCACGCGCGTGCTGCTCTCCATCGCCGGTTCCAAGGACCTGGGCATCCAGGAGATCAGCGACGCCGCCGACGTTGTCGCCAACGCCGTCGACCCCGAGGCCAACATCATCTTCGGTACCGTTGTCGACGAGTCCCTGGGCGATCAGGTGCGTATCACCGTCATCGCTACGGGCTTCTCCGACTCCAACGTCAACCGTCAGGACGAGCTCTTTGCTGCTCAGCAGTCTCAGAGCAAGGCCGCTGCCTCCGCTGAGCCGCAGCGCACCGCTCCTGCCACGAGCCCGGCTCAGGCCGCTCCGACCCGCAACGTCGGTGGCACCGAGCTTCCTAACTTCGGCAACGATCAGTTCGAGCTTCCCGACTTCCTGAAGCGCGGTAGCTTCTAAGTCGTTCTTTGCATTGTTGTGCGCAGGGGCGTGTCCGTATGGACGCGCCCTTTTTATTCAAGACTTTAGTCCGCTGGCCGCGCAGCGGCCAGCTTTAAACCACCCGCTACGCGGGTGGAGACAAACGGCTTTACAAAGCCACCCCTCCGACC
>UQDE01000024.1 GCA_900539735.1 uncultured Collinsella sp. | reverse complement strand
CCGTACATGTACGGATGAATATGGGAGGTGTTCGGATGAAGTTGATATTCAAGGTCGTCCTGAAAAACGCGCCGCTGGCAGAGAGTCTTGCCGCTTTAGTTTGGTGGTGTGCTACACTGCTACGGGCAAAAGCCACAGGCGTTGCCCTATTGCATAGAACGGGTGAACGATGCCCGATGTCAGTATCAACTTCGATGCCTTTTGGCGGGTTTGGCGGTGATCGATGAATATCGAGAACATGTTTGACAAGCCTGATGTCAAGCAGCTGGTCCACGCATTTAGCCTTTTGGACGACGAGAAGGATATCCAAGCGTTTTTGACCGATATCTGCACGCCGCGCGAGATTTGCGACCTTTCTCAGCGTTTGCAGGTTGCGCGCTATTTGGACGAGGGCGAGCCTTATGTTGAGGTTCAGGCCCGTACCGGCGCTTCGTCCACCACGGTGAGCCGCGTTTCAAAGGCGCTGAACGGCGAGTACGGTGGCTACCGCAAGATCCTCATTAAGTTGGAGGATGGCGAGTAGGCCAGCGACAACATTGAATTACGAAGAACCGTCCCTCCGGGGGCGGTTTTTATATGCCTGCAATCGGCTGGTGCGTTGGGTTCAGGTTGCTTTGTACCAAAAGATGGAACTGCGGTGGCAATGTGTCCGCTTGGGCGGGTAGGATGGATGCATTGATTATTGCGAACGGTTTGAGCGGAGGACCATGCCTGTTCGAATCTATACCACCAATGCCGGCACGGATTTGAGCGATGCCGAGTCGGCGCTGCTTGCCGACCTTATTGCCCGTCACGGGCGTGCCGTGTTGCTGGCACCAACGTTTGCCGAGCTCGATCTGTGCCGTCATGATGCGGCGGAAGCCGGCATTTCGCTGGGTATCGACTACAAGACACCCGCATCGTGGCTTCGCTCGCTTTGGGAGCTTTTGGGCGACGGGCGCGGTTTCGTCGACAACCTGCAACGTCAGATGCTGTTTTCGGATATGATTGCCCGCCGCGACGATGCCGACCTGCAGCCGCTTTCGCGTAGCCAGGGCACGGTGCGCATGCTCGCGCGCATGGCCCGCGATGTGCTGCCGGGTGTGGCGGGGACGACGGCCGAGCGATGCGGTGGCAACAATTGCCAGCCTGAGCCAAAAAGCGATGCCGAGGCTCGTGTGTTTGAGCTTTTGCGTGCCTACGCGGGCGGTTTGGACCGTCGAGATATGGTCGAGCCCTGCGAGGCAGCCGACATTATGGCCGGTGCCCTGGCCGATAGCCTGCCGGCGTGCGCCCGCGCCGTATGCGTGCGCGGTACCACGTCGTTTACGCACGGTCTACTCGAGCTGCTGTCTGCCGTGGCGAACAATGGGGGAGAGGTCGTCGTGCTGCTTGCCCGCGAGCAGGCGGCGATGCGCGAGGAGCTTGCCACGGCATTTGATGCCCGCGGTGTGCTGTTTGAGATCGCGCCGCTGGGGGAGGACGCCGTCGCGTCTGATGTCGCTTGCGGGGCCGCCGCTCAGCCTGCCTTTATTGAGGTCGCCGGCCCCCATGCCCGTGCTCATGTCTATGCGGACGCCATCGATAAGTTGGTGAAAGCGCACAAGGAGTCCAAGGCCGATAAAGCTACTGCAACGCCCGCCGACCCCGTGCGCGTGCTCGTCGTTTCTGCCCGGGCACCCCAGCTGTTCGGCGAGCTCGCCGCCCGTTTGGCGGCGCGTCACATTGCGGCCGAGACGACTGAGTTCACGGCGTTTTCCCAGTCCATCGCGGGCAGGCAGTTTACGGCGCTCGCCAACCTGATCGAGCGTATGAAAGCCGCCGACGAGGGCACCGCTTCCAAGACTGAGTGGTGGCCCGCGCCGGAGCTTACCGACTGGATCTACAGTCCGCTTTCGGGCGCTGATGCCGTCAATGCCCGTACCTTCGATAAGAATATGCGTCTCTCGCGCAGCAAGACTACCGCGGGCGTCAAGAGCCTGCTGCAGAGCGTTCAGGGCCAGGTGAGGGGCGCGCGCAAGGCGACGAGCGACGATAACTGGTTTAAGAACGTACCGTGTGTGGTCTCGGACGTGTTCCAGGCGCTGCGGCGTGACAAGCCCGTGACGGCGCTTAAGGCCATGCTTGCCGTTGCCGAGACGTTGCCCGATCGCGCTCTAGGCGGCCTTGACGGCCAGGCCCGTCGCCAGGCAGAGACGGCTTTGCTGCGCCATGCCATCGACATCCTTATGAACGATGCTCGCGCGCTCGACGTGTCGCAGGCCGCGACCGTGCCGGTTCTCGACGGCGTTCGAACCAAGGTGGACAAGCGCAGTACCGCCTACGATTACGAGACCTATGAGGTCGATCGCACACCACGAGCACAAGTGCGCTTCGCGTCGCTTGCCGATGCGTCGGTTCTTCGCCCTGGCAGCTACGATGCCGTGCTGTTTGCCGATGTCGACCTGGACAGCTATCCGCTTTCGCACGAAGAGGGCCCGCTTGCCACGTTGACAGCCGAGCTGCGCCGCGACGGCGTGTCTTTGGAGCCCGCTGCCCTGCTGCGCGTGCGCTTTGGCCGTGCGATGCAGGCGGCGAGCGGTCCGGTCGCGCTCGCCCGTGTGACGCACGATCGCCAGGCACGCGAGTGCTACCCGGCAGCCGTATGGACCGAGCTGTGGGCACATGCCGAGGCCGCTGGCGCTGCCAAGCCCATGCGCGTGGGCGAGGGCGATATCATCGCCGACTTTGATCCCGCGGCAGGTGAAGGCCTCAAGCGCGAGCGCGTGACCTGTGAAGCCCCTCAGCATCTGAGTGCCGAGGCCGTGCCGTATTTGGTCCTGCGCCGTCGCGATGGCGAGGGTGAGGACGCGCCGCTCGTGCCGCGTCTGACGTCCGCCTCGCAGATCGAGGCCTATTCGACCTGCCCGCTATGCTGGTTCGTCTCGTACCGCGTGAAGCCCCAGTCGATCGACGCGGGCTTTGGCAACATGGAAAAGGGCAACTTTGTCCACGACGTGCTGGAGCATCTGCATGCCCGTCTGCCCCAAGAGGGCATGGAGCGCGTGACGCCCGAGAATCTGCCGCGCGCACAGGAGCTGCTGCACGAGGTCTTTGACGAGACGTTGGCCGAGCACGCCGGCAAGCGCGGCACGGAGGGCCCGCTGGTGCCGCTCTCTGCGGTGGAGGAACGCCAGGTGGCCGAGATCTTGCCGCAGCTGGAGGGTGTGCTTGCCTACGAGTCCGAGGCACTTGCCCCCTTTGCCCCGCGCTACCTGGAGTTCGCCTTCAACGAGCTCAAGGTCGAGTATGCCGGTTGGCCGCTTGGCGGGCGCATCGACCGCGTGGACGTGGACGCCGAGAATCGTGCCGTGGTGATCGACTACAAGCATCGCACGGGCGTTGAGGAGTTTAAGCTCGCCGACCCCACGGTGCGCGACGAGGAATCGGGCACGGCGCCCATCGACGATCCGCGCTGGTTGCCACCACATACCCAAACGCTCATCTACGCCCAGGCCATGCGCCGGGCGCTGGATTTGGACACCCGCGCGGCGCTCTACTTTTCGACCAAGGGCGGCAAGCCGGCGTTGCGCGGTGCCGCGAGCGCCGAGCTGCTCGAGGAAGAGCGCGGCGACGGTCGCATCCCGGGCCTTAAGAAAGGTTTCCCCGGCGAGGGTGGCAGCATGGACTTCGACGCCCTGCTCGATCGCGTTGAGGCCGGCATCGCCGAGCGCCTGCGCGAGCTCGAGGCGGGCGACGTTGCCGCCGTCGACCCGACGTCGGCTCAGGCCGCGCATGCGCGCTGCTCGTATAACCACGAAGGAACGTTTGTAAGGAGGGACGTGTAGACCATGGATCTTTCGACTTTGATGCCGCAACAGCTGCAGATTGTCAAAACGCTCGACCGTCCGCTGTTTGTCTCGGCGGGCGCCGGTTCGGGCAAGACCTTTACCCTCACGCGTCGCATCGTCTACGCGCTCTCGCCTGAATCCGGTCCGTTCGTTGAACATCTTGACCAGGTGCTCGCCATTACCTTTACCAAAGATGCCGCGGCCGAGATCCGTGACCGCGTGCGCCGTGCGCTTATCGACGAGGGCATGGACGAGGAAGCACTGACCGTCGACGACGCGTGGATTTCGACCATTCACGGCATGTGCTCGCGTATCCTGCGCGCGCATGCGCTGGAGCTGGGCATCGACCCCGAGTTCACGGTGCTCACCGATACCGATGAGCTTATGGACCAGGCTGTTGAGCATGTGTTGGCCCGCGCGACGGCGCCCGATGCCGCCCCCGAGCTCGCGGCATCGCTCAAGGCCCTCTATGCCTGGTATCCCATGGCGGGCGAGGGCGGTTCCTTTGGCGCTGGCGCGACCATCAAGGGCCTGGTGCGCGACCTGCTGGAGCTGTCGAGCCAGTTGCCGGGCGGTATGGACGACGTGTGCGTGGCGCGCGGGCAGGCCGATACCTCGGCACTCGCCGATGCCTATCGCGCGGCGCTGGGCGCAAGCAAGGCCGCGACCGAGAAGGCGCAGATGGCACTCGACGCCATTGACGCGTTCGAGGCGAGCGGCAAGACCATGGCCGATGCAGCGCGACTCATGATGTCGTGCACCATGCCGCGCGCGAGCAAGGCATTCCCTAAGGAGCAGGTCGAGCTGCTCAAGGCCGAGGCCGCCGATGCGTTTATCAATATCGTGCTTGCCTGCGGTGGCCCGGCGCTCGATGCGCTGGTGGGCCTGGCCCGTTCCGTGGAGGCTGAGTATCGCGCGCTGAAGGCTGCCCAGTCCGCCCTCGATAATAACGACCTGCTGCGTATGGCCTACGAGGCCCTGCGCGATTACCCTGCCATCCGTGCTGCGTACGAGGGCCGCTTTAAGATGGTCATGATCGATGAGTTTCAGGATACCGACCAGATGCAGGTCGATCTGATACGCTACCTGACGGGTGCGGGGGAGCGCGCGCTGTGCACCGTGGGCGATGCGCAGCAGTCCATCTATCGCTTCCGTGGCGCCGAGGTCGAGGTGTTCCGTCGTCAGGAGCGCAAGGTGGGCTCGTCTGCCGCGCCCGAGGCGACTGCCGTGGCCGATGCCCCTGCCGGCGAACTCGTCAAACTCGTGCGCAACTTCCGCAGCCATGACGAGGTACTGCGTTACGTGGCACGCGTCTTCGACGGCGATGACGGCGGCCTGATGCAGGGCTTTTTGGATCTTGAGGCGAGCGACGGCCGCAAGGACACGCTGGTGGCAGACGCCTCGCGTCGCCAGGCCCTCTTTGTTGCCGGCGGCAGTACGCAGGAACGCACACAGGCCAAGGCCCGTGCGATCGCCGAGCGATTCCGCGCGCTTGCCGATGCCGGCCAGCCCCAGGGCGGCATGGTGCTGCTGCTGGGCCGCATGACCAACGCCGACGTCTACGCCCAGGCCTTCCGCGACCAGGGGCTCGACTGCGTCATCGCGGGCGGCTCGGTCTTTGCCCAAGCAGCCGAGGTGCAGACGGTGCGCGCCCTGGTTTGTGCGCTCGCCAATCCGGCCGATACGGCGCAGGGCCTTATGCCGCTGCTCGCCTCGCCGATGTTTGCACTCGGCGCCCAGGAGTTCCTGGCGCTGGCGACCAAGCTCGATAGCGAGACGGGGGAGACCTCGCGCCGGAATATCGACGCGGGTATCATGAGCGATTCCGATGTGCCGGGTTTGCAAGACTTGCCGCTCGTGACGCGCGCCCGCGAGGTGCTGCGGTATGCGCTTCGTCGCGTGGGCCGCGATTCGTTCGCCGCCATCGCGCACGACGTGGTCAACGCCTCCGGCTGGTTTGTACGTCTGGCACAGCGTGGTCCCGAGGGCAAGGCCATTGCCGCCAACGTGCTCAAGGCACTCGACGCCGTGGCCGAGGAGGAGGCCGAGTTCGGCAACTCGCCGCGTTCCATCGCGCTGGCCTTCGACCGCTTCTTGGCGGGCAAGGAGGCTCCGGGTGCCCTCAACGAGGAGGGCGACGGCGCGGTGCGCATCATGACGGTTCATGCCTCCAAGGGTCTGGAATATCCGGTCGTGGCGGTCGCCGAGTGCTTTGGCGTGCGTAAGTCCTCGGGTGCGGCACAGATGGGTCGCGTCGAGGGCGGAGCACAGGTCGTGGCACTGCCGGCACGCTTCGACGGCGTTAAGCTCGCCGACGGAACCTTTGTGAAGGGCGACGACGTCAAAAAGCAGTTTGAGCATGCGTTTAAGGGCAAGGGCACGTCGCTGTGGCTGCCGCCGGAGCTCATGGAGGACGTCTGTGCGACGGGTTCTCCCGCCGAGGCATTTGCTCGCCTGCGCAACGACGACCTGCGGCTTTCGCTCGAGGAGCGGGCCCGCTTGCTCTATGTCGCCATGACGCGTGCGCGCGAGCTGGTGATCTTGGCGATGGATGCCGGCGTGAGCCGTGGCAAGGTGACGGCGCCGACCTTCGACGTCGAGACCGATCTGACCTACGACGTGCTGCGCCGTATTTTGCCGACCGACGCTCTGGACATGCCGCAGCTCGATGCCGACCGCCTGGTGTTCGACAACTCCCAGCCGGGCGACTACGAGCTCATTTCGCTTTCGGACTTTACATTTGGCGAGCAGGCGTTTGAGGCCAACGCTTCGCTGGATGCCGAGGGCAGGCTCGTTCGCGGTGATGCGGAGGCGGAGGGTGCCGATACCGCCGCCGATCGCCCGGTCGCGCCCGGCCCCGCCGACCCGTCGCCCGATGCATTGGAGCTGGCATATCCCCAGGCGGCGGGCGTGCGCATGGGCATCTGTCCGTTTCCGGTGCGTGATTCGTACAGCTATTCGTCGATTGCCGCGGCGCTGCATGCCGAGGCCGAGGACCGTGCCGCCGAGACGCGCGTGCCCATGGACGAGGCTGGCGATGATGCGGAGTCGGATGGCTCGGAGATGACGGATGCGGACGTGGCTGCTGTCGAGCCCGCCGGCAATCCCATGGCGCTGGGCTCGGCGTTCCATGCCGCCTGCCAGTGGCTCATCGAGATGGGTGCCGATGCGCTGCCCGCTGAGCGTGCCGACGCCCTGGCTCGCCTGTGGCACCTGACGCCGGAGCAGCGCCAGCGCTTCGATGCCGCCCTGGATCGCTGGCTCAAGTCGTCGGTTCGTGCCGAGCTGCTCGCGTGGCCGTGCATCCGTGCCGAAGTGCCGTTCTTCTCGCTGGGCTGCGAGGACAAGGACATTGCCCGCTACGGTGCCTATGCCGAGGGCGCCATCGATGCACTGGCCACCGACCCGGCCGATCCGTCGCGCGCACTGGTCATCGACTACAAGACGGGCGGTACGCCGGACGAGACGCCGGGCCAGCTGCTCGAGAAACACGCCCTGCAGGCGCGCGTCTACGCCGACGTGTTGCACAAGGCGGGCGTTGAGACGGTGACGGTCAAGTTCGTTCGCGTGGAACAGGCCGATCCGACCCTCTTCGTCAAACCTGCCGAACCTCAAGTGGTCACCTACAACTTCTAGCCCTCAGATAACTTGCGGTGGAATACGGACTGTTTTGGCCAAAAAAGCCGCCAAACAGTCCGCATTTCACCGCAACGCATGGGAGAGCCTGGGGCGGTACAATGACTCGAACGGTTCAAACGAATAAGGAGCCATCATGCAGCTCACCAAAATGCTTAAGGTGACGCCGGAGGAGCTTTTTGACGCTCTGGCGGGGTTCATCATGCAGGATATCGAGAACGCCACGGGCAAGCGTCCCAGCCGCAACAAGCTCAACGGCTATAAGTACGAGAAGCGCGCCCAGTCCGCAAAAGGCAAGGCCAAGGGCACGGCGATCAAGGTTAAGATCAAGCACTTTGACTACCCGTGCCTCTATGAGGTCCGTTTTCAGTATGCGGCGGGCATCAATACCATGCGCTATGAGGCTGCACCTGCTGGCGATGGTGCCTGCGAGCTCACCTATACCGAGGATTTTCAGGGTGTGGGTGGCAACACGTCTGGCACGCGCGGCAAGCTTGGCCTCTTCTTCTATGAGCGAAAGCTCAAGAGCCACGCCAACCAGACGATTGATCAAATCGTCAAATACATCGAGGGTGAGCGCCGCGTAAAGGCTAATCCCGCCTTCGCCGATGATACTGCCGAAAACGCTTCGGATGTATTCCATTGATACCCTGTGCAAAAGCTTTACCACTCTTCACATCAGCTGTGAACACTTCAGGCTTCGAGTCAGTAGCGAGCGGCCCGACAAAATTAGTTGATGGAAGTGCCAAATGAATAAGAATGCCGCTACGCAACTGCACATCTATTCCGTCTTTTTCGTTCTCGCGGGATTTGTTTTAAATCGGGGAGTGTTTCTACTTTTCCTTGCGGAGAAAGGAATGTCTGTCACGGAAATCGCGCTTTATCAAGCCCTGTTTAACATTGCAACGGTCGTCCTCGAGCTGCCAACAGGGCTGATAGGCGATTTCTTTGGAAAGAAGTTTTCGATTCAAGTGGGCGTGCTGCTGCTTTTCTTCCATACGGCTGGCATGCTGTTGCTCTCAGGTCCCTTTCTTGTCGTGCTTTCCCTTGTTGAGGCACTCGCCTACTCCCTTCAATCGGGATCCGAACAAGCACTTTTATATGAAATTGCCCGGAATGCCGGTCAAGGAGAGCGTTTCCTCACCATCAACGCTCGGCTGCTTGCCGCGCAATCAATCGCTACGGGAATGGCGATTGTGCTCGGATCTTTCATTGCCCAAGTATCTTGGAGCGCCCTCTACGTATGTGTCTCCGTTTTCTATCTCCTGCAGCTTTTCCTTCTGTATCCCATTGAGAGGACGGAAGCGACCCGTTCTGAAAGCTCTGAAAAGGGAAGGTTTGACGCGGCCAAGATGTTCAGACGCGAAACCTGGCGTGTTGGAGAATCCGCTTTTGCGGTATTGCTTCTTCTAATCGGCACAAGCATGCTCGATGGATTCTATGGGAGTTATTACAACTTGAATCAGTTGGTATTCGACGCATTTGATGCTCCCGTCTCCATAATAGGAATCTTTTTCGGTGCATCCTATGCAGTAAATGCGATGGCCTACATTGCAGCAGATTTCTTCTCATCGCGTTTCGGGAAAAGAAATACCATGCTCGGCTCGATGCTAATCGAGGCTGGCCTTTTCATGATTCTTCCGTGGTTCGCTTCAAATCCGCTGTGTTTGTTTGGCCTTAGCATGGTGCTTTGTTTTCTCCCAGAAGTGGTGTACATCACTTCGGAAAACTTAATCCAAGACGCGATAGCGGACGATCTCCGCGCGACGATCCTTTCCGTCGCGTCTCTGGTAAGGGCTCTCTTTTCCGCAATGTTTTTCTCCATATTTGGACATGTGTTGGGGTTATATCCCATTCAGATAGCGCTCGGTATTATTGGTGCAATCGCGATAACAATTACCGCCGTTGTTTCATTAAAAATGGTAGGAATACAGGTCTCCAAGAATTGATATATCGATTGACGAGCTATCCGAAGCGTCGAGCCTTCTTGATGGACATGACTATTCGTCACAAATCATTCCGCGCATCGCCGGGGTTCCAGTAATACTCGATATATCTGGATGCCCTCATTCCCCTTTTTGAAGGTCCCAAATTGACTACCCGTGTGGGTTTGGCTAGGTTCGGGTGCTGTCCGTGCCGTGGGGTAAAATCGTTCAGTCAGAACACGAACCCGCATCGGAGCTCATCACATGGCATTCGTCCATCTGCACAATCACACTGTTTTCTCCATGCTCGACGGCGCAACCCGTATCCAGGATATGGTCAACCGTGCCGTTGAGCTGGGCATGCCCGCCGTGGCCATCACCGACCACGGCTACATGTACGGCGTGCCCGACCTGGCGCTGGCCTGCGACGCCGTCAACCACAACACGCCCGAGTACAAAACCTGGAGCCACGACAAGGCCTTCTTGGAAAAGGATCGCCGCGACGAGCTGGTGGAGCCCGATCCCGAGGAAAACCCGCGCGAGCATGCCCAGTATGTGAAGGACATGGCCATGTGGGACGAGAAGGGCAACATCGACGAGCTCAAGCCGCCCCTGGTCATCAAACCCATCTTTGGCTGCGAGGTCTACTTTACGCCGGACGAGACGCTCGCCCGCGACCACAAGCCCGAGCTCTACCACATGATCCTTCTGGCCAAGGACCAGGAGGGCTACGTCAACCTGATGCAGACGGTCTCCGAGGCCGCCGTACAGGGCTTTTACTACAAGCCCCGCGTGACGCTCGACAACCTGCGCCGCCACGCCAAGGGCATGATCTGCACCAGTGCCTGTATCGCGGGCATCATCCCCAAGTACATCGACCGCGGTGACATGGAGGGTGCCATCAAATGGGCCGAGACCTTCCGCGACACCTTCGACCCCGGCGACTTTTATATCGAGATCCAGGAACACGGCATTACCACCGATAACGGCCTGACCGACGAGCAGATGGACCGCACGCTCATCGACATCGCCAAACAGGTGGGCGTTAAGGTCATCGCCACCAACGACTTCCACTACCTGCGCCGCGAGGACGCGCCCGTGCAGGACGTCATCATGTGCATTGGCATGAACGCCAAAGTCGACGACCCCAACCGCATGCGCATGACCGGCTCGGAGTTTTACATGAAGACCGAGGAGGAGATGCGGGCAATGTTCCCGTATTGCCCCGAGGCCTGCGACAACACGCTCGAGATCGCCGACAAGTGCTACGTGGAGCTCGACTGGGACTCCATCATCCTGCCGCGCTTCCCGTTGCTCGATCCCGGCGAGACGCACGAGAGCCAGTTCCGCCGCGAGTGCGAGAAGGGCCTGCGCCAGCACTACGGTGACGACTGGGCCACGCGCGAGATCGGCGGAGTCAACATCAAAGAGCGCTTTGAGTACGAATACAAGGTCATCTGCGACAAGGGCTTTGCCGCCTACTTCCTCATCGTTGCCGAGTACGTGCAATGGGCCAAGGACAACGGCATCGGCGTCGGCCCCGGCCGTGGTTCTGCCGCCGGCGCTATCGTCGCCTACGCCATGAACATCACCGCGTTCGACCCGCTCGAGAACGGCCTGATGTTTGAGAGGTTCCTCTCCCCGCAGCGTACCGAGATGCCCGATATCGATATGGACTTCGACGATGAGCGGCGCCTCGAGGTCGTGGAGCACGTTCGCCAGCTCTACGGCCCCGAGAAGGTCACCCACGTCATCACCTACTCGACCATCAAGGCCAAGCAGGCCATCAACGACGCCGCGCGCGTTCTGGACTACCCGGTCTACATGGGCCAGCGCCTGTCCAAGATGGTCTCGAGCGACCCCAAGGTCAAGCTCAAGCAGGTGCTCGACAAACAACCCGGCAAAGAGGACCTCTTTAACCCAGACTTTGCCGAGGCCTATAAAAAGGACGACGACGCCCGCCGCATCATCGACACGGCGCTCTCGATCGAGGGCCTCACCCGTGGCGAGGGCGTGCACGCGTGCGCCGTTCTGATCTGCCGTGACCCCGTCAACGAGCACGTGCCCACCAAGCTCGACACCAAGGGCGGCGTCGAGATCACCCAGTACGAGGGCCATACCGTCGCCGACATGGGCCTGCTCAAGATGGACTTCCTGGGCCTGCGTACGCTGACGGTTATCTCCAAGGCCAAGGCTAACATCAAAAAGAACTTCGGCATCGACATCAAAGAGGAAGAGATTCCCTTTGACGATCCCGAGATCTTTAAGCTCATGGGCTCCGGCCACACCGCCGGCGTCTTCCAGGTCGAGTCCGCCGGCATGACGGCCACGATCAAGAACATGAAGCCCACCGAGTACAAGCACGTCGTGGCATTGATCGCCCTGTACCGCCCGGGCCCGCTGGGCGCCGGCATGGTTTCGTCCTACATCAACCGTATGAACGGCAAGGAGCCGGCCGTCTCCTACGACGACCGCCTGGACGACATCCTGGGCGAAACCTACGGCACCATGGTCTACCAGGAACAGGTTATGCTCATCTCCGTCGAGATGTGCGGCTTCTCCAAGGGCGAATCGGACTCGCGTATCCGTAAGCCCGTGGCTAAGAAAAAGATCAAGCTGCTCACGTCGACGGTGCTGCACTGGGAGGATGGCTCGGACGAGACCACCTACGACCACTGGATGAACGGCGCTATCAAGAACAACTACACGCGCGAGGTCGCCCAGAAGATTTGGGACGATGTTCTCGAGTTCGCGTCCTACGCCTTCAACAAGTCGCACTCCGCCGGCTACGCCATCCTGGTTATGCAGACGGCATGGCTCAAGGCGCACTATCCGCACGAGTACATGGCGGCCGTTCTGACGTCCTACACGGGCAAGACCGACAAGATCGTGCACTACGTCTCGGCATGCCGTCACGACGGCATCCCCGTGCTTTCGCCAGATGTCAACGAGTCCGGCACCGAGTTCACGGCTACCAAGGAAGGCGTGCGCTTTGGTCTGGCCGGCATCCGCGGCGTGGGCACCGGCGTGGCGCAGGCGATTATCGCCGAGCGCGAGGCGGGCGGCCCGTTTAAGACGCTGCACGACTTTGTCGAGCGCGTGGACTCGAGCCAGGCCAACCGCCGCGTGATCGAATCGCTGATCAAGGCAGGTGCCTTCGACTCCACGGGCTATCCGCGCCGCCAGATGATGCACTTTGTGGACAAGAACAACCCCGAGAACATCATCGACGCCGCGATAAAGCGCCAGAAGGACCGCGCGAGCGGCCAGACCTCGTTCTTCGACATGTTTGGTGATGTTGAGGGCTCGGGTTTCGAGGTCAGCGTGCCCGATCCGGACGGCCAGGAATGGGACCGCCACCTTAAGCTGAGCCAGGAGAAAGAGGTTCTGGGCATCTATGTCTCGGACCACCCACTGCGCCCGTTTGAGTATGCGCTCAGCAAAGCGCGCGACTTCTCGTTCTCGCAGATCGACACCGGCTACGAAGTTCAGAATCCTACGGGCGGCACCATCAACCAGGAGATTCCCGAGGGCAAAGCGCTGTGGTGGGCCGGCATGGTCTCGAGCGTGTCCAAGCGCGTGACCAAAAACGGCGACCCCATGGGCATCGTGCAGCTCGAGGACATGGAAGGCGAGGCCACCGTCGTCGTGTTCCCCAAGACCTATAAAGAGGCCGAGGGGTACCTGTACGGCGAGGTCGATCCCGAGACCGGTGCGCAGCTGTCCGACGCCTTTGTGCGCATCAAGGGCAAACTCGAGCGCTCTGACCGCGGCGACCAGATCATCGCGCAGGAGATCGTGCCGCTCGAGCTCAACGAGGAGAACAACAAGCCCAAGGTGTTTGAGGTCATGGTGCCCAACAGCCGCTTTAGCCAGGGCAATATGGCGCGCCTGGCCACGGTGCTCACCGCTAACCCGGGCGGCGACCGCGTGGAGATCTTTATCGAGCAGGTGGACGGGCGCGTGCTGCGCGCCGAGGTGCCTGCCAAGGTCAACGCGCGCTCGATTCCGCTGCTGGCCGAGGCCAAGGCCATTGTGGGTAACCAAGGCCGCGTGACGGTTATCTAGGGACGGCGTTGCTGAGAGGTACTCGGTGCGAGATTGGAGGAAGTGATGGCGCAGGGGACGTTTGTGCAGGCGCTCCGGAAAGAGGCGGCGCTGAGCGGCACCTTTATGAAGGGCCGCTCGCTCATGCTCAACGGCGCCGTGCTGTCGATCGAGGACAGCGGCTCGCGCTTCTCCAAAAACGTGACGGTCGAGGGCTCGGTGCGCGGCTCGCGCGGTGACCTGTACAAGACGCACGTGGCGCTCGACATGGACGAGCACGAGGTGATCGACTACGACTGCGATTGCCCCGCTGCCTATCGCTACCCCGGCATGTGCAAGCACGCCATCGCCACGGCGCTTGCGTATCTGGACGCAAGCGGCATTGAGCCCGTCGAGGGCCTGCGCACGCCGGTCCGCACGTTTACGGCGGTGCCCAAGCAAGCCGCGCGTCCCGCGTCCGCCGCACCAGCGGTCAACCCTAACTTTCCCTTCCCAGCGCCAGTTCCCACGAGCCCGAGCCTCATGAAGGCGCTCTCCGATCTTTCGGACGCGCGCATGGATGAGTTGGCGGGCATGCGCCGCAAGCTCGCCGGCACTGTCGACCCCGTTGCCCCCAAGGCGGTGTTGGAGCCCTCGTTGGTGCCGTACTACAATCCACTGTTCGCCGACCGCTTTAGCTGGGCGCTCGAGCTTCGTATCCGCTGCGGCTCGGTGTCCTACGTGGTCAAGGACATCGACGGCATGGCCGATGCCTATGTGCGCGGTGGTACGTTCTCCTATGGTAAGAAGCTTACGTTTGTCCATGTGCCCGAGGCTTTCGATGACGTGTCGACAAAGCTGCTCGACTTTGTCGCAATGACGGTCGCCTACCTGAGCGACATCACGAGTTCGCGCTCGGCATCGTACGACTTTGCCCGCAGCGGTTTTGTCGCCGAGCGTCAGTTGCCGGTATCCGAGCATTCCATCGTGTCCGTGCTGGACCTGCTGCGCGGCAGGACCATGTCCTTTGAGCCTGCTTGGTCGCGGGGGACGACGACGCATCGCGCCTACGAGGTGGCAGTCGAGCCGTCGCCGCAGGGGGAGGGCGAAGTTCCGGCTAAGCGCCCGCCGCTCCTTGCCGCCAAGATTGCACCGGCGGTGGGAGGCAGCTATGACTTGCGCCTTCCGGCCGATACGTATTGCTTTGTCGCGGGTGACGCAGCCTATCTGGTCGATACGCGCCGCGCGCGCCGTACCGACACGGCGTTTGCCCAGCATGCGGCGCCGTTCCTATCGCACTTGTTGCCCTGCCGCACGCCGGTCCATATCGCCGCCGACCAGGTGGGCGAGTTCTGCCGCATGGCGCTGCCGATCTTGCGCGACTACACCGACCTGACCGCTCCCGCCGTACTTGACGCCGTGGCGCCCGAGCCGAGTTTTGCCATGGCGATTGGCGTCGACGATGGTCTTGTGACCTGCAAGATTACGGTGGCCTACGGCGATTGGTCGGCAGATCTCTTTAGTCTTGGTGCTCCGGGCAGTCCTTTCGAAGAGCAACGCCCTGGCGTTCCGCCCCGCGATACGGTGGCGGAGTTTCGCGTTATGGACACGGCTGCCCTATACTTCGATTTCTACGAGGGCGGCCTGGCATTTGAGGAGCGCGATGACGCCCGCCTGTTCCACTTGCTGACCGAGGGCTTGTCTGCCCTGTCCGAGCTGGGCGAGGTCATGCTCAGCGACCGCCTGCGCCAGATCTCGGTACGCCCTGCGCCCAAGCTCTCGGTGCGTGCCACCGTCAAGAGCAACTTGCTCGACGTCGAGCTGGGCGCGAGCGGGCTTTCGGCGGCTGACCTTGCCATCTATCTCGATTCGTATAAGCGCCACCAGACGTTCGCGCGCCTTACGTCCGGCGACATCGTGCGCCTGGACGAGGGCGCTCGTGCTGCGTTTGGCCTTGCCGAGGACTTGGGTGTCGATGCCGTCGACCTGCTCGACGGCGTGTCGCTTCCCGCGTCGAGCACCCTGTTTGTCGACAGCATGATTGCGCGCACGCCGGCGCTCGAGGCCGATCGCGACGCGGCGTTCCGCCGCACTGTCGAGCGCCTGGACACGCTCGGCAAGATGGACTTTACGGTACCCGCCTCGCTCAAGGCCACGCTGCGTGGCTACCAGGTCGACGGCTACCAGTGGCTCGGCTCGCTCGAGCATCTGGGCCTTGGCGGCATCTTGGCCGACGATATGGGCCTGGGCAAAACGCTGCAGATGATCGCGCACATTCTGGCGCGCGTGGAAGCGGGGGATACCAAGCCCACGCTCGTGGTATGCCCCGCGTCGCTCGTGTACAACTGGGCTGCCGAGTTGGAGCGCTTTGCCCCCTCGCTTGATGTGTGCGCCATCGTGGGCGCCAAGGCCCAGCGTCGCGTGCAAATTGCCGGTGCCGCCGAGCATAACGTGGTGGTGACGTCGTATGACCTCATGCGCCGGGACATCGACGAATACGTCGAGCAGGACTTTGCCCGCGTGGTGCTCGACGAAGCCCAGTACATTAAAAACCCGCTCACCCAGGTGGCCCGTGCTGCCAAGCGCCTGCCGGCCGGCGTGCGCTTTGCCCTGACGGGCACGCCCATCGAAAACCGCCTGTCCGAGCTCTGGAGCATCTTCGACTTTTTGATGCCGGGCCTTCTGGGCACGCGCGACTCATTTGCCAAGCGCTTTGAAAGTCCCGTCGAGCATGCCGAGGGCGACAGCGCCGCTCGTCTGCAGGCGCTCGTGTCGCCGTTTGTGCTGCGTCGCGTCAAGGAAGAGGTGGTGGCCGATCTGCCCGAGAAGATCGAGGATACGGTGATGGCGCAGCTTACCGGCGAGCAGCGCAAGCTCTACCTGGCCAACCAGGACCGCATTGCCCAGCAAGTGCAGCACCGCGAGGCCGGGGAGTTTAAGAAAGACAAGCTCAAGGTACTTGCCGAGCTCACCAAGCTGCGTCAGATCTGCTGCGACCCGCATCTGCACTATGCGGACTACAAGGCGGGAAGCGCCAAGCTCGATACGTGCATGGAGCTCGTGCGCGGCGCGCTCGACGGTGCCCATCGCATCTTACTGTTCAGCCAGTTTACGGGCATGCTCGATATCATCGGCAAACGCCTGGCTAAGGAGGATATCGCCTTCCTTAAGCTCACGGGTGCATCGTCCAAAGAGAGTCGCGCCAAGATGGTTGCGCAGTTCCAGGCGGGCGAGGTGCCGGTGTTCTTGATTTCGCTCAAGGCGGGCGGCGTGGGCCTTAATTTGACGGCTGCCGACGTGGTCATCCACTACGACCCGTGGTGGAACGTGGCGGCGCAGGACCAGGCGACCGACCGTGCCCACCGTATTGGCCAGCAGCACACCGTGACCGTGTACAAGCTCATCGCCAAGGACACGATCGAGGAGCGCATTATGCAGATGCAGGAGTCCAAGCGCGATCTGGTCAACAGCGTGCTCGGTGGCGATGGTATCTCGTCGGCACTGTTTACCCGCGAAGATGTTCTGGCGCTGCTCGGCGGCGACGGTCGCTAACCCGCTCGGGTGGGGCCGCCAGGGCGGATAGTACGCGCCGCCCCACCGTTCCCGCCCGTTATGTGTTCATTTGCCATGCCGTGGATGGTTCGCCTGCCTTTGGGCATAAGAAGCATCAGGAATATTGGCACATCAGCAAAGGAGAACATCATGGCGAAATTCTTTAAGGACCCCGACGGTAAGCTCATCGCTGCCCTTGGCGACGGCGTTGCGACCCCTGCCGGTTGCACGGAGCTGACCGCAAACACCGAGGATGCGGCACACGAGAAGCACGTGCCTGTTGTCGAGATCGAGCGCGACGGCCACGTCATTCGCGCACGCGTGGGCTCGACAGAGCACCCCATGCTGCCCGAGCACTACATCGAGTGGATCGCGCTTGAGGCCGAGGGCCGCCTGGAGGTCCATTACCTTGAGCCCGGCATGAAGCCCACGACGTTTTTCGCTGGCGGCTCCAAGACCGGTACCGTCTATGCCTACTGCAACCTGCACGGGTTGTGGTCCGCGACGTTCTAGGAGCGCGCCCCCGCTCGGGGTATCATAGCTAGCATATGCACATGCGAGCGCCGGCTGCATTATGCGGCCGGCGCTTTTACTACGACAACGACGATTTACGACGGAAAGGGCTGGGCCATGAAGCTCGCACTTGCACAGATCGATATGCGCCTGGGTGACATCGAGGGCATTTGCGGCCGCATCGAGGACCAGGCTCGCCTGGCTCATGAGCGCGGCGCGCGCGTGCTGTGCGTTCCGGCTCCGCTCTTTATGGGTGCCATGCCGGGCAGCCTGGTGGGCGCTGCCGATTTTGAGCACGATATGCTGACGGGCTTGACGGGCGTTGCCGAGCGCATCCAAGAGCTCGACATGATCTGCATCGTGCCCTCTGCGGTTTCGTTTGAGGGCCAGCCCCTGCTCGACTACATGATGCTTAAGGATGGCCGCGTGGTGCCTGCGCGCGCAAGCATCGCCCTGCAGCGTGGCGAGAGCAACGACGCGCGTTGGGCGCCTCCGGTGTTTGACGTGGACGGCGTGCGCATCGCCGTGGTGTTTGACCTGGACCGCGAGCTCGAAATGCTGCCGACCGGCGTCGACCTCATCGCCTATTTCCAGTTCAACGCGTTTGACATGATCGATCGCGAGACGGCCGCCATTGCCGCCGTGCGCAGCGGTGCCTACCGCAAGATCGCGTCCAAGCGCAGCGTATGGTTTGCCTGCATGGCGCCGATTGGTGCCTATGACGAGTCGGTGTATACCGGCGGATCGTTTGTGCTCGACGATTGCGGCCGCGTGGTGGCCCAGGCGCCGTGCTTTGAGGAGAGCCTGCTGGTTCAGGAGATTCAGCGCGGCGTGATGCTCGATGCCCTGGAGGACCACGAGCTGCCCGAGTTTCGTTCCGAGGAGTGGCTGTGGCAGGCGCTGGTGCTTGCCGTACGCGACAATGCCCGCGCCCGCGGCGCTTCGCGTGCCGTGGTGGCGCTCGAGGGCGATTTGCCGTCGTCCCTGTTGGCGGCGCTTGCCGTCGATGCCTTGGGTCCGCGTAATGTGATTGGCCTGGTGCTGGGGCGCAATCGCATCTTTACGCCGGCGCAGGAGGAGGCCGAAGCCGCCCGTTGTTCCGCTGTTCGCTCAATCGCCGAGCGCCTGCACATTCGCACCGTCGAGCGCGATGCGCCAGATGCGGCGCGCGTACTCGACCGCGATGTGTCGGCGGGCGATGCCGAGCGCCTGCGTTCGCGTGCGCTGGGCCTGATGCTCGAGGATACGGCGCTCGAGCTGGGCGCCATGGCGCTGAGCCCGCTTTCCAAGACCGAGTATGCGCTGGCGGCGCCCGCGCTGTCCGGTGGCTACCAGGGCGACTTTGCGCCCTTTGGCGATGTGTATCTGTCGACACTCGAGTTTGTGGCACGCGTGCGCAACCGTGTCTCGGCCGTGGTGCCCCAAGAGCTCGTGACGCTCAACGCGGTGGAGGATTGCATGGATCGCGTGCTGGCGCAAGCGCTCTCGACGCTCGCCGGTCCGTTTGATATGCTCGATCGCGCGGCGCAGCTGCTTGGCGGGCTTGAGCCGGGCGAGGTCGATGGTGCGCTCGAGTCGCACGTAGACCGCAATCGACCTTTCGACGACATCCCGATGGCCGCCGCCAAGCCCGAGGCCTGCTCGCTGCTGCTGATGCTCGTGCGCCAGGGTGAGGCTGCTCGTCGCATGCTACCGACGGCCCCGATCGTCTCGGCCCGTTCGTTTGCCGAGCGCGCCTGGCCGTACATGCTTGCATGGTCCGATCTGGGGCTCAACGGTAAGGAGCGCATGACGGTTGATTCGCTGGCACGCGCCGAGGTGCGCCGCTTTGCCGACGACGATACGAGTGACCGCATGCGCGGCGAGATGATGGGCCTGTTGGGCGAGCTGTTGGGTATTTCGCCTGAGCAGATGGAAGAGCTGCGCTCTGAGGACGGTCAGCGTCGTTTGCACGAGGGTATGAAGAAGTTTGAGGGCGAGGTCCAGGACGCCATCGATAAGATGATGGGCGGCCAGGGTGGCCCGCAGGGTGGACCCCAAGGCACGCCGATGCCGCATCCGCCGGTGGATCCGAGGCAGTTCCCGTTCTTTAGCCAGAACTAGGGCAGACGGAAACATTGCGGGAGAGATTCGCTTACACACATTGCTTCTGCCGAATCTATCTTGCTTTAAGCACTTTGGCCCCGTTGTGTTATTCTAGAACAGACGTTCGTGAATGATGCGCGGGGCCTTGTCTTGCGCTGCGCTTGTGGCGAGGGGAGGTTGGCTTGGTTATCTTGGGCATTGACCCCGGTTTGGCCCATACGGGTTGGGGGATTATCGAGGAGCGGCGCGGTGAGGTTCGCTGCCGTGCCTACGGTTGTATCGAGACCAGCGCGGGTAGTCCGCTCGCGGTGCGCCTGTCGCATATCGCCCGCGACCTCAAGGGTGTCGTGGAGCGTTATCGACCCGATACCGCTGCTATCGAGAGCATCTACTTTGGCGCCAACGTTCGCTCGGCCATCCCTACGGCGCATGCCCGCGGCGCTGCGCTTGTGGCGCTTTCGGAGTGCGCGCTCGAGATTGGCGAGTACACGCCTATGCAGATCAAACAGGCTGTGGTGGGCACCGGCGCCGCGGACAAGCGGCAGGTCGCCTACATGGTACGCACGCTAACACAGCTCGACCACGACCCGCATCCCGACCATGCCGCCGATGCCCTGGCCTGCGCCATCTGCCACGTAAACCTCAGCCGTACCCGCGCCCTCACCGGTGGCGAGTTCTATCAACAGAGAGGAACCGGATACTGATGATTTCCCAGCTCCACGGAACGCTTGTCGAGTCCACGATGAGCTCTGCTGTCGTCGATGTGTCGGGCGTTGGCTTTGAGCTCGGCATCTCGGGCAGCACTGCGGCCACGTTGCCGACGCCCGGCGGCGAGGTCCGCCTCTACACGCGTATGCAGGTGCGCGAGGACGCCATGACACTTTTCGGTTTTTCCTCAAAGGATGAGCGCACGATGTTCGACCGGCTCGTGTCCGTTTCGGGCGTTGGCCCGCGCCTGGCGCTCGCCGTGCTTTCCACCTATACCGTGGGGCAGCTGTATTCGCTGGTGATGGCCGAGGACGACAAGGGCATGGCCAAGGTGCCCGGTGTGGGCAAAAAGACAGCTCAGCGCCTGATCCTGGAGCTCAAGAGCACCTTTGCCAAGGACAAGGGCTTTGTCCCGGTCGACGTGATTCCCGGCCAGGTTGCGATGCCCGTGCCCGCTGCTGCTCCCTCGGCCATCGATGATGCCCGCGCGGCACTCCTTTCCATGGGCTTTAGCCCGCAGGAGACCGATGTTGCCCTGAGCGGGTATGATGGGCAGAATATGCGTGTCGAGGATCTGCTCGGCGCGGCGCTTAAGCGACTCGGAATGGATGCGTGATGTGGGAAGCCGATGACTCTCAGGACCTGTGGGCGACGCCCGGCAACTCGCCGGCGGCATCCATGGCGCATGGCGAGCGCATGGTGGGCTCGGAGCTGACGCCCGAGGACCTCGATGTCGACCGTACCCTGCGCCCCCAGCGCCTGGACGATTACTGCGGCCAGGAGCATATCAAGCAGAGCCTGCGCGTGTTGATCGAAGCGGCGCAGAGCCGTGGCGAGACGCTCGACCACGTGATCTTCTCGGGCCCTCCGGGTCTGGGCAAGACCACGCTGGCTACGGTTATCGCCAACGAGCTGGGCGCTCAGATCAAGACCACGAGTGGCCCTGCCATCGCGCGCACCGGCGACCTGGCAGCCATCCTTACTAACTTGCAGCCGGGTGATGTGCTGTTTATCGACGAGATCCACCGCCTCAACCGTTCGGTCGAGGAGGTCCTGTACCCAGCGATGGAGGACTTTGCCCTCGATATCGTGATTGGCAAGGGTCCGGCGGCGCGCTCGATTCGCCTGGATATTCCCAAGTTTACGCTGGTGGCGGCAACGACCCGCTCAGGCATGTTGACCGGCCCGTTGCGCGACCGCTTTGGCATTTCATATCGCCTGGATTACTACACGGTCGAGGAGCTCGCGCAGATTGTGACGCGCTCGGCGACTATCCTGGGCGTGACGATCGACCATCCCAGTGCACTCGAGATCGGCTCGCGTTCGCGCGGTACGCCACGTCTTGCCAACCGCCTGCTCAAGCGCGTGCGCGATTACGCACAGGTGCGCGGCAACGGTCCCATCGAGCTCGATATCTGTCGCCAGGCGCTCGAGTTCTTCGAGATCGATGAGCTCGGTCTGGACTGGATGGATATTCGCATTTTGGAGACGCTCGCTAAGACGTTCTCCGGTCGTGCCGTGGGACTTACGACCCTTGCCAGCGCGGTGGGCGAGGACCCGGGCACGCTCGAGGATGTCTATGAGCCCTATCTGCTGCAGTGCGGGTTGATGATTCGTACGCCGCAGGGCCGTCAGGCAACCCTTCGCACCTTTGAGCACCTGGGGATTGAATCTACCGTTTAGGGCGCTTTGTTTTGGCGGGCTGTTGGGCTATCGCTGGGCATCGGGTAAACATATCGCCGTTCATCGGTTATGGGTGTTTTACTATTGCGCGCCCGTGCTATGCTGAATTGGTCTTTTTCTCATTCGGTAACGAAAGGACCGCCCATGCCTACTGACATCGAAATCGCACGTTCTGTCACGCCGCTGCCTATTACCGAGGTGGCCAAGAACGCCGGCGTCGACGTTAAGCACCTTATTCCGTACGGCTTCGACAAGGCTAAGGTCGACTATTCACTGCTCAACGAGCCGACTGACCACCAGGCCAAGCTCGTCCTCGTGACTGCTATCAACCCAACGCCTGCGGGCGAGGGTAAGACCACCACGACCATCGGTCTGGCCGATGGCTTGCGCCGACGCGGCGTCAAGAGTGCCGTGGCCCTGCGCGAGCCTTCGCTCGGCCCCGTCTTTGGCGTTAAGGGCGGCGCTGCCGGCGGCGGCTGGGCTCAGGTCATCCCCATGGAGGATATCAACCTGCACTTTACCGGTGACTTCCATGCTATCGGTGCCGCCAATAACCTGCTGGCCGCCATGCTCGACAACCATATTCAGCAGGGCAATCAGCTCGGTATTGACGTTAAGCGCATCACTTGGAAGCGCGTCGTCGATATGAACGACCGTCAGCTGCGCCACGTCATCGACGGTATTGGCGGTAAGGCTCAGGGCGTGCCGCGCGAGGACGGCTTCGATATCACCGTCGCCTCTGAGGTCATGGCAATCCTGTGCCTGTCTACGAGCATCAGCGACCTCAAGGAACGCTTGGGTGAGATCGTCGTCGGCTACAGCTTTGCCGGCGAGCCCGTCCGTGCCCGCGACCTTAAGGCCCAGGGTGCCATGGCCGCGTTGCTTAAGGACGCGCTCAAGCCCAACCTGGTGCAAACGCTCGAGGGCACGCCCGCGTTTGTCCACGGCGGTCCCTTCGCCAACATTGCCCACGGCTGCAACTCTATCATGGCCACGCGTATGGCGATGCGCTTTGGTGATGTCGCCATTACCGAGGCCGGCTTCGGTGCCGATCTGGGTGCCGAGAAGTTCCTCGACATCAAGTGCCGCATGACGGGCGTTCGCCCCAGCGCTGTCGTGGTCGTCGCCACTGCCCGCGCGCTTAAGTACAACGGCGGTGTCGCCAAGGCCGACCTCAACGAGGAGAACCTCGAGGCCCTCAAGGCCGGCATGCCCAACCTGCTGCGCCACGTCGATAACATCCAGAATGTCTACGGTCTGCCTTGTGTGGTCGCCATCAACCGCTTCCCGACGGACACCGAGGCCGAGCTCGAGCTCATCGAGTCCGAGTGCCAGAAGCTCGGCGTCAACGTTAAGCTTTCCGAGGTCTGGGCCAAGGGCGGCGAGGGCGCGCTCGAGCTGGCCGATGAGGTCATGCGCCTGATTGAGCAGCCGAGCGAGCTCAAGTTTGCCTATGAGGACGGCGCCGATGTGGCCGACGCTCTCGAGGCCATTGCCACCAAGGTCTACCGCGCCGACGGCGTTGACTTTACGCCGGCCGCCAAGCGCCAGCTCGCCGAGCTGCGCGAGAATGGCTTTGGCAACCTGCCGGTGTGCGTCGCCAAGACGCAGTACAGCTTTAGCGACAACGCCAAGGCCCTGGGCGCTCCCGAGAACTTCCGCATCACCGTGCGCGAGCTCAAGGTTTCTGCCGGTGCCCACTTTGTGGTCGCGCTGACTGGCAGCGTTCTGACCATGCCGGGTCTGCCCAAGGTGCCCGCGGCCGAGAACATCGACGTCGACAACGACGGCAACATCACCGGCCTGTTCTAAGCCTGCTGTCCATAGCTGCTAGCCCGCCCCGCCGTGCCCACAAGGCCCGGCGGGGCTTTTTGATCCTTAGGCCCGCGCATGTCTTGTAGATACCGGCGGGCTTTGCCCATCATAGGCTTTTGCGCGGGTAGAATGCATGGATAACTTGATGCTTACGGGCGACGGAAAGGAATCGTTGCATGGATCAGGATAAGACGACCGTGATGGGTGGCTACGGCTCCGCGTCGACGGGTAATAGCGCCGATGCGACCCACGTTGTGCCCGGCCCTGGCTATGCCGACCCTGCCGCGACGCAGCCTTCTGCCGAGCCTACGCGGGTTATGGGCTATGGCGACACGGCGCAGGATCCTTACGCTGCATCTTCGCAAAGCCCCTATGGCAACGCGGCGCCGGACCCGTTTGATTACGCACCGCAGGACCCCTATGCCAGTTCTGCGCCGGATCCTTATAACGATTTGTCGCAGAATCCCATTCCACAGCCTCAGCAGACGACGTATATGCCGCGCACGGCGCAGCCTCGCTATGAGTCGCGCGATCCCTACGCGCGCGAGCCGTATCGTGAGTATCCCAAGTCGATTCCGCAGTACGGCGAGGACGAGGAAAAGAAACCGTCGCGTTCGTCGAGCGTGATCAAGAAAATCCTGATTGTGCTGGCGATCTTCTTTGCCCTTTCGGTTGTGTTTGCCATTGTGTCGGGCATGCTCAACAAGCGGGGCGCCACGACTGATACCACGGCCGAGCAGACTGAGGCCACCCAGTCTACCGCCGTCGACCTGAGCGATATTCCGGGGCAGTACTGGTCCAATGCCAAGAAGCTCCTCAAATCGCGTGGGGCCGACCTTTCGAACGCCGTGATCCTGACCGATGACGGCTCGATGCCCGTCGTCGATGCCAACTGGGTCGTGACGTCTGCCTACTATAACGACAACGGCAACCTCGAAATTCAACTCACGCACAAGAACAGCTCGGGCAACTCGTCCGACGGCCAAAGCGGTACCGACAGTTCGAGCTCCAATACGCTGGAGGACTTGAGCAACAAGGCACAGGAGTTGGGAGACAAGGCGCAAGAGCTGGGCGACACGGCACAAAACCTGGGCGATACCGCGCAGAACTTGGGCGGCATGGCGACGGATGCCTGGAACGCCCTGCAAAACGGCATCTCGGGCGCGCAGGGAAACTAGCGGCTGAGTTGGCTAGAGCCGCTCGGCCGGGCGGTCGGGCGAGCTAAAGCCCGAGTCAAACGTGACGACGCACGAGACATCGGGCCGGCGCTCGTGCACGATGCGCGTGACGAGTTCCAGCAGCTCCTCGTCGGATATGTCAAAACCGTCGGGGCGCACCAGGTCAAACGAGACGAAGCCGTCGTGCTCGTGCAGGTCGTGGATGGAAAGTGCGGGGTCGATCTGCATGATGCCGCGTTTGACCCAGCCGCGCAGGTCGTCGCCGTCGGTGGCGATGGGGTCGCAGTGCAGCGTGATGCCGATGCCCATCTGGCGCTTGATATCGTGCTCGATGGTATCCAGGATCTCGTGGTGCTCAAATGCATCGCCCTCGCCGGGCATCTCCACGTGAGCGCTCGCAAATTGGCGACCGGGGCCGTAGTCGTGCACCATCAGGTCGTGCGTGCCCAGAACCTGCGGATACGACGTGATCTTGTCGCGGATTGCCTGGACGAGCTTGGGGTCGGGTGCCTGTCCCAACAGCGGGCTGATGGCGTCGCGCACCAGACCCATGCCGCTGATGCAGATGAAGATGCCAACGCCCAGGCCCGCCCAACCGTCGAGGTCAACGCCGGTTGTTTGCGAGATAAGCGCTGCCACCAGGACCGATCCCGAGGTGATGACGTCGTTTTTGGAGTCCTGCGCTGTGGCGATGAGCGTCTCGGAATCGATGCGGTCGCCCAGCGTGCGGTTAAACGCGGCCATCCAGAGCTTTACGAGCATGGACGTAGCCAGTGCCGCAAGGGAAATGAGCGTGTAAGCGGTGGGGGAGGGCTTGATGATCTTGGTGACCGACTCCAGGATCAGGTTGATGCCGACGGCGCAAACGAGGACGGCGACAAACAGGCCGGCGAGGTACTCGTAGCGGCCGTGGCCATAAGGGTGCCCCTCGTCGGCTGGGCGGCTGGCAAGGCGGAATCCGAGCAGGCTCACGATGTTGCTCGAGGCGTCGGAGAGGTTGTTGAAGGCGTCGGCGATAAGCGAGACGGAGCCTGCGAGGAGACCCGCGATGCCCTTGGCAAGGCATAGCGTGATATTGAGGCCGATGCATATGAGGCTTGCGGCAAACCCCGCGTTGGTGCGGCAAGAGGTATCGACCGGCTCGCTTTCGCTGCCGGGAACAAGCGTATGTACCAGCCGATTTACAAATAGCATAACGGTCGTCCTCACAATCATGTTTAAGGGGATAGTGTAGCTCGCACGGACGCGTCGTGCGACGATGCTCAGAAAATGCAGCAATGGTCTGCCGATGCTAACGGGCACGGGGCGGAGGGGGGGGCGGTTGCCCGCATGGCTTTGAGCCCGCTGCGCCTTCTCGTCCGTGCGAGTGCTCCATTTTGGGCCACATGGGTATGGGCACGCGCCGATTTGCTCGACATACTTAATGTCGACAGTCCCTGTGCAAAGGAGGACGTTTCCATGGACGAGATGTTTGCCATTAAATGCCAAAACTGCGGCGGCCCCATGTATTCACACCAGGCAAAGCGCAGCTTTGAGTGCGCCTATTGCGGAACGGTCATCCCGTGGCAAGCGGACGCTGGGGAGCCTAAGAGCGCTTTGGGCATTCGCCATACACCGCTGACGGTGGTTGACGGGTTGCTCAAGCTCACGCATGTCTCGCAGCTCGAGCGTCCGGAGGACCCGGAATGGTATTTCTTCAATTCGCACTGGCGCAATCAGTCGGTTCTGGAGCATCTGCTGTGGGAAGATCGCGGGACGGCGCAGGAGTTCCAAGAGGCCACACACGTGAGCATTCCCTGCCCCTTCTGCGGCGCGTCCTTTGAGGGCGAGTCCACCCAGCGCGTGTTCGAATGTCCGTCCTGCGGCAACAAGATTGGTGTGGCCGACTTGCTCAAACCCGGCACGTTTAGCAAGCGCCTGACCATGGGCGTGGGTGCCGAATACGTTCCCGAGCAGGGTATTCCGTGTGAGATTTCCCCGCAGCAGGCGCGTGCCAACGCGCTGCAACTGGTGCGTCAGTACCCGGATGCCTTTGCCGGGCACGACGTGGAAGACGCGATTCAAAACGACATGATGCTCTTCTATTTCCCCATGGCGCTCGCGGACCTGCGCATGATGGCGTCCTTCCCGGGCAAGGGCCTGAGCAAGGAGACCCTGGTGTACTACGAGGTGCTCGATTGGGCATATCCCAGGGCCAACTACCTGGACGTTCGCCTCATGGGCATTTTGGAGCCGTGGGACTTTGGCAAGGTGGGGCCGTTCGATCCCGCCATGCAGGAAGGCGACTTCCGCGTCGTCTCCGTCGATGCGTCCACCAAGGACCAGGTGGTCATTGACAAGCTGGCGCTCGATGTTGCGGGCAACGATGCCGAGGCGACCCTGGGGCTCAATAAAAAGAGCATTCGTACGTGGGCGCGCAAGGCTCGCAAGCACAAGGACGGCCTGGTGATGGTGCCGGTCTACTTTGTCGATCGCCCGGCAACGGACAGTCGCGACGGCGAGCAAGTGCGCATCGCTGTAAATGGCCAGACAGGTCGCGCGGCCGCAGTGGTGTTTAGCGACAAGCGCGAGACGCATATCGTGGCCCCGCTCAATCCGAGCCTGCATCTGTCCGGTGAAAGTACCGTGCACGCCACGCCTATCGAGGTCAAATACGTTAAATCGCCGTTCCTATACCAGATCGTGCGCCGCGGAGGCGGCGAGCAACCGCAGCAGGTGGCGGCCGCAGCCGAGGGCTCCTACCGAGAAGAAAAGCCCAAACGCAAGGGCTTGTTCGCCGCGATCTTTGGGAAGTAGGGGAGCGCGAGCTGCTGTCCAGTCGATTAACGGGAAGTGGATGTAAATAAACGGTGGAGCGGCTGCACAAGAGCCACCCCGCTGGGTAAAATCAAGTTGTGCCTCGGAACCCGCTCCTCAGCTAGTCACACTTCGGAAGCGCGGGCAACGCAGGTATTATCGTCTAAAGGGCCGGCTGCAACCGGCCCTTTTCTGTGGCAGCCAATGGGCCCACATCAGACGAAGGTCGCGTTTTTACCTGTCGGGTCACGCTTGCCAGCCACGGCTAGGATGTCGTCGCCGGCGTCCATGACCGGTATTGTTCCGTAGTGTGCGTCACAACCGTGAGTATGCCTGCGACGGCTGCGGCGGTGTCGGCCGTACTGTGCTGTTGCCCTTACGCCTCGACGTTCGTCGCTTCGTTGATGGCGCGGTACTCGGCGCTCAGCTCGCGTGCCAGCTCTTCCTTGCTTGGAAGATACGGCAGGTATTTGGCGGCAAACACTTGGTCGTTATCCTCGGGCAGCGTGTACTCGACAATCGAATCGCTTTTGTCTGCGCAGAGCACGATGCCTATGGGCGGGTTGTCGCCTTCGTTCATGAGCTCGCGCGTGTAGTAGTTCACGTACATTTGCATCTGGCCCAAGTCCTGATGCGTGAGATCATCAGTCTTAAGGTCGATGAGAACGAAACAGCGCATCAGATAGTTGTAAAACACGAGGTCAATATAGAAGTGGCGCCCATCGAAGGTGATACGCTTTTGGCGCGCCTCAAAAGCGAAGCCGCGGCCAAGCTCTAGCAGAAACTTCTGGAGATGTGTGATGAGTGCCTGCTCTAGATCGCTCTCGCGAAACGCAGTATCGTCCGAGAAGCCTAAAAACTCCAGTACGTATGGATCGCGAATGATGTCCTCGGGTCGACGAGCCGGGGCACTCTTTTGGATTTCCTGAGCGACGGTCTCTTTGTCCTTGCTGGCGAGTAGACTCTCGCGGAACATGGTGTTGATTTGGCGCTCGAGCTGGCGCGTGCTCCAGCGAGAGTCGGCGCATTCGTTCATGTACCAAGTGCGAGCTTCGGGGTCGGGAATGCGCATCAGCCTGCGGTAATGTGTCCAACTCAATTCGCTACGCAGTGCGTCGCGAATTGGAAACGCAAGGAAGAACTGGCGCATATTACGAAGGTTTGCGATACCAAAGCCTTTTCCGTAATCGGCGGTAAGCCTTTTGGAGAGGCCTTCAATCAATGCATCGCCGTACTTGGCACGCTCCTCGCCGCCTTGTTCCTCAAGAATGCTCTTGCCAATCTCCCAATATGCCTCAACCATCGCAAAGTTAACGGCGGTATAGGCCTTGTCGCGAGCGGCGTTGAGAATCGAGGAGACCTGCTTGTAAAAACCTTCGGGCACGATTGCCGATTCTCCACGGTTTACCAGTTCGCCCATCACTGTCGCCCCACTTTCCTTTTGTGGAATGCGTCTTTATCGCATTTAGTTTAAAGCCTCGCGCGGACACGAATTGCTGTGCTGTCTGACATCTTCGCATGGGGCCTTGCGGTGACTAAAATGTGACCATAGAGGCAGTTTTAGCGAATCCCACGGGAGTGACGCGTATGGACAATAACACGCTGCTATTCCAGGACAAAGGTTCGGGTAGGTATAAAGACGTCAAGATCTACCCCAACCGTATTGAGGTGCTCAAGAAGGGCACTTTTGGTGGCAAGCACACCGAGATTGTCTATCTTAAGGACATTGCGGGGGTCAACAGGATCAAGGGCCGCGATGTTTTTCTGCGTAACAGGCTGTTGACTGCTTGTGTTTTTAGCCTGAGCAGCCGTGCGAAGGCCCAGGAGTTTGTTAACGCGCTGAACATGGTGATGTAGCCTATGGCGGCGTTTGGGCCAAGGTAAAAATCGGGGGCACAGAACGGTGTCCTGCGCCCCCCATTGAGTCGATGTGTCTAAAAGGCCGGCTTGCCTATTCGCTACCGTCCCCAGCGTTTTCGCGGTCGTTGGCAAGCATTGCCGCGCCGGCGACCGTTGTCGCTACGGCGGCGGCAGCGAGCCCGGCGGCAATGCCGGAGCCGTCGCCCGTGTCGGCGAGTTTTCCGCCCGAGTTCTTGCCCTTGTTGCCCTTACCGTTCTTATCAGCGCTGCCTGCGTTGGAACCCGTGCCACCGTCGGTGCCGGTGCCGCCTGCACTGCTCGAGGCCGCTACGGTAAAGCTCGCGGCTCCGTCATTAGCAAGCTTGTAGTTTTGCGCCGCGTCGCCCAAAAGACCGTTCGCGCGCACCCAGTACGTTCCCGCGGTAAATGCCTCGCCCTCGACCATTGCCGTGCCCGGAGCGCCGTCCGCGTCGTACACAAACTCGAGCTGAGCCGTGCAGGCATCGTTTTCGAGTTTGCCCTCGAGCAGCGCCGCGACCTTTGTGCGCACATCCTCGCCGGCCTTAAGGCCTTCGAGCCCCTCAAAGTGGGGTGTCAGTGCGCGCGGATCGATATCGATGGGCACGGATCCCTGCAGCCCCGTAACGGTCTCGTTGCCCAAGGCGTCGACATCCACGTATTCGATGGTAAACGCATGGCCCGAAGCCGCCACGTTGAGTACGTTGCTGCTGTCGACAAGGCGGAAATGGCCCTCGCCAACGGTCTTGCCATCCTGGAGCGAGGCATCGCTCAGCGAGTCGCCGTACGTCATGCGCATGCGGGTCGGGAGGCAGCACGAAGCCGACTGCGTGTGCTTCGTATCGTAATTGTAATTGCGCTGGTAGATGCTCCGGGCCAGCGCCGCATCAACAAAGTCGGATGCGATGATGCCAATGTGCTTGAGGTAATCTGACTTTGTATCCTCGGTGCCGCTGGGATTGATGTACGGGCTCTTGTACAGATGCTCGTTGACTACTCGTGCCGAGGTAAAAGGATTGCCTCCGTGCGACAAGCCCGTGCAGCTGGTGTAGTTGATAGACCAGCAACGCTCCTGGACTTGCACCTCGGCCCCGGCATCGTCCACGACGTCCACCTTGTTGCACGTGCGCCCGGTCGTTTCCTTCAGCGCATTATCGACCCAGCTGAGCTTGTCGGTTCCCGTGAGTTTGTACTTGTCCTGGGCATATACCTTGGTGCAATAGGGCTCTTCATTGCCCGTTTCCCCTATGGCTTCAAATCCCCGCGCGTCTTGGACGAGACACATCGACTGCCCGGAATGCGTCTTGATCTTGTCATCCCATTGGGTGAGGTCGAGGCCCCACGTGTGGCCGCTTACGCTGTTGCCGGCGAGCCCAAATCGACGCAGCAGGACGATCTTTCCGCGCACCTCGCCCAGCGTGGGGACGTGGCTCGACGTGTAGAACAGGTTGGGGTTATCGGCCATAACCTTGGCGAAGGCCGTCGTTATGCTTTCGTCGGTAGCCTCATCGTTGCCGCGCGATGCGAGCATGATGAGCGCTTCTGACGGGTTTTCGTTCAAAAACGTTTTGAAGTAGCCTATGACATCGGAGAGATGCAGATAGTTCCCGTCTTTTTTGAGTAGGTAGAAAATCCCGTGGTCGATGCCGGGGTCATCGCCCTTTCCGAGCCGGATATCAAAATAGCGAATGCCTTCGAGCAACTGCGTGGGAATGTAATCCTGCTGGCATTTTACTTGCGAGGATTGGGGCTCAGTGTCGTTGTCCACGCTGCAGGTGCCCGAATCGTGCGTACCCGGGATGCTCAGCTCGTCGAGGAACTTGTTGTCGTCGACGTATTTCATCCAACATGGTCCGTCGACGTAGCTGCTGTACGTGATCCAGTCGAGGCTGCTAACCGTGGCATCGTTCTTTTTCATGTCGTAACCGATAAGTTCGAGCTCCCACGGAATGCTCTTACTCTTATGGCAGATCTTATTGTTGTCCTGGTCTTTGCCGTTCGATTCTATTGCCAGGTACTTAATGTCTTTTTTCTCGGTTTCTTTCTCGACCGTGCGGTCTCGGATGATGTAGGTTCCGTTTGATTGACGCCCGAACGCAAAAGCGCGGCTGGGCTTGTTGTCATACTCGCCGCCCCATACGTGGATGACCTTTCCATCTTTGTCCGAGTCGTCGTCGACCGACCAAATGCTGTAGCCCGTCTTTTTATGCTCTTCGAAATTGAGCAAGGTGCGGATGGCGTACCAGTTTGTATCGTCATTCTTGGTCGTTACGTTCTCAAGGATGAGCTTGCTGGACGTGCCGTCGTTAAACAGGTGACAGACGTTGCCGCGAACGTTGCCGTCTTGGTTGACGCTCGCGGTGCGAAAATAGCCCGCGGGGCGAAGGCGAATGACGAAATTGTGGAGGCTGTCCGACGGTGCGGGTGTGTTGTCTGCAAATGCCGCTCGCAGGGGAATGCCCGGCGCTGCGGTTTCGGGCAGGCTTGCAAGTGGTGACAACGCCGCAAGCCCTAGGCCCAGCGTAAACGCTCGGCGGCTGATGGCATGGTGTTCGGTCATAACTTCTCCATTCGCAGAGTGCGGTTATGCGATAGTTTTGGTCACTATACTGCCCAGATGTTTAAAGATGCTGGTTTAATTGTCTGCGCGGCGCAATAAATCGGTGGGCGGACGTGTTGGGGTGTTTGTCGTTTTCGTACTGTTGCCACATTTGGGGCGGTTCCGGCGTCCGGCATCCTCGCGTTCGTCGGCTACAGGCATAAGAAAGGGAGGGTCGGTTTACCGGCCCTCCCTGGGTACGAAGCGCTGGGGTACCGTCGCTTGTTTGCACTGCGACCGTGTTTTCCGTTGCGCTCGCCAGTCGCTTAGCGCTTGATCTCGATATCGTCGAGCTTGACGTCCATGGCCTCGGTCTTGGCCTCGGCGATGTCGTCGGCAAACTCCAGAGACTTCATCATGGTCTCGACGGCGTCCTTGTGTTCCTCGACGTTGTCGATGCGCACGTACACGCTGCCGCCGTCAACGTCGGTGAAGTACTCGGTCGTCACGCCGCCCGAGTGCGTAAAGTAGGCGCTGCGCCAGGTCTTGCCGTTGTACTTAACGGGATCGCTCTCGGTCCATCCGGAGTTGGCCTTCCACTTTGCCTCGTAGTCGAACAGTTCATCGGCGTTCTTGTCAGGATCGAAGACGGGGATGAAGCGGTCGCTGGCATGCTCGCTCTCGGTGAACTTAAACTGGGCCCTGTCGGCGGTATCGCCTGCGACGTCCGTGATTTCGACGCCCTCGGGCACCTCGACTTTAAACCAAATGAAGTCAGTCCTCATATCCACGGCTGGCTTTTCTGCGCCGCCGCCACCGCCACTGCCGGTAGCGCCACCACTTCCGCCACAGCCTACCAGGGTAACTGCGGCAAAGAGGCTTATGCAGAGGGTGAGAATCGCTAAGGCCCTCTTTTTCATGGTCGTGTCCTCCTCGATCTGTAACCGCCCATGGATTACCTGCCTTTACTGTACGCGCGGACGGCTCGCTAGGGTGGGCCATGTGTCCCATTCTGGGGGCCGGATTTGCGCCGATAAGTGGCAATATGCGCGAACGCAAAAGAGGGGAGGGCCGATGCTGTCGACCCTCCCCGGGGTTTGGTGCCCGCGCTTTTAATGGAGCGCGTGCACGGGCGTGCGTGGACCCTTGCTACTTGATCTCGATACTCGAAATCTCGACGCCGCGTGCCTCGGTAACCGCTTCGTTCATGTCATCGGGGAACTCGATGGAGTTGAGGAGTGCCTCGGCTTCTTTCTTATGCTGGTCGAAGTTCGGGATGAGGATGTAGATGCTTCCCGGCTCAACGTCGGTAAAGAGCATGGTTGAGGTGCCGCTGTTGTCCTTGTACGTTCCGGTGAGCCATGTCCTGCCGTTGTACTCGACGGGGTCGCCGTCTTCCCACTGGAACGTCCCCGTATGCCTTTCGGCCTGCTCGGCAAAGGACTCTTCGGCCGTCATCTTCTCTTGCCAAACGGGGATGAATTGGTCGACCGTGGTGTTCTCGTTCTCGGGGAAGGTGAGATGGACTCTGTCGGCGTTCTTACCGGCGGAGTCGCTTACGCCGACGCCTTCGGGCATCTCGACCTTAAACCAGATAAAGTCGGTCTTTTCGGCGACAGGAGCTTTTTCCTTGCTCTCGCTCTTGGCGGCGCTGCTGCCTCCGCTCGAAGCGCTCCCGCCGCAGCCCACAAGGGCGAGCGCGGCAAAGAGGGCGATGCAAAGGGAAAGGATCGATAGGGTCTTTTTCTTCATGGTGGCGTCCTCCTTGTCTGTTGGCGACATCGCGGCACCGCATGCTGCCGGGGCGTCGATTGTGTTTGCGGCGGATGTCTTTGTGCGCGGGTTGTATGAGTGCGTTAATACCTCCGTTCGTGGTTTGCGGCCGTTGCGCAGCCGTGCCCCAACGGGCTCCTTACTTATAGATATGCCCCGGTTTGTGCTGCTAGAGAGTCTCGAAAGGTGGGCCATGTGTCCCATGTTTGCGTTGCCGCCGCCTATCGCGTGCCATAGAAATCCGCGATGGCCAGGTACGCTGACGCTTGTGTGCTTATGGGCTAGACTTAGCACCATTATGTGATCGATACGGTCGGCAGGCGGTTGCCACACGACCGATGTATATGACTTGAAGGTGCATGCGTATGAGCCAAGAGATGATGGATAAAACCTGTCGCGGTTTTGCCGAGGCACTGGCTGCGCGCGAGCCCGTTCCCGGTGGCGGCAGCGCGAGCGCCTTTGTGGGCGCGCTGGGTGCCTCGCTGTGCGGAATGGTTGCCCGCTACGGTGCGACCAATCCCGCGCTTGCTGATCGTGCGGATGACCTGACGAGCGCATTTGCCCAGGCGGATGAGTTGGCGCAGGAGCTTGTCGACTTGGTTGCCGAGGATGTCCGTGCCTACGGGCAGGTGTCTGCCGCATACGGTATTCCGCGCGATGACCCGGCTCGAACCGCTGCGATTCAGGATGCGCTGCATGTGGCCGCTATGCCGCCGTATCGCATTATGGATGCCTGCGGGCGTGCACTGGCGCTGCTCGAGGACATGGCCGACAAGGGTTCGCGTCAGCTGCTGTCCGATGTGGCGTGCGGCGCCGTGTTCTGCCGTTCTGCTATGCAGGGCGCGAGCTTGACGCTCTTTGCGAACACCACGTCTATGAAGGATCGCGCTCGTGCCGAGGAGCTCGAGACGGCGTGTGATGAGTTGCTCGACACGTGGTTGCCGCGCGCCGATGCGCTAGCGCGCCGCGCCGCCGACGCTGCAAGGAAGAGAGGATAGCCATGGCTGAACTGCTGAAGGGTGCTCCCGTTGCTCGCGCTTTGACTGAGGAACTTGCTGCTCGCTGCGCAGTCCTGCGCGAGCGGGGCGTTGTTCCGACGTTGGCTATCGTGCGTGTGGGTGAACGCGAGGACGACCTATCCTACGAGCGCGGTGCGTTCAAGCGCTGCGAAAAAGTGGGGATTGAGGCTCGTCGCGTTTTGCTTCCCGCTGATGTTTCGCAGGACGAGCTGTTGACGGCCATCGAGGACATAAATGCCGACTCGACTGTTCATGGCTGCCTGATGTTTCGCCCGCTGCCTGCTGGGCTTGATGAGGATGCGGTTGCCGCGGCACTCGATCCCGCCAAGGACGTTGACTCCATGACGCCGGCTTCGCTGCTCACTACGCTTTCGGGGCGCGGTGAGGGTTTTGCCCCCTGCACAGCCGAAGCCGTGCTTGCTTTGCTGGATCATTACGGCGTTGAGCTGGATGGGGCCAAGGTCGCGGTTGTCGGTCGGTCGCTGGTGATCGGGCGTCCTGTTGCCGCCATGCTTACGGCGCGCAATGCGACTGTGACAACGTGCCATACGCATACGCGCGACCTTGCTGCCGAGTGCCGTGCTGCCGACATTGTGGTTGCCGCCGTTGGACGCGCGCGTACGATTGGTGTGGACGCGGTTCGCGAGGGCCAGACGATCATTGATGTGGGCATTAATTGGGACGAGGCCGCTGGCAAGCTGGTGGGTGACGTCGATTCTGATGCTGCGGAGCCGGTCGTTAACGCCATCACGCCCGTGCCGGGCGGTGTGGGCGCTGTGACGACGGTGATCCTCGCCAAACACGTGATCGAGGCGGCCGAGCGCGCATCGAAATAGGCGTTTTGGGCTGTTTGAGGGGTTAGTTCTATACCCCGTGGACAAAAAATGCCAAATATGAGTACTGTTGCCAAGATAGTCACATATATTTTAGGTCAAATAGGCTCTCTAACGATATTTATTAGGTCGCGCGCGCAGACGTGGTGTAAGAGTGTCCTGAGGTCCGTCGCTGCAAGTCC
>UQDE01000023.1 GCA_900539735.1 uncultured Collinsella sp. | reverse complement strand
GGGTCAGCCCGTGGGAGGCCAGGGCGCCGCTGACCGGTGGACGGCACCGAGCCGTGCGCTTGAACTGAGAAGGGGGAGGCCTCGCGGCCTCCCCTTTTTTTGCGTTTACGGGCTTTTGTCTCACATAGTAGCTGTGTTTTATAACCCTCGTTTGTCGCATCTTCTGCGAACGGGCTACAATAACTTAGTCTGTGCGATATGGAGGTGAACATGGCTGAAGCTGGTATCGGCGTTGATATCGTCGAGATTTCCCGCATGAAATCAATTCTTGAAAAGACGCCGTCGTTTGCTCGGCGTGTGTTTACCGAAGAAGAGCGTGCGTATTGCGATGCATCATCGCGTCCCGCTGCTCACTATGCGAGCCGCTTTGCTTCGCGCGAGGCGGTACTTAAAGCTCTCGGCACGGGTTTTAGTCAAGGCGTGGGTCGCAAGGATGTTTCGGTTACGCGTGATAAACTCGGCAAACCGAAGGCGCTGCTTTCGGGCCGTGCTCTCGAGATCGCTCAAGAACTGGGTGTTGTTGAGGTCGCTCTTTCCATTACGCTTACAGGAGACTTGGCCGTTGCGAATGCCATCGCGATTACCGAAGATGCTCGGCCTAAGCCAAAAGAGGAAAAGGTGAGCACCAAGAAACGCGTAGCGCAGACATTTAAAGAGGCTCGCTCTGTTTTAGATGAGCTTGAGCAGCTGCAGAATTCAGCATTGACGGAGCACCTGGGCGATGCTTCGCAAGATACGCTAGGAGCATAGATGAAACCGGTTTTGAGTACCGAAGAAGTCGTTCGTCTCGAGGATATCATCGAACGCGAAGGGACTTCGAAGGCCGAGCTTATGGAGCTAGCGGGTGAGTTTGCCGCCAACGAGGTCTTGAAGCTCAATCCCGATCGGGTTCTCGTTCTGGTCGGTTTTGGTAATAATGGCGGCGACGGTTGGGTTGCCGCCGATATCCTGAGCCATAAGGGTGTGGACGTGGATATCGTTTCTCCGGTTGAGCCGGATGAGATTCCTGCTGCTCTGGCACGTCATGTTGCTCGTCGTACTGCCGGCCGCGATGTGCACGTTTGCGTCGGCCCCTCGCGTGACGAACTCGAGGTTTTGATCGATAAGGCCGATGTTGTTGTCGATGCCATTTTTGGTACCGGTTTCCACGGAAATCTGCGTGCGCCGTTCTCCATCTGGATTCCTACGGTCAATGAATGCGCCGATTGTGTCGTATCCATTGATGTTCCCTCGGGCCTGAATGCCGAGACGGGCGTTGTTGATGACGACTGCATTCGTGCCGAGCATACGGTGACGATGATTGCGCCCAAGATTGGTCTGTATAGCGCTGATGGTCCTGAGTATGCTGGCGATTTGATCTGCGGCAATCTTTACGACCGTCTTGACGAGGTCATCGATGATGTCGACCACGCCGCCGAGATTGTCGAGCCCGGTGACTTAGTTGATTACTTTGCCCCACTACCTACGAATATCGATAAGTACTCCCGTGGCTCTGTGCTTATTGTCGCCGGATCTGCGCAATATCCTGGTGCTGCCATTATGGCGGCCAAGTCTGCAGCTCGCGCGGGTGCTGGTTACGTGGCAGTCGCGGCTCCTGACGCCTGCGCCAATCTTATTCGCATGGCACTTCTTTCGATTCCCGTCTTTGCTATTCCGTCTGATTCCCGCGGCTCCTTTGGCGCCGCTGCGCGCATGACTGTGTGCGAGATTGCAAAGAAGTACAGCTGTGTACTGTGCGGTCCCGGTATGACGACATCTGCCGGCGCTATGCAGGTGGTTTCGGGCTTGCTCGAGCTTGATGTGCCGCTTATCTTGGACGCCGATGCACTCAACTGCCTTGCTAAGATTGCCATTGACGGTATTGATAGTAATCCCGAGATGTATCGTCGCGAGCAGCCGTTGGTTATGACGCCGCACTATCGTGAACTTTCGCGTCTGGTTGCCGGTGACGAGGTGAACGACCTTGGTACTGCGATTGCAGCCGCGCAGAAGGTTGTCTGGGCTGCAGGCTCTGACAATCTGGTGGTCATTGCCAAGGGGCCGACGACGGCTATCTGTGGCGTTGAGCGTGTGCTGCTGCCGCTCTCGGGTCCGGCTTCTCTGGCAACTGCCGGTTCGGGTGATGTCCTCGCGGGTATTTTGGCCGGCACGCTTGCCACCATGCGCGACGAGATGGATCGTTGGGAGTTGCTGTATTCGTACGCCGTCGCACTTCACAGCTACGCCGGTTTTGCCGCGGCGACGGAGTATGGTGAGAAGAGCGTCATCGCGACCGATCTTATCGACTTGATCGGTCCGGCCATGGAACTGGCGGCAAAGGATGCGCTCGAAGATCTGGGAATCATGGACGAAGGGTCGGATGACTAATCATGAATAAAGCCGATTTGACGCGCTGGTCCTGGGTCGAGATCGACCGCGGGGCGCTCCGTCGCAACACGAGGGCCTATAAGAACTTGCTGAATCCACGTCAGCGCCTGTGCTGCGTGGTCAAGGCCGATGCTTATGGCCATGGAGCTGTTGAGTGCGCCAAGATCATGTATTCGGCCGGTGCCGACATGTTTGCCGTGGCGACGGTTAACGAGGGCGTTGAGCTCCGACAGGGCGGGATTACGAAACCCATCCTCATCCTAAGCGAGCCGCCTATCGAGGCCATTCCGACGTTGCTCGAGTTTGATATCATGCCTTCGGTCTATACGTCTGACTTTGCTCTTGCGTATGGCGAATGTGCCGTCGCGGCGGGCAAAGTGGGCAAGTATCATCTCGCCATCGAGACGGGCATGAATCGTATCGGCGTTCACTACACGCAGGTGCTCGACTTTGTCCGCGGTATAAATTTCCATCGCGGTATTCAGTGCGACGGCGTATTTACGCACTTCGCCACGGCCGATGAACCTTCGGGCTGGGACTACAAGCTGCAGTGTCAGCGCTTTACCGAGGCCGTTCAGGCCATTAAGGATGCGGGTTTTGAGTGCGGTATCGTGCACTGCGCCAACACGCCGTCCTCGATGCTCGACCCCTCGATGCATTTTGATATGATCCGCGCCGGCGTTGGCTTGTATGGCATGCAGCCGTGCGAGCTGAGTGGCCGCGTGATGCAGCTTGATCCCGTTATGAGCGTCCATGCGCGTGTGACGCGCGTGGCACACCCTGCGATGGGTGAGGGCGTGGGCTACGGTTTTACCTACCGCGTACCGCGTACGCGCGTTCAGATCTGCACGCTGCCGATCGGTTATGCCGATGGCCTATCGCGTACGCTTTCCAATCGTATGGATGTGCTGTATCGCGGCGAGCGTGTGCATCAGGTTGGCAATATCTGCATGGACCAGTTTATGGTCGCCATTCAGTCCAACCCGGCACACGAGATTCCCGAGGCCGAGTATGGTGACGAGATAATCATTGTCGGCCGCGATGGCGATGCCGAGATCACTATGGACGAGATGGCCCGACTGCGTGGAACGATTAACTACGAGGTCGCCTGCGGCTTTGGCATGCGTCTCGACAAGGTCTACGTGTAGGAGCCGCTATGGGCGTCATGCACATCCCCGGCCATACCCATCAGGCACCACGTGAGGTCGCACTCGAGGAAATTGAGGCCGTTCTGGGCGATTGTCACCTCTGCCAGCTCTACCAGTCGCGTCACAATATCGTGTTTGGCGTGGGAAACCCCCGCGCTCGCGTGATGTTTATTGGTGAGGCGCCGGGCCGCAATGAGGATTTGCAGGGCGAGCCCTTTGTGGGGGCGGCAGGCGAGGACCTCAACGGCATTTTGTCGCTGGCGGGCCTCAAACGCGAAGACGTCTACATTGCCAACGTGCTTAAGTGCCGCCCGCCGGGAAACCGCAATCCGCGTCCCGAGGAAGTGCTGGCTTGCTCGCCGTTTTTGCGTGAGCAGATTCGAAGCATCTGGCCCGATATTATCGTGACGCTCGGCAACCCCGCGACGCACTTTGTGCTTAAGACCGAGATTGGCATTACTAAGCTGCGCGGCAGGTTCCACCAGATGGGGCATTTTGTAGTAATGCCCACGTTCCATCCGGCAGCAGCGCTGCGCAATCCGGCGTGGCAGGAGCTGCTGGAGGAAGACTTTAAGATGCTGGGCGACTATCTGGAGCGACATCCCGCACCAGAGGACGCCTCGGAATAATAAGGAGCATATATGTCCCTGGAGCGCCTGGGGGTAGGTACTTACAAAACGACTTGCGCTGCCGATACGGAGTACTTTGGCGAGCTAATTGCACCGTGCCTTGAGGACGGCGATGTGCTCATCCTGACCGGTGGCCTGGGAGTGGGCAAAACTCACTTTACCAAGGGCGTCTCGCGCGGGCTGGGCGATGGGCATATGGTCACGAGCCCTACGTTTGCGCTCATGGCCGTTCACGATCAAGGTCGTATTCCGCTGTTTCACTTTGATCTATACCGCCTGGAGCATGCCTACGAGCTCGAGGATACGGGCATTTTCGATGTGCTGGGCTATGAGGGTGCTTGCCTGCTGGAATGGGGCGAACAATTCCAGGACGAGCTGACGGATGAGTATCTTTCGGTGACGCTCAAGCGTGATGAGGGCGACAGCGATGTGCGAACGATAACGCTCGAGGCGCACGGTGACCGCGCAATGGAGCTTTCCCATTTGATTGATAAGGCTGTACAAGATGAGCTTGCATAACGACAACGCGCTGGTGGTGGCGCTCGATACCTCGACCGACATGCTTGCCTGCGCGGCAAGTTGGATTGATAGACAGACGGGCGAGACGAAGCTCGTGAGTGGCGACCACATGTGTCGCCGTCACGCCAACGTTGAGCTCGTGAATACCGTTGATGGTGTGCTGGCTCAAGCCGGTCTGGATCGCAGCGATGTTGGTTGCTACGTGGTCGGCCGCGGCCCGGGGTCGTTTACGGGTGTGCGCATCGGCATCTCCACTGCCAAGGGCCTCGCACGTGGTGCCAATGTTCCGCTGCTGGGCGTGTCGACGCTCGACGCTTGCGCTTGGACGGCGTGGAAGGCTGGCGTGCGCGGCAAGCTTGGTATCTTGGCCGATGCCATGCGCGGTGAGGTATATCCGGCACTATATATGCTGGGCGATGAGGGTCCCGAGCGTCAATTTGAGCGCGAACACGTGGTCAAGGCCGCCGTGGCGCTCGATGAGTGGCGCCGAGCAGCGGACTGGGACCAGGTTCAGCTGACCGGTGACGGTCTCGTGCGCTATGGCAAGCTGCTGGGTGAGGACGAGACCGCCCGCTGCGTGGAGCGCGACCTGTGGTGGCCTTCGGGCGAGGGCTTGCTGCTCGCGCACGCTGCGGGTGACGGCGATCCGGCTCGCGTCCTGCCGATTTACACGCGCCTTTCGGATGCCGAGGAAAACGAGCGCAAGCGTCTTGGTCTTGCCGAGAGTGCGCAGAGCGAAATTACGGGCGTTGCCGATGAGCTCGCCGGTCGTCATCTGCAGTTCCGTCCCATGGGCGCGGCGGATGCCGAGGGCGCGAGCGCGCTAGAGGCTGCCTGCTTTGAAGGTGCCGGACACGAGGCGTGGACGCCGGGCATGTTCCTGTCCGAACTGGGCGAGGACGTCGCTGCGCCGCGCAGTTGGTGGGTGGCACACGACGACGGCAAGCTGCTGGGCCTTGCCGGCGGTATGGTCGTGGACGGTGATGTGCAGATTCTGGATGTCGCCGTCGACTCGGCACATCGCCGTGAGGGCATTGCCCGCAAGCTGCTGTCGCATGTGAGCTATGATGCCCAGATGCTCGGCTGCACCACGGCTTCGCTCGAGGTCGAGGACGGCAACGAGGGCGCGATTGCGCTCTATGCCGCTCTGGGCTTTACCGAGGTGGGTCGTCGTCGTGGCTACTACGGTGTCGGCAAAGACGCCATCGTCATGACGGCCCCACTTCCCCTCGTACTTCCGGTCGATAACGCCTCGCCCGAGCCGACGGCAGCCGAGCAACGCGTATGGCCGCTGTCTGCGCCTGGGCGCTCCGAGGGGGAGCGCGCCGAAATTGAGCGCCGCCGCCTGGTGCTCGCTATCGAGAGTTCCTGCGACGAGACGGCCGTGGCGATTATCGATGCGGATGGCAATATGCTGGCCAACCAGGTGTCGACACAGATTGATTTTCATGCCCGCTTTGGCGGCGTGGTGCCCGAGATCGCCTCGCGCAAACACGTTGAGGTGATTGTGAGTGTCGTGGATGCGGCGCTCGAGGATGCCGCAGCATCGCTTGGTCTTGAGGGTGGAGCCATTGCTCCCAGCGAGCTTGCCGCCGTGGGCGTGACACAGGGTCCGGGCCTGGTGGGCGCCCTCGTGGTGGGCGTTGCCTTTGCCAAAGGCTTTGCCTACGCTGCCGGTAAGCCGCTCGTATGCGTCAACCATCTGGAGGGGCATCTGTTTGCCAACCTGCTGGCGCAACCCGACCTCAAACCGCCGTTTATCTTCACGCTTGTCTCGGGTGGGCACACCATGCTCGTGCATGTGAAGGCGTGGGGCGACTACGAGGTGCTCGGTGAGACGCTCGACGACGCCGTGGGCGAGGCCTTCGACAAGGTGGCCAAGGCGCTGGGCCTGGGCTATCCCGGTGGCCCCATCATTTCCAAGCTGGCCGAGACGGGCAACCCCAAGGCGATCGATTTCCCCCGTGCGCTTAACAGCAGAGGAGACTATCGTTTCTCGCTTTCGGGTCTTAAAACGGCCGTGACGCTCTACATCGAGCAGGAGACCAAGGCCGGGCGCACGATTCACCTGCCCGATCTGGCGGCTTCGTTTGAGGCAGCTGTCTTTGACGTGCAGTACAAGAAGGCCAAGAACGCGCTGCATGCCACCGGATGCAAGGAGTATTGCATCGGCGGCGGTGTTTCGGCTAATCCGCATCTGCGCGAGATGATGATCAAGAAGCTCGGTCGTCAGGGGATCCGCGTGACGGTGCCGCCCTTGTCTGCCTGCACCGATAACGCAGCCATGATCGCGGAGGTCGCTCGCCGTAAATTCGACCGAGGTGAAATCTCGCCGTTCGACATCGACGCCGATCCAAACATGACGCTGTAGCTGATACGGCGCGGTCCCCGGACGGAGGGGCCGGATATAAGGTTTCCTGCTCTACAGTCCTGCGCAAGACGAAGGCCACATTAAGTGGCCTTCTTTGCGTGCGGAACTCGCGATAAACCTTATATCCGGCCCCTCCGTCCGGGGACCTTTCTGTATCGATATAGCTTCTGAGCTGGTTTGGCGTCGACAGCGTCCGGCAAGGTTAGCCAGCCTGCGTCGAATTTCCGGCGTGCTTTAGCTGAAAGAATAAGTTGGTGTGCGGAGCTTTGCTCCGCACATTTGGGATGGGAGCTCCTCGGGGGCGGGGCGGGCGCCTGCCGCCATATATGAACTTTATCGCGAGTTCCGCACGAACAGGAGGCCACTTAATGTGGCCTCCGTCGTGAGCAGGACTGTCCGAGCAGGAAAGTTCATATATGGCGGCAGGCGCCCGCCCCGCCCCCGAGGAGCATCTCTCATGCAAAAACTTTTGTCGGGTAAAGTCCGAGGTCAGTGGCGTTTTATACCGAGAAATTCAAAAAAAGTTGAAAATTCATTACATATTTGCGTTGACTTTAGGTAACTAAAGTTTCATACTCCTTTTCATCCACTGGGGGATGTGAACACGCACGGATCGTTCGCATCATGATTGAAGAGGATTTCTTAGACATGTTCACGCATCAGCTAAACATTATCAGCGTAGTAATTATCTGATGCGGGTTAGCACATACAGCTAGCCCGTACGATAACGGGCGGCTGATGAAGATGAGGGCCGTCGAGCGCAACCGACGACCCTCATTTTTTATGTCTAGGAAGTTCTTTTTAGAGGAGGAAATGTAATGAACGGAGTTTTGCTCATGGTTGTGGCCGCGGCGGTGCTCGCCTGTGGCTATCTGGGCTACGGCCGCTGGCTGGCCAACAAGTGGGGCGTTGACAAAGAGGCCCTCACGCCGGCCAAGCGCATGAAGGACGGCAAGAGCTTCTCGCCCGTCTCCGCCTTTACCGCGTTCTCGCACCAGTTCAGCTCGATCTGCGGTGCTGGCCCTGTCACGGGTACGATCGTCGCCATGGCCTTTGGCTGGCTGCCCGTCGTGCTCTGGGTCCTCGTCGGCGGCATCTTCTTTGGCGCCGTCCACGACTTTGGTGCTCTGTACGCTTCGATGAAGAACAACGGCAAGTCGCTCGCTCAGCTCATCGAGAAGTACATCGGCAAGACCGGCCGTCGCCTGTTCCTGCTGTTCTGCTGGCTGTTCTGCATCATCGTCATCGCCGCCTTCACTGACATGGTCTGCAAGACGTTCATGTTCACCCCGGCCGTTGACGCTTCTGGCGCCGCTACCGGTGCCATCGACTTCACCAAGTCCTATGCCGCTGGCTGCGCTGGCACCATCTCCATCCTGTTCACCTTCGTCGCTATCGCCTTTGGTTGGGCCCAGAAGAAGTTCAACCTCACCGGTGCCGCCGAGTTCGTCACCGGCGTGGTCCTCATGGTTCTCATGTTCGCCGTCGGTATGCAGTTCCCGGTCTACCTGGATAAGTTCCAGTGGTTCGCCGTCGTCATGGTCTACCTGGTCTTCGCTGGCGCTATGCCCATCCAGATGCTCAAGACCCCGCGTGACTACCTCACTTCCATCATGATGATCGTCATGATCGTCTGCGCTGTCCTCGGCATCGTCGTCCTGGGCGTCAACGGTCAGGCTACGATGACCGCTCCGGTCTTCACCGGCTTCTCCACTGCCTCCGGCATGATGTTCCCGGTCCTGTTCGTCTCCGTCGCTTGCGGTGCTCTCTCCGGTTTCCACAGCCTCGTTTCTTCCGGCACCTCTTCTAAGCAGGTCGAGAAGGAGCAGGACGCCGTCAAGGTCGGTTACGGCGCCATGATCGTCGAGTCCTTCGTCGGCATCCTTGCCATCATCGTCGCCGGCATCATGTTCTCCGACATGAACACCGCCGGTACCGGCGCCCTCAACGCCGGTGTCGCTTCCACCCCGTTCCAGATCTTCGCCGCTGGCATCTCCCGCGGCATGCAGGCCTTCGGTGTTGACGGCACGCTCGCTACTGTCTTCATGACCATGAACGTCTCCGCTCTGGCCCTGACCTCGCTCGACGCTGTCGCCCGCATCGCCCGCACCTCGTTCTCCGAGTTCTTTGCCCAGACCAACGACGCCCTGGCCATCGAGTCCCAGGCCGGCTACATGAAGGTCCTCGGCAACCCCTGGTTCGCCACGGTCGTCACCCTGCTTCCTGGTCTCGCCCTCGCTTTTGGTGGCTATGCCAACATCTGGCCGCTCTTTGGTGCTTCCAACCAGCTGCTCGGTGGCATGACTATGATCACCCTCGCCGTGTTCTGCAAGTGCACCGGCCGCAAGGGCTGGATGCTCTACGTGCCCGTCGCCTTCCTGCTCTGCTGCACCTTCACCTCGCTGGTTCAGAGTGCCATGGGCTGCATGACCGCCGTCCAGGCCTACGGTTTCTTCGGTACCATCCCGGCTACCGCCACCACGGCCGCCGTCTCCGTCGCCGCCACCAAGGGCCTGCAGCTTGTCTTCGCTGTCCTGCTGATGGTCCTGGGCCTCATCGTCGCCGTCAACTGCCTCAAGGAGTTCTTCGGCAAGGAGGCTGGCTCCATGCCCGACGAGGAGCCCGAGTGGTCCGAGATGGGCAAGGCCGAGTATGGCCGCGCTGCTGCTGCCGAGGCTCCTGTCGACGCCGAGGCCGCCAAGGCTTAGTCGACCTGACGAGTTGAACGTCACATCTATATGACTCGGAAAGACCGGGTCCGCGACTTCGCGGGCTCGGTCTTTTTTCATGCAAAAGCGGGTGACGCTCGAGTGTTCTCGCAGATGTTTTGCGTGGATAAGGGCGCGCGTTGTACCATATAGACGTATATGTGTGCATATGAAAGGGGCCCCGTGGCCAAGACGGTATATTCCGATAACCAACAAAATGTCGATGCTCTGGCTGAGCGCCTGAGCAGCCAGACGTCGCTTTCTGCTGAGCGTGCCAAGCTGGTTGCCTACGACCTGCTTTGCCGCAAGGCGCTCAAGATTAAGTCGAGTGCGCTGGCGCAGATTTTCCGCTCCGTCGATAAGGAGTGCGACACCAAGGCGATGCGCGATGAGCTTATCGCGGCAAAGATCGTGACCAAGATCGAGGGTAGCGGCATTAACGGGCGCCCGGCGTTCTATACCATCAATGCCGAGATTAACGATGCCCAGGAGCGGCCCGTCGAGGTTGCCGAAGAGGCCGTCGAGGACGTTGTCGAGGCGCCCGCTTCGGTGGAAACGGCCCCGCGCGAGCATGTCGATACCGACGAGCTGCTTGACGAGAGCGTCGTTCGCGCCTTTACGGCCAAGGCCGGCCGCGGCGGTTTTGGCGGGAGTGGCAAGCGCGATGCGCAGCGCCGCGCCCAGCAGGAGCGCTTCCGTCGCGCCGTTGCTCAAAAGGGTGAGACGGATGCTGAGGCTGTTGAGACCGAGGTTGCTGCCGAGTCGCAGAAGCCCGCGAGGGAGCAAAAGCCCGTGGAGGCCCAAGAGCCCAAGCGTCGTCGCGGTGCTCACTTTAAGACTGCACAGCAGGATGCCGCGCGTGAGGTTGAAGAGTCTTCTGAGGTTGCAGACGATGTTGAGGAGTCTGCCAAGAAGGCTCCGGGTTCGTGTCGTCCTGGTCGCGGTTTTGCGGGACGTGCATATCCCGTAAAGCGTCAGGAGAAGGGCGAGTCGGTTTCGACCACCCAGGACGAGAAGACCGTTGAGCCGGCGGCTCGCGAGCAGAAGCCTGTTGAGCCGCAGCTTGAGGTTGATGCCGAGGCCAAGGGCCAGCAGCCTACTGATGAGCAGGCGGAGCAGGGCGCGTCGAGCAAGCCTCGCCGCCGTCGCCATCGTGGGGGCCGCAGTTCCCATGCCGAGACTGCAACCGAGAAGACCACGCCGCAGAACGAGGATGCGAAGGCCGAGGTTTCTTCGGGGCAGCCTAAGCGCCAGCCGGCGAAGGAGAGCAAGTCCGTTCGTCCGCAGAAGCAGGCGTCCTTGCCGAAGCACGAGCGCAATTCCCAGGGCGATTCTAAGCGCAAGTCTCAGAAGAAGCCGGAGTCTGCCGCAGCAGATACTGCTGCCCAGCAGCCCAAGTCGTCCGTCCACGGCGAGTTCTCGGCGTTTGCCCTTGCCCGCGTTTTAGGCAGGCAGCTGCTCAAGGTTGTCCCTACGCCCACGGCGCTCTCTAAGATCAAGGAGCAGCAGACACAGATCGTAAAGGTCGAGGGCAAGGACGGCAAAAAGGCTCCGCAGCGCACTCAGCACAACGAGATGTCCAACCGCAAGATTGCCGAGGAAATCGCAATCATCCAGGCTTGGATCGAGCAGAACCGAGGTGCCGATACGCCGGTTGCCTCGCGCCGCCAGCGTGCCTACCAGATCTTTAACGACGAGAAGGCTTTTGACGGCAAGCACGGTGAGCGCCTGATCAGACGTATGACCGAAAAGGGCATCAGCATGCAGGCGATCAAGGTCGCCCCCAATCGCCCCGTGCACTTTACGGGCTTCTTTACGCTGGGTGCCGACAAGCCGTTCATTATGGTCGAGAACCTGGACACCTACGACGAGATCGTCAAGCTGCTGCGTGGCCGCAAGCACGCCAAGCTCTTTGGCATCAAGGTGGGCGGCGTGATTTTTGGCGGCGGATGCAAGGCGAGCGTCTCGCATGCCTTGGACGATTATCTGGCCGAGATTGGCTATCGCTTTAACTACGTCTACTACGTAGGCGATATCGATCGCGAGGGCGCGCGCATCGTCGAACAGGCTCGCAATGCCAATGTGGTTGAGATTCGCCTGCATGCCGGCATGTACCGCGCCATGCTCGCCGAGCATAAGCGTCGCGTGAAGGCCGGCGGCGAGTGCGAGCCCGCGGCTGCCAACCAGGGCGTGCCGCAGAACCTGGCAGCGACGATCAAGGATCTGCCCATGGTTACGCGCGTGCAGTTCCGCAACGTGCTACGTGAAGGCGGGCGCATTCCGCAGGAGATCCTGATGACCGCAGACTATCGGGATGGCGACTCGGGAAGCTTCGACCGCATGCTCAACAACTAGGGCGTTCGGCCCCGGGAGAGCGGGGACACCGGCTTAGGTTTCCTGCTCTACAGTCCTGCTCACGACGGAGGCCACATTAAGTGGCCTCCTGTTCGTGCGGAACTCGCGATAAACCTAAGCCGGTGTCCCCGCTCTCCCGGGGCCTGTGGTTACCTGGTTGTTGCATGCGGCTCGCTTTTCGGAACTGGGCTGATATTTTCTTGATGTTAGGCGCTCTTGGTCCTAATGGGCTTGGGGCGCCTTCGCGTTTCCTCAGCTCTGCACCCTTGCGGGTTCGAATCCCTCCGCTTGTCCACAAGAAAGCGCCCAGGGCCGTTATGGGCTCAGGGCGCTCAATTTTAATGGCTGGGACGGAGGGATTCGAACCCCCAACAGCCGGCACCAAAAACCGGAGTTCTACCGTTGAACTACGTCCCAATGTGTGGCGTTGCCCAAAAGCAACTCGTTTAGTTTACCTAATCTGCGAGGGCATCGCAAACGCCGTCGAGCAGGCGTACGGCGAGTGTCTGCGCGTCGCTGGCCGTGAAAGTGCCGTTGTAGCGCGTCATGCCCGTGAGCTCAATGCGAATGCGAGCCGGCTTCTGCTGCGCGGCGACATTGGCAGTGCGGATGCGCTGGGCCAGGTTGTGACACTCGGCGAGGGCAATCGTGGCGCGCGGTGCGGCGTCGGCGGGCAGCTCGTCGCTTGCGATTTCGAGCACCAGGTCAACGTCGGTTGGGACCTCGGAGTCGCAGAGCATCATGCCGCTGTTGTCGGTCGTTGCCGTGGCGATATTCCACATGCGCGACGCAACACTGCGCGCGATGGGGTCCTCGCCGATAACGGCAATCTGGAAGCGCTCGAGCACGTTGGCGGCGCGAGCAAAACCGATGCGGGACTCGGCTTCGGTGACCGAGGGCTTGCCCTCCCACACATGGTGCAGGCGGTTGATGTAGGCGTAGGTGTCCTGGAAGGCCATGCCGTCGGCAAACAGGCCGACATTTTCCTGGAACTGCTGCAGGGCGGCCTCGGTATGCGGACCAAAGTAGCCGTCGTCTTCGCCACAGGCAAAGCCCAAAACGTTGAGAGCGCGCTGCAGGGCCTGCACATCGGCGCCATGGAAATTGGGCATGCGCAGATAGAGGGTGCGGTCGCCCAGCTTATACGAAGCGTCTACAAGGGCGCTCCAGCAGGGGATATCGACGGCATGACCGGCAGCAAGGCCGCTGTCGAGCCTGAAGGTGCTGACGGCCTGCTCAGTGGTGGCTCCAAAGTACTTGTCGGTGACTTCGGCGGCATCAATCGTGTAGCCGAGCTGCAGGAGACGAGACTGCACGTCCTCGACGGCTGCTCCTTGCATGCCCGTTGTAATAGGTTTCATGAACGAACCCCTTTCGGCGTACCATTCGTACTATTTGAGCGTCTGTCGGATAGACAACGCAAAGGGATGCATAAACATGCACTCAACAGTGTAGCAAGTTGTGCCTAAATACGCTGCTGACAGGTTTTATAACCCCCGTTAGTTAAGACGCTCCACAAAGAAATCTGCCATGGAGAGGAACAGCTCGCGTGCGTGCGGATCAAGCTCAACGTTCTCGATGGCCGCTTTGGCCTTAGCGGTCAGGTCGAGCGCGTAAGTGTGGGCGTAATCGATGGAGCCGGTCTCCTGGAAGATCTCCACGGCGCGTGCGAGCTGCGCGGGATCATCGGTGCCCGAGGAAAGAATCGTCTCGACCTCGTCGTGGTGGCGCTCATCAGAGAGGGCGTGTACGGCGACAAGCGTGCGCTTGCCCTCGGTGATGTCGGTGCGGAAGTCCTTGTTGGCGGCTTCCTTAGTGCCGACAAGGTTGAGCAGGTCGTCCTGAATCTGAAAGGCAAGGCCTGTGTGTAGGCCAAAGGCGCGCAGCGCTTCGATTTGCTCATCGCTGCCGCCGCCGATAATGGCTCCGGCGGCAAGCGGCGTGGCTCCGCTGTAAAACGCGGTCTTGTGCGTCGCCATGTCCAGGTAGTCATCAACCGAGATATCAAAGCGCCCGTCACGGACCCAACCCAGGTCGAGTGCTTGACCCTCAATGGTGCGGACGATCATCTCGGTAAGCTCGTGGAGCACGCGCAGCTTCACGTCGGACTCCAGCGTGGGGTCGTCGAGAACCGTCTTGGTGACCATGGTGAGCGCCAGGTCGCCGCAATTGATGGCAAGGCCCGTGCCCTCGGTAAGGTGCATGCAGGGCTTGCCTCGACGAAGCTGTCCGTTGTCGGCGATGTCGTCGTGGATCAGCGCGCCCGACTGGAAATGCTCGATGGCTGCCGCGGCGCTGCGGGCGCTCTCAAAGCTACCGCCCACTGCGGTTGCGGCGAGCATGCAGATAAGCGGGCGGTGGCGCTTGCCGGCGTTGGCCGTAAAAGCCGAGAGCGGCGCATACAGGTAGCGCTCGATATCGGCAGAGGTCGCCTGTCCGTCAAAGAACGTGGCCAGATAGTCGTTAATCTGGCCAAAGTGTTGGGCTAAAAAGCTGGTAAACGGACTGGACACGGGTTCTCGCATTCTTTCTGAGGTTGCATTGGTGCAATATGCAGACAACATATTGCCACATCAGGGCGTTTGGCGCGGCAGCTTTGGCGATTTAGGACAACGGGCGTGCGTTTGATGGAGCGCGCCTAAATCAGCCTAAAATGCTCGAGCGCCGCAACGACACCGTCGTGATCGACGGTGTCGGTCACGTAATCGGCCTTATCCTTGAGATAGTCCGGCGCATTGCCCATGGCGATACCGACATCGACGGCGTTCATCAGCGAGACGTCATTGCTGGCGTCGCCGATGCCGTATACGGTTCCGTGGTGGGGATCGAGGGCGTCGAGTACAGACTGGATGCCCCCGCGCTTCGTGCATTCGCGGGGCGAGATTTCGGTTACCTCGAGTTCGAGCTCGTTAAAGCACAACAACGGCTCAAGTGCCTTATCTTGAGCGATGTGGTTGGCGAGCGATGTAGACATCAAGATCTTGTAGGCACTGTAATGTTGCAGCTGCGTGACTGCGTCGCCCAGGGTGCGCGCGTATCCGGGAGCATCGGGGGCATCGGCACTCATGCGCACGACGCCGTTGAGACCCTCAAAGCGGATGACCTCGCCCGATTGCTCAAGGTAGGGGGCAAGACGCTGCAGCATACTGGGCGTCATCGACAGGTCGCGAACTGCGTGTCCGTTGATCTCGGCGTAACCGCCCGCAAGACAGACGATGCCGGTCCAGGGCAGCTCAAGAAGTTTGGGGTGGATGCAGCTCAGGGTGCGTCCCGTGCAGATAAAGGCCATGTTGCCGTTGGCGACAAACTCGCGGATTGCCTGCGAAACCGCCTCGTTGGGATAGGGGGAGAGGTCCCGCTCGTCTTCAGGAAGGTCTTGGGCGAGCCTGGGGTCTTGCCAGGCGAGCGTTCCGTCGATATCGAAGAAGCAGATATCGCCGCGCTTGTGGGTTGCGCTGGCGGCAGGGGAGGCCGAGGTGGTGGGCACAAATCCCGGCTCGAGGCCCATGATCTGGTCAAAATGCTCTTTAACGCGGGGAACGGAGATGCCGATGATCACCTGGGCGGTCTTGCCCGTAATGATGAGGCCCTTGGCGCCCGCCGCGACAAACGACGCGTTATCTGCAACGATGGAAGGGTCTGCGACCTCGACGCGCAGGCGCGTGGCGCAGTTGGTTGCGCCCACGATATTGCCAACGCCACCTAAAAGCTGAGTTACCCGCTCAGCGAGGACGTGATCTTGATCGGATCGACTATCGACCTCGTCATTGGGGGATTGCTCTTTGGCAAAGTCGCTTCCCGTTAAACAATCGATTGCCGCGCGATTGGCGACATGATTCTCGCGGCCCGGTGTCTTAAGGTCATAGACCAAGATGAGTGCTCGAAAACTAACAAAAAAGATGAGGCTAAAGGCAAGGCCGATACCGAGCGCCAAAAGATAGGCACCGGCATGCGTGCGCATGAGCGGAATAAAGTTGAAGGCTGCCATCTCCATGAGGCCGCCCGAGAAGATGCCGACGATGCCAAAGAGATTCATGGCTGTGGCAAGGCAAGACGATAAGACGGCGTAGAGCAAAAAGAGCCCGGGGTGGGTGAACATAAAGAGAAACTCGAGTGGCTCGGTAACGCCGCAAACCACCGAGGCGATGATGGCGGGAGCAAGGATGACCCTGAGGCCGGCGCGGCGCTCGGGTTTTGCGGTGGAGTAGAACGCAGCTGCGATGGCAGGAAGGCCAAAGACTTTGACCCAGCCGGTGGCGGTAAAACCGGCCCACGGCGCAAGCTCATTAAGGGGGCGCGTGCTATGGGAGAGGATGGGGAGCAAACTGCTCCACGTGGCGTAGATGCCGTCGTTAATGACCAGGTTGTCGTAGTAGATCGGCATGTAGAGCAGGTGGTGCAGGCCAAAGGGCTCGAGTGCTCGTTCTAAAAAGACAAAGATGCCCACGCCAAAGGGACCGACGCCTGCAAGCGCGTGACGCAGCGTATCGGTTACATCGTATACGTAGGGCACGATGGCGGCCGAGATAGCGGCAAGGGCAAACACGGCAAAAAAGCTGATGAGGTAGACCAGCGAGGAGCCCGAGAAGGTGCCGAGCCAATCGGGAATCTTGGCATCGTAGAAGCGGTCATGGATGGTGACGACGGTTGCCGATACCGCCAGCGGGCCGATAATGCCGGTGTCGAGCGTCTTGATGCCGTCGATGATGGTGATGCCGCTAGCGGAGGTCAAAGACGACGGGTACTTAAGTCCAAGATTGTCTCCGCTCAGCTTAATGATCTCGCTCAAAAAGAAGCAATAGGCAAAATAGGCCACGAGCGCCTCGAGGCAACAACGTGCCGGTTGTTTTTGGGCAAGACCGATGGGCAGCGCTACGGCAAAAAGGAGCGGGAGGCGTTTAAAGACCGTCCACGAGCCGCGCTGGATGATGGTCCAAAAAGCGTACCAAGGGGTTCCGTATACGGCGAGATCGCCGACGATGTCCGCAGTCGTTGCGAGAGCGGAGACGCCGACCATGAGGCCTGATATAGAAAACAGCATGGCGGGCGCGAACATTGCCCCGCCAAAGCGTTGGATTTTTTGCAGCATGTTCTGCCTTCCGAATATCGAGGCGCGTTGCGCGTGGGGAAACGTTTAAACAATGGATTCATTGTAGAGGACCAGACGATTGTCGTGCCGGCAGTTTTGAGCGAAACCGATTTGGGCATGACAGAAACCGTCAACGGTTAAATCCTGTCGCTTTACCGATATTCGGTTTAAACAACTTTAAGAAATGCTATCGTGCCTAGCCGGAAATGAATAATGTAGAGGTGAAACAATGCCAAAAGCGATATACGAAGGAATCTACCGAGAAATACGCTCGCGCATCATTAATGGGACCTATGCGTTTCAGGAGATGCTGCCAACCGAAGCCGAGCTGACCGCGGAGTTCGGATGCACTCGCAATACCGTCCGTCGCGCCTTGGGTATGCTGGCCGACGGGATGTTTGTGCAGCCCATACACGGCAAGGGCGTGCGCGTTATTTGGCTTAAGGGCGAAACCGACATGTTGGGCGCACTCGAAGAGGTTGAGTCGTTTGGCGAGTTTGCAAAGCGCAACAATGCCGTTGCATCTACGGACGTTAAGTCTTTCGAACATCTGGTTTGCACCGAGCAACTCTCTCGTCACCTGGGCTTTAAGGTGGGCGAGGAGTTGATTCGCGTAGTGCGTGTCCGAAGCCTCAACGGCAACGCGCGCCAAGTGGACCATGGCTATTTTTTGGCGTCGATCGCCAAGGGCCTGACTCCCGAGATCGCGGCAGATTCTATTTACGGCTATCTGGAGCACAAGCGCGGTGTCAAAGTGATGGCGAGCCGTCGTACGGTGAGTGTCGAGCTCGCCAACGATGAGGACTGCAGCTATCTTGACCTCGGCAAATACAACTGCGTTGCCGTCATGGAGAGTCAGTCGTACACCTCGGACGGCATCTTGTTTGAGGTGACGCACACTCGCACACACCCCGAGATCTTCCATTACCGTGTCAATTCCAAGCGATAGCCGGCTAGCTCGCAGCCTGACGAGACTCATGGCCTCAAAGAGAAAACGCCCGGTCAAACCGACGGTACATCGGCTTGACCGGGCGTTTTCTCTGCATTCGATAACAAATAATTGTTTATACAAAACTTGTCAAGTATCAAGTTGAAATTACCGTTCACCGAAGTTTTTCTACCGCTCTAGTAATACTTGTTCAAACAACTAGCCAAATAGCGTATCGTTCAAATCAGCAAAAGGGGCAAAGTCCCCGAGCCAATCTCCGAAGGCGGCGGCAAAGGGTGCCGCCACGGTGTGAAAGGGTGGATTGTAATGAAGAACGAAATGAGCAGAAGGCAGTTCCTGGGCTTTGCTGGTTCCGCGGCTGCAGTTCTTGGTCTGGGCCTCGTGGGTTGCGGTGGTTCTGCCGGCTCCGGCTCCTCTGCTTCTGGTGACGCTGCCGAGGTCTACTTCCTCCAATTCAAGCCCGAGGTCGACAAGGAGTGGAAGGAGATCGCCAAGGCCTATAAGAAGGAGAAGGGCGTCGAGGTCAAGATCGTGACCGCTGCCTCCAACACCTACGAGGAGAAGCTCAAGTCCGAGATGTCCAAGAGCTCCGCTCCGACCCTGTTCCAGGTCAACGGCCCCACCGGTCTTAAGAACTGGAAGGATTACTGCGCCGACCTGTCCGATACCAAGCTCCGCGGTGAGCTCATTGACGACTCCCTGGCTCTGCAGTCCGACGGCAAGGATGTGTGCATCGACTGGGTTCAGGAGAGCTTCGGCATCATCTACAACAAGCAGCTGCTCGAGAAGGCTGGCTACAAGGCCGAGGACATCAACTCCTTCGACAAGCTGAAGGCTTGTGCCGACGACATCCAGGCCCGCAAGGACGAGCTTGGTGTCGAGGGTGCCTTCACTTCCGCCGGCATGGACGACTCCTCCAGCTGGCGCTACACCACCCACCTTGCCAACATGCCGCTCTACTACGAGTTTGAGAAGGAGCACAACCAGGAGGACGACGAGATCAAGGGTGAGTTCCTCGACAACTACAAGCAGATCTTCGACCTGTACATCACCGACTCCACCTGCGATCCTTCGCAGCTTGCTTCCAAGACCGGCGACGACGCCACCAACGAGTTCGCAACCGGCAAGGCCGTCTTCTACCAGAACGGCTCTTGGGCCTACTCTGACCTCGTCAAGGCCGGCATGACCGACGATCAGATTGGCATGATGCCGATCTACATCGGTGTTGACGGCGAGGAGAACCAGGGCCTGTGCTCCGGCGGCGAGAACTACTGGTGCGTCAGTTCCCAGGCTTCCGAGGATGCCCAGAAGGCCACCGAGGACTTCATGTATTGGTGCGTCACCGCTGACACCCCGACCAGCATCATCGCCGACAAGATGGGTCTGACCGCTCCGTTCAAGAGCGCCAAGGAGACCACCAACGTCTTCTCGCAGCAGGCCGTTGCCATGGCCAAGGACGGCAAGAAGACCGTCGCTTGGGACTTCGTCTACATTCCCTCCGAGGAGTGGAAGAAGAACCTCAAGCAGGCTCTGATTGCCTACGCTGCCGATAACAGCAAGTGGGACGGCGTCAAGAACGCCTTCGTCGATGGCTGGAAGACCGAGAAGGCCGCTTCCGAGTAAGCAGTTGCTGCCCAAGCTATCTGATTAGCGACAGGGGGCGGGCAGACGTTGGTTTGCCCGCCCCCTGCATATTGAAAGGACCCTTTTATGGGCAAAGCACTCAAGCGCTGGTGGCCGCTCTTTATGCTGCCCACGTGCCTGGCGTTTATGATCGGGTTCGTGATCCCTTTTATCCAGGGCTTCTATCTCTCGTTCTGCCAGTTTATTATCATTAGTAACGCGCACTTTGTCGGTATCGAGAACTACGTGCGCGCGCTGTCCGATCCGCAGTTCTCCACGTCGTTCTTCTTTACCGTGGCGTTTGCCTTCCTGTCGACGGTGCTCATCAACGTGATCGCCCTGGCCATTGCGCAGGCGCTCACCCGCAAGGCGCTCAAAGGCACCAACATCTTCCGTACGATCTTCTTTATGCCTAACCTGATCGGCGGCATCGTGCTGGGCTACATTTGGCAGATTCTGATCAACTGCCTGCTCTCCAACGTGGGCGCCCAGCTCATCGCTCTTAACTCTGCTGCTGGCTTCTGGGGCCTTATCATCCTGACCCTGTGGCAGCAGGTCGGCTACATGATGATCATCTACATCGCTGGTCTGCAGTCCATTCCGTCCGACTACATCGAGGCCGCCAAGGTCGACGGCGCTACGGCATGGCAGACGTTTTGGAAGGTTAAGATCCCTAACCTGATGCCGACCATCACCATCTGCCTGTTCCTGTCCATCACCAACGGCTTTAAGCTGTTCGACCAGAACCTCGCCCTTACCGGTGGCGCCCCCGCGCACTCCACCGAGATGCTCGCCCTGAACATCTACAACACGTTCTATTCGCGTGCCGGTATCGCATGGCAGGGCATTGGTCAGGCCAAGGCGGTTATCTTCTGCATCCTGGTCGTGGCCATCTCCATGATCCAGCTTAAGGCCACGAGGTCCAAGGAGGTGCAGCAGTAATGAAACGCGATAAGGTTATCAACCGCGCGCTCTCGATTTTCTTTACGATTCTGTCGCTCGCGTGGATCTACCCTGTGTTTATGATCGCGCTCAATTCCTTTAAGAAAGCGACCGCAATCAGCACCACCACGGCATTCGATCTGCTCACGCCCGAGACGTTCAACGGCCTCGCAAACTACATGCACGCCCTTAACGAGCAGGGCTTTGCCTCGGCATTTATGTACTCGCTCATCATCACGGTCACGTCGGTCGTGCTGATCTTGGTGTGCTGCTCCATGTGCGCTTGGTACGTGGTTCGTGTCAACAACAAGATCTCGAACTTCTTCTATTACCTGTTCGTGTTCTCGATGGTCGTGCCCTTCCAGATGCTCATGTTCACGCTGTCCAATTTGGCGGACCGCATCGGCTTCAACACGCCGTTCAACATCTGCTTTATCTACCTCGGCTTTGGCGCGGGCCTGGCGGTCTTTATGTTCGCCGGCTTCGTCAAGAACATCCCGCTCGAGATTGAGGAAGCGGCCATGATCGACGGCTGCAACCCGGTCCAGGTGTTCTTTAAGATCGTCCTTCCCATCATGAAGCCCACCTATCTTTCGGTCGGCATCCTCGAGACCATGTGGGTCTGGAACGACTATCTGCTGCCCTACCTTACGCTCGACTCCACCAAGTACAAGACCATTCCTATCTTGATCCAGTACTTCCGCGGCGGCTACGGCCACGTCGAGCTCGGCCCCATGATGGCCTGCATCATGATGGTCGTTATCCCCATCGTTATCATGTACATCCTCTGTCAGAAGTACATCATCGACGGCGTGGTGGCAGGTGCCGTCAAGGGCTGATGCCGTAACTGTTTTGCAAGTTTCTGCGGCGCCCCTCAGCGCGGCGCCGCATATCGAAAGGTAGAGACATGGCCGAGATCGTTCTCAAACATGTTCAGAAGGTGTATCCCAACAACGAGTCAAAAAAGAAGGGCTTCTTTGGCAAAAAGAAGAAGACCGAGGAGAAGAAGCACAACCTCAAGGTTACCGAGGACGGTGTGCTCGCTGTAGAGGACTTCAACCTCACCGTTCACGACCAGGAGTTCGTCGTCCTCGTTGGCCCCTCTGGCTGCGGTAAGTCCACGACGATGCGCATGGTCGCCGGCCTGGAGGACATTACCTCGGGCGATGTGCTCATCGACGGCAAGCGTGTCAACGACGTGGCGCCCAAGGACCGCGACATCGCCATGGTGTTCCAGAGCTACGCTCTGTACCCCAATATGACGGTGTACGAGAACATGGCATTTACGCTCGAGCTCAAGAAGGTTCCCAAGGACGAGATCGACCGCAAGGTTCGCTCTGCTGCCGAGATTCTGGGCATTACCGAGTACCTCGACCGTAAGCCCAAGGCGCTCTCCGGCGGCCAGCGCCAGCGTGTCGCTATCGGCCGCGCCATCGTGCGTGACCCCAAGGTCTTCCTGATGGACGAGCCGCTGTCCAACCTGGACGCCAAGCTTCGTAACCAGATGCGTGCCGAGCTCATTAAGCTGCGCCACGAGATCAAGGGCACGTTCATCTACGTCACTCACGACCAGACCGAGGCCATGACCCTCGGCGATCGCATCGTGGTCATGAAGGACGGCGTCGTCCAGCAGACCGCCACGCCGCAAGAGGTCTTCAACCACCCCGCGAACATCTTCGTCGCCGGCTTCATCGGCGTGCCGCAGATGAACTTCTTCGATGCCCAGCTGGTGCGCTCTGGCAACGGCTTTACCGTCAAGACCGAGGATATGAACGTGGCGCTCGCCCCCGAGACCTGCGCTCAGCTTGCTCTCAACTGGGACGGCGGCGACGTGAAGGAGATTACGGCCGGCGTGCGCCCCGAGCAGATTCTGCTTGCCGACAAGGGCGAGGAGGGCGCGCTCCAGGGTACCGTCGAGGTGACCGAGCTCATGGGTTCGACCGAGCATGTCCACGTGACCGCTCCCGATGGCCAGTTCGTCCTGATCATTCCCGTTGTCGACCTTGAGGCCAAGGGCGCGCTCAAGGCGGGCGACCCCATCTGGTTCAAGTTCGAGAAGAACGCGACCCATCTCTTCGATAAGGTCTCTGGCAAGAACCTTATCTAGGCCCGGTGCATCCAGGCCCTCCCTTTGGGCGACTGCGGTATTGCCATCCTTTTGCCGCGGTCACATATAAGGCTCCCCTCCCGTCCACTGGGCGAGAGGGGAGCCTTTCTTTGTGTTGGGATTGTCTGACCGGTCGTTTGTCTCGATCTGTAACGGGTAGGGCCGATTTCGGACGTTAGATGTTACAGATCGAGACGGTTCCGCTGTGCCAACCATTTCATCTAAATCTGTAACACCAAAGGCGAATTACACCTGCTAGATGTTACAGATTGAGATAAACCCAAGGGGAGGGGCCGGTATGTCTCAATCTGTAACGGCTGGGACCGTTTTTGTTGAGTAATTGCTACGGATCGAGATTGTTTGGCCGAGTCGGATCACAGGGTAACGTGCGGGCACAAAAACGGAGCCGTGTTGCCACGACTCCGTTTCTCAAGAGGATGGGTAAGGGGAATGAGCTAGCTCAGGTGCCAAATCTCGTCGTTGTACTGGGAGATCGTACGGTCGGACGAGAAGGTGCCGGCGTTGGCGATATTGACGAGCGCCTTGCGCATCCAGGCGTCCTGGTCCTCGTAGTCGGCCAGCACGCGCTCCTTGGTCTGGATGTACTCCTCAATGTCGAGCAGGGCCATAAACCAGTCCTTGCCCTTGATGTCGTCGTGCAGACGCTGCAGGCGCTCGGCGTTGCCGGTCGCCATAAAGGCGGGGTTGGTGATGAAGTCCACCAGTAGCTTGATGCCGGGCTTGTGGTAGAGCGCGCCGGCGTCATAGGTGCCGTCGGCGTAGAGTTGCTCGACCTGCTTGGACGAGGCACCAAAGGTGTAGATGTTCTCGTCGCCGACGAGCTCGGCGATCTCCACGTTGGCACCGTCGAGCGTGCACAGGGTCAGGGCGCCGTTGAGCATGAACTTCATGTTGGAGGTGCCGCTCGCCTCCTTGGAGGCCAGGCTGATCTGCTCGGAGATGTCAGCAGCGGGGATCACGCGCTCGGCAGCGGTGACGTTGTAGTTCTCGATCATGACAACCTGCAGGTAGGGAGCCACGTCGGGGTCGTTTGCAATCCACTGCGACAGCGTCAGGATCAGATGGATGATGTCCTGCGCGATGGTGTAGGCAGGGGCCGCCTTGCCGCCAAAGATGATGGTGACGGGGTGCTTAGGCTTATTGCCGTTCTTGATGTCGAGATACTTCCAGATGATGTAGAGCGCGAGCATCTGCTGGCGCTTGTACTCGTGGATACGCTTGACCTGAACATCGATGATGGCGTTGGACGGAATGGTCACGCCCTGCTCGAGCGCCATGAACTGGCGCATGATGGTCTTGGCCTCGACCTTGGTGGCGGCCAGGCGCTCAAGAACGTCCTTGTCGTCGGCGAACTTGGCGAGTTTGCTCAGATCGCCGGTGCTGCGCCAGTCGGTGCCGATTACATCGTCGAGCAGGCTGGCGAGCGCGGGGTTGGCCCCATGGATCCAGCGGCGGAAGGTGATGCCGTTGGTCTTGTTGGAGAACTTCTCGGGATAGATCTCGTAGAACGGATGAAGCTCGGTGTCCTCCAGGATCTTGGTGTGGAGGGCGGCTACGCCGTTGATGGAGAAGCCAAAGTGGATGTCCATGTGGGCCATGTGGACGGTGTCGTATTCGTCGATGATGGCGACGCACGGGTCATCGTGCTCGGCCTTCGCGATCTCATCGAGCTTGACGATAATGTCGGCGATGGCAGGGGAGACCTTCTGCAGGCTGGCGAGCGGCCACTTCTCGAGCGCCTCGGCAAGAATCGTGTGGTTAGTGTAGGCGACCATGGAGCGTACGATGGTCACGGCCTCGTCAAACTCGATGCCATGCTCGGTGGTGAGCAAGCGAACGAGCTCGGGGATGACCATGGTGGGGTGCGTGTCGTTAATTTGGACCACGGCGTAGTCGGCCAGATCGTGCAGGTTGCTACCGCGCTCGATGGCCTCGTCGATCAGGAGCTGGGCGGCGTTGCTCACCATGAAGTATTCCTGGTAGATGCGAAGCAGGCGGCCCTGCTCGTCGGAATCGTCGGGGTAGAGAAACAAGGTGAGGTTCTTGGCGATCTCGGTCTTGTCGAAGTCGATGGAGCTGCCGGGGACCAGGCCGTCGTCGACGCTCGCCAGGTCGAACAGGCGCAGGCGGTTCTTGGTGGGCTGGCCGTAACCGGGCACGTCGATGTTGACGAGCTTGGAGGTAACGGCAAAATCGCCGAACTCGACGGTGTAGGAGCGGTCATCGTCGACTAGGATGTCCTGCTCACCGAGCCACTCGTCGGGGACGGCCTTCTGTTGGTTGTCGACAAAGCGCTGACGGAACAGACCGTAGTGATAGTTGAGGCCCACGCCATCGCCGGTCAAGCCCAGCGTGGCGATGGAATCCAGGAAGCACGCGGCCAAGCGGCCCAGGCCGCCGTTGCCGAGTGACGGCTCGACCTCGAACTCCTCGATCTTGTTGAGGTCGTGGCCTGCGGCGGTGAGCTGGTCCTTAACCTCGTCGTAGATGCCGAGGTCGATCATATTGTTGATGAGCAGCTTGCCGATCAAAAATTCGGCGGAAATGTAATAGAGCTTTTTCTTGCCGTTGTTGAGCGGGCGGGCGGCAGAGCGCTCCTGCACGAGTTTGACCAGCAGCTTGTAAATGCGACGGTCGTCGAGCTGCTCGAGCGAGGTGCCAAAAGACTGCTCGGCGAGTTCCATGAGGTTAATTTGGGGCATGTTTTCTCCTGTGATGGGTTGTTTCATGTCTGCAATTCATAAGAAGCCCGCGCGAGGGGATTGGGGTGGCCTCGCGCGGGAAAAGCAAGCGCGTCCGCACGGTGGGGAGGGGTTGGGCGCGGTAGCTCCTATTGAGGAAGCTCGATTTCGGCTTCCGACGGGATGCGGAAGTAGGTCTCGGTCCAGTCGGTGAGTTTGTGCTCGAGCTCGCGGGTGATGGCGCCGTCGAGCATGCGCCAGGTCCAGTTGCCGCCCAGCGTGGCAGGGGTGTTGATGCGCGCCTCGTTGCCCAAGTTGAGCAGGTCCTGCATGGTGTAGATGCACGTGTCGCTCACGCTGGCGGCGATGGTGCGGTTGAGTGCATCTGCCATGGGTTCGCCGGCCTGCTGATGGGTGTACAGGGCTGCCTGCTCGCGCTGACGCGGGGTGGCCGTTCCCTCAAACCAACCGCGTGCCGTCTCGTTGTCGTGGGTGCCCACATAGGCGACGGTGTTGGCGATGTAGTTATGCGGCAGGTAGTACGAGTTGGTGCCCTCAAAGGCAAACTGCAGGATCTTCATGCCGGGGAAGCCCGAGTTGTCGCGCATGTCGATGACGCCGGGGGTGAGGAAGCCCAAGTCCTCGGCGATGATGGGCAGCGTGCCGAGCTTTTCCTCGAGCGTCTTGAAGAACTTGAGGCCGGGACCCTGCGTCCACGAACCGTAGGACGAATCGGGAGAGGAGAACGGCACCTCCCAATAGGCCTCGAAGCCGCGGAAGTGATCCAGGCGGATGACGTCGTACATGTTGAGGGCGGCGCGAATGCGGCCCTCCCACCAGGAGAAGCCGTCGGACTCCATGGCGTCCCAGTCGTAGATGGGGTTGCCCCAGTACTGGCCGGTGGCCGAGAACTGGTCGGGCGGCGTGCCGGCGACGCTCACCGGATTGCCGGCGGCGTCGATCTTAAAGAGCTCAGGCGTCGCCCACATCTCGACGGAGTCACGCGAGACATAGATGGGCAGGTCGCCGATGATGAGAATGTCGCGCTCGTTGGCATAGGCCTTGAGGCGGCTCCACTGGCGATCGAAGAAGTACTGCGTCATCTGGTGGTAGAGCATACGCGCCGGATGGTCGGCGCAGACCTTGGCGGAAGCCTCGCCGCGGGTGCGGAGCTCCGCGGGCCACTCCCAAAACGCCTTGAGACCGCACTCCTCTTTGACGGTCATGAACTCACAGTAGGGGATGAGCCAGTCCTCGTTGGCCTGGATAAAGTCATCGAAATCGGCCGGCTTGTCGGCAGCAAAGCGCTCGGCGGCTCGGTCGAGAATCTGACGGCGGCCGCCAAAGATAGCACCGTAGTCGACGTTACTGGGGTCGGATCCCAGATACACGCCATCGATATCGCGCTGCTCCAGATACCCTGCCTCGATAAGCTCGGCAAAGTCGATAAAGTTGGGGTTGCCTGCGCGGGCCGAGAACGACTGATAGGGCGAATCGCCATAGCTGGTCGTCGTAAGGGGCAGAATCTGCCAGTAATGTTGTTTGCACGAGGCGAGAAAATCGACGAAGTCGTAGGCATTCCAGCCAAAGCCGCCGATTCCGTATGGTCCGGGCAGAGATGAGACGGGCATGAGGACGCCGCTTGCACGCTCCATGAATGCGCTCACCAACCTTCTTGTTGTGGGGTCGGCCTGCCGATGGGTGTGCAGTCCGCCTCCGATGTTCTGATTCGATACGCCTATTGTAAAACATGTTGTTTAAACATGTACAGGCAAGATAAAAAAGTTGGTCGATTTTCGGCGAATGGTTACATGCCATGAAAAAAAGCCCCGACCTCACAACGTGAGATCGGGGCAAGAGCGGTATGTAGGTTTTTGCTACTCGGCGTCGGCGAAGCCGTTGGGGTTGTGGCTCTGCCAGTTCCAGCTATCGCGGCACATGTCCGCGATGTCGTACTGGGCCTTCCAGCCCATCATGCGCTCGGCCTTGGAGGCATCGCACCAGTTGGCAGCGATGTCGCCGGCGCGGCGCTCGCGGATCACGTAGGGCAGCTCCTTGCCACAAGCCTTGGAGAAGGCAGCGACGACCTCGAGTACCGAGGTGCCGGTGCCGGTGCCCAGGTTAAAGATCTCGACGCCGGTCTTGCCGTTCATCCAGTTGAGGGCGGCAACATGACCCGAGGCCAGGTCGCACACGTGGATGTAGTCGCGCACACCGGTGCCGTCGGGGGTGGGGTAGTCGTTGCCAAAGACCTGAACGGCCTCGAGCTTGCCCACGGCGACCTGGGCGACATAGGGCACTAGGTTGTTGGGGATGCCCTTGGGGTCCTCGCCGATCAGGCCCGACGGATGAGCGCCGATGGGGTTGAAGTAACGGAGCAGCACGACGTCCCACTCGGGGTCGGCGGTGTGGACGTCCATAAGGATCTGCTCGATCATCCACTTGGTCCAACCATAGGGGTTGGTCGCGGGCTTCTTAGGATCCTCCTCGGTGACGGGCGGGTTGTCCGGGTCGCCGTAGACGGTCGAGGAGCTCGAGAAGATGATGGACTTGCAGCCATGGTTGCGCATGACGTCGATGAGCACCAGGGTGTTCTCGATGTTGTTGTGGTAGTACTCGACGGGCTTGCTCACCGACTCGCCGACGGCCTTAAAGCCGGCAAAGTGGATGACGCGGTCGATCTGATGGGTATCGAAGATTCTGTTCATCGCATTGCGGTCGAGCACGTTGGCCTCGTAGAAGGTGAGGTTCTTGGCGGCCTCGTCGCCCACGATGGTCTTGACGCGGTCGACGGCGACGGCGCTGGAGTTGGAGAGATCATCGACGATGACGACCTGGTAGCCACCTTCGAGCAGCTGAACGACGGTGTGCGAGCCGATAAAGCCGGCGCCACCGGTAACGAGGACGCAGGTGTCTTTGGGGTCGAGTGCTTTGGACATGTAGTCTCCTATCGAATCAGGAACACTTCTTCAGGGGAGTATAGCGCAGGCGGGGACGCCCAAATCGTGCGCTGTGGGAAAAGCAGAGGATTGTGCTAACGTACTCATAAAAGAGCTTGCGTACGCATAACCTGATCTTTGGCATTTGCTTACGAGCCGCTGACCTTGTAGTTTCCTGCCGTTCGTGGAAATCGTTGGGACGCGCCATATGTACGCTAATATGTATGAGTTGAGCGACATATAAATAAGCATGTAACGGAGTACATATGTCACCAAACAGCGATTCCATCCTTTCCCAGGAGCTCTCGCGCCGCACTGCCCTCAAGGCCCTGTTCGGCGCCGCTTCTGCGGCAGTTCTTTTTGGTCTGCCCGCTCGCGCCCATGCGGCGGAGGCTTCCAAAGAAACCACCGATAAACTGAATGCCGCCCAGGCCCAGCTCGACGAGGTTCAGGCCCAGCTCGACAGCATCGCAAATGAGTATGCGGCGCTGGCCAACAAGAATGCCCAGACCCTCAACGACATCGAGAATGTCCAGGGCAAGATTGACGACACGCAGGCCCAGATCGATGAAAAGAAGGCCGAGCTCAAGAAGAAGCGCAACGACCTTTCCGATCGCGTGGCCGCCAGCTACAAGTCCGGCGGCACGAACATCCTGTCGCTGCTGCTGGCCTCTGGCTCGTTTGAGGAACTCGTCGCCAACGCGCATTACGTTGAGAAGATCAACAAGAGCGACCGCGATGCCATCGAGGATATCCAGACGATTCAGGCTGAGCTCGACGCACAGAAGACCGAGCTCGAAGCACAAAAGGCCGACCTGGAGAAACTCAAGGACCAGCAGACGGCTCAGATGCAGAATATGCAGGCCAAGCAGCAAGAAGTCCAGACCGTGCTGAACGGTCTTTCCGACGACGTCAAGGAGCTCATGGCTCAGCGCGATTCCGAGATCCTCGCTGCCGCCCAGGCCGAGGAGGCTGCTAGGAAGGCTGCCGCTGCCGCGGCTGCCGCGAACAAGAACAATTCCTACTCGGGTGGCTCAAGCTCGGGTGGCGGATCGTATGCGCCCGGAACCCCGCAACAGAATGCCGGCTCGGGCAAACAGCAGGCCGTCGTCAACGCGTGCTACTCCACGCCTTCGCCGGGCCAGAACTGGTGCGCGGCGTGGGTTACCAATGTCTTCCGTAACGCCGGCGTTGGCTACTTTGGCGGTAACGCGTGCGATATGTTTAACGCATGGTGCTATAGCTCCGACCGCTCGGCGCTGCAGGTGGGCATGATCGTGGCCGATTCCTCGCACAGCGGCACGGGTGCTCCGGGCCTTATCTACGGTCATGTGGGTATCTACGTTGGCGGCGGCATCGTTATGAGCAACGAGGGCGCCATTACGTCTAAGTCGCTTGATTCGTTTATTAGCTTCTATGGCACTGGCTCTGGCGTGCGTTGGGGCTGGCTTGGCGGTATCGCGCTGTCGTAAGGCAAGTTGGGCCGCGTGCCCGCCCGCAATATATTTGATTGCCTGCTCGGGCAGTCCTGCGCAAGACGAAGGCCACATTAAGTGGCCTTCTTTGCGTGCGGAACTCGCGATCAATCAAATATATTGCGGGCGGGCACGCGGCCCTCTCGGATTCGGGGCGCGACACACCGGACTGGGTTATCTGAATAAATATGGTGAAGGCCCCTTTCGGGGCCTTCTCTTTTAGAGGAATTCGCCTACTCGGTGGACTTCGGGTTCTAGGTCTACGTTGAATTGGTCTTTGACGGTTGCCTGGATGTGGCGGATGAGTTCGTCGACGTCGGCGGCGGTGGCGTGGTCGGCGTTGACGATAAAGCCGCAGTGCTTTTCGCTTACCTGCGCGCCGCCAACGGCGTGTCCTCGCAGGCCGGCATCCATGATGAGCTTGCCGGCAAAGTAGCCCTCGGGGCGCTTGAAGGTGGAGCCGGCACTCGGCATGTCGAGCGGCTGCTTGTCCTCGCGGCGCTGGCGGTAGTCGTCCATGTCGGCCTTGATCATCGCGGCGTTGCCCGGAGCGAGATTGAAGGTGGCCGAAAGCACGATGAAGCCGTCGTCGGCAATGCGGCTCTTGCGATAGCCCAGGTTGAGCTCATTGACATCGAACTCAATGATATTGCCGCTGCCGCGGGTGCCGTCGTCGAGCTGGCGAGCGGGTTTGTAGACGCGCACGGACTCTAGCACATCGGCCATGCAGGCACCGTAGGCGCCGGCGTTCATGTAGCAGGCGCCGCCGACCGATCCGGGGATGCCCGAGAGGGGCTCCATGCCGGTGAGGCAGGCTTCGGCGGCAGCCGCCGCAACGTCGGAAAGCAAGGTGCCGGCTGCCGCCGTGACGTGCGTGCCGTCGACCGTAATGTCGGAGAGGCCCTTGCCCAGCGCTACGACGACGCCGCGGATGCCCTTGTCACCGACGAGTAGGTCGGAGCCGTTGCCCACGATGGTGAGCGGTAGATCGCAGCGATAACAGGTATCGAGCGTGGCGACGAGGCCCTGCTCGGTATCGGGCGTGACAAAGACATCGGCCGGGCCGCCGATCTTAAACGTGGTGTGCTCGCGCATGGGCTCGCTCATGAGTACGTTGTCCTCGCCGGCAACGCCGGCGAGCGCGCAAAGCAGGTCCTCGTTAAAAAAGTCGTTCTCGTGCATACGAATATCCGCCTTTTGGTGGTTGTTGTCATCAATCGATTGCAATATACCCCACCTGGACGGATTTGGTGCGCTGACGGCGATAAAACAGCCGTCCACCGGATTGGTAAAGTGTTTATCACCGAGGTAGATGGGCAGTCGCTATACTTTCAAGAGATTGCGCGTAAACCCGGAAGGAGCGAGATGGCAAACAAAGTCACCCTCAAGCAGATCGCCCAGGAGGTGGGGCTTTCCCCCTCGTCGGTCTCGCTTGTTCTCAATAATCGGCCCTGTCGCATCTCGGAAGAAAACCGCAAGCTCATCAAGGAGGTCGCGGCGCGCAACCACTATGTTCCCAACCAGATTGCGCGCAGCCTGGTCATGCGCGAGTCGCGCACGCTGGGCCTTATCGTCCCTAACATCGAGAGCCGCTTTTTTGCCTCGCTCGCCGGTAGCCTGGAAAAGCGCTGCCGCGAGGACGGCTATGCGCTCTTCATTACCAGCTCGGGCGGCAGCGCCGATGACGATCTGGAGCTGCTGCGCCAGCTGGTGACGCGCGGCGTTGATGGCGTCTTTCTGGTGGTGGGTGACGAGTTCTCCGACGACCGCGCCCTGCGCGAAGAAGTCAGCCACCTGCCCATCCCGGCGGTAATGGTCGACCGTGCCATTGAGGGGCTCGAGTGTGACAAGGTGATGTTCGACCACGAGATGGGCGGCTATATGGCCACCCGCTATCTGATCGAGCAAGGCCACCGTCGCATTGCCTGCTTGGTTAACGCGCGCCGTTCCAATACGGGGCGTAAGCGACTTGCCGGCTATGAGCGCGCGCTGCGCGAGGTTGGCCTGCCTATCGACGCACGTTTGGAGTTTGAGAGCGAGTACTACATTCCGAGTGCCTACGAGTCCTCGGAGGCGGTGCTCGCAACTGATGCCACCGCTGTGTTCGCAAGTTCGGATAACATCGCCCTCGGTCTGCTCAAGCGCTTGCACGAGATGGGGAAGAGCATCCCGGGCGATATCTCGGTGGTGAGCTATGACAACTCGGCGGCCGACGTTCTCTTTGAGCCGGCGCTGACCGCCATTGAGCAGGATCCTGGTGTCCTTGCGGAGCATGCTTTTGGCTGCATGTCCAAGCGTCTTGCCGGTAGGGGCGGCAGGCGTGCCGAAGAGGTCGTCCTGGAGCCGGCGCTTATCGTTAAGGGCAGCGTGCTCGAACTTACCGAATGTAGCTAAGCGTACTTGTTTGTTTGCATAGATTGCATGCGGAGTGTCCGCTATTTGCCGGCGGGGCCGGGGTGCCTGCCTTGTTTTGAGAAGTTCGCGGAGCCCACTTCTCAAAACAAGGCAGGCACCCCGGCCCTCGTCCGTTAACTCTTCCGCTGGGCGAGCCTTAGACGCCGCGCACCGATAGGGTAAGGCAGCGGCTTGAAATTGGTGCTATATTCAGCTTGAGTTGTTTAATGCTAGTACGGGAGGCTGATATGGGGCTGTTCAAGAAGAAAAACCCGCAGGATGCCTTTGATCCCGATGTGTTTACCATCACGGATACGATTTTGGACCCGCCGCGGTTTACATTTTTGCCGGCCATCTACCAGGATGCCACGCGCCGCAAGTGGGCCGTGCATCAGCGCGGCGGCGAGCCGAAGATTTTTGACTATGCGGACGTGTTGCAGTGCGAAGTGGCCGAGGCGGGCGATCCGGAGGCCGAAGAAGCGGTCTCTAAACAGGAATTTGCCCAGCGTATCCTGGCAAATCCTGCCAAGGCAGCAAAAATAAATGCTGCCAAGCGTAATATGTGTCTTGGTATGGGCGTTGTTGTGGCGGTTCAGACGGGAAAAGACGAGGTTTCCAAATTAGAGATTCCCGTTATGACCGACGAAGTCAAACGCGATTCAAGTCTATATAAGTCGTATCGGAATGTCGCCGAGAAGATCAAGGCAGAATTTGATGCCATGGGAGGGCTGGCCTAATTTTGGCGGCATACGTTTCTGAATGAGGAGTCTGTGCAATGGCAGGCGAATCTTATGCAATTCCCCCCAAAGATCATGCTGTTGAGGGAATTCTTTGGTATATCCAGCACCATCAGCTTGGCGGCGGCGATCGCCTGCCGGCCGAGCGCGTGCTGTGCGAAGAGATTGGCGTTTCGCGTACGGCGTTGCGTGCCGGTATCACGCGGCTTATCTCGTGTGGAACGCTCGAGAGCCGTCGCGGATCGGGCACGTATGTGTGTCCTCCCAAGCCGCTGAACATCTTCCAGGAAACGTATAACTTTTCCGATGCTGTGCGGACTGCCGGCCTGCACCCCTCTTCTCGTCTGGTTTCCACCGGGACCATCGAGGCGGATGAGGCGCTTGCCGACAAGCTTGGGGTGGCTGTAGGCGCTCCCTTGCTCCGCATGCAGCGCGTTCGACTTATTGAGGGCGAGCCGGCGTCAATCGAGACCGCTCACGTTAACCTGTCCCTGTGCCCATCGCTTCCCGAGCACGATTTTGAGTGTGAGAGCCTTTACGATGTCTTGCTCAAAGAAGGTGGCGTGCGCGTTGAGCATGGACGTGAGCATATCTCCATCTCGCGTTTGAACGTCGAAGAGGCCGAGCTGCTCCAGCAAGAAGAGGGAACGCCGGTGTTCTATGAGAGCTCGATCGAATTTGATAAGGACATGCGTTTTGTGGAGCATTGCAAATCGGTGATTTTGCCCACAAAGTTCCGCTTTGCCGATAACGGCGAAGAGAACGGCATGAGGAGCGTGGCAGGTGAACAATGGCTGAAACAGTAGATGCCACCCCGGTTTATATGCGCATTCGACGCTGCATCGAGGAACGTATCGAGCGCGGTGCATATCCCACGGGTTCCATGATTCCGTCCGAAAAAGACCTCGCCGAGGAATTTGGTACGACACGCTTGACCATCCGAAGCGCTGTCGATGAGCTGGTTCGACGCGGGCAGATTCGCCGTGTTCGGGGAAAAGGTGCCTTTGTGGCGCAGAAAGTACCTGCTTTTTTTGAACGCACGGTCGGTTTCCGTGAATCGGTCCGTGCTTCGGGCGGCGAGCCGTCCGTCCGTATTCTCGCGCGTTCCAAGCGTTATGCGGGGCCATATTACGCCGACCTGTTTGGCATCGCCGAGGACGACCTGCTCTATTCCGTTCGACGCCTGAACTGCATAAACGGTAGCCCCGTATCGATTGAGACGGCGCTGATTCCCTGCCTGCTGTTCCCAACCATCGAAGATATTGACGTGTCGGTCTTCAGTTTGTACGAGACCTATGAGATGCTGGGCCGAAAGCCAGTCATGGCACAGGAAAAGCTCGATATCGAGGCACTGGGCGCACGAGATGCCGGCCTCCTTGGACTGGAACAGGGCGATCTTGTTTTGCTTTTGGAATGCGTGAGCTATGACGCGAGCGGTCAGGCTATCGAGTATGTAAAGTCCTTCAATCGTGGCGATACGGGCGGCTACACCTATACGTACTAGCTGGTATTTTGTGAATAACGGCTGGGAAACTAACCAGTTTTGATCGTTGGGTCAGCTGTATATACAACCTTACATGGCTCAAAATCGACCGTTCGCCGAAGGGGATAAATTAATCGACAAAGAGGTATTAAAAAGCCGTAACCTGTAACTGTGATTGGTATCAAATACTAATGATTCGTTACGAGGTGAGACGATGAAGATGCTCGATTACGTTCAGCTTGCCCATGTGCGTATGGGAGAGAACCTCGAGCGTTCGTCTGAGCTGGTAGCGCAGCTCGTTGATATTTTCCAGTCCGGTTCTTTTGACGCGCTGCGCATCGTTGCTTCGGGTTCGTCGCGCCATGCTGCGGATTGCGCCCGCGATTACCTGCAAGATGCGCTGCAGATGCAGGTGTCCGTTGTGACGCCCGAGGCCTTCGTCGATTTTGAACACACCTATCCACAGCATGCGCTTAACATTGCCGTCTCGCAGAGCGGCTATTCAACCAATACGATTGCGGCGCTCGATTACATGCGCGCACACGATATGGCTGCAGTTGCGCTCACGGCAAACGTCGAGGCACCCATCAAGGAACACGCTGACATCGTTCTTGACTACGGTGTGGGCGTCGAGTCGGTGGACTTTGTGACTCTGGGCGTCGAGGTTCTCGTTGAGTACCTGGTGCTCTTTGGTATTTACGGCGGTCAGGCGCGCAGAACGATTGACGCCAAGGGCGTTGCTCAGCGTCTTGATGACCTGCGCGAGGCTATCCAGGCTAATGCCGTGATGTGCAAGACCGCCGAGGCATATGTCCAAGATCACATGCTCGAGCTTTCTGAGCACATGCCCGCCATGGTCGTCGGCAACGGCCCCAACTATGGTGTTGCCGAGGAGGCAGCGCTCAAGCTGAGCGAGACCATCAAGATTCCTGCCATGCATCACGAAGGCGAGGAGTTCGTCCACGGTCCCGAAATGCAGATCGTTCCGGGCTATCTGGTGTTTATCGTCGACGATCCGCAGGGGTCGGAGCGTCTTGCGAATATCGCCGATGCGCTATCGAACGTTACGGCAAAAACGGTGCTGCTCACGGCCCATCCCAAGGGTAGGGCTCACGAGGTTGCGGTGCCTCAGGTGGCTCCGCTGCTCAGCGCAATTCCCAATCTTGTGTTCTTCCAGACGATTGCGGCCATGATCGCCGAGCGTCTGAAGTCATGGAACGTGCACCCGTATCTCGATGCCGTCTCCAAGCAAATGGAGGTCAAGGCAGAGGGCTACGAAGAGTCAGTCAATGCGCTTAAGGCCAAAGCGGCTGAGTGTTACGGAATGTAAGCGGGTTTTGATGCCCGTTGGCATGGGGGATGTGGAAACAACCCCAGAAAGGAGAGACAAATGAAGGAAACCGAGAAGATCGAGATCATGCATTTCGACCAGGAGGGCTATCTCG
>UQDE01000022.1 GCA_900539735.1 uncultured Collinsella sp. | reverse complement strand
CGGGATTGGTCAATCTCGGCCGACTATATTTGGCTAAATTATTCCGACGCTAACACCACTAGCAGCGCTCTGCACCTACTTAAAAACATGACGGTTTATAAGAAGAGCAACCTTAGTGATTGCCTATTGATGCAATTGGTGAGAATAACGAGGACGGGGGTATATCGGCGTTAGCCGATATACCCCCGTCCTCATGCAGAATGATCTTGCTATAGGCTAAGTCCGCCCAACTTGGGAAAGTCCTCTCTTCCCTAGTCCTGCTTAAACAGATCCCTCGTGTACACCTTGTCCGACACGTCCGCGAGCTCATCGCTCCAGCGGTTCGCGACGATCACGTCGCAGCCGGCCTTGAAGGCCTCCAGGTCGTGGATCACCTCGAAGTCGAAGAACTCCGGAGCGTCCAGTTGGGCTCGTAGACCATCACTGGCACGCCCTTGGCCTTCATGTGCTTAATGACGCCCTGATGGAACTCGAGCGGAAGTTGTCGGAGTTGGACTTCATCGTCAGGCAGCGCACGCCCTCGACCGGGTTCGGCTTGCCCTTATAGACGATCTACCGCATAACTTAGATCTTTACTATTTCATTACAATTTGAAATAACTAATCAACATAGCCGTTACCAGAGAACCTGCAACTGCTGTAATAATTGGCACCAGGACATTCCAGGCAACCTTTGATCCAAAACCCTCCTTTTCAGCAGAATTAGCCTCTTCATCACCGGGAGCCCTAGTATTTAAAACAGTGTTATTAATTATCGTATTGTTATCTGCTGTTTCTCTCTTGGACTTAATCTCGATACCAAGTTCATCAAGGCATCCATACTCGTCTTCAAGCATCATTAACGCCTTAATGGCACGAGTAGTTACCTCCCCTTTTATTCCATTAAAAAAATCTGGCGAAAAGTTCTGAGAAATAGAGAGACACGTAATACCGCCGCCAGAACGCTCTAAAACCTCGCTCGCTAAATATGATCGGTCGAGATGGACTGTTGAATCGCCTTCGGCTAACCTTTCAACGCCGGATATACCTTCAGCAAAGGGTACTTCCTTGAGATCATTCAGGGTCTTTTCGCTAAGGAAACAAATTTGCAGCGGCACGCTGTTTACCTTAAAAGTGCCATTATTAATCCCCGAATAACTGAAGTTAAGACCTTTAGAAACTCTGTAACTTGGGACTTCGCCATCTGTATAGCCTGCAAGCTCACATTCCGCCCAGCGTTCAAGTTCTTCATTGCCAACATCGTGAGCAAGAACCTCTAGTCTTCTAAGGGTTTGCTCCAAGGGAACGACGGAGTCGACTGCTTCAGTTATCACTTTACTTTTTGGCAAAAGAGAACCTTCCTTCAGGGGGCTATAAAATAAAGCTTTCGAAAAATAGCGAAGCATAGTTCGCTAATGAAAAAACGAGATCGCATCTCAATCAATTAAAAGCTGTTCCCAAACGGATTGCTATCAGCCCCTTTAGCGGGAACATCAGCAGCGGTGTCGATGCTGGCGTCATTCTGTTCCTGCTCTTCCATCATTTTTCTAAGCGTAGAGCCTGCTTTAGTACCATCTTGTATTTTTTTGAAAAAAGCCGCGAGGGGCATATCGCCATCAATATCAAATGACACTTCGCCCTTAAGGGAATCATCAACGAGTTTCTCAAGAAAATCTTGAGTCAGATCGTCGATTTGCTTCGCCTTCCCGTCTATGAGCAGCTCGCCCTTACTATTTACGACTATGTCTGTCATCGATGAACCATCCCTTCGTAGATAGTGCTTCTCCGTTTTACGGCGTCGGTGCCCCCATCTATCAGGCTTGCAACGCTCTCAACAAGCTCTCTTTTTCCATGTGCCCCTACAAACGATCGGTTTTCATATGAGATACAATTGGTTGCATCAATTCTCTTATCGTTGTTTGCCAAAATAATTTCATTTGCATCAGCGTTAACTACAAGCAGAGGCTCATGAGTTGCTACAAATATTTGATGAGTTTTTCTCAACTCCTTTAATTTGTCGCCTAAAGTACGGGGCAAGAATTCCTTTTCCATGTTAGATTCGGGTTGATCATACAAAACAATTGTATTGCTACCTTCTTTTTGAATTGTACGATCGAGAAAGTAGGAGACATATATTTTGCTTAGCATTCCAGCTGAGTATTCCTCAATAGAACGGTAGCGGCAGTTCATGCCCCGAAGCTCGATTGCATATTCAATTACATCTTCAAGAGGTAGATTCATGACAAGGCCATTCTTAATACCTGCTTTGTAAAATAGCTCAAGCATCGATTTGTTCGACGCTTGAGATGTTAGATCCAGGGGGTATGAAAACTCTCCTGCCTTAGCTTTACCATTAGCCGCTCTTGTGCGTACGTGACTAGGAAATACTTCTCTCATGCGGCTTTCGTCATTTATGGATAATCTGACGTCTTCAATTTTCAGTCGCGCAATGTCATTTTCACTTACTAATGAAATTGATCTAGTAGCATCTTCTTTGTCTATAACGGGCACCAACAAGCATAATTCTGTTTTCTTCGCTTCCAAAAGATTGGAGGCTAGCTCAGAAAGTTTATCTATTAATACTTGTTTCTTCTGATTAACTTGCTGAAATTGCCCGCTCACTTTCCCGTTATAGGTTTGAACGGCTTCGTAAATTAGTTCTCTTTTTCTCTTATCAAGAGTTTTGGCAAGGTGTATAGACTTTAAATTACTAGCTTTTGTTTCCAATTCGAGTAAAAAGGAATTACGCAACTGGATAAGTTGTGTCTGCAACCCATGAGACAAAGCATTCTCACTAGCAATAGTGATTAACTTATTAAAATGCTCCGTTGCAGTCTTGATTCCGTTAGAGCAGTTTTGGATTTTAATGTCCAATTCAGCAATGGCAGCGGCATCACTCGGATTTAGGTTATAAGAAATAGTGTCCACGCTCTTCACTTCATTTGCTGACAGGAATCGCGCAGCACTTTTCGCCTGTGCTAAAGCATCTCCCGCATCGGCCCTTGCTTTATCAGCGCTTGCCAAATCAGCGAGGTAATTGTTCATACTAACCGTAAAGTTGGTAACTAGTTTCGTAAAATCTTGTGAATTAATTCCTAGGCCCATATCGTTAATGAGCTCACTTTTTTCCGAGCTGTAGGCCTTAATGACTTTGTTATAGAGGTTTTCACCTTCAACTACTTCAAAACCGTCCGAAGTGTCAATCTCTTCTCCGTTGGGTCCATAAAGATGCACTTGATAAGAGTTATAAATATTATCGTAGTCTGCAACACTTGAAATTTGTTAGCTAAGATGAGCGTTCCTGAGCTTCGCACTCAAGATATCGAGAAGGAGGGTTTTCCCGCTGCCCGATGGGCCAATTATGCAATTAAGCCCTTGCGAGCAGCTAATTTCCGAATGCTTCAGGCCCATGCCATCTTCAATGACTATGCGGGATACATAGGAAACCCTATTTACAATATCTTCCTTTCGGACCATGCGGCAATCGCCCATTAGCACAGAGTAGAACAAATCGTCAAAACTCGCACCTGCCCACATATAAGTAGGTGAAACCAGTCCGTCAAAGGCAGACCTATCAACAGATGAGATATCTGCTGCAGCTTCAAACCAATTGACTTGTTCTTCAGTCAAAAAATCCTTGATATGTTGCTCGAGTGATAGCTTGTGAAATGACCTGTTGTCCTCAATAGCGACAGGGAAATATTTATTCATACTTAGCAATTCTTGCGCCATTGGGGGATTACCCGCAAGCCCACGATCGTCTTGCTTTAATCCGTGGACACATATAACCGCGCGCCTGTCGCATAGCAATTCACATAGTTGGTTTATTGTGAGTGCATATCTTCCGTTGAAGATGAAGTTCGAGTTGAGGTTCTTTGAGAACGAAAGTAGCTGCGAGTCGGGGTCAAGAACAACAACTACGTGAAGGACTTTGCTCTCATCCGTCCAATTTAATAGATTGATTTCAACGCCAGGCAGCAACTCTATATTGTGTAAAGCAGCCATTTTTCTCATAAGGAGATAAGCTGCTACATCGAGATTATTTGAATTTGTTTGAGCGAGCAATTGATAATCGGCAGCTTTTGCTTCTCTTATCTGATCATATCCAGTTTGCAGATCAAATTTCGCTTCACTACCTATCGGGCGATCAATGGTCAAATCGGCCGATTTGTTATTAAAATGATTATGGATGGAAAGTTTTGTATATTCATCCATAGCCGCTTCCTTTCGTACATACAACCTAGAAACAGTTTAGTTTCTGCAAGCAGTTCCTTTGCTGTCAGCTTTGAGTATTTGCTCGCTTGAGCGCTGAAAAATATCGCAAAAGGACACCGCCGATATGGTATGTGGACGTCGGGGCCAACATTCGCCCCGACGCAGCTTTGTTACTACCGATCCGACCAACGACGCTGCCATATGCTGGCCTTTCCCATGTCTACACAGACCGCGTTATACGCAATGTTTTCTATGATGGCATCGGCATGGATTTATATAAATGCAGTGATTAACTTTTGTCATAGTTAATCACTGCATTTTGTCACCCTTGATGACAAGCGCCACCGAGTTCGAGGCAGCAGCTGCTATTGTAAATAGCGAGATGACAGAGCACGGGGTGTATCGGCTGGCGCCGATACACCCCGTGCTCAACTTAGTTTCTGTATTTAGATTGCGGAAGACCTGCACAAGCCGCTCTCCCCTAATCCCTCTTAAACAAGTCCCTCGTGTACACCTTGTCCGCCACGTCCGCGAGCTCGTCGCTCCAGCGGTTGGCGACGATCACGTCGCAGCCGGCCTTGAAGGCCTCCAGGTCGTGGGTCACCTCGGGGCCGAAGAACTCCGGCGCGTCCAGCGTGGGCTCGTAGACCACCACGGGCACGCCCTTGGCCTTCACGCGCTTCATGACGCCCTGGATGGAGCTCGCGCGGAAGTTGTCGGAGTTGGACTTCATCGTCAGGCGGTAGACGCCCACGACCGGCTTCTCCTTGCCGGCGTACACGCGGTCCCAGACCATCTGCAGCACCTCGTCTGCAACGAAGTCCTTGCGGGTGCGGTTGGCGTCCACGATGGCCTCGATCAGGTTCTGGGGCACATCCTTGTAGTTGGCGAGGAGCTGCTTGGTGTCCTTGGGCAGGCAGTAGCCGCCGTAGCCGAAGCTGGGGTTGTTGTAGTGGCTGCCGATACGCGGCTCCAGGCACACGCCGTCGATGACGTCGCGGGTGTTGAGGCCTCGCACCTCGCAGTAGGTGTCGAGCTCGTTGAAGTAGGCCACGCGCAGCGCAAGGTAGGTGTTGGCGAAGAGCTTCACTGCCTCGGCCTCGGTGGTGCCCAGCACCAGCTCCGGGATGCCCTTGGAGCCGTCGGCGTCCACGCGCTCCAGCTCGGCGGGGTCGGCGCCCTCCGCGAGCAGGCCGGCGAACCTCTCCGCCGCGGCGACGGCCTCGGGATCGTCCTTCGGCGCGCCCACCACGATGCGGCTGGGGTGCAGGTTGTCGTAGAGCGCCCTGCTCTCACGAAGGAACTCGGGGCTGAAGAAGATCTTGCTATCACCCAGCCTCTCCCGCAGGTCAGCGGTGTAGCCGACGGGGATGGTCGACTTGATGACGATCCAGGCTTCCGGGTTAACCGAGCGCACGGCGGCGATGGCGGCCTCGACGGAGCTCGTGTCGAAGAAGTTCCTGTCCGAGTCGTAGTTGGTGGGCGTGGCGATGACGGCGTAGTCGGCGCCCGCGTAGGCCTCGGCAACGTCGACGGTGGCGTGCAGGTCGAGCTGGCGCTCCCCCGCCTTAGCCTCCGCCAGGAAGCGCTCGATCTCGTCGTCCTGGATGGGCGATATGTAGTTGTTGATCTTCTCGACCTTCTCGGGCACGATGTCCAGCGCGTGGACCTCGTTGTGCTGTGAGAGCAGGACAGCGAGGGACAGGCCGACGTAGCCGGTACCGGCGACAGCGATCTTCATGTCATTCTCCAATTGTCAAAGAACATTAATTCGCACGAAAAATGGCCCCTGTTACAAGGCCATGATTTCCTAAATGTTGTAGTAGCGCTTATACCACTTGGCAAAGGCCCTCAGACCGTCCTCGAGCGGCGTCGCGGGCTTGTAGCCCAGGTCGCGCTGGAGTGCCGTGGTGTCGGCGTAGGTGACGGGCACGTCGCCGGGCTGCATGGGCACGAGCTGCTTGTGGACTTCGAAGTCGTAGTCTGCCGGGAGCACGCCCTCCTCCACCAGCACGCGCTGCAGCGTGTCGACGAAGTCGAGAAGGTTCAAGGGATGGGAGTTGCCGATGTTGTAGACGCGGTGGGCGGCGAGCGGCAGGCCGTCCTCGCCCATCTTCACCTCGGGCGCGGCGTCCATGACGCGCCTCACACCCTCGACGATGTCGTCGACGTAGGTGAAGTCGCGGCGGCAGTCGCCCATGTTGAAGATCTTGATAGTATCGCCGCGGCGCAGCTTCTCAGTGAAGCCGAAGTAGGCCATGTCGGGCCTGCCCATGGGGCCGTACACCGTGAAGAAGCGCAGGCCGGTCGCGGGGATGGAGTAGAGCTTGGAGTAGGCGGCGGCCATGAGCTCGTTGGACTTCTTGGTGGCGGCGTAGAGCGACACCGGCGAGTCCACGCGGTCCTCCTCGGAGAACGGCACCTTCTTGTTGCCGCCGTAGACCGAGCTGGAGCTGGCGTAGACGAGGTGCTTCACGGGGTGATGGCGGCAGGCCTCGAGGATGTTGAAAAAGCCTACAAGATTGCTTTCCAGGTAGGCACGCGGGTTGTCGATGGAGTAGCGGACTCCCGCCTGAGCTGCGAGGTTTACCACGACGTCAAAGCCGTTCTGTGCGAACAGGCGCTCGATGGGGGCGGCGTCGCAAAGGTCGCCGCGCACGAAGGTGAAGCGGCCGTCGGCATCGGCCTCGGCGAGCATGCGCAGGCGCGCGTCCTTGATGCCGGGGTCGTAGTAGCTGTTTAGGTTATCAAGGCCGACGATCGCGTCATCGGTCTCCTCGAGCAGTTTCTTGACGAGGAAGGCGCCGATAAAGCCGGCGGCTCCGGTAACTAGAATCTTATTTTGTTCCATACGTATAGCTCCTTCTAAGTTAAAAACTGTTTATAAAGTTGCACCTTGCGGTTGATATATCCTTCGGTAGCGTTATTTCTCGGAATTACACGACAGGGATTGCCCAGCACAATCGAGTGGCTAGGAACATCGCAGTTCACGTACGCTCCAGGGGCAATAAGGACATCGTCTCCCACCGTGATTCTGCCAACTAATGTCGCGTTAACTCCAATCCAGACGCAATCTCCTATAACCGGTGCTCCTTTGCGTTTCCCGCGGTTCTCCTGCCCGATGGTCACGCCCTTATGCAGGTTGCAATTCGAGCCGATGATGGCAGCCGGGTTCACCGTGATGTTGTAGGCGTGTCCCAGGTAAAGGCCCGGTCCGATATCGGTTGAGCGGGATATCTCGAGCCCATACTTTTCGCGTATATGCTGTAGCATCAATCTCCAGATGGGATTGGAAGAGCGCTGGGCCTTTCGGAAGACCCAAAGAAACCTGAGCGCATGGTCCGTCAGAGGAGAAGCGTCTTCCCCATATCGCGACCAATCTGGACTCCCCCCCCCGGTTCCGTTTCACAAACACGAGGACCATACCTTTCTTATCTAATGATTCTCGAAAGAAGCCCATTGAGTTGTGCGCGGGTCGACGGGAAGACCTCGCAGCACAGGGCGTAAACGACAACACAAGCGAATATCCCCACGATTGTCGGGACACCGAAGTCGGCAAGAATCCAGCCGGCGGCAATCATCAGGGCGGAACAAATGAAGATGGGCAACAAGCGGGCAATCATATTGCCGACGGGGAACTTGATGAAGGCTTTGAGAATGTAGATATCGATACCGATAGCAACGAGGCGTAAAAGCGAGCTGTATAAAGCAAAGGACTCGAAATCCAGTGACGCCGCATAGTACGTGACAGGCGCCATGATCAGAAGATAGGCGACTTGGGAGGCAAAAGAAAGCTTCGGCCTGCCCTTAGCCCTGAAGACCTCGCTCGCATAGTAGCCAATCGGAATCACGACGGCGCTGCTCAGGGCCCACAGGCCGAACATAAGGGACCCCTCGGACCACTGAGGCCCGAGCACAAGCGCGGTCACAAAGTCGCGGTAGAGGAAAATCCCGAAACCGAGCGGCACAACGAACAGGGCCACCTTCCCCTGCATGCGGAAGAAAGCAGACTGGAACGACTCGTTGTCACCCTGCCTACGGGAAAGCTCGGCGAAAAGCACGGGGGTGGTCGCACTCGTAATGATTCCCATGCCGGTGTTAACCATAGAAATCGAAGTCTTATACAGACCGAGATAATACGACGTCAACAGTGAACCTACGATAAACGTGCCCATCCAGGAAGTGAGCCAGATGGAGAACTGCTCGAGGAGCGTCCACGCGCTGAACGAAATCATCTCCCTCAGCTCGATGAGGGAATAGAAAAGCGATGGCTTCCAGTCGGACTTGAGGGTAAGAACAAGCGCATTCACCAGGTTACCGACGATTGTCCCGATCACAAGCGACCAGAAGTCGAAGCCAAAAAGTGCCAAGGGGACTGTAACGACAAGGGGAACAAGAGCCACTGCGACGCGAACTACGAAGAGTTCCTTGAAGGAGAACGTCCTGTGGAAGAGAGCCAGCTGGATGCTGCTCAGGGCCGTGAGGGGAAGAGAAGCGCAGGCGACGATGAGCACGATTCCGAGCCCGTCGTTGCCAACGAGAGCCGCGAGAGGCTCGTTAAAGATCCCGACGAGGATCCAAAGCGCGAGCGAGATGACCAAGTTCGTCATAAAGGCGACGTTTGCGCTGCGATAGAGATGGTCTTTGTCCTCGAACTCATGCTGAATGAGGTATTTCTGGAAACCAGCATCGGAGAGCATGTCGGCGAAGCTGGTCACCATCGTGACAGTCGCGACGACTCCGAAAGCCTCCGGCGCCAAGATATGCGCGAGGGCGATTTGGGTGAGCGGTGATATGAGCTTGACGACCACCTCGGTCACAAGAGACCATTTAGCGGCAGAAGAAGCTTTTTTACTTAATTCGTCAGTCATCATCCTTCAATCATTTATTACCATAAGCCAAGTCAAGGTCAATATAAGAACCAAACAGAGAGTCGGTGTCGTCATCGATGACACCAAAACCGCCATCGCTGAATAGCGTAAGCTCGCCGAAAAGGAGCTTATCCCCCGCCAAATACCAATCAGCACGCATCTCTGGGAACCCCTCGGTAAGAACTGAACTGCAATAGATCATCTCCTGAAGTCTAGAGGGGGCAGTAATCGTATCTTTGGACTTGGGGATGTCATCCCATTCGAGATCAGGCAAGGAATCCCAGCTAGGAGTGAAATAATCGCACGTATGGTCGGAAAAACGTCCGCGATGAACTTCGATGAGCTTTGGAACGCCATTAAAACAGCTGACTTTGTAGTCTGCGGGACAACTCTCAGTGACAGGCCTCGCATGCGCCCAGAGCGCCCAGGAATCATTCACAAGGAGCCATCCCCCCCCCCGAATTTTCTCCAGATCGATCCAATCGCCAAACTTCCTATCCCATTCGCTCGGCTCGAAATGCTCGAAGCCGGAATTAGGGTAGAACGTCATCTCGCCGAAGTAGAGATTCCCGCCCGACTCGTAGAAGTCGACGCGTACGAAGGAGAATCCCTCGCCCAGGCGGTCGGCCATGGCCTTCATCTGCTCGAAGGCGGCGGGTCTCCCAAGCTCCGTCCGCATCGGGTGGCCGCCCTCGGAAATGGGCAGCGCATGCCACTCTTCGTCGAAGAATGTCTTGCTGAGTACGCCGTCGGTGAAGCGATCGGTCATCGCAAGCGTGATCAGCCTGCCGTTGGAGAAGCGGAAGAGCTTGTAGTCGTACAGGTCGCCCTTCCCCTCGTCGGGATCGAGATACTCCTCCGCGAACACGCAGGGCCTCACGTCCTTATATGGCCATTCACGGGTGCGCCAGAAGTAATTGGTCTTAAGGTGTTTCGCCAACTTCTTCTTCGCAGCATCGAGATCAAAGGTACTTCGGTCGCTGCAGATGGCAACGCCTCCGCAATCGTGATTTGTCTTGAGTACGAACCGGTCAGGAAGATCCGTGATATCGATATCCTCAACTTCCTCCCACATCGCGTAGGTCTTGGTGACATGCTCCACGCCGATACGCTCCGCGACCCAAGGTTTCACTCGATACTTATCCACTAGAGTGTTATAAAGGGGGTTCTTATCATGCAATTTAAGCCACTGAAGCTTTTCATTGAATGTCTTTGGATTTTTAAGATCGAGCTTTTCACCAACCGTCCCCCTAAACATTGCCTTTAGATGGGGCTCATCGGGGACCCAATTGGTGAGCCCATATCCAGCAGCGAAAACGTATGCTATCCAAGGGTTATTAATAAACTTTGAAAGCTTGTTCACTTGAAACTCCTGAATTACAGTGGATGACTAAATTAAAGTTGACATACTGTTGGCAAATAAAGCGATGGAGATAGGTACTACGAAATAAAAACTCAGCACTCGTCCATGTCTGCCAAAACAATGCATCATCAAATAAGGAATAAGAATGGCTAAGAAAATAGAATAATAAGAGAGAACACGTCCCATGATGACCATTGAATATGATGCAGCCTGGAGACACAGCGCTAGACTCAGCGCAAAAATAGAGACCTTCACCATTTGAGGACTTTTTTCGAAATCATTCGTATCCCGAAGCGCGTAAAGAACAACAACCGCCACAAATAAGAGAATGACGAGCATGCTAAAGCTTCCGCCTTCAACATCATATTTAGAACCAACAAAATGAGCATACTGCGGAAAAATCTTTACAGCCACCATTGCCAAAGCGCGCCCAAGAGCAAGGAAGAGAAAGGAGACAGGAATCGCAATCTTAAGTAAGTGCATTACATCTATTTTTTTGTAAAACCAGAGAAGAGCGAAGCATATCGATGATGAATGGAAGGCCATGGCAAGAACTATGGTGAGAACAAATGGAATTGGTTTATTAGAGTCGATCCAACGAGTTGAAAATAAACAAATCGAAAGAGCAATCATCTGGCGGTAAACACCTAGGCTATATGCAAAGAGACTTAAAGCGCAGTAGATGAGAAAGCTGACATAGGGAGATTCGCTATAGCGTATAAAAAAATCAAATACCAGTGGATAAATCAAAATACCGATAATAAAAAAGAATGCATGGTCAGATAAAAAGAAATGAGCGCAAATTTTCGTAAGCAGGAAGTAAAGCGGTTCATAATCGTATGGCCATACGAGCTTAGCGGTAAACACCTCACCCCACGAGATGCCCGCATAGTAATGTAAGGATCCGAGGTAATTTGGATTATCCGCTCCGACTGTAATATCGCGGACAGCCACAAAACAGATAAGGGCGACGCAAAGGCAGGCGGCGTAAGGCGTCCAGTTAACATCCTTTAGCCCATCGCTCTTTCGGATATCTCCGCCCTCGCAAACGCCCCTATAGATAAGGGCAACGATTCCAGCAATGATGATAAAGGTTAAATATGGAATCATTTACTGTAACTCCCGAGCGTTATCGTCGGCTCCATAGACCAGGGTAACGAATCGCTTGACTTCTTCATTGATGTCATAACCGGCATCTGCCATCTGATTTCGTTTATCAACTCTTGCTGCTTCGCCAGCACACAACACCGAATTAACCCAAAGATCAGTATCAGTAAAGGGCAGGAACGCAACATCGCCTGTGACATTTACTTCTCTCGTTACCGTGTCAGAAACGACGCAATGAAGGCCTGCGGCCTGAGCTTCAATTACGACATTTGGCATGCCCTCATATAATGATGGCAGAACGAAAACATCGAATGCAGACAATAAAGCCGGGATATCAGAGCGCAGGCCAGTAAAAATGATATTAGAAAGTACTCCCAAAACTTTTGCTTTCTCACGAATATTGTGCTCAAGCTCTCCCATGCCCACCAACACGAGACGGGCGTCAGATCTTTGTTTTAGTAATTCAGCAAATACTTTAAGAAGGAATTCATGGTTCTTCTGAGCAGTAAAGCGCCCAACATGTCCAACAACAAGAGAATTGTCGTTTAAACCGAGTTCATTGCGAATTGACCTACGCATTTCAAGAGAAAACTGATATTGATTAAGATCAAGAGCATTGTGAAGATAACGAACTTCACCTCGCCTAATTGCTTTAGGACCAAAAGCATATTCGGCAGCAAGGTCAGAAGGTGCAATCTTTACATCTGCAATTGAAGTCAAAGGGCGGCGAATAGCTTTCTGAATAAACTGACCAATAACACCCTTGCCGTCACTGGCGTTACTTGAACGCATAAAAAGTCGAGATGCACCCGCTTTCTTGGCAACCCAGAGATCTATTGCTGAAAGTGCATCCGATCCAATACGAAGCACGTTGGGGCATCCATCATCACGAACTGCAAGTGTGAGCTCGCGTCGGTAGGCAGAAAAATCTTTCGTTTTACGAGTGATTCTAAAAACTCTGCCTCCAAGGCGTTCGATTTCGTCTTCGTAATAGCCTCGCTTATCGCCGGAAACAACAAAGTCCATCTGATAACGCGTTCGATCTAGCTGTCGATACATCTTCATTAAGAATGTTTCAGCACCACCTGTGTCCATATTCGACACAATGCAGAGCAGTCGCTGAGGTTTATTGTTTGTGCACATCGAAATTGCTTTCAACAAGAAGCTTGAATGTCCTCAAGCCCGTTTCGTACGAGTAGTCGTGCCCCTTGTGAAGGCAAGATTTTTTCATTTCAAGCAGCTGCTTGGGCAGCCTGGGATTAAGTAGGATATCCAGCAACGCCTCACGATTGCAGAATTCATACGTCAAGCCCGTTTCGCCTTCTTGGACCATCTCGGCATAACTTGGCCATTGCGACGCAATTACGGGGATACCGGCACAGTAAGCATCGACCACGGTGCCTGGGACGCCTTCGCCCGGGCACCTCGTTGGAAAGGTCAGGGCAAGGTACCCGTTGAGGACCGAAGTGCTCTCGCCCGCGGGCGCCACGCCCTTGTAGGCGACCTCGGAGACGTCGCAGTCTGCCATGAGCGCGTGGAAGTGCTCCTTGTACTCGGCTAGGACGTTTCCGTAAATGTCGAGCCTGAAGGCGCGACGACCAAGCTGGTTGTTCGCCTTGCGCACAGCCCACACGATGTCGTCAATGCCTTTGTCCTCGTAGATGCGGGAGAAGACCGCTAAAGGCCATGGCTCACCGGATGGCTTCTCAAGTTCGGAGGATTCGAGAAGTGGCAGGCGCTTGTAGTTATATGCGACGAGCACGTTTTCGAAGCCTTGATCGGTGAGCAGAGCCTTAACTCGTTGGGACTCAACCAGTATCGCATCGAACGATTTGAGCTTCTTCGTGAGCAAAGACTGTCCGGCTATAAATTCGGCGAGCCACCCGCCGATAACTGAATACACGACTTTACAGCCATGTCGCTTCCGCAAGTTAATGAGCAAAGGCGCAAAGACTTTCAGTCCGTTATGGGCCGGAAGCATAATGAGGACATCAGAGAACTTCGCGAGTTCGGTACACTCACGAATAAGTGCAATCGGGTGCTTCTGCCACCCACGCGTGTCGACAGATCTGACATTCTCATTCCCGCAGACATCGCGCAACAACTCACGGACAGTTCGAGTCTTCACGACCTGACCATCCGCCATGTCGAGCCCCTCAGCAAAGTGCCCGATAATGCCGACCGTCTTTATCTGTTTAGTAATTTCCATCTATAGAAAGCCTTGCCTCGCATGTTCAGTCACAGTTGCTGACGTACTTCATCTTCTTGTACGCACCAAAAACCAGATTTATGAATGTCCTCCAGCAAGCGAGCGGAGCCGACATGCCCTCGCCCTCGTGCCAGAGAACGTAGAGATGAGCGACCTGGCCCCTGAGTCCAACTCCGTGCGAGACAGAAGACGTTCTCACCCGATATCGCCCGAGCACCTCAGGCAACAGCATGCAGTCAGCTTTCTTGGCCGCCTTCAGCCACATGGCATAGTCGTTGTGCTTTTTCAGGTCGGCTATCTGCACCAGGCCGACCTCATGCGCATCGTACATTACGGTCAAACACCCTGGCCAGCAATAACGGCGCATGCCTGAGTGTGTAATAAGCGCAGGCCCCGAGAAGCGACGCCCTTGGGACTCTCCGCCCTCGTCCATCGTCTCATACTCCGTGTACGAAAATCTGCAGCCGCTTTTGCGCATGAACGCGAGCTGCCTCTCCAGCTTGTCCGGCCCCCAAAGGTCATCGCTGTCCAGAAAGGCGATCCAGTCGCCCTTTGCCTCTCGAAGCGCGCAGTTACGCGAGCATGCCGCGCCCGAGTTGCGCTCGTTTGAGAAAACGTGGACGCGCGAGTCATCCATGGCTATCGCCTCAGCGACAGCGACGGTGCCGTCCGTCGAGCAATCGTCAACGATCAGCAGCTCCCAGTCGCCGTATGTCTGCGACTGTACGCTCTTTATGCTTTCCGCAATAAAGTCTTCAGAGTTGTAGGATGGCATTACGACGGATACAAGGCCGAACTCCTGAGCGTTTTCCCTCACTGAATCACGACCGTTTCGTTCAATAGTTTCTTCGCCTGCTCTTGCAGGTCGTAGTACTCTTCGCACGTCACGCGGCCCTCGGCAAGCAAATAGTCGCCGTAGTCGGCGGAGGTGGCCATGCCGTCCTCGGTAATGCCTTCATGTTTCAAGAAGGCTTTGGCGAGGGTCTTAAAGAAAATGGCGGCATCACCCGCGAATGTAATGTGCTCGATATAGTCCAGGTCGTAGGCAAGCTTGTCATCCCAGGCAATGGCGTTACGCCCGTTCACCTGGGCCAACCCAGAAAGACCCGGCCGCACAAAATGGCGCTTGCGCTGTTCGGGCGTCATGAACACCATATCGCGCACCAGCTGCGGACGCGGCCCGATAATAGCCATCTCGCCTCGCACGATGTTGAGCACCTCTGGCAGCTCATCCAAGCTCGTCGCACGCAAAGCCTTGCCAAACCTTGTCAAGCGCACCTCGTCGGGCAAAAGATTCCCCTTTTCGTCGCGCTCGTCTGTCATAGTACGAAACTTATACAGCTTGAATATCTTTTCATCCTTGCCCGGGCGAGGCTGTTTGAACAGCACAGGGCCGCCCAATTTCACACGCACCAGAATTGCCACGATTGCCAGTACCCACCAGAAGAGAATAAGCAGGACAAGAGACAGGCACAGGTCAATGACCCGTTTACCATAACGTTGGTAGAAAGTTTCGTTACCCGACCTACTCAAAACAACGCCTAATCACTTCGATGATCACGTCCTGTTGTTCGGGCGTCATCTTGCTGTCGGAGGGCAGACAGAGACCACGATGGAAGATATCGGCGCCCACATCCAAAGGCAAGCCATCTGTACCCGTTGCACCGCCGGAAATATACGCGTTGGTCTTAGCTCGACCATTGCCCTCGCGCGTTACGAAAGCATTCATGCGATAAATAGGCTGCATGTGCATAGGCTTCCAGATTGGACGACCCTCGGCGTTAAAGGCAGCAATAGCCTCAAGAATCTCGGTAGGACAGCTCTTGCCAGGCTCCCTTACGTAAAGTGCCTCACTCTCGCCTCGAACCTGTTTGCACATTGCGTCAGGGTCTATTAGTAGGCAAGAAAGCCAGAAGTTCGGCTCACAAACGTTAGGGTCATAGGGGTTCATGCTCACCGGCAGACCCTTAAAGCCCTCTTTGTAACGCATGTAAATAGCCTTCTTTTGGGCAATATGCTCCTCCAGATACGGAATCTGGCCACGCACGACACCGGCAATTACATTGCTCATGCGATAGTTATAACCAAGCTCCTCATGCTGCTACCAGGGAGCGGCTTCACGCGACTGGGTCGACCATTTGCGCGTTTTATCGGCTGCCTCTTTGCTATCAGTTAAAAGCATGCCACCAGCGGAACCGGTAATGATCTTATTGCCGTTAAAGCTAATGGCGCTGATGTCACCAAACGTACCAGTCTGACGACCCTTATACGTGGCGCCAAGTGACTCAGCAGCATCCTCAACAAGGACAGCCCCGTGCGCATCGCAAATTGAACGAAGCTTTTCGACTTTGCCAGGCGTTCCGTAAAGATGCGCCGCCACAACGACCTTTGCAGTCGGATGCAGTTCGAAAGCCTTTTCAAGAGCGACGGGATCCATATTCCAAGTGTCTCGCTCAGTATCGATAAATACAGGGACACCGCCCTCGTAAACAACTGGGTTCACCGTTGCGTCGAACGTCATATCGCTGCAAAGGACCTCATCACCGGGCTTAATTCCAGCGAGCTTCATGGCAAGATGCAAGGCAGAAGTACCGCAAGAAAGGGCAACGGCATAGCCGCAACCAATCTTTTCGGCCATTTGGCGTTCGATTTCGTTGATATTCTCGCCTACCGTCGACATCCAGTTGGTCTCATATGCCTCGGTAATGTATTTGAGCTCATCGCCGTGCATGGTAGGCGAGCTTAGCCAAACCTTGTTCTCAAAGGGCTTAATGTCCATCGTGACTCCTTATCCCTAATCGTTAAACTGCGGATGATATGTAGGTACAACCTCAGCGAGCACGGACTTAACCGTGTCGTTATCCTTGTCGAGGCAGTCATGAAGCTTCTCAAGCTTGTCTTTAATCTCTTCCATCTTGTCGGCCTCGGCTGTGGAGATGCGAATCTCGGAATGCTTGGTAGGCAGGAGCTGCTCATTGTCCATAAGGAGCTCCTCGTACATCTTTTCGCCAGGACGCAGGCCGACTTCTTTGATCTGGATATCTTTGCCAGGCTTAAGACCGCTCAGCGTAATAAGGTTGATGGCAAGGTCATAGATCTTGACCGGCTCACCCATGTCCAGAACAAAGATCTCGCCGCCATGAGCAAGTGCGCCAGCAGTAATGACCAACTTACTAGCCTCGGGGATGGTCATGAAGTAACGCGTGATGTCCTTGTGCGTAATGGTGATAGGGCCACCCTCACGAAGCTGGCGCTTAAACAACGGAATAACCGATCCATGACTACCCAGAACATTGCCAAAGCGAACAGCCGTAAAGATGGTCTTACTGTTTGCCGCGTAATACTGAACGATCATCTCGTCCATACGCTTGGTGGCACCCATTACGTTAGTGGGATTAACCGCCTTATCGGTAGAAATCTGCACATAATGGCTGCACTGGTACTTGTCGGCAAGACGCACGACGTTGAGCGTGCCAAAAACGTTATTCTCGATTGTCTCGCGGGCGTTGTGTTCCATAAGAGGAACGTGCTTGTGGGCTGCAGCGTGGAAAACAACTTGAGGATGGTACTTCTCAAAGACCTTGGTAATCGCTGGGAGATGCGTAATGGAGCCGATATAGACTTGAATATCAGTGCCTTGATCATGAGCGGTCTTGATGATGTCGTGATATAGCTCGTAGGTAGTGTTCTCGTAAATGTCGAACAACACGATTTGCGCAGGTTTTGCCGGAAGCAACTGACGTACAAGCTCTGAGCCAATAGATCCGCCGCCGCCCGTGACCAAAATGCGCTTACCGGTAACATAACCCATCTGGTTAAGGTCAAGCGACTTCTCCTCTCGAGAAAGCAAGTCACTGATTTCGACCTCACGAAGGGCAACCCTGCCTACACCATCCTGCGGAATATCGCGGACATTGGGGAGCGTGAGGACCCTAAGGCCTGTCTTCATGCATAGGTCATAGATACGCTGACGCTCTTCATGCGTGGCGCTCGGAATTGCCACGACAATCTGCTCCGCTTCACAATCGTGCGCAATAGTAGGGATATCGGCGCAAGTACCGCAAACCTTAACGTCATGAATACGCTGGTTTTGTTTATTGGGGTCATCGTCAACAACGGCAACCGGATCACCGATCATATCAGGGTCTCCGTTGAGCATACGTTTGATGGAGAGAGAGCCGGTCTCCCCTGCTCCTACGATGAGCGTGCGCGGGAGATGCGCATCGGAATTGCTTTTAAATCGCCAGAGCTGGCTACCATAAATGGCGCGAATGGCAAAGCGTCCGCCACCGCAAATGATGAGCACAACGGCCCATGCCATAACATCCTCGCGGAGCGACATGCCCTTGCCGAATAACACGTTAAAGATAACGTCGCCAATGACTGAGCCTACCGTTACAGCAGCAACAATACGTCCAGCCTCAGAAATGCTCGCATAGCGCCATAAGCTGCTATACATGTGGAAGAACCAAAAGACGACAACGTTAACAAGCGCAAGCACAAGAATAGCCGGGCATGCGCCGGCTGCTCCGCTGAGCGTCGCCCAATGCTGCGTTCCCCACGATGCGACAAACACTGCAATAAAAGTTGCCGCAATGTCATATGCCATCAACGCATACGGCTCGAAGGCGCTCAGCTTCCCCTTTTGCTTTGCGCTCTTAGATTCGGTGTTCAAAACTCTTCTTCTCTTCCCTATTGATTCCGTTATCCCCGGCCCCCGGGGATCCTCCCTTTTTCGTTAAGCAGTCGCCAGCAGCTAGGCGATCGCCTTTTTAAGGTTTCGCATTGCACGCTGCTCGTTCGAAAGCACGGCAAGGCCGACGCGAGTGGTTACGCGTCGGCCGCACAAATCGAGCTCCAGATAAGCAGTGCTCTTGCGTCTGTTAATGGTTTTGATAAGGCCTTCGTGGCCCAGCAGCGGACCTTCCGTCACTACGACCTGGTCACCGTCTTTTAGGGCCTCGCTCATGGGCACTACGCGATCTCCCTTATGCGTAAAGCCGCCAATAAGCCGGACCTCTTCTTTTGCCAACGGCACAAACTGACCGTCCTGGGCAAGCACCCGGGCAAAGTCGTCCATACGCAGCAGATACTGTTGCACGGTTCGAGGATCTGCCGTGTCGCAGATAAGGTAACCGGGAAAGAGCGGCTTGATCGTATCGACCCATTCGCCGCGTACCTTGGTTTCGGTTTGAAATTGGGGATAAAAGAGCTCCTGCATGGCACTCGCCGGCACCACATGCTCGATGCGCTCGCGCATTAGGTCTTCGCGACCGTTAATGACCTGGATCACATACCACACGAGCACCACCCCCTTGCTGTCTTACGTGTGGCTCACAGGGTTTGGGTATGGCTTCGCCAGGGCGCTTGTGCGCGAAGGCGCTCCATATTCAAACCCTGAGCCCAGTCAGACAAACACGTGGCTCTGCCCCACAGTGAACGGTATGCATAAATGCAGTTGCTAGAGAGGCGGACGTGTATCGCAAAATGACCGCTTCCCCAGCTGACTGCGTGCGACCCAGTCAAGCGGGTACAAAACTGGACCGCACGCAAACAGCTAAAGGACTGCTACGTTTTGGCATGCAATGTATTAATTATTTGTACCTATGAATTAACTCAATACAAATAAACAACGTCGCATAACTTCTTTATTGGAGCTCGTGGTGTTTCTGGCACCGCCGTTACGACCGGATGCTGATCGACCCTGCGCTTTGTGGCTTGCTGAAGCCGCGAGCACAGTTGAACTCATGTACCGTTAGGTATCCTAGCACAAGCTGATAGCGAAACTGATTTGGGCAGTACTGGACAACATTTCGTTCATTTAGCGTGTTCAAGGGGGCTGTTTGGAGATGTTGTTCACATTGATGCAGGTTATTGAGGTACTGACGGTGATTAGGGGTGTTCCTGAAGCCCAAATGAAGCAGCGAGCTGCGCCGATGATCGCGTTCGTCTAACAAACTATGTACAGACATGGGAAATAAATTGTGCAACTTTTTGTTGGCGTGGTTGGTGTTTGTGGCGCGTGGTGTTTTGGCATGAAAAGACGATATGAGAAAGCCATTTGGGTCGCCTCCCCCGCGGCGCAGCTTCTTTCCGCGGGCTCGGGATGCCACAATGGGCTTTGAGTATCGGCCCGTGCGGTAGCCCTTACCGCACCTGCGGGGAGGAGGCTTCCCATGCCCCATGTTACCTCCATCGGCCTGGACGTCCACGCGCGATCGGTCGCCGCCGCGGCGTTCAACCCCTTCACCGGCGAGGTGGTGCACCGTGACTTCGGGACGGACGCCGCCGAGATCGCGGAGTGGGCCCTCGGGTTCGAGGAGCCCAGGGCCTGCTACGAGAGCGGCCCCACCGGCTTCCACATGGCGCGCGAGCTGCGCGCGCTCGGCCTCGACTGCGCCGTGGCCGCCGTCTCCAAGATGTAGAGGCCGGCGGCGGACGCGCGCCGCAAGAACGACCGGCGCGACGCCGAGTTCATCGCCCGCATGCTCGCCACCCACAACATCGTGGAGGTCCCGCTGCCCGATGCGGCCGTCGAGGCCGCCCGGGACCTCGACCGCGCCCTCGACGACGCCACGGCGGAGTACCGCCGCGCCAGGCAGCGACTCAACATGTTCCTGATCAGGCTGGGCCACGTCTGGGACGAGCGCAACGCCGACGAGACGAGGAAGGGATCCTGGACGCGCGCCCACTGGAGATGGATATCCGGGATCAGGCTCGAGGGGCCCCAGCGCGACGTGCTCGAGTACTACGTCACGGCCGCGAGGTGCGCGGAGTCGGACCGCCGGCAGCTCGAGAAGAAGGTGCTCGCCCTCGCCCGGACCGACCGGTGGCGCCCGGCCGTCGAGGCGCTCTCCTGCATCAAGGGAATCGACACCCTGACGGCCTTCAGGCTCGCAGCCGAGGCGGGCTCCTTCACGAGGTTCCGGACGGCCCCGGCCTTCGCGAGCTGGTGCGGGCTAGTCCCGTCGGAGCGCTCGAGCGGCGAGACCGAGCGGCGCGGCGGGATAACCAAGACGGGCAACCGGCTCGCCAGGACGGCACTGGTGGAGTCGGCGTGGCACTACCTGACGTGCACGCCCCGCCCGAAGGCCCCGGCGCCCGGCGCGGACGTCCCCGCGGCGATCCGGGCGCGCGCCGACGCCTGCACCGCCAGGCTCTGCCGCCGCCGCGAGGCGCTGGCGGCGGCGGGCAAGAGCTCGTGCAAGGCAAATGCCGCCGTCGCGCGCGAGCTCGCCTGCTGGGTCTGGGAGATCGGGCGCCGCGCGGAGGGGACCCTCGGCTGACCCCGTCGGACAACAAGCCTCCCGCCGAGAGGGCCCGCGCCTCGACGCATCGCCGGCGCGCGTTCACGAGCCCTTTTTGGGCAGCCCAGGGGCCGCGCCCGTGGACAAGACTGGTTTCGGACGAGCGCGCCGGACGGAGAATCGAAATGCGGTGGGGTGCGCGGACATACCGGGCTGACCGCCGGCAGCGCGCCCACAAGAGCCCGCGGATATTAGCTTGCCAGGCAAGCGTCGACTAAACGTGCAGCGCGCGCGGGCCCTCCCGACGGGAAACGAAAAAGCCCGGTTTTAAACCGGGCTCGAACAAACACGCCTATTGACAATGGCTTTCTCATATTAAAGGCCTTCGGGATTCCGAAGGCCTTTGCATTCACGATGGTGGAGACGAGGGGGATCGAACCCCTGACCTCTTGACTGCCAGTCAAGCGCTCTCCCAGCTGAGCTACGCCCCCGTGACGAGGAAAAACTATAGGGGAAGACTTTCTTTGATGCAAGGACTTTTTTGGATTGAATCTCTTACTTACGGGTTTTCCTGGGACGGTGGATAGAAATAATCACTCTTCTAGCGCTTATTTCTATCCACCGTCCCGATAAAACCCTGATGCGATAGACCTTACTTGTAGAGGTAAGCGATGGCGGTGCCGGTGTGAACTTGGATCTTGGCCGTTTTCCTAACGACATTAGAGATGCCGGTGTCGGCCAACAGGCCCAGGGAGCTGTGGTCTAGCTCCCATTCTAGTCCGTGTTCACTTACCTCGGTTTTGGGGGCGATCGCGATGATAGAGAAGGTTTTGCCCTCGGCGTTTTCGATGATCCACGATTCGCCTCCGTGCATGATACGGGCCGTGGTCTCGTCCTCGGCAATCCAAACTGGGGCATCCTCGTAGCCCGCGAGCAGCCCCAGTACGGAAAGCGCCATGTCCGGACGGCCGCCGGTGGCGCAGGTCGCGACCACTTCGGCACCCGGCCAGCGACGACGGACGGAATCGAGCGCAAGCGCCAGATCGGTATAGTCCTTGTACGGGTCGTGGCGCTCAACTTCAAAGTCGGTGGCGACTTCGACCAGCGCGCGGCCCGCGTCGCTCACCGTGTCGGCATCCCCCACATAAACATCGCAGCCCAGTCCCGCGCCCAGCAGCGCGTCGAGTCCGCGGTCCACGGCGACAACGTGGCCGCACTCCCCTGCTAGCCTACGCAACAGATCCGCGCTCGCCACCACGGGCGAGCCGCAGACCACTAATACCTTGCAATCCACGGCTCTCGCCTATCCCTCAAACGAAAGCACGCGGGCCAGGTCAAGCTCCTCGTAGCTGTCGATAAAGATATCGCAGTTGGCGCGTACGTCGTCGCGCTTCATGCGGCCGTGCGGGTCATAAATACCCAGGCGCTTAAAGCCGGCAGTGCCAGAGCTCTTAAGGCCAAAGACGGCGTCTTCAAACACCCAGGCGCGCTCAAACTGGTGCCCATGGCGCTCCTCCAGACGGCGCAGCGCCAGCTCGTACACATCGGGGAACTGTTTGGAGCGCCCGGCCTCACCTGTGGTGGTCACAAACTCCATGTAGCGATCAAGGCCAGCACCCGCAAGCGCAGATTTAACCAGCTCGGCCGGCGTGGACGTAGCAACGCACATGGCAATACCGGCCTCCTTTGCCTGCTCCAAAAATGCCAGGAGCCCCTCGCGTGGCGGCACCTTGGAGTACCCATCAATCAAAATATCGCTCAGCTCGCGGTAGAGCTCCTCGCCATTCGCACCAATGCCCCACGTATCGTGGTAGGCCTGGCACTCGTCCTCGAGCGACAAATGCTCAAACTGGGCAAAATCGTCGACCGTCACGTCAATCCCGTGACGGTGCAATAACTCGGGCTGGGCATAGGCCCAAACGGGGGTGCTATTAACCAGTGTGCCGTCGCAATCGAAAATAAAAGCAACCTTGGGAGCGGCGGTATGGGACATAAACGAACCTTTCGATGTCAAATGGTAAACAACCTGCTAAAAACGTTTTACCAAACGTCAGCCTAACAATTTTGAAACCCTAATTGGTAAAACTGTCAAGAGTTTTACCACGGCAATTCTGCCAGTGGTATAAACATGTCGCTTACCGATTAAACGCCCCCGCAAATCCGCTTTCGTCCATAAAACTAACGCACAGGTGTTATCGTAGTTTCTGCCGAAAGTTCCACCGAGCACGCGAGGTGGAACGAATCACAGAAACTTCGCCGTCCCTTCGATTCGTGCAGCCTTGGACCTTTCGCATCTAGTCACCAAGGCAACACGCTGCCGCGTCATGATGGGATCAAACGTGAGCGATACAAAGCTAAAGCCAACGGCTAAAAAGCCCGCAACCCGTAAAGCCGCTCCGCACGCACCGGAGCTCTCCAAGGACGATGTCTACCTGTTTGGCATTGGAATGTGGGAGCGCAGCTGGGAAAAGATGGGCGCGCATCCCGACACGCAGCAGCGCACGCGCGGCTGGCGCTTTTGCGTTTGGGCGCCCGACGTAAAGGGCGTCCATGTTATTGGCGAATTTAACGACTGGGATGAACAAGCCAACCCACTGGTGCCCGTTCATACGAGCGCTATTTGGGAAGGCTTTATTCCTGGCGCCGAGCAGGGCCAGCTCTATAAATATCTCATCGAGACCAACGAGGGCGAAAAGCTCTACAAGGCCGATCCGTATGCCTTTAAGGCCGAGTGCCCTCCGGGTACCGCCAGTGTGCTGTGGACCCTCGATGGCTACAAGTGGAACGACGCCGCGTGGCTCAAGCGCCGCGCCGGCCACAACCACATGTCACAGCCGCTCAACATCTACGAGGTGCATATTGGCTCGTGGAAGCGCCACGGCGACGCGCCGCAGGGCGAGCCCGACGAGTACGGCAACTACCCCGGCCCCATGGACCCCTTCCCCGCGCAGCGCGGCGAGTTCTACACCTACGACGACCTGTCGGTGGAGCTCGTGGACTACGTGCGCGATATGGGCTACACGCATATCGAGGTCATGCCGCTTATGGAGCATCCCTTTGATGGCTCCTGGGGCTACCAGACGACCGGCTATTACGCCGCCACCTCTCGCTACGGCAACCCGCAGCAGCTCATGCACTTTATCGATGCGTGCCACGAGGCGGGCATCGGCGTGATCATGGACTGGGTGCCCGGCGGTTTTTGCGCCGACTCCCACGGCCTTGCCACCTTTAACGGACACATGCTGTTTGAGCACGAGATTCACCCCAACTGGGGCACGCACAAGTTTGACTTCGCCCGCGGCGAGGTCCGCTCCTTCCTGGTCTCCAACGTGCTGTATTGGCTCGAGAACTTCCACGTGGACGGCATTCGTATGGACGGCGTGTCCAGCATGCTGTACCTCAACTTTGGCATCGACGATCCCGGCCAAAAGAAGTTCAACAAGTACGGTACCGAGGAGGACCTTGACGCCAGCGCGTTTATCCGTCAGGTCAACTGCGCTGTAGAGGCGCACTACCCCGACGTGATGATGATGGCCGAGGAGTCCACCGCGTGGCCGCTCGTGACCTATCCGCCGCAGGACGGCGGCCTGGGCTTCCACTACAAGTGGGACATGGGCTGGATGAACGACACCCTGCACTACATGCAGACCGATTTTCCGTGGCGCCCCGGCAACCACGGCCTGCTCACGTTCTCCATTATGTATGCCTTTACCGAGAACTTTATCTGTCCGCTGAGCCACGACGAGGTCGTGCACGGCAAGTGCTCGCTCATCGGCCGCATGCCGGGCGACTGGTGGCGCCAGTTTGCCGGCCTGCGCACGCTCGCCTTCTACCAGATGACGCACCCCGGTGCCAAGCTCAACTTTATGGGCAACGAGATCGGCCAGTTTATTGAGTGGCGCTACTACGAGTCCATTCAGTGGTTCTTGACCGAGCAGTACGAGACCCACCGTCATCATCAGGCGTTCATCAAGGCGCTCAACCACCTGTACACCGCCGAGCCCGCCCTGTACGAGCGCGGCTACACCGACGACGGCTTTACCTGGATCGACGCGGACAACTCCAAGCAGTCCATCGTGAGCTTTGTGCGTCAGGGCGAGAACGTCGATGACGACCTGGTGATCCTGATCAACTTTGACCCGGCGAGCTACGAGAGCTTCCGCGTGGGTGTGCCGCGCGAGGGCGACTGGGAGGTCATCTTTGATTCCGACCGTCCCGAGTTCGGTGGCAGCGGATACGCCGGTGAGGAGCCCTACACCTGCTCGAGCGAGCCCTATCCCTGGAACGGGCAGATGGACTCTATCGAGATCAAGGTGCCCGGTCTAGCAGGCGTGGTACTTAAGCGCCGCGGTCCCAGCAGCTATAAGCCGCCCGTGGTTAAGGAGCCCAAGGCTGCGCCCAAGAAGCGCACGTCCTCGGTGAAGCCCAAGCCTGCGGCTGCCAAGAAGGCTCCGGCCAAGGCTTCGGCCAAGTCCGCCACGGCCAAGAAGGCAGCCATAAAAAAGGCTGCTCCCAAGGCCAAGGCAGCTGCTGTTAAGGCTCCTGCCAAGAAAGCGTAACAAAGGCGTTACCACTGTAATTACCCGCCCCGCGGGGGCGTAGGATACATGTCATAACCGTTCCGGGAGAAACATCCCCGGGGGAAAGGAACGTATGAATAAGATCTTCGACAACAAGCAGGAGTTTACCGAACTCTATCGCGATGCCGTTATGAGCATCAGCGGCAAGAGCATCGAGGCCGCCAGCGACCTCGACCGCTTTAACGCCCTGGCCAAGCTCGTGGCCGAGAAGGCGCGCACCGTTGCCACCAAGAGTGACGCCCGCGTCACCGCCGAGGGCAAGAAGCGCGTGTACTACTTCTCGATCGAGTTTTTGATCGGCCGCCTGCTTGACAACTACCTGCTCAACTTTGGCGTGCGCGACATGGTCGCCGAGGCGCTCGACGACATGGGCTTTGACCTGTCCGTCATCGAGAACCAGGAGCCCGATCCGGCGCTGGGCAACGGTGGCTTGGGCCGTCTGGCCGCGTGCTTCCTGGATTCCATGGCAGCCGAGGGCATTGCCGGCTACGGCAACGGCATGCGCTACCGCTACGGCCTGTTTAAGCAGGAGATCGTCAACGGCAGCCAGGTCGAGGCCACCGACGAGTGGCTCACCCACGGCTATCCCTGGGAGGTCCGCCGTCAGGACAAGGCCGTGACCATCAAGTTTGGTGGCCACGTCGAGGGCTTTGAGGAGGACGGCCGCACGTTCTACCGCACGGTAGACACGCAGGACATCCTGGCCGTTCCTTATGACATCCCCGTGGTGGGCTATGCCGGCGAGACCGTGAACAAGCTGCGCGTGTGGGCCGCCGAGCCGGTCGAGGAGCACTTTGACCTGGAGGCCTTCAACCGCGGCGACTACGCCCTGGCCGATGCCGAGCGCGCCGAGGCCGAGGCCATCAGCGCCATCCTCTACCCCAACGACGCCGGCGAGCACGGCCGTCTGCTGCGCCTGAAGCAGGAGTACCTGTTTGTATCGGCCGGCATCTACAGCCTGCTCGACACCTTTGAGAAGGAGCACGGCGCTAACTGGGAGCTGCTGCCGCAGTTTGTGGCCATCCATACCAACGATACCCACCCCGCCATGTGCGGCCCCGAGCTCATGCGCATCCTCATCGACGAGAAGAAGCTCGAGTGGGACGACGCCTGGAACATCGTGACGCAGGTCGTGAGCTACACCAACCACACCATCCTGCCCGAGGCTCTGGAGAAGTGGCCCATCGGTACGTTCTCCAAGCTCCTCCCCCGCGTGTACCAGATCATCGACGAGATCAGCCGTCGTTGGCACGAGTCGTTCGACACCACGCAGGAGGGCTGGCAGGAGCGTCTGCGCCAGACCGCCATTCTGTGGGACGGCGAGATCCGCATGGCCAATCTGTCCGTGATCTGCAGCCATAGCGTCAACGGCGTGGCCAAGATCCACTCCGACATCATCAAGAACATCGTGCTCAAGGACTTCTATGCCCTGACGCCCGAGAAGTTCAACAACAAGACCAACGGTATCTCACACCGTCGCTTCTTTGCCGAGGCCAACCCCACCTACGCCAAGCTCGTCACCGATGCCATTGGCGACGGCTGGCTGAAGGAAGCCTTTGAGCTGGAAAAGCTCAAGGAGTTTAAGGACGACACCGAGTTCCTGAAGGCCGTGGGTGCCTCCAAGCGCGCCAACAAGGAGCGCCTGGCCGCCTACGTTAAGGCCGAGACCGGTCTGGTCATTGACCCCAACACCGTCTTCGATGTTCAGGTTAAGCGCTTCCATGCCTACAAGCGCCAGCTCATGAACATCATGAAGGTGATGGACATCTACAACCGTCGCATCGCCGATCCTAATTTCCACGTGACGCCGACGACCTTCATCTTTAGCGGCAAGGCCGCCTCGAGCTACACCTTCGCCAAGGAGACCATCCGCCTCATTAACTCCGTGGCCGACGTCATCAACAACGATGCCCGCGTCAACGAGGTCATGAAGGTCTGCTTTATCCCCAACTTCCGCGTGAGCAACGCCCAGCTCATCTACCCTGCCGCCGAGATCTCGGAGCAGATCTCCACAGCCGGCAAGGAGGCCTCGGGCACGTCCAACATGAAGCTCATGATGAACGGCGCCATTACGCTGGGCACCCTCGACGGCGCCAACATCGAGATCGCCGACCTGGCCGGCCGCGAGAACGAGGCCATCTTTGGCCTGACCGCCCCCGAGGTCGAGCAGCTCTGGGCATCCAACAGCTACTTTGCGTGGGATACCCTCAACGGCGACCGCGAGCGTCTTGGCCGCGTGATGGACGAGCTCAAGGACAACACCTTTGCGGGTCTTTCGGGCAACTTCGAGAGCATCTACAACGAGCTCATGAATAACAACGACCCCGACCTGGTCATGGCAGACTTCCGCAGCTACGTCGACGCCTGGGAGAAGCTCACGGGCAGCTATGGCGACCAGGAGACCTGGAACCGCAAGGCGCTGCTCAACACCGCGTCCAGTGGCTGGTTCTCGAGCGACCGCACCATTCGCGAGTACCGCGACGAGATCTGGCACGCTTAAGGCGGCAGCTCCCCTTTGCCAGCACGGCATTACTCGACGGGCGCGACCGAGCGCTGCGCCCGTCGCTAATGGGTTTAAGAACATCGATGACAGAAGGAGAAATCGATGAGTAAGAAAGAATGCATCGCGATGCTCCTCGCAGGAGGACAGGGCAGCCGATTGGGGGCACTCACCCAAAAGATCGCTAAGCCGGCGGTTAGCTTTGGTGGCAAGTTCCGCATTATCGACTTCTCACTCTCCAACTGCTCCAACTCGGGCATCGACACGGTGGGCGTTCTGACGCAGTATCGCCCCTACCTGCTGCATGCCTATGTGGGCTCCGGCGAGGCCTGGGATCTGGACAGCCGCGACGGCGGCGTCTCGATCCTGCCGCCGTACGAGACGCAGACCGGTGGCGCCTGGTACGCGGGCACGGCCGACGCCATTACGCAGAACCTCGATTACATCAAGGCCAACGACCCCAAGTACGTCCTGATTCTTTCGGGCGATCACCTGTATCGCATGGACTACCGCAAGATGCTCAAGACGCACATTGAGAACAACGCCGACCTCACGGTGAGCGTTATGCCCGTGCCGTGGGAGGAGGCCAGCCGCTTTGGCATCCTGACGACCGACCCCGAGGACGGTCGCATCACCAAGTTCACCGAGAAGCCCGATAAGCCCGATTCGAACCTCGCATCCATGGGCATCTACATCTTCTCGGCCGACGTGCTGATCGAGGCGCTCGAGGAGGACGCTCTGGACCAGCGCTCGAGTCACGATTTTGGCAAGGACATCATCCCCAAGCTGCTCGGCGAGGGCAAGCGCTTGTACAGCTACGAGTTCCACGGCTTTTGGAAGGACGTCGGCACCATCGCCAGCTTCCACGAGACCTCGATGGACCTGCTGGGCAACAACCCCGAGTTCGATCTGTTCGACAAGCACTTCCCCATCATGTCCAACATCACCACGCGACCGCCGCACTACATTGGCCCGGACGGCCGCCTGGACGACTGCCTGGTCTCCAACGGCTGCAAGATCTACGGCACTGCTCGCCACTCGATTCTTTCGACCGATGTCATCATCGAGGAGCGTGCCGTGGTCGAGGATTCCGTGCTGCTGCCAGGCGCGCACGTTAAGAGCGGCGCGCACATCTGCCGCGCTATTTTGGGCGAGAACTCCACGGTCGAAGAGGGCGTGAAGCTCGGCTCTGTCGATACCACCAAGGATACGGCCGTCGTTGGAAATGACGTCGTTATCGGGAAGGGGGAATGATCCGATGATCAATCGCAAGGCCATCGGTTATATCACCGCTAACTACTCTTCGACCTACGGCAGCGTGCTGCTCAAGGACCGCCCCATCGCGTCCGTTCCGTTTTTGGGCCGCTACCGCCTGATCGATTTCCCGCTGTCCAACATGATGAACGCCGGCATTAAGACCGTCGGCGTCGTCATGCCGGGCAACTACCGCTCGCTGATCGACCACGTGGGCTCGGGCAAGGACTGGGGCCTGGACCGCAAGAAGGGCGGCCTGTTCATGGTGCCCGGCAACGCGTATGGCACCACCAAGGGCGGCATGCGCTTCTTGCTGCGCGACATCATCTCCAACAAGACGCTGTTCCAGCGCTCGGACAAGCCCTATGTCGTGATGATGGGCACCAACATCATCTTTAACATGGACCTCAACACCATCATCGACGCGCACGAGAACTCCGGCGCCCAGATGACCGTGGTGTACTGCAAGGCCACGCGCAACGTCGATGACGAGACCAAACTCGAAATTAACGAGAACGGCCGCCTGACGGGCGTGAGCGCCGGCGTCGTGTACGGCGACAACGCCTCCATGGACTGCTGCATCGTCAACCGCGAGACGCTGCTCGAGATTATCGACCACTACCAGGCCGCCGATTATCTGGACCTGCTCGAGGCACTCCAGGGCGACTTTGGCAACATCGACGTTTGCAGCTACGAGTACAAGGGCGAGGTCGTGGGCGTGTTCAGCGAGAAGTCGCTGTATCGCCGCAGCATGGACCTGCTCGACCAAACCGTGGCCGACCAGCTCTTCGACCCCGAGCGCCCGATCCTGACCAAGGCCCACGACGTTCCGCCTTCGAGCTATGCGACCGGCAGCCACGCATGCAACTCGATCATTTCGGCCGGCTGCATCATCAAGGGCACCGTGCGCAACTCGATCCTGTCGCGCGGCGTTGTGGTCGAGGAAGGCGCCTCGGTGACCAACTCGATCATCAACCAGAGCTGCATCATCAAGAGCGGCGCCCGCGTTGAAAATGCCATCCTGGACAAGAACAACGTGGTTCCCACCAACACCGAGCTTCGCGGCACGCCCGAGAACATCCTGGTGCTGGGCAAGGCTCCGTTAACTTCCGATACCACCATCGTACGTTAACGTTGGTACCGCAACATCGCTCGTAACATGTAGAATAGCCGCCCGGTTAGCGCCAGGCGGCTATTCTCGAATTGCAACATGGGAGACAATATGGCTGATTCCAGCAAAAAGATGCAGATCGTGTTTGCCTCGGCCGAGTGCGCACCGTTTGTGAAGACCGGTGGCCTGGGCGACGTGGCGGGCTCGCTGCCTGCGGCGCTCGTGCGCGCGGGCGCCGAGGTCATCGTGATGGTGCCCAAGTACGCCACCATCAAGGACGAGTACAAGTCCCAGATGGAGCACTTCTCCGACTTTTATGTGAGCCTGGGCTGGCGCAATGAATACTGCGGGCTCGAGAAGCTCGAGCACGACGGCGTCACCTATATGTTCATCGACAACGAGCGCTACTTTGCGCGCGACTATCCGTACGGCTTCTTTGACGACGGCGAGCGTTTTGCGTTCTTCTCCAAGGCCATCACCGAGAGCCTGCAGCACCTGCCGGCCGGCTTTGAGTGCGACATCCTGCACTGCAACGACTGGCAGACGGCACTGGCGCCCGTGTTTTTGCGCGAGTTCTACCAGGGCCTGCCGCTGTACGACCGCGTCAAGACCGTGTTCTCGATCCACAACGTGGCGTTCCAGGGTCAGTTTAGCGACACCGTGATGGAGGACATCCTTGGTGTGGCGCATATTCCGGCGGCTGCCTCGCAGCTGCGTTGCGACGCCTGCAGCATCAACTACATGCTGGGCGCCCTGCGCTATGCCGACGCCATCACCACGGTGAGCCCCACCTATGCCAACGAGATCCAGACGCCCGAGTTTGGCGAGGGCCTGGACGGCGTACTGCGCGAGCGTTCCTACGCGCTGCAGGGCATTTTGAACGGCATTGACGTTGCGGGCTTTGACCCGGCAACAGACAAGCGAATTGCCGCCAACTACACCGTGGAGGACCGTTCCGGCAAGGCCGTGTGCAAGGCCAAGCTGCAGGAGGAACTGGGCCTCGAGGTTCGCGACGACCGTCCGCTCATGGTGATGGTCACGCGCCTGACGCGCCAGAAGGGCATGGATCTGGTCATGTACGCGCTCGACCGCATCCTGTCCGGCGGCGTGCAGGTGGCGGTGCTGGGCACCGGCGACCGCGACTACGAGGACGGCCTGCGCTACTTCCAGGACAAGTACCCCGGCACCATGGCCGCACGCATCGAGTTCGATCCGGCGCTGTCACAGCGCATGTATGCTGCCGCCGACATGTTCCTAATGCCTTCGAAGTTTGAGCCCTGCGGCCTGTCGCAGATCATCGCCATGCGCTACGGCACGCTACCCATCGTGCGCGAGACCGGTGGCCTGAAGGACACCGTGATCCCGTACAACGAGTTTACCGGCGAGGGCACGGGCTTCTCGTTTAGCAACTTTAACGGCGACGAGATGGGCGACGCGGTGTTCCGCGCGGCGCGCCTGTTCTGGGATAACCGTGACGCCTGGAACCAGCTGGTCACGCAGGCCATGAGCCAGGACTTTAGCTGGACGCGCTCGGCCGACAAGTATCTGGACCTGTACTTCTTTATGCATCCGGAGATCGAGAGGCCGGCGACGGTTGTCGACGAGCCTGTGGTTGTGGCCGAGCCTGAGCCCAAGGCCGAGCCGGTTGTTGAGGAACCCAAGGCTGAGGAGAAGCCGGTTAAAGCTGAATCTAAGGTGAAGATTGAGGCAGCTCTCGAGACTGAGGCTAAGCCGGCTGCAAAGTCTGCCGCCAAGAAGACCACGACTCGTAAGACGACGGCTAAGAAGGCCACTACGACCAAGGCGACGACAACCAAGACCACCGCTACCAAGACAACGACGACGCGCAAGCGCACGACCGCCGCTGCAAAGAAGGCCGCCGAGGCCGAGGCCGCTCCCGAGGTAAAGGCTGAAGCCGCCGTCGAGGCCAAGCCCGCCGTCAAGGCACCGGCCAAGACCACTGCCAAGAAGACGACCGCGACCACCAAAAAAGCAACGGCAGCCAAGAAGTCCACGGCAACGAAGTCGACGACCACGAAGGCCACCACGACCAAGGCAGCCGCAAAGCCGGCCGCCAAAGTCGAGGAGACACCCGTCGAGGCAAAGCCGGCCGCCAAGACCACCACGCGCAAGCGCTCTACGACGACGGCCAAAAAGACCACGACCAAGACAGCCGCCCCCAAGGCAGAGGCTAAAGCCGAGGACAAGCCCGCAGTAAAGGCCGAGCCGGCACCGAAGGCCGCTGAGGTCAAGACCGCTCCGAAGGCCACGGCAAAGGCCGAACCCGCCAAGGAAACCCCGGTCTCCCCCGCCGCTCCGGCCGAGGAAAAGGCCCCGACAAAGAAGACCTCCGTCCGCAAGGCAACGGCCACCCGCAAGCGCCGCTAGCCCACAGACGATCTAAAACCTAATCAAAACCCTAAACAAGGGGCGCTCCAACCGGGCGCCCCTTCTCTGTAGATAGTTGGTAAAACGATTTTCTAGGACAACCGTTCGCCGATGATAAACGGATGTTGTTTATACACCCTGTGTACAACAGATATACTTATATCCTGTGCGTAAAGCCCATGGCCCGCAGGCCGTGATTCTATTGAACTGGACCGTACTATGAGATTGATACACAACAGCCGTCTGCCGCAGTTTCGCACTCCGTTTGGCGCTGTGACCACAGGAACTACCGTTGCACTCTCGGTGATTTTGGAGGATGCCGATCCCAACCAGGCAACGCTTACGCTGCGCACCTGGGTCGACGAGATCGGGGAATCTCTGTATCCCATGACGCACGAGGGCGATGGCATCTTTACCGCCGAGCTGGAATGCGCCGAACCCTGTCTAATCTGGTACAGCTTTATATGCAATATCGAGGGCCAGCCCGAGGTCCGCTTGGGCGCACCGCAAGGCCGCACCGGCGGCGAGGGCGTAACCTACGACTACGCCGAGGTGCCGTCTTTCCAGATTACCGTCTACAAACACCGCGAAGTTCGTCCCGAGTGGTACGAGCGCGGCATGGTTTACCAGATCTTCCCCGACCGCTATGCACGTGACGAGAACTGGCGCGAGCGCACAATGGCCGAGCTCGAAAAGCCGCGCAAGGGCATTCAGCGTCGCATGGTAGAGGATTGGAACGAGCCGCCCGTCTACGAGCGCGCCGAAGACGGCTCCATTAAGGCCTGGGACTTCTACGGCGGCTCGCTCAAGGGCATCCAAGAAGACCTGCCTCGCATCGCCGAGCTGGGCTTTACGGCCATCTACCTCAACCCCATCTTCGAAGCCGCGAGCAACCATCGCTACGACACGGCCGACTACACTAAGATCGACCCGATCCTGGGCACCGAGCAGGACTTTACCGAGCTGTGCCAGGCAGCCGAGAAGCTGGGCATTTCCATTATTCTGGACGGCGTCTTCAACCACACGGGCGACGACTCCATCTACTTCAATCGCTATGGCAACTACCCCGGCGTAGGTGCATGGCAGAGTGAGGATTCGCCGTGGCGCGATGCGTTTACTTTCCACGAGGACGGTTCGTACGACTGCTGGTGGGGCGTGGGCAATATGCCCGCCATCAACGAGAACTCCGAGCTGGTGCACGAGAGGCTCCTGGGCAAGGATGGCGTGATTCGCAAATGGCTGCGTGCCGGTGCTCACGGCTGGCGCCTGGACGTCGCTGACGAGCTTTCTGACGACTTCCTGGCCGAGATTAAGAAGGCAGTACTTGCCGAAAAGCCCGACGCGCTGCTGCTCGGCGAGGTCTGGGAGGACGCCTCCAACAAGGTCAGCTATGGTCATCTGCGCCGTTACCTGCAGGGCTCCGAGCTCGATTCTGCCATGGACTACCCCTTCCGCGACATGGTCATCGGCTTTTTGATGGGCTACAAGAATGCCTACCAGGCGGCCGAGGATATCGAGACCCTGCGCGAGAACTATCCACGCGAAGCCCTGTCCTGCGCGCTCAATCTGCTCTCGAGTCACGACCGTCCGCGCATCATCTCGGTGCTCGGCGGCGGCCCCGACGAGTCGCAGCTGCCCGAGAGCGAGCGCAGCAAGTGGCGCCTGGACGAGAACTCCATGGGCCTGGCCAAGAGTCGTTTTTGGCTCGCGACGCTCATGCAGATGACGTTCCCGGGCGTTCCCTCACTCTATTACGGTGACGAGTACGGCTTGGAGGGACTCACCGATCCGGGCAATCGCCGCACCATGCCAACCAAGGAAGACCTGCACGACTTCGATACGTTCGCGATCGTCAAGAATGCCTCGGCCGTGCGCCGCGCGCTGCCATTTATGATCGACGGTGAAATCAAGGCCTTCGCGCTCAATGATGAGGTGCTAGCATACAACCGCATGGGCAAGGATGGCGAGTCCGCGACCGTCATCATCAACCGCAGCCTGCGCAATTCTCATCGCGTGACCATTCCGGCGCTCGGCGAATGTGCGAGCGATGTGATTAGCGGTCACGAGTGCGAGATCCACAACGGTACGGTCACGCTAGACCTGTACCCGCTGGGGTCGTCGATCATCTATCACCACGCCGAGCAGCGCCTGCAGGAGCCGCTCGATCACGGTGCGGGTGTTGTATGCCATATCACATCAGTGCCGACCGACGACGGCAAGCCCGGTACGATCGGCGCGCCCACGCGTCGCTTTATCGACCATCTGGCCGCCATGGGCATGCGCTACTGGCAGGTTCTCCCCGTCAACCCCACGGACTTCTTCCGCTCCCCTTACGCCGGTCCTTCGGCCTTTGCAGGCAATATCGACCTCCTTCCCGAGAGCCACGAGGAGCTGGCAGCCGACTTTGAGACCTGGAAGGCCCGCGGAGGCGAGGATGCCGATCCGCTGTACACCGCCTTTAAACATCGCAATGCCGATTGGCTCGAGAAATACTGCGTCTACATGGCCGTTAAGAAGTACTTTGAGGGCGAGTCGCGCCATGATTGGCCGGCAGATGTCGCGCGCTACAACGAGCATCTGATCGACGACAAGCGCTTCCACAACGAGGCCGAGCTTCAGGCGTACATGCAGTACCGCTTTGACCTGGCTTGGTGCGAGCTCATGAACTATGCGCACAAGAAGGGCATCGAGGTTATCGGCGATATTCCTATGTACGTGTCCGACGATTCGGCGGATGCGTGGAGCGAGCCCGAGAACTTCTGGCTGTCCGATACCGGCAAGGCGATTGAGCTTTCCGGTGCGCCGCCCGACAACTTTGCACCCGAGGGCCAGGTGTGGGGCAACCCGACGTTCCGCTGGGACCACATGAAGCAGAACGGCTATAGCTGGTGGATGGATCGCCTGCGTCGTGCGTTCTCGCTCTACGACCGCGTGCGCCTGGATCACTTCCTGGGCTTCCACGGCTACTTTAGTATCCCCGCGGGCAAGGCTTGCGCCGAGGGCCGCTGGCTGGCGGGCCCGGGCAAGGACCTGTTCCAGACCGCCTATGACGAGCTGGGGCCGCTCAACTTTATCGCCGAGGACCTGGGCTACCTGACGCCCGGTGTTCGCGCCATGGCTTCGACCTGCGGTTTCCCCGGCATGGACGTGCTGGAGTTTAGCGACTACGACGTTCGTTGCGGTGTGCACCCCACGCCCGGCAAGATTCTGTACACCTCGACGCACGATACGTCGACGCTGGCCGGTTGGTGCACGCGTTCCTTTGCGGGCGGCGATGAACCGAGCGGTGTTGAGGTGGCGGCAAAGTTGATGAGCGACGCGCTGGCAAGCGACGCTCCCCTGGTGATGATGCCGCTGCAGGATGTCCTGGGGCTTGGCGACGACGCGCGCATGAATGTTCCGGGCGTGGCCACGGGCAACTGGACCTGGCAGGCTGACGAGGCGGACATTGCAGCCGCCGAGAACAAAACCGCACAGCTCCTGCGCAACAACCATAGATTCTGGGGCGAAGCGTGATAAAACCCCCGATATAGGGTACAGTTACAAACGTTTGAATTTTTGCGGGCAGATTACTCTGCCCGCTTTGTGCTGAAAAGGAAGTATTATGGCGCGCTACGATTACAAGTGCTCGAGCTGCGGCAACGTATTTGAGGTTGAGCATCCCATGTCCGAGACTCCCGAGGTCGTGTGCCCCAGCTGCGGTGCCCCGGCGGCCAAGACGTTCTCAGCCAGCGGCATTAAATTTGAGGGCAGCGGTTTCTACAACACCGACCAGCGAAGCGGCGGCTCCAGCACCAGCGCCACAAGCGGCTGCTGCGCCAACTGCCCGCATAACCACTAGGAACCAAACAGCCCCGCGATCAGCATCGATCGCGGGGCTAATTCTTTGCGCTAAGGGTAGCAAATTTGGGACGGGGCTTTTTTAACTACCCGGCCTGCAGGGTAGTTA
>UQDE01000021.1 GCA_900539735.1 uncultured Collinsella sp. | reverse complement strand
GAGCGAGGGCATCGCTCACAACCTTCTCGTAACGAGGCTCATCGAAATTGAACATCCCTTACTCCTAACTCACTTAGATGAACCCTTCATTCATCCCATAACGTTATAATACTTTATATAACTAACTATGCAAGTATTATTTTGATTCTGTTCTTTCATCAAGCCCCTTAAAACAACACTCGGCATTGTTGGACACAGCGTGCAAGTTCATTGAACGATTCAATATGCATCGTCCCTAGTTAAATGACGTCTTATGCAAATACCTTTAATCCGCTTGGGGCCGACGAATCTTTTGACTGTCCGCAGAAGCTTTCCCGGAATTCCCCATGGATAGACGCACCGGCAATCGCTTTGTTATCTGGCTTATTGCGCATTGCCGGGGCGTCTGGGAGAAAGTGCAATCTACCGCGTGGTCAACTAGCGTTTCATCGAAATCGACCGCATCCGCGCCAAATACTAAATCGCAATCGTTGTAACTCGTCCGATCATATGACGGCAATTTCTCGCCTTAAAAATGAGCACGAAATAAAGGGGCAGCTGTTTGCAACTTGCTTTATTCGTAAGTGTTTTTACTGAAAAAACAATCACCAACCAAACAGCACTATTAACAGCACTATTAATTGTTTGGCTCTTTGCTGTACAGCCATCTTTCGTATACGCTTCTCGTCTATCTCTCATCTCACGGTTGGAGACGAAAGGTGTGCGGGAGTGGATAATTGGACGGCATTTGGGCCTGCGACGGATTATTTCATCCGAAAATCCACGCTCATTTGGCGGGACACGCGGGACCCATGCCAATCCGCTGGCATCGTCTTCAGTTCGCCGCAGAGCCGCGGCCCCATATGGGTATACTCTCGAGGATTCGACTCGATTCGCCCCCGCTGGGGCGTCAAAGGAGACTGCATATGCCCACCACCTCAACCGACCCGCGCGCCGCTGCCGCCGCGCTGCTGGTGCCCGGCACCACCTGCCACGGCTTTGCCGTCGAGCGCTGCGAGACTGTGCCCGAGCTCGACTCGGACGCCTACGTGCTGCGCCACACCGCCTCGGGCGCTCGCCTGCTGTACCTGGCATGCGACGACGAAAACAAGGCCTTTGCCATTGGCTTTAAGACGCCGCCGGCCGATTCCACCGGCGTGTTCCATATTCTTGAGCACTCGGTGCTGTGCGGATCGGCCAAGTTTCCCGTCAAGGAGCCGTTTGTCGACCTGATCAAGAGCTCCATGCAGACGTTCCTCAACGCCATGACCTACCCCGACAAGACCATCTACCCCGTTGCCACCACCAACGAGCAGGACCTGTACAACCTGATGGACGTGTACCTGGACGCGGTGTTCAACCCGGCCATCTATACCAAACCCACCATTTTTGAGCAGGAGGGCTGGCACTACGAGCTGGACCTGCCGGAGGGCGCCGAAGGCGAGGGCGGTGGCAGGTCCGCGAACCTGCGCGAGGGCACGCTGCGCTATAACGGCGTAGTGTTCAACGAGATGAAGGGTGCGCTGTCCGACCCCATGAGCGTGCTGGACGACGCCGTCAACGCCGCGCTCTATCCCGACACCGCCTATGCGCACGAGAGCGGCGGCGACCCGCGCGTGATTCCCGCGCTCACCTATGAACAGTTCCTGGACACGCACGCGCGCCACTACAATCCTTCCAACTCCTATATCACGCTCTACGGCGACCTGGACGTGGACCGCGCGCTGGCCTTTTTGGACGAGCGCTATCTATCGCAGCCGAGTGCCGCGAGCCGCCGCATGGACGCTGCCGTTGCCGCCGACGAGGACCCGTCCGCGCTGGCGCCCAATCCGCTGGACGTGCAGGAGCCTGTGACCTGCGAGTATAAGCGCGTCGAGATGGCCACCACGCCCGAGAACGCCCTGGTGGGCCTGGGCCTGGTGCTGGGCAGCGCACTCGACCGCAAGCGCACGATCGCGGCGGATATCCTGTTCGAGGCGCTGCTGGGTTCCAACGAAGCACCGGTTAAGAAGGCCATTCTTGCCGCCGGCCTGGGCGGCAACGTGATGAGCTACACCGCGGCCGAGAGCCTGCAGCCCTACGAGCTCATCATGCTGCAAAACGCGCAGCCCGGCGTGGCGTGCGAGCTGCGTCGCGTATTTCAGGACGCCTGCCGCGACCTGTGCGAGCACGGCGTTCCGCGCGAGCGCCTGGAAGCCATCATCAGCAGCAACGAATACGACCTGCGCCAGCGCGACTACGGTATCGCCGACGGCGTGGCCATTGCGTGCGACGCGCTGAGCACGTGGCTCTACGATGACGACGCCGCAACGCTGGCGCTCAAGTACGGCCCCGTGTATGAGGAGCTTCGTGGCGAGCTGGACGGCAGTTACTTTGAGGATCTGCTGCGCGAACTCGTGCTGGAAAACGACCATATGGCGCTGGTCGAGCTGGTTCCGGTAGACGCTGCCGAGGGTGCGGAGGGCGCCGAAGCTGCCGAGCTGGCTGCCAAGCGCGACGCCATGACCGATGCCGAGCTGGCGGACGTGGTTGAGCGCACGGCCATACTGCGTGCCGCGCAGGAGGCCGAGGACACGCCCGAGGACAAGGCAATGCTGCCGCGCCTGCGTGTATCCGACATTGGCGAGGCGCGCCCCGAGCCTCCGCTCGTTGTGGACACGACCGCGCCCATCCCCTGCCTGCGTCACGGCATCCCCACCAACCGCCTGGCCTACGCCATGCAGTACTTCGACCTGAGCTGCGTCGCGTTTGAGGACCTGCCCTACGTGACGCTGCTCTGCCGCCTGCTCAAACAGCTGCCCACGAGCGAGCACTCGGCCGAGGAGCTCGACAACTTGCTCACCGGCAAGCTGGGCTTTTTGAGCTTTACGACCGAGGTCATGACGCAGCCCGACGTGGACGGCGTGCGCCCTTATCTGCTGGTGAGTGCCGGAGCCCTGTCCGAGAAGATCGATGCGCTGGCGAGCCTGCCGCGCGAGGTGTGGTCGAGCACGCTATTGCTCGATGCCGATGCCGACCGCGTGCGCGACGTGCTCACGCAGATTCGCATTGGGCTTGAGCAGGGCTTTATCAACAACGGACACTCGGCGGCGCTCGGTCGCGCGATGAGCTACAGCTCGCCTTCGGCCGTGGTGCGCGAGCAGCTCTCGGGCGTGGACTTCTACCTGTTCCTGCGCGATCTGCTCGAGCACTTTGACGAGCGACTGGACGACCTGCGCGCCAAGCTTGCCGCGCTGGCAGACCGCATCTTTGCGGCCGATGGCTGCATGGCGAGCTTCACCGGCAGCGATGAAGACTTTGACGCGTACTGGGATGCCGCGGGCAATCTGGGGCTTGGCGCGGGCGACGGCGCTGCCAGCGACACGCTCGTGGTGCCGGAGCCGCGCGACCGTCACGAGGCTTTCGTCATCCCCAGCGACATCTGCTTTGCGGCAAGCGCGTGCGATCCGCGTCGCCTGGGCATCGACGTGACGGGCGCCTGGGCCGTGGCTGCCAACGCGCTCTCCTACGACTACCTGTGGAACGAGATCCGCGTGAAGGGCGGTGCGTACGGCTGCGGATTTCGCGCGGCCGGTGAGCGTCAGACGGCGTTCTACACCTACCGCGACCCAGCAATCGACCCCTCGATTGAGCGTGTGGCGCGCGCGGGCGAATGGCTCGGCAGCTTTGAGCCCGACGAGGCCGCCTTCGAGGGCTTTATCGTGAGCTGCGTGAGCGGCATGGACGCACCGGTTAAGCCGTACGCGCTCACCAAGCGCCGCAATACGACCTACCTTGCCGGGCTCAATCCGCACGCGCGCGAGGAACGCCGCGCCCAGATGCTCGCCGCCACGCCCGGTGAGCTTCGCTCGCTCGGCGCCGATGTGACGCACATCGCAGCCGAGTCGCCAACCTGTGTCTTTGGCGGCCGAGACGTCATCGCCAAGAGCAACGCCGACTTTAACGTCGTCGACCTGCTGGCCTAGCCGCAGTAACCAAAACCACCACAAAGGGGACAGGCACCTTTGTGGTGGTACGAACGCTTGTTCTATACGTACATATGTTCTATAGTAGGGTTGCTTGCATCAGCGTCAGATTGCAACTAGAATGTAGTTGCAGAATGTGAGGCCGAGATGACCCGGGTCGATAAACTTATTGCTCAACTGCTCAGTTGCCCTTCGACGTATAGATTTGCCGACTTTCTTAAAGTTATGACGTCATATGGCTTTGAGATGGACAGCAAGGGCAAGACATCCGGATCGCGCATTCGCTTTTACAGGCCATCGGACGGCAGGATGTTCGTAATGCATGCGCCCCACCCATCTGATGAGTTGACGGCGGGCACCATTCGAAACATTGTTCGTTTTCTACAGGATGTCGGAGGCTGCCATGAGTAACGTTTTAGCTTACAAGGGCTACTTTGCCCCGGTCGAGTTCGATGCCGAGCAGCATGTATTAACGGGCATGGTCGCAGGCATTAGGGACGCAATTGTGTTCGAGGGCTCTACAGTCGAAGAGGTGGAGCAGTGCTTCCACGACGCCGTTGACGACTATCTTGAGTTTTGCGCGGAAAAGGGCAAGGAGCCCGAGCGGGCTTTCAAGGGCTCGTTTAATGTAAGGACAGGCTCTGAACTCCATAAACAGGCCGCGTTGGCAGCCGCTAAAAAGGGCGAGTCACTCAATAAGTTTGTAGCTGAAGCAATCGCCGCGGCGTTATAGCGTTTACGCGTAGAGCCAAACCACCACAAAGGGGACAGGCACCTTTGTGGTGGTTTTGGGTAAGTCCGTCGCGTTTGCCCAGATAAAACCTGCCAAAATAAACCTGTCCCTTTTTGGTAGGTTTGGAAGAAGGCGGGCTGGGATGGATAAGGCTGAGTTGCGGCGGGCGGTGATTGCTCGGCGCGATGCTATTGAACCGGATGTGCGGGCGGCTAAGTCTGCCGCTATCTGCGCCCGGCTTGTTGAGCTGCTGGGGCGCTCGGACCCCGCGGCGCCGCGCACCGTTGCCGTCTATGCCGTCATGGGCTCCGAGGTTGATCCTGCCGCTTTTGCCACCGCTGCCGCCGACCGTGGCTGGCAGGTGGCCTATCCGTGCATGCTCTCGGCAGCTGACACCGCGGCTTGCGGCCAGCGCATGTGCATGCGAGCGGTCGCCACCGGTGACGTCGGCACGGCTCCGTTCATCGCCCATCCCACGCGGGCCTTCGCGGCTACGGACATCGACAGCGACCGCTTCCCTATCGTACCTGCCGAGGCACTCGACATGATCGTTGTGCCGCTCGTAGCCTTCGACCGCACCGGCGCACGCCTGGGCTACGGCGGCGGCTGCTACGACCGTTACCTGCCCACGCTCTCGACATCGTGCCATATCATCGGCATCGCCTTTGAGGAGCAACGCGTCGACCGCGTCCCCGCCGACGCCCACGACCTGCCGCTACCCAACATCATCAGCGCCTAAATGCCGGCGCGTCTCTCGGCAGCCTAGTGCTCCTCGCCGGCTCGGGCTAGGTCGTAGGGCGTGGTCTGGTAGACGTAGTAGTTGAGCCAGTTGGTGTAGAACAGCTGAGCCTGGCTGCGCCAGACGTTGCGCGGCTCGGCCGTGGGGTCGTCGTTTGGGAAGTAATGCGCCGGCACCTCCGGGTTGAGCCCGCGCTTCACGTCGCGCTCGTACTCCAGGCGCAGCGTGTCGGTGTCGTACTCGGGGTGGCCAAAGACAAAGAAGCGGCGGCTGTCGACCGACTTGACGATGTACAGGCCCACCTCGTCGGACACGGCCACGACCTCGAGCTGAGGCTCGGCCTCCACGTCCTCGCGGCGCACATCGGTGTTGCGCGAGTGAACGGCATAGAAGCGGTCGTCAAAGCCACGGACCAGCGGGCTCTGCGGCTTCACCAGATGATGCTCAAACACGCCGCTCGCCTTGGCCGGTAAATCGTACTTCTGAATACCGTAATGGTGGTACAGGCCAGCCTGCGCGCCCCAGCAAATGTGCAGCGTGGAGTGTACGTGCGTGGTGGACCAATCCATGATTTGGCAGAGCTCGGGCCAGTAGTCGACCTCTTCGAACGGCATCTGCTCCACCGGCGCGCCCGTGATGATCAGGCCGTCGTAGTGGATGTCGCGGATGTCGTCGAACGTGCGGTAGAACGTCTCCAGGTGGCCGGCGCTTACGTGCGTGGCCTCGTGCGTCTTGGTGCGCAGCAGGTCCACCTCCACCTGGAGCGGCGTGTTGGAGAGCTTGCGCATGATCTGCGTCTCGGTGGCGATCTTGGTGGGCATGAGGTTGAGAATGAGCACGCGCAGTGGACGGATGTCCTGGTGCAGCGCGCGGTACTCGGTCATGACAAAGATGTTCTCGCTCTCGAGCTGCGCGGCGGCAGGGAGGGCGTCGGGAATGCGAATGGGCATGGATGCTCCTTACGAGTCAGTTGCAGCTATGGTACAACGAGCGGCCCTATCCGCGCGAGCACATCGCCCAGCGATGCCGTCAGCGGCCCAAATCACCCCAAAAGTAGAGATTAAGGCATGTCCCAAAAATCTGCGGCGCTTTATCCTAGCAAAGTGGTAGCAGGACGCTACAATGGTTCGACGCGAAAAACTCGGCCGGAAGGATACTCATATGTACCAGACGCGTAAGATCGGTGTGGTCGGCCAGGGCCACGTAGGAGCACATGTCGCCAACAGCCTGCTTATGCAGGGCATTGCCGACGAGCTGTACCTGTGCGATATCAACGAGGCCAAGGTGACGTCCGAGGTCCAGGACCTGCGCGACTCCCTTTCGTTTGTCCCGTATAACACCAAGATCGTCAACTGCTACGACCACTACGAGGAGCTGGCCTGCTGCGACGTCATCGTCAACGCCGCCGGCAAGGTCGCGCTGGCCGCCGGCAACCGCGACGGCGAGCTGTTCTTTACCACCGACGCCGCCCGCACCTTTGCCAAGTGCATCGTCGACGCCGGCTTCGACGGCATCTTCGTAAGCATCTCCAACCCCTGCGACGTCGTGTGCACCGAGCTGTGGCATCTGACCGGCTACGATCCCAAGAAGATCATCGGCTCGGGCTGCGGCCTGGACTCCGCCCGCCTGCGCACCGAGATCTCCAAGAAGGTCGGCGTGAGCCCCAAGTCCATCGACGCCTACATGATCGGCGAGCACGGCTTTAGCCAGCTGGCTGCCTTTAAGGCCGCGACCATCGCCGGTAAGAGCCTCAACGAGCTTCAGGCCGAAAACCCCGACAAGTACGCCTTTGACCACATGGAAGTCGAGGAGCTCGCGCGCAAGGGCGGCTATGTGACCTACCAGGGCAAGCAGTGCACCGAGTACGCCGTCGCCAACTCCGCCGCGCGCGTCTGCGCCGCCGTGCTGCACAACGAGCACGCCGTGCTTTCCGCCTCCACGCTCATGACCGGCCAGTATGGCGAGGAGGGCATCTTTACCTCCCTGCCGTGCGTGATTGGCGCCGAGGGCGTCGAGGAGGTCTACACGCTCGACCTGTCCGAGTACGAGCTCGAGGGCTTCCACAAGAGCTGCCAGCACATCCGCGACAACATCGCCCAGCTCGACTGGTGGGACGCCGAGGCCTACGACGCAAAGTAGGCCGTTGGCTGCCGCAGCCTTGCGAATCTAAGCGCGATACCAAGCGGGCCGCGCCGGAAATCCCCGGCACGGCCCGCTTTTTTGACTCACGCAGTGCCCTTGCGAATCGAAGGTGAATACTTTTCCGCGAAGTGAACGAGCAAAAACGAGCCCCCGAAGCATCGACACTTTTCAGACGCCGTTTCCTGCGGTTTCGCCAAGTTTTTCCTGCAGTTTTGGCGTCAAAAAGTGTGGATACTTCGGGGGTCCAAAATAGGTCGTTCACTTCGCGGAAAAGTATTCACCTTCGTTTTTCGCGCAGACACGGATCCGGCCGCCGCAACGCAAAACGGGACCCGCGCGCAGCGCAGACCCCGTCATGAGAGGTTATTCCCGGTATATTAGTACTGCTCGATGCCCATGTAGCGACGAACCTCAGGGCTGTGGTCGAAGACCTTGCCGCGGGCGGCGCGCAGCTCGCAGCTCATGTTGTAGAAGAAGATCGGCTCCAAGTACGAACGCACACTGGCGGGCACGTCGCCCACGCCGTACTCAAGCGCGTCGAGCACCATAATCGTATCGGTGTGCGTGTTGAGGAACGCAAGGGCGCGCTCCTCCATGGGGCGGCACTCGCCCGCGCCAAGCTGCACAAAGTAGAACACACCGGGCTCGGTGGCCTCGAACGGGCCGTGGAAGTACTCGCCGGAGTGGATGTAGCAGCAGTGCTGCCACTGCATCTCCATGAGCGAACAGATGGCCATGGCGTAGGTCTGGCTAAAGTTGGGGCCGGAGCCCAGGATATAGAAGAACTTGTGCTGCTGGCAGAGCTCGGCAAAGCGATCGCCCAGCTCGGCGTTTACCTTCTCGCGGGCGGCGGGCAGCAGCGCATCCATCTTCTTGAGGCCCTCGTACATGTCGGCAAGCGCCTCGTAACCCTCCTGCTGGTCGAGCAGCTCGGCAGCGATCAGAGCGCCGATGCCCTGCGGCACCTCGGCCTGCGGCACGCCCTCGCCCCAGGGGTAGACCCAGGTGGTCCACTTGCCGTTGTCGATCTTGGAGCCCTCGCAGTCGGTCATGGCGACGACCTCGGCGCCGGAAGCCAACGCCATCTCGCAGCCGTCGACGACCTCCTGCGTGTTGCCGCTGTGGCTGCAGGCGATGACGAGCGACTTCTCGCCAAGACTCTTGGGAGCCATCAGGCAAAACTCGCGTGCCGTGTAGACCGTCGAGGTAAACGTGGTGGCCTCGCGCTTGAGCAGCTCGTTGGCCGGCATCAGGTCAATCATCGAACCGCCGCAGGCGATCCAAAAGACATTCTCAATCTTGCCCTTGCGCTCGATGACTTCCTGAACCAGATCATGTGCGTTCATCCTGATGTTCCTCCTTGTGGGGTGGCTTTGAGCGACGGCAGCTCGTACCTGAGGTCGTTCTATGTTGTCCTATTTATAACACGTGTAATAACGCCCGTGAAGTCATTTCACCAAAGTTGTTTTATGTTGTTCTATCTATGGACGTTAGATGTCGAACACGTAGCGCGAGCCCACGATCTTTTGGCGTCCGAGCAGCAAGGGGCGCTCGTCCTCATCGGTAAAGTACGCCTCCATATAGAAGAGCGGCTCGCCGACCGGCACCTCCAGCAGTGGGGCCGCTTGAGCATCGGCAAGCGCAATCTCCACGGTGCAGGGGTCGGACTTGAGCGGCGCACGGCCCGAATGCTCGGCAACGAGCGCAAAGATGGAATTGTCCGTGAGGCCCTTGTCGGCAAGCGTCTGCAGATAGGGATGGTCGGCGAGCACAAAGGCGTTGTTCTCAAGCATGACAGGGATGCCGTCGGCTGTGCGCACGCGTTCGACCACGATAAGCTCGCAGCCGGGCTCCACGCCAAAGAACGCCGCATCCTCGTGCGTCGCTGCGACCACCGTGCGCGACACCAGACGCGCACCCGGCACCATGTCGTTGGCAGCACAACCCTCAGTAAAGCTCTGGACGTCACCCTTCTGGCGAATCTTGCGCTTGAGCTTGGGAGCGCACACAAAGGTACCCCTCCCCTGCTGGCGGTTGAGATACCCCGCGCGTGACAGCTCCTCGATGGCGCGGCGCACGGTGACGCGCCCCACGCCGTAGGACTTCGCGAGCTCCATCTCGGAAGGAATACGCGAGCCGGCCACGTACACGCCGCGCGCGATCTCGCCCTTTAGATCGTCCATGACCTGCTGGTACAGCGGCACGGCGGATACGTCAGTACGGTCGGTCTTGCTATCGAAAGCCATCGTTACGCTCCATCCCGCGCATGCTCGGACTCAAATTCTACAATCGCCGTCATAAACTGCTCGCCAAAGGCGTCGGCTTTTTTCTCGCCAATGCCGTTAACCTGGATCAGCTCGTCGCGTGTCTGCGGGCGCAGGCGGCACAGGCCGCGCAGGGCCTTGTCGGAGAAGACCATATACGGCGCCATCTCCAGCTCCGTCGAGATCTCCTTGCGGAGGGCGCGCAGGCGCTCGAACAGCTCGGCATCATCACCCACGCGCGGGCGCTGATCCAGCTCGGCCTCCTCGCGCAGCAGATCAACCGCACGGCGGGCGCGGGCCGAGGCCTTGCGCTTGGACGCGCGACGTTTAACGGTAAAGGCGAACGCCTCGTCCTCGACCTCGATGGCACGCGGGCCCAGCCCCACGACCGGGTACTGCCCCTGCGAGGTGGCCAAGTAACCGCGGCCGCACAGCTGGCCGATGATGTCCTTGATGCGCCCGACCGATTCGCCCGACAGCTCACCGTAGCCGCGGTCCTCGTCCAGATGCATCTGGCGAATGCGCTCGGTGTTGCCGCCGTGAAGCACATCGGCGATCAGCGACTTGCCAAAGCGCATGGGACGCGCGGCCACATAGCGCACAGCGGCGCGGGCCATATCGGTGACGTCCTCGACCTCGAACTGCGTAAGGCAGTTGCTGCAGTTGCCGCAGCCCTCGGCGTCGTCTGCGGTGCCGCCCGCAGCAGCCGCAACCGCATGCTCGGCCGCGGCTTCGTCGCCAAAGTAGCGCAGCATGTATTCGCGCAGGCAGCCGGTGGTATTGCAGTAGCCCTCCATCTGGCTGAGCAGGCGGTAACGGTTCTGGAGCGCCCACGCGCGTTGCTCGTCGTCGAGCGCCTCATCGGCAGCATCGCCTCGGTCGATCAAAAAGCGGCGCATGCGAAAATCGTTACCGTTCCACAGCAAGTGACAGCTTGCCGGATCGCCATCGCGGCCAGCGCGGCCCGCCTCTTGGTAGTACGCCTCGATGCTCTCGGGCACGTTGTTGTGAATCACATAGCGCACGTTGGGCTTGTCGATACCCATGCCAAAGGCGTTGGTGGCAACCATCACCTGAATGTCGTCGTCGATAAAGGCACGCTGGCTCTGGCGGCGGGCGTCGTTGCCCATGCCGGCATGGTAACGGCCCACGCGAATGCCGCTGGGTCCCAGCGCCTCGGCAAGCTCGCCCGCCAGCGCATCGACCGTCTTGCGGGTCGAGCAATACACGATGCCGCTCTCGCTCGAATGCGCGATCACGTAGTCGCGCACCCACGCAGTCTTGGACTTGTCGCCCATCTCCTCGCAACCAAAGTAGAGGTTCTTGCGATCAAAACCCGTCACCACGGTCGCCGGGTTTTGCAGGCCGAGCATTTGCTGGATATCGGCGCGTACACGCTCGGTCGCCGTGGCGGTAAAGGCCGCCACGATGGGGCGCCGCGGCAGCGAATCGATAAACTCACGAATCTGCAGGTAAGCGGGACGGAAATCCTGGCCCCACTGGCTCACGCAGTGGGCCTCGTCAATGGCCACGAGTGGCACGCCTATGCCGCCGTCGGCTGCGGCCTCCTGCGCAAAGGCCAGAAAGCGCGGTTCGAGCAGGCGCTCGGGCGCCACATACATAAGCTGATAACGGCCCTCGCGCGCCCGCTTGAGCACAGTGTTTTGCTGGGCCGGAGTAAGGCTGGAGTTGAGATAGCTGGGTCGCGCACCCGCCGCGAGCAACGCACGGGTCTGGTCCTCCATCAGCGACAGCAGCGGGCTCACCACAAAGGTGATGCCGGGCAGCATGAGCGCGGGCACCTGGTAGCAAATGGACTTGCCGGCACCTGTGGGCATAACGCCGAGCGCATCGCGGCCGGCAAGAATCGCATCCACCATGCGGTCCTGCCCCGGGCGAAACGAGGTGTAGCCAAAATAGGCGCCGAGCGTGTCGAGCGCCATCTGCTGCATGCTATCGGTCATGATTTCCTAACGTCCAAGTCATCTGCCGCCGATTATACGCCGCCACGCGGACCGGTGCCGCGCGGCTGTCGGCCACGGGCAACGCAATCCAAGGCGAATGAGCGTGGATTTTCGGACACTTTCCGGATGAGCGTGGATAATCTCCCACTTTGAACCCGCCACCAAGCCAAAAACGGGAGATTATCCACGCTCATTCTGCGGGTAGTCATTGGGGACGTTCCTGAATGATTAGTCGTTTTAAGAGCGTCCCCAACGACTAAGGAGTGTCCCCAGGTGCCGGCAGAAAAGGAACGTCCCCAAGTGCCGGCCCGGCAACGCCGATGTTTTGGCATTGTCAGCGAAAGCCCGCCAGAGCGAGCAAGGTGCCTTGAAACGAGGCGGCATTGACCTTCTGGTCATGCCGCCGAAGTTGAAAGGCAGATTGCCGCTCTGGCGGGCTTGCAGCGTCGGCCGGTCCGCCGTTCGTCAGAACGGCGGAACCAACCCTACATAACCATAACGTAGCGCGATCCCACGTAGTACTGCTTACCCATCAGGACCGGCTCGCCATTGGGGCCGATAAAGCCGGCACGCAGGTTGAGCAGTGGATCGTGCGGAGCAATGCCCAACTCGGCCGCCTGCTCGGTATTGGCACGAACGGCCTCGACCGTGCGGTAACCAACCGAGACAATCGGCGTTCCGCCAACACGCTCGACCTCGGCAAAAATCGACTTGTCCTCAAGATCGGCCGTCAACAGCTCACGGTAGGCGTCAAACGGCACAAAGATGTTCTCCTCAAAAATGGGCTCGCCGTCGGCCGTACGCACGCGCTTGATGTGCAGCAGCAGCGCGTCCTTCTGCAGGCCAAAGAACTCCATCTCGTTTTGACGTGCCGGCACAATCTGGCGATCGACCACATGCGCGCCCGCCTTCATGTCATTATCGGCACACAGCGCGGTAAACGTCTGCAGCGTCGAAGCGTGGAACTGGCGGTTGATGTGCGGCGTGGAGACAAAGGTGCCACGGCCCTGCTGCTTAACCAGGTAGCCATCGGAGCACAGCTCCTCGACGGCGCGGCGCACCGTAATGCGGCTCACGTCGTACTGCTCGGCTAGCTCAAGCTCGGACGGAATACGCTCCTTGGGTGCATAAACACCTTTCTCGATCGCGTCCTTGATTTCGTCATAAATCTGCTGGTAAAGCGGTGCATTTTTGGGCGTAGGCATATCTAATCACTCTTATCGAAATATTGAAATAACTAATACGTATATAACGTCTAGTTTCATGTTACCTCATAATGATAAAACGATACACCGCATACAGCAAATCCTTACCTGCCGTCGTCCTGCTGCAGGCTGTCCTGCTCGCTGAGGCGCGCCTGCCTGCTGGCCATGCGTGCGGGCTTGTCGGGATCGGGAACGGCCGTGGGCATGGGCTCGTCGACATGACCGCCCCACCAGCCGCCCACAAAGTTGAGCGTGTGGAACACATTGATCACGGCGCCGGGATCAATGTCGCACACCAGCTTGATAATGTCCTGGCTCTCGTAGGTCGATACAACGGCGTGCAGCAGGTACATCTTCTCGCGGCTGTATCCGCCAATGACCTCGGCGCAGCTAATGCCATGCTGAAAATGGTCAACATAGGCGGTCATGACCTCATCTGCCTTACGCGTCGTGATCTGCAGCGTCACGCGATCGTAGCGACGATAGAAACTGTCGATGGTCTTGGTCGAAATAAACTGGAACACGATGGAATACGCCGCCTTGTCCCAGCCAAACATAAAACCAAAGATCGCCAGGATAAAGCAGTTGAAACCAAAGATGACGCCCCAGATGGTCTTGCCCGTGTGGTTGGAAACCCACAGCGCGATAAAGTCGGTGCCGCCGGTGGATGCGCCGGATTTAAGCGCGATGGCAGCGCCCAGACCCGAGACCACGCCGCCAAAAATGATGAGCATAATCTTGTCGCCCAAAAATGGAGCGAAGTGAAAGACGTTGAGGAACAGCGACGAGAGCACGACCTGCATCATCGAGAAGATGACGAAGCGCTTGCTAATGCCGCTCCAGCATAGGAGCGCCACGGGGATGTTGAGCGCGAGCATGCCGAGCGAGATGTCGATATGAACGCCACCCAGCGAGGTAACGCGATCGAGCAGGACCGCGACGCCGGTAAGACCGCTCGGAAGCAGGTCGGCGGGCTGAATGAACGCCTGGATCAGAAATGTCTGGAGAACGGCGGAAATGGTGACCGCTACAGCAGTAATGGCGCGGCGGACGATGGTGAGGCGGCCGAGCACGAGCACTCGGTCCGTGAGCTGATCGATGGCGTTCGCCACGCAGGCTCCTTTCGAAGGCAGATGTAATTGTGGGGCATGCCCGCGATTGTAGCATGGACCACCACAAAGGTGCCTGTCCCCTTTGTGGTGGTTTTGCTGCTAAATGGCAGGTAGGATGTCGGTCAGATTGTCGATGATAACGTCGGCGGCGGACTGATCTAGGTTGACGCCCTCGTGCGGACGCAGTGCCAGGACGCGGGCGCCGGAACGCTTGCCGGCCTCGATCCCCAAAGGCGAATCCTCGATAACCAGGCACTCGGCAGGCTCCACCCCCAGCGCCTCCATGGCACGCAGGTAGATCTCGGGGTCGGGCTTAAACGCACTGCACTCGTGACCGCTGATGGTGTAGTCCAGCACATCGGCGATACCGGCAATCTCTACCAGCTCGTCAATGAGCTCACGATAAGACGAGCTCGCGATGGCACACTTCACGCCGCGCTCGTGCAGTGCGCGCATCACCGGCTCCGTCTGCTCGTTGAGCAGCTCGGCATACGGAACGGGATGGTCCGGGCTATAGACCTGCTTGTACTCCACGCGCAGGCGCTCGCGCAGCTCAACATCGTCAGGTACCAGCGACTTCCAAATGGCGGGCTCGTTAGACCCCGAAAGATCGGGGATCTCGTCAAAGTGAAAGCCCTTCTCTTCCATAAACGCCACGCGACGACGGTTGTAGAACCACTCGGTATCGACCAGCACGCCGTCCATGTCAAACAGCACTGCCTTGATCATACGCATCTCCTCCCACCTGCCAAAAAGGGACAGGTTTATTTTGGTAGGTTTTATCTGGGATTTGCGACGCGACAGACACGCCCTCCCCAGAGCAAAAAAGGGGATGGGGCGCAAACCCCATCCCCTCTCAATCAACCCGTAAGGTCTACTTACTTGTGATTAGTAGGAAAGCTTCCACATGTAGCGACGCATGGTCAGCGGGTGCTGACGGGCCTCGGCGATCTGGTTGCCGTACTCGCGCATAACGGCGAGGTGCAGCAGCGGGTTGAAGTAGGTGACGACGCTCGCGGGCACGGCGTCAGCCAGGCCGTAGTCCTTGGAGTCGATCAGAGCGACCTTGGCGCCCATGCGCTTAAGGAAGGTGAGGGCGCGGGCGTCCATCGGACGGGTAGCGCCATCGGACATGAAGAAGACGTAGGGCTTACCCTCGGTGGAAACCTCGAACGGGCCGTGGAAGTACTCACCGGTGTTGTAGGCAGCGGCGTCGATCCACTGCATCTCGGTGAACAGGAAGGCGGCGTGAGAATAAGCCATCTTCTCGGAGGCACCGGAAGCCATGAAGTAGATCATCTTGTCGTCCTTGAAGTCCTCGGCGAACTTCTTGGCGAGCTTCTTGCAGGACTGAGCAGCGTTCTCGCAGAGCTCAAAGACGTTGGTGAGGCCGGTGATCATGTCCTCGTAGTGGTCATAGCCCTCGGTCTGCTGAAGGATCTCGACAGCAAGAGCGATGGCGTAGCCGGGCTTCTCGCACTTGGCAGCGAAGTTGGCGTGGAAGCCGTGAACGATGACGTAGTCAGCGTCGACGGTCAGAGCGGAGCCAGCCTTGTTGGTGAGGGAGACGACCGGGCAGTTGTGCTTCTTGGCGGTCTTGTTGGCCTCGACGGTCTCGGGCGTGGAGCCACCGAGGGAGCAGGTGATCACGAAGGTGTGCTCGTTGACCCAGGAAGGCGTGTCGTAGTTGAACTCGTTAGCAGTGAAGATCTGAACGTTCAGCTTGTCCGTGTTGTTGGCCAGGAAGTACTTGGCGGGGTAAAGGTCGGACATGGAGGCGCCGCAGCCGACGAAAGCGACGCTGTGGATCTCGTGGTTGGACAGGACGTCAGCGACGATCTGCTTAGGGAGGTTAAGGTCGATCTCGTACATCTGACACATTCCTTTCAATTTTTGCGGCGCCACATTGCCGGGCGCTCGCAGGGTTACTGTGGTTTGGACCGAGTCGCCGGCCCGTTGAGGATGCGACAAAGGGACTGTCCCATTGTCGCATGTTGGGGATGGAAGCCTGCCTGGGGTATGGGATGCCAGGCAGGCCCCCGGGGGAAAGCGGTTAGGCGCTTAGTCGCGACTAAGCCAGGATGCCGACCGCGGAGAGGGCGATGCCGCCCACAATGGCGATCACGAGAAGCCAACCGGTGTTGACGTTCTTCTTGATGAGCCAGTACATAAGGCCAGTGAGGCCGAGGGAGATCATCTGGGGCATCATGCCGTCCAGGATGTCCTGGATCACGACGGTGCCCTCAGCGAACTGCAGCGGGGTGGTGGCGCCGATCAGCGTAGCGATCATGCCGCCCACGGACATAAGACCCACGATGCCGCAGACATACATGAGCTTCTCCATGAGGTCGCCGCCCTGAAGCTTGCTCAGGTACTCGTGGCCGCCCTGATAACCCATCTTGGCTGCGAACCAAGTGATCAGCACAGAGGGGACGATGGAGATGAGCATAGCCAGGATCGGGCCCATGATGGAGCCCTGCTGAGCCAGCTGAACGCCCAGGCCAAAGGCGATAACGCGGATGGTGCCCTGGAAGAAGGAGTCACCGATGCCGGAAAGCGGACCCATGAGGGAGGTCTTGACCGCGTTGATCGAATCGGGATCGAAGTTCTCGGGATCCTTGGCGTACTCCTCCTCCATGGAGGCGGAGAGGCCCAGGATGAAAGCGCTCGTCTGCGGGGTGCAGTTGTAGAACGCCATGTGACGGTGGTAAGCCTCTTTCTTAGCAGCGAGCTGCTTGGGGTCGGACTCATCCGGATAGAGGCGATCGAGCGTGGGAACCATGCCGTAGAGGAAGCCCATGTTCATCTGACGCTCGTAGTTCCAAGAGGCCTGGATGGCCCAGGAGCGCCAGAAGAACTGGCTGACCTTCTTGTTCAGGGACACGTCCTTGGTTGCGGTTGCCATAGTGTGTTCCTCCTTAGTCTTCGTCGTCTTCGAGCGGATCGTAGTCGGAATCGACACCGGCGGCTGCATGGGAACCGTTGAACTTGAAGCCCATGAAGACGACAGCCAGGCACACACCGATCAGAGCGACCGCGATGACGGACAGGTTGAGGTAAGCGGCGAGCAGGAAACCGATGAACAGGAACGGAGTCATACCCTTCTTGATCATCATGGTGAGCAGCAGGGCCAAGCCGTAGGCGGTCATGATCTTGGTCGAAACGTTAAGACCAGTGGACAGCCACTCGGGAACCATGTTGACGATGGCCTGAACCAGGTCGGTGCCAACAAAGACGGCGAGGAAGATCGGCAGGAAGTACATGACGGCGTACAGACCGGAGCCGGCGCAGATGTGCATACGGTAGGCGGTCTTGAACTTTCCGTTATCGATCGCGTTATCTGCCACATGGGTGAGGGCGGCGATGATGGAACGGAACACGATGCCGAGGAGCTGACCCAGGACGGCGACCGGGATGGCGATCGTCATGGCGGTCTCGGCGGAAGCATCGGTCAGGCACGCAAAGGCAGCGGCCACGATGCCGCCCAGGACCATATCGGGCGGAACGGCAGCGCCGACCTGCACCAGGCCCATGGACACGAGCTCGACGGCGGCACCGACGGCAAGGCCGGTGGGCACATCGCCCAGCAGCAGACCGACGAGCGTAGCGCCAACGAGGGGCTGCTCGAAGTTAAGACGACCGAGCAGGCGGGAGTCCCACATGCAGAACACGCCGACGAGGCCGACGAGCACCGCACTGATGAACGTATTCATACCCTTCTCCTTTCAGTCAGGCAAAAGCCTGGTTGATTACAGCTTGGCGTCGATGTCGACGCTCTGATACGTAGGGGTCTGCTGGACATAGAGCTTGATGCCCATGTCGAGCAGCTGGTTGACGTCGGCCTTCTGGGTGGCGTCGAGGAAGACGGAGCTGTCCTTGCCGCCAATCTGATCGGCACCGTCGTGGTTGGCGGTGGCGCCCAGGTTGATGGCGTCGAGCTTGTAGCCCTGGCAGAACTGCAGCATCTCGGCCGTGTTGCCAAAGACGAACATGACGCGCTCACCGAGGGTGTTGAGCTTGTCCATCTTGGCGAGGGCACGCTCGACGGTGAAGACGTTCAGGCGCACGCCCTGGGGCTTGGCCAGCTTAAGAGCGCCCTTCTTGATGTCATCGTTGGCGGCAGCGTTGTCGACGACGATGATGCGCTCGGCCTGAACCTTGGTGGTCCAGGTAAAGACGACCTGGCCGTGCAGCAGACGGTAGTCAAGACGTGCGAGGACGATCTTGGCGGGACCGGAGCTGTGACGGGATGCCTTGGCCTTCTTGGCGGGAGCCGCGGCGGCCTCGACCGGTGCGTTGGGGTTGGTCAGACCGGTGCGGGCCTCGTTGATGAGGGCTGCGAGCTCGGCACCCTTGACGGGAACGGGGCTCATAGCAAGCGTGAGCGCCAGCGGGATGTTGAAACCGCTGACAACCGTGAACTTCGTGCCGTTCTTGGAAAGCTCGACCATGTTGTTGTTGACCGAGCTGCCGAGCATATCGGTCAGCACATAGACGGTGTCGTCCGCGTTGAACGTGGCGATCATGGCGTCCACCTTATTGGTGATGGGCTCCTTGTCGTCACGAGCAAGCGACACAACGTGGACGTTCGACACGTCGCCGAGAACCATCTCGAGCGTGTCTTTGGCGCCTGCGGCCAGGCCGCCATGAGATGCGAGAATGATCTGATTCATCTTGCCTCCTCCTTTTCGTTATGGTCATTATAACGTCTTATACGTTGCGGATATTGCTAATTAGTATAAAGACCGTTCGCGGGTGAAAAACGACCGTTGACGGGTTTAACGTACTCGTAACGTTGGCGCAGGGAAGGCCGGCGCTGGCCAGGCGGTGCCCGATCAGACGCCGCGCCAATCCCTTATCGCACGAAGTACCAGGGGCTTTCCTGCACGGTGGGCTCCAGCGCGATGCCGGTGCGCTCCTTAAACAGATCCATGTCCTGCGATTTTTCGGTCCACCACGCATTGGGCTTAAAGGTCATGCTCTCAATGACATGACCGACAAACACACTGTTGCGCAGCTTGGAGAAGTCGGTGTTCATAATCAGGATGGACGCGAGCACCAGCACGATGCCCAGGACTTTGATCGCGCCGGCGGGCTCGGCATAGACACCAATGCCCACCAGTACGGTGACGACCGTCTCGAATGACATTACGACGGGAACTTTCGACGTCTCGAGCCCCATGGATAGACCCTGCATATATAAGATATAAGCCACGGCCGTGGGGATGAGTCCAAAGCCAAGGAACAGCAGCAGCAGCTGTGGCGACATTGCCGCGGCGACATCCGGCCACGGAGCCGCGATAGCCGCCATAACCGCACCGCCAAAAACAAAGCCCCAAAACGTGACAGCCAGCGGGTGGACCGTCTTGGTTGCTATTCGGCTAAACACCGCGAGCGACGCACCGCAAAAGCCTGCAATCACGCCCGACGTGACGCCCCAAACCGAAAAATGAAAACCGGAAAGGTCGCCATTGGTCACCGCAAGCACGCAGCCAACGATGTTAAAGACAATGGCAACGAGCTTGTTGGGGGTCACGTCCTCGCGATAAAGCACGCGGCCGAGCATGACGCCAAACACCGGCGAGGTGTAGAGCAGCACCGAGGCCGTGGACATGCCCACCTCGCCCATGCACTCGTAATAGCAGGTGTTGGCGGCGGCCAGACCGACGATACCGACAAGCGCGCAGGGAACAAGCTCTTTAGGGCTTGCCTTGAACAGGGCCAGCGGGCCCTGAGCCACGGTAGACCCCTCACCCGGACGGCAGCCCATAAACATCAGGACCGGCGCCAAGATAAGCGCTCCGACCAACAAGCGAAAGGCAGCCATGCTCTGGGACGAAACGCCCATGGCCGAGATGCCGTTTACAAAGATTCCGATGCTGCCCCACATAAGCGCGGCGATCAGCACCAGCACATAGCCCAGATTGCTCTTCTTCAACGCAGCCTCCTCGGTATTGTTTCCAATATGTTTCGTACTACGTTATAGTCGTTATATACATTTTTCAAGACACAAATCGGCGAGCGGATAAGTGATCCGTTTTCCTCCGCCCCCAGCGGATTACTGGGCGGTTGCGGTGAAATAGTTCCTAAATAGAGGCTTCAAGCCCCCAAGCAGGAACTATTCCACCGCAACTTATGAGGACATCGAGCTGTTAGGCCGCTCTATCCCCTAGTAGTCCAGCTTCCACATGTAGCGGCGCGTCATGTAGTCCTTGTGGGTGACGGCAGAGAGCGCACGCATGTACACGTTGTTGAGGATCGGGGCAAAGATCAGGTGATTGAAGTACTCGCTCACGCTGTCCTTGATGTCGTTGAGGCCGAGCTCCTTGGCGTCGAGCTGATAGACGCGCTCGCCACCGTACTGGTTGACGAAGCGGATGCCGCGCTCGTCGTTGCAGCGGCTGCGGCCGACGCTGATGAGCTGGAACAGCGAGGTGCGCTTGTCCAGGATCTCGAAGGGGCCGTGGAAGAAGTCGCAGGTGTTGATGGTGCAGGAGTCGATCTGCAGCATCTCCTGCACGTTGCAGATGCTAAAGACGTAGGCGGCACCAAAGAGCGGACCCTGAGCCATCACGTTGATGCAGGGCTTGTCGGCGTTTTGCTCGGCCCACTTGGCGGCGAGCGGACGGGTGTACTCGACGGCCTTGCGATAGATGGGGTCGACCAGGTCGAAGGCGGCCATAGCGGTCTCATACTCGGCATAGCCCTCGGTCTGCTGCGTAAGCTCCATGGCGATCATGGTCACGACGGCGGAGTTGGTACGGCCCATGCAAGACTCGTCGACGGCCAGGCTGTCATACTGGATCTTGTAGTCGCAGACCTCGGTGAGGCCGGACTCGTCGACATAGATGGCGATGGTGCTGGCGCCGTGGTCCTTGGCGACCTGGGCGGCGACGATGGTCTCCTTGGTGCCGCGCATGGACACGACGACGGCCAGGGTGTTCTCGTTAACGTAGGCGGGCGTGGCGTGCACGAACTCATTGCTGGTGTAGCTGGAGCTCACGACCTGCGTGGCCTCGTGCTCCATAAAGTACTGGGCAGGATAGTTGCCGCCGTTGGATCCGCCGGCGCCAATCCACACGACGCGCTTGATGCCGCCCTTGTCTGCCTTGTCGGCCAAAACCTGGGAGACGACGTCCTTAACCTGTTCCTGAGTAGTCATCGTGCATCAGCCTTTCTTCTCGTTTGATGCTCTCGATGGCATACAAGTTACATACATGTTTTGGTTATGTCGACTAGTTGTATGCTATATTTGTCTTAAAAAATTTGCTGATACGGTTTTCGATAACTTGATACCAGCGGTTTTGTTGTTGTATTGAATACATGCTTGATTAGATACGCATACAGGTTAGATACAGGTTGATCGCATGAACGCTTCATCTAAAAAGAGACTGACCCAATACGAGCGCTTGGCGGGCATGCTGCGCGACCGCATCGCCTCCGGCACCTACGCGCGCGGAGACAAGCTGCCGTCCGAGATGGAACTCATGGACGAATCGGGGCTGTCGCGTAGCACCGTACGCCACGCCCTTAAGGTGCTCGTTGACGAGGGCCTGGTGCGCACCGAGCGCGGGCGTGGCGCCTTTGTGGCCGACACGCCGGCGCTCCACGAGAACAACCTGGTGTTTTCGAGCTACACGACACAGGTCCAGGGTCAGGGTATGAAGCCCACCACGCGCACGGTGGACTCGGGCTTTGCCAAGGCCGCGGGCAATGCGGCCAAGTTCTTCGATGTCGCCGTGGGCAGCAAGCTCGTCAAACTTGTCCGCCTGCGTTATCTGGACGATGCGCCGCTGTGCCTGGAGACCACCTATCTACCACCGAGCTTTGAAGCACTCATCGATCGCGATATCAACGGTTCGCTCTACGCCACGCTGCGCCAGGAATTCCATCGCGCGCCGGCACAGGGACATAAGACCTTTGAGGTGTGCTATGCCTCGCAAAACGAGGCGTTTTTGCTCAACGTTGGGCGCGGGCAGGCGCTGATCCTGATCACCGACTACGTGTACGACACCGACGGCCGACCGCTCCATGTCTCCAAGCGCATCCAGCGCACCGACCGTGCCAAATACACCGAGCCCATCGGCTAACCTGCCAAAATAAACCTGTCCCTAAATGGTAGGTTTGGGGAGGTCGGGGAACCAGGTTGGTTTGGGTTGGTTGGGGACGCGCTCGGCTAGGACCAACTCCATCCAGCACATGTCGTACCAGCGGCCGAACTTTTGGGCGCAGCGGTCAAAGGCGCCCACCAGGCGATACCCCATATGGGCATGGAAGTCCTGGCTGTTGTGCGTCAGGTACTCATCGTCCTTGTCGTGCGGCACGGCGATGAGGGCGCACATGTTGGTGATACCCATCGCGATCAGGCATTGCTTAAGCGCGTCATGCAGCTTGCGGCCCAGCCCGCCGTGGCGCACATCACGCGCCAGGTAGATCGATGTCTCGACCGACCAGTCGTATGCCTCGCGGCTGTTGAGCGGACTCACATAGGCATAGCCTACCGGACGCCCGTCCAGTTCCATCACCAGATACGGATAGCGCTTGAGCGTGCGCTCGATGCGCCCGGCGAACTCCTCAACGCTCGGCACCTCATATTCGCAGGTAATCGCCGTCTGGCGCACATACGGCTCATAGATGGCAAGCAACGCCGGCGCGTCTTCGGGCGTCGCCAGGCGAATCGTCGGCTCGGACATCTCGGTCATACAACCCTTCTCCCCCAAAAGCAAAGGCCGCCCTGCGCCAAGCTCAGGCGCAGGGCGGCCCCTTGTCATTACATCAGGCTACAGGACAGCCGCCAACGCGTCGATGTCCTCCCGCGTCGTGGCCCAGCTGGTGCAAAAGCGCACCACCGTGTGGGTCTCGTCGTACTTTTCCCAGTACTCGATCGCCGCATGCTCGCGAATGCGGGCCATGTCCTCGTTGGGCAGAATCACAAACTGCTGGTTTGTGGGCGTCTCCAAAAAGAACTGGTAACCGCGCTCGTGCAGCACACGACGTAGCGCCTGGGCCGTCTCAATCGCCTGTCGACCAATCTCAAAATACAGGCCATCGGTAAAGAGCGCCTCAAACTGCACACCCGTCAGGCGGCCCTTGGCGAGCAGTGCGCCATGCTGCTTAATTCGCGGAATGGGGTGCGCCGGGGCGTGCATGCCACAGAACACCACAGCCTCGCCGCAGAGCGCACCACACTTGGTGCCGCCGATGTAGAACACGTCACACAGCTGCGCCAGCTCGGGCAGGGTAATGTCGCACTCATCGGCCGCCAGCGCATAGGCCAGGCGAGCACCGTCCACAAACAGCGGAATCTCGCGCTTCTGGCACACCGCGTGAATCGCCGCGAGCTCGGCCTTGGAGTACAGCGTGCCGTACTCGGTCGATAGGCTCACATACACGGCACCCGGGAACACCGTGTGCTCGTAGCTCTCGTTTTCGTAGAACACCTGGATATAGTTCTCGAGGTCCTCGGCGTGCATCTTGCCCTCGTAGCCGGGGATGGTGAGCACCTTGTGGCCGCCAAACTCGATAGCGCCCGCCTCGTGACAGGCGACGTGGCCAGTCTCAGCAGCAACGACGCCCTCGTAGGGCGCAAGCAGCATGTCGATCACCGTCGCGTTGGCCTGCGTGCCGCCCACCAGAAAAAACACGTCGGCATCAGGGGCCTGGCAGGCCTCGCGAATAAGTTGCTTGGCGCGCTCGGTGTGCGCATCGGTACCGTAGCCGGGCTGCGGCTCCATATTGGTGTCGACGAGCGCCTGCAGCACTGCCGGATGTGCGCCGTGGGAATAATCGTTGTTAAACGCGAGCATGGCAATCCTCTCTTACCGGGTATCGGCCAGATGATTCAAACGGAGCTATTGTACGCCGTTGGGATAGGCAATGCGCGCGGCAAGGCACTCAAGTGCCAGTACCAGGGCAAAACCGCAGCTCACGTCACTCAAAAAGTGCGCACCTATCACGATGCGCCCAAAGGCGACGAGCGCCGCGATCACAGCCGCCGCCCAAAAAATCACGCGGCGACGCGACGGTTTTTCCTTAAAGGCTGCCGCGGGAAGCCCGGCGAGCATAAGGCCGATCGCCGCATGCGCCGTGTGTCCGCTCGCAAACGACTTGAACCCGTCCTTGATCACGCCGGCGGCGATATAGGTCCACTTGTCGGGATTGCCGATCACCCACCACGGCTGAAAATTGAGCCCCGGCGTGACCTCGATCACGCGCATGCGCGGGCGCGACCACAGTGGCTTGACGATCACGTTGAGGATGATGGCCTGAGCGATCCACACGGCAAGCACCATCAACGCCCAGCGCGTGAGTTCGTCGGGCTCGGTCGTGCGCGTGAGGCGATAGACGATAAGGTTGGCAGCGATGACCAGCACAAACGTCAGCACCAACTGAGCCGCAATGAGTTTACCGCCAACCCTCAGGGACGAAACGATCTCGTAGCCGGTCAGGCCAACGTTGACGAGGATGCCGAGCGCGGCAAGCCATTTGCTGCCCCTGGAGTCGGGACGCACCGCGCGCACGAGCATAACGCCCGCGATGCTCGCCGTCAGCTCAAACGGCAACTCGCCAGCGGCCTCGATAAAGCGGCCGTACATGCTGCCGATGTTGAACAGCGCGCTCGAGATCTGATAATCGAAGAAACTGCCCACGCCCAGACAAAGACACAGGACAACCGCGATAGCGGCGGCGTCTTTCTTGTAGATGTACCCGAACATGCTTTCCTTTCGATGGGGCTGGAATCAACCTGCGAGGTGGCGGGCAAAGAACAACTGGTAGCTCTGCCCCGCCACGCCCCCTACTTGTTAGTCATCGTCGCTCGCGCCTAATTGCTGCAGCAGCATGAGTGCCGCGGCCACCGGGCCGGTGCCGTCGCTGGCGTCGAGACCGCGACCCAGGCCGCTGCCCGCACCGGCACCCGCCTTGTAGGGTACCGACAGCTTGCGGCTCTTGGGAAAGTTCACCGCGCCATAGCGGGTCTTAAGCTCAAAGGCCACCTTCTTGGGCACGTCGACGCCCAAAAACGTGATGCGACCGCCACTGAGCGTAACGCTCTCGAGCCCTAGGCGCTCGCCGCGAATGCGGATTCGTGCGCGATTGAACAGGTTGAGTCCCGCCAGCGGCAGCTCGCCATGCGCAGCCTCGGTCTCCTCCTGCACCTCATCGATGCTCTCCAGGTCCTCGGCTGCTGCGAGCTTACGGTACACGAGCACGCGCTGATCCACCGCCGGTAGGTACTCCTCGGACAAGAAGTAATCGGCCGGCAGGTTAATGCCCACGCTCGCCGCCTCCACGCCGGCATCGTCATCGCCGCGCGCCTCGGCCACTGCCTGGCCCAGCATCTGCGTAAACAGGTCAAAGCCCACGCTCGACAGGTTGCCGTGCTGCTCGGCTCCCATAAGCGAGCCGGCGCCGCGAATCTCCAGGTCGCGCATGGCGATGCGCATGCCGCTGCCCAGGTCCTGGAACTCGGAAAGTGCGGTCAGGCGCGCCGTCGCCTCCTCGGTGAGCGGCAGCTCGCCCGGGAACATAAAGTACGCGTAGGCCTGCGTGGCAGAGCGGCCCACACGGCCCTTGAGCTGGTAGAGCTGCGCCAGACCCAGGCGCTGCGAATCCTCGATGATCAGCGTGTTGGCCGTTGCGTTGTCGATGCCGCTCTCCACGATGGTCGTGGCGATGAGCACGTCAATCTTCTTGGTCGCGAACTCAATCATCACGTCCTCGACCTCGCGCGGGCTCATCTTGCCGTGCGCCACGCCCACGCGCGCCTCGGGCGCGGCCTCGTGCACGCGCGCCACGGCGTCATCGATGGTCTTGACGCGGTTGGACACGTAGTACACCTGACCGCCGCGGCCCACCTCCAGGCGAATCGCCGCGCTCACCACATCGGGGTCGTACTCCCCCACATGCACGATCACGGGGCGACGCCCGGTCGGCGGCGTGGTGATCAGGCTCATGTCGCGCACGCCGCTCGTGGCCATCTGCATGGTTCGCGGAATCGGCGTTGCCGAAAGCGTGAGCACGTCAATCTGCTCGCGCAGGTTCTTGAGCTGTTCCTTGTGCTGCACGCCAAAGCGCTGTTCCTCGTCGATGATCACCAGGCCCAGGTTCTTGGGGTTCACATCGGCCGAAAGCAGACGATGCGTGCCGATGAGCACGTCGATTGTGCCCTCGGCAAACGCCTTGAGCGCACGCTTTTGCTGCGCCGGCGTGCGAAAACGGCTGAGCACCTCGACCTCGAGGCCAAACGGGGCAAAGCGCTCAAAGAACGTCTCGTAGTGCTGCTGAGCCAGAATGGTCGTGGGGCAGAGCACCATGACCTGGCGGCCGGAGTCCACGCACTTAAACGCCGCGCGCAGGGCGACCTCGGTCTTGCCAAAGCCCACGTCGCCGCACAGCAGGCGGTCCATGGGCTTGGGCGCCTCCATATCGGCCTTAATGTCGGCGATGGCCTCCAGCTGGTCGCGTGTCTCGTCGTAAGGAAAGCTCTCCTCCATCTCAATCTGCTCGGGCGTGTCGGGCGGGCAGGCGATACCGGTAATCGACGAGCGGCGCGTATACAGGTCGACCAGGTCAAACGCCAGCTTTTTGGCGTTCTTGCGCGCCTTGTTCGTGGCACGCGTCCAATCGGCGGTGTTGAGCCTGGTCAGGCGCGGCTTATCGCCGTCGGGGCCAACATAGCGTGTGATGCGGTCGACCTGCTCGAGCGGCACGTAGAGCTTGTCGCCGTCGGCATATTCCAGCAAAAAGTAGTCGCGCTCCTTGCCGCCCACTTCCTGGCGCGCGATCTCGCTAAAGAGTGCGATGCCGTGAGTGGCGTGCACCACGTAGTCGCCCGGCTTAAACGGGAACGTGATCTGCGTAATGTCCACCTTGCGGCGGCTGCGCGCGCGGTTGGCGTCCATGCGGGCGTTGAGGTCGGCGATCGAGAACACGGCCAGGTTGGCATCGGGCACCACCACGCCCTGCGGCAGAGCGGCATCGACAAAGGTCACGCGTCCGCGCGAGATAGTGGGCACGGCGGCACCGGCGGCAGCCTGGGCGGCACCCGCCTCGAGCGAGCGAACGTTAAGCGCGTCGACGCGGCGCTCGCGAATGGAAGCATGGGCCTCCTGGCGTGCGGCACGGTCGGCAGAGTCCGCCGCCGCCACGCGCACGCGCTCGCCGATAACGCCGGCGTTTTCGGGCGCTGCCGTCAGCGACTCCTCAAAGGTAATGCCCTCGTCGCCAAAGGTGAGCTCCATCGACTCGCGCGCACCGCGGTCGGGAATGGCAAACACGCAGGCGTAGCGCTTGCCCACGACTTCCTGAATGCGCGTCATAAAGCGGTTGTCCGAGCCCGCAATGGCCGGCTGCTCAATCTTGAGCTCGGCCGTCACCGCACCGCCAGCGCGGATGAGGCTCACATAGTTCAGGCGCTGCTGGGCACCAAAATCGAGCTGTTGGGCGCGCACGTACAAGCCGTCTAGACGGTCAATCCCCGCCTCGCCGGCACGGGCCTCGATATCCTCGTAGGCACGCAGGCAGTCGTCGAACAGCGAGCGCGGCTCGGACAGCACCACGAGTGCCTTGCCGCTCACGTGTGCCAACGGGCTTACGGTCTGGCCGTACATCACCGGCAAAAAGCGGTCGAGCTCGGGCGTGACGATGCGCGCATCCACCATCTCGAGCAGCGCCGCCAGCTTGCTATCGTCCTGGCTAGCGCGATAGAGCGCCACGTGCATGTTGTGGACAGCTTCGTCGGTCAATGCCAACTCGCGACACGGGAAGATCTCGATGCTGTCCTCATTGCCGATGGTTTGGCCCGTGGAGCTCACCATGCGGCGGATGCGGTCGATCTCGTCGCCGAAGAACTCGATGCGCACGGGCGCCTTCTCCTGCGCGGGGAATACCTCGACGGTGTCGCCGTGCACGCGGAACAGGCCGGGCGCATCGGCGGCACTTGCATTGGTGTAGCCCATGCCCACCAGGCGCTGCGGCACCTCGTCAAAAGGAATCTCCTCGCCCACCGCAAAAGTGGTGGACTCCCAATAGCGACTCTCGACCGGCGGCACGCAACGCAGCAGCGCGCGGGCCGAGGCAACCATGATGCAGTTGTCCCCGCGCACGATGCGCCCCAGAGCCTCGCAGCGCTGCGCCACCACGGCGTCGTCGGGCGCCTGTTCGCGCCACGGATAGTCCTTGCGCTCGGGAAAACGGCACACATGCGCCAGGCCCACGTAGGCGGCAAGGCTGCGCGCGGCGCGATCGGCCGCGTCCTCGCCGCTCACAATGTAGACCGTCGGGCGCGGGCGACGCGCAAACTGGGCGGCCGCCATAAGCGTACGGCCCGACTGCGACACGGCCAGCGTCACATCCTCGCCGGCATCGAGTCCGGCCTCGACGGTTTGCAAGGCCTCGGCAGTGTAGAGCTGCGCGGCTATACGGTGAATGAGCATGCTGTTCCTCCGGCATCGCAACGCCAAAAGCCCGCCGGGGCAAGCTCGGCGGGTCGTACGTCAAATACATTGTCTGTCATGGTAGCGCATGAAGAGGGCTCCAGCTCAAGGGCAAATCCAGCCCCGCAAAAAACGCCAGACGAAGATGCGTTCCGCCCTACCCCGCTACGCGCACGCTGGGACACAAATCCGCCAGCGGGCACTCGTCGCACTTAGGTTTGCGGGCGTCGCAGATCTCGCGGCCAAAGGTAATCCACTGGTGGTTGACCGATTCCCAATACTCGTGCGGCAAAATCTTGAGCAGGTCTTGCTCGGTCTTGAGCGGCTCCTTGGCGTGCGTCTTGGGACTCAGCATCAGGCGGTGCGCGATGCGGTTGACGTGCGTATCGACCGCGATGCCCTCGACAATGCCAAACCCCACGTTGAGCACGATGTTCGCCGTCTTGCGGCCAACGCCCGGCAGCTTGACGAGCTCCTTCATGTCGGCCGGCACCTCGCCACCGTAATCGGCGACAATCATCTGCGCGGCCTCCACGGCGTGCTTGGCCTTGCTCTTATAAAAGCCGAGTGACTTAATGGTACCGGCCACATCGGCCACGCTCGCCCCCGCCATGGCCTCGGGCGTGGGCCACTGGGCAAACAGCCGCGGCGTCACCTTGTTGACCTGCGCGTCGGTCGTCTGCGCCGAGAGCAGTACGGCAATGAGCAGCCTAAAGGGATTCTCGTGATCCAAAAAACACTCGACCGGGCCATAGCGACGGTTGAGGCGCTCGCACACCTCAACGGCGCGCTCGCGTTTGGCGGCATTGGTCTCGCGTGGCATAACGACTCCTCGGCTCAGCGGCATAACAAATCTATGGGCACGATTGTCCCACGTATGGGGTCTTTACGCCTCCAAAAATGCGCCGGTCTGGCGGCCCCACAGGCTCGCATACTCGCCGCCCGCCTCGACAAGCTGCGCATGCGTACCGTCCTCGACAATCTCGCCGTCCGCCAGCACCACGATGCGGTCGAGCGCCGCCACGGTGGACAGGCGATGTGCCACCACGATGGAGGTGCGCCCGCGCATCAGGTTCTCGAGCGCCTCCTGCACCAGCGCCTCGGACTCGCTGTCCAGGGCAGACGTCGCCTCGTCGAGCACCAGAATCGGCGCGTCGGTCAGGATAGCGCGGGCGATGGCCACGCGCTGGCGTTGGCCGCCCGAAAGCTTAACGCCGCGCTCGCCCACCATGGTGTCAAAGCCACGGGGCAGGCGGTCGATAAACTCCAGGGCATTTGCCAGACGCGCGGCCTCGCGGATCTGCTCGTCGGTGGCATCGGGACGGCCGTAGGCGATATTCTCGCGAATGGAGCGATGGAACAGCAGCGCCTCCTGCGGCACGTAGGCAACCTGGCGGCGCAGGCTCTGCTGCGTGCAGCGCGAGACGTCTTGGCCGTCCACGAGCACGCGGCCGCCCTGTACGTCGTCCAGGCGCAGCAACAGCTTGGTGAGCGTCGTCTTGCCCGAGCCCGATTTGCCCACCAGGCCCACGCGCTGGCCCGCCGCCACATGGAGCGTCAGGTCGTCGAACACGCTCTCGCCCGCCGCGGCATCACGGTATGCAAAGCTCAGGTGCTCAAAATCAATCGCGCCCTCGCTTACTTTAAGCTCGGGAGCGTTCTCGTCGTCTGCCACCAGACGCGGCTCGTCCAGCACGCGCGTCATCTCGGCCGCATCACCGAGCGCGCGGTTGATGCGCTGCATCATGGAGCTTACGTAGTTCAGACGCATGGTGAGGTTGTACGTATAGGTAAAGATCATGACAAGCGCGCCGGCAGAGATGCCAAACCACGCGTTGCCGCCCGCGACGAACACGCTCACCACGGCCATGGTAATGACGATAAGGCCCGAGGTCGTAAAGTTGCGCTGCATCATGGCGTGCATCGAAACCGTTTCGGCATCGCGCGCGGCGCGGTCAGCGGTATCGAACAGGTCGCGCTCAAAGTCCTCGCGCCCGCAAGTCTTGACGGCCAGGATGTTCGTGACCGCGTCGGACAGCACGCCCGACAGCTTGTTCTGAGCGGCGGACGTCGCGGCCGAAAGCGGCATGATGCACTTGTACATAAGCCAGACAAACGCGATGTAGACGACCATGATGCCCACCAGGATCACGGTAAACGTCGGCACCACCGGGGCGAGCGCCGCCACCGTGCAGACAACCGAGGTGATAGTGGGAATGAGCGAATACACCGTCACGTCCACCAGCCCCGTATAGCCGCTCATAAAACGGCTCGTCTGGCTCACAAGCGATCCGCCAAAACGGCTGGTATGGAATGTCATGGATTGATTGGAGAGCGTGTCAAAGCACAGGCGCGCCAAGTGATAGTTGCCCGCAATCTCGAGCTTGTAGACGGTGTAGTCCTGCAGCTTGGAGAGGATTTGGCCTACCAGGTTAACGAGCACGAGCGCCAGAATGTAAGGGCCAAAGACCTCAAACACCTGGTCGCCCGCCACGGGGCCGGCCTGGACGCGGTCGACGATAAGGGCCATCACGTAGGTGTTGGCAAACGTAAGCAAAAAGATATAGCCCGCCGACGAGAATACCGAGAGAAAGACGATCAACGGCTGTGTGCGCGTGACGTCCCAAAAACGCTGCAGCGTGCGGCGCACGGTGGAGCGTTTGAGCGGACTGGTGCTTCTCTGAGACATGGTCTTCCTTTCGCGTCTGATAGGGCGAAACGCCATTGTTGCACATTGAAGCGCACTTCAGGCAAGCACGATGCGAAAAGCGCCCGCGCCGTGCTTGCGCGGGCGCCCCGCCGTCAGATGCAGCTAGTCCTCGTCTTTTTGGTCTGCGAGCAGCTCCGCGGATGTGAGCCCCAAGATCTCGTCAGCCTCCTTGGCATCTTCCAGGGCGTCGATGTCCTTGAGTTTGCGCTCCATAACGTTGGTGCGCGTGGTGATGATGCCCTCAACCGTTTTACCCGCGGTCTCGATCTGCTGTTGGGCGCGGCGCAGCGCCGCCTGATAACGCGGCAGCTCGGCCTTGACGGCGGAAAGCACGCGCAGCGCGTCGTCGGTACGTTTTTGCAATTTAAACGTCTGGTAGCTCATCTGCAGGCTGTTGAGGATGGCCGCCATGGTGCTGGGGCCGGCAACGTTGACGTGATAGTCGCGGCCCAGGGTCTCGATAAGCCCGGGGCGGCTGACGACCTCGGCGTACAGTCCTTCAAACGGCACGAACATGATGCCAAAGTTGGTCGTTGCCGGCACACTCAGGTACTTTTCGCAGATATCCTTGGCCTCGCGCTTGACCATGGTGTCGAGCGTCTTGCGCGCAGCCGCCACGGTCTCCGCATCGCCCGACTCCTGCGCGTCGAGCAAATGCTCGTACGCGTCGCCCGGAAACTTGGAGTCAATCGGCAGCAGCACGGGATCGCCCTCGTCCACCGGCAGCTTGACGGCAAACTCAACGCGCTCCGAGGCGCCGGGCTTGGTGGCGACGTTTTCCAGATACTGGTCGGGTGTAAGAATGTCCGCCAGAATTGCACCCAGCTGCACCTCGCCCAAAATACCACGCGCCTTCACGTTGCCCAGCACGCGCTTAAGGTCGCCCACGCCGGTGGCGATGGACTGCATGTCGCCCAGGCCCTTGTACACGGCCTCGAGCTGGTCGCTCACCTGCTTAAACGATGCCGACAGGCGATCGTTGAGCGTGCGGGAGAGTTTCTCGTCCACCGTCGCGCGCATCTGATCGAGTTGCACGTTGTTGTCTTTGCGGATAGCACCCAGCTGGGCATCGACCGTCTCGCGCACCTTGTCCAGGCGGTGCTCGATGCCCTCGCGGTTGGCACCGAGCTGTTGGGCCGTCTCGCGGCGAAGGTCATCCATCCGGTCACCAGCTTGCGAAAACTCACGTGCAATGGTCAGGTAACGTTGCTGCCCCACGGCCGCATCTGTCGTCTGCTGCTGCGCGATGGCGTTGGCCGTGCGGCGAGTTTCGGCCAGCGCGACGTTCAGGGCATCGAGCGCGTTGTTGGCCTGCTCGAGTGCTGCCAGCGTTTCCGCGCTACTGTCGCCACGCTCCCGCAACTCGGCACGCAGGCTCTTGAGCTGGAGGGCGCAAGCCACAGCAACCCCCACCGCCACCAAGGCGATCACAACAAGCACGATATCAATAGCAGACATAGACTCCGCCCAACAAACTCAATCGGTCATCAATCAAAACCGCGATCAATCTTACCCCGCCACACGCACGGATCACCCACTGCCTTGCAGACAAATTTCTCTTAGAGCCGCGGACGCTAAAACGCTAGCTCTCCCAGCCGGTGCGAATGGTTGTCATGACGTCGCCTAGGCGCTGGCCCAGGGCTGACAGATGTTGGAGCACTTCGCCGGGCGAAGCACCGTTGAGGATGCAGGTGAGCGCATACGAGACCAAGAAAATCGCCGCAAGTCCTAGCGGAATGAGCACGATCATCGCCAATGTGCGCAGGCGCTGGCCCACGCGGCGACGACGCGTGCGGCGTTTGTCGAACGCAAGCTCCTGCGCATATGAATCTTGTTGTACGGAATAGTTCTCTGGCGCCGATCCGCCCGCAGGCGAAACCGCAGGCGTGGCATTTTGCGCAGGGGGCTGGGCGGCTACCCCTTGCATTTGCATCTCCATAAGCCGTTGCTGTTGGCGCAACATGCGCTCGGCTTGTTGCTGCGGAGTCTCAAGAAACAGATCCATGCTGGCCTCCAAAATCGGAGCATTCGACGCTTACGACCAGCATCCCGCACCGCCATGACCGCGACAACGCAATCGCCGGCAATAGCCACAAAGTTTCTTTTGCTCAAAAGCTGTCGAAAAGCTCAACAACTCCCCTACCAGCACTTTCTCTGAGCTTTTTTCGCCAGCAATCTTTTGGCCTTCCACCCTTACGCCAACTGACCAAAATCTAACCAAAAGCTTGACGAAAATTGTGGAGACCGGGACCCCACACAAAAAGTGCCGCCCCAAAGGGGCGGCACACAAACCAATCTATTAGCCAAAACTCGTTGGCAAGCCCGCGTCGTCAGACCCGCGGCGCATGCCTTTGCCTCGCGTGACTCTGCGAAGCCGTGAGCGAGAGGGAAAGGGATGCGCCGCGGGTCTGACGTCCGGAGCGGTGAAACCAGCAGTTGCCCTGCGCTCCGTGGTCGGTGAGGACAGACTACATGCCCGCGAGACCGCGGGCGGCGGTGGCGCACATAAACGCCAAGGCTAAAATCACGAGCGAGCCCGCAATGTCTGCCAGCACGCCCATTGCACGACGCTCAAACAACCAGCTCTCAAAGTGCGGGGCGACGTTGCGCCAAACACGCCACAGCAAGATGCCCATACCGATGACGCCTGGGATATTGAGCAGTAGGATCTCGGAGCACAAAAGACCGATCAGGTTGCCGGCGGCAAAACCAGCGTCGCCCTCGCAGTATTTGCGATAAATCATGTACAACATGTACGCCACAAACGGCTGCAGGCACGCAGAGATAAACGTAACCACCATCGAGGGGTCCTGAGAAAAGACATCGGTGAGTTTATCGACACTCGTGGCATCTTTCGAAGCCAAGAACAAGCCAATGACCACCACGGGCACCACGCCCAAGATAACCTCGACCAGAGTAAACAACTTAGCAGTCAGATCCTCGCTAGCCGTATTGAGGTGAGGCGCCCACTCAGGATGAGCATGCGCGCCAACCTTCTTGTCCTTCTCGACACGATCGACCTTTTTACCCTCGGCAACCCGACGACCAGGATCCTTGCGAGTTCCCGCCGCAGCAACCCGAGCCCGAGACTTCTTACCCATAACCAACACCTCACAAGAGGAAACGAATAGCCAACGCTACCCAGTGTACCCTCTAAGCAACGTCACCGCCCCAACCGGCCCCCACAAAACCGTGCCGCCCCATAAGGGGCGGCACACAAACTTCTTATCAGCTTTTCTGTAACGAGCACGCGACGACCCAACGCCGGAGCGCAGGGCGGGAAATGCCTTTGCCTCGCGCGACCCTGCGCAGCCGTGAGCGAGATGGAAAGGCATTTCCCGCCCTGCGCTCCGCAGCAGCCAGCGCCACGCGCTAGTAGTTCACCACCTGCTCCTCAAAGTACGCCTTCGGGTGGTTGCACACCGGGCACACCTCGGGCGCCTCGGCACCAACATGCAGGTGCCCGCAGTTCAGGCACTTCCACACCTTTACGCCCTCACGCTCAAACACCTCGCCCGACTCGATGCGCTCGACGAGTTTGTTGTAGCGCTCCTCGTGGGCCTTCTCGACGGCGGCGACGCCACGGAACTTCTCGGCGATCTCGACAAAGCCCTCCTCCTCGGCGGTCTTGGCGAACTCGTCGTACATCGTGGTCCACTCGTAGTTCTCGCCCGCAGCGGCGTCGCGCAGGTTGTCCAGAGTGCCCGGAACGGCGCCGTCGTGCAGATACTTAAACCACAGCTTGGCGTGCTCGGACTCGTTGCCCGCCGTCTCGGCAAAAATATTCGAGATCTGAACGTAGCCGTCCTTTTTGGCCTTGGATGCATAGTAGCGATACTTGGTGTGTGCCTGGGACTCACCGGCAAAAGCGGTCTCGAGGTTCTTCTTGGTTTGGGAATTCTCAAAATCCATAGGTGTACTTCCCTTCAACGCATGCCGCCCACAGACTTTGAGCGGCCTTGCTTTAAGGATGCCCTCATGCCGAGAATTTAAACCTTACAATCCCGTTCTTCAGATTCGAGTGAGCTACACACTCAGCCAACGATCGCCCTCGGAGCCGCAAAAGCCCTCGCGCTCCAGATCGGCAAGAATGCTTGTGACCAGCTCGCGCTCGACCGGCTCTCGGCCGGCTGCCGTCTCCATCTCGTTAACGCCTGCAACGGCTTCATCGAGCGTAATACCTGCCGGTTGCCCATCGCGCGCCGCCAGCAGCATGCGCACAATGTGGGCGCGCTTTTGGCGACGCGAGCCCTCGAACTTGGACTGACGACTATAGCCCGCCGAGCGCCTGGACGGATTGGGCAGCGTCTTCTTAAGATACGCGCCATAATCTAGCAGCGCGTAATACCACGCGCGCGGCGTGTCGGCATCGTCTTGAGGCACGGCAAAGGGCGCGATCTCATCCGCCACCGCACCGGGGGCCGCCGGACAGGCGGCTTGAATCAGCGGCACCAGCTCGCGATCGGGAACAGCCGGTACATCGGGAAAGAAGTGATGCAGAAAGACTGTGCGCACGTTGGTCTCTAGATACACACCCGGAAGATCAAACGCAAACGACCGGATACCCTGCGCCGTTGCCGGGCCAATACCAGGCAGAGCGACCAAGTCACGCGTCTCACGCGGAAACTCCCCGTCCCAGTCCTCTACAACGCGCTGAGCGGCCCCGTGAAGCGCCAGAGCGCGTCGGTTGTAGCCCATGCCCTGCCAAGCGTCCAAAACATCGGAAGGCGCGGCCTGGGCAAGCGCCTGCACAGTCGGAAAACGATCGAGCCACACCGGCATGCGCGCCTCCACACGCGGCACCTGTGTTTGCTGCAGCATGACCTCGGAAAGCCAAATGATGTACGGGTCACGCGTACGGCGCCACGGAAGGTCGCGATAACGCAGGACCCCTTCCGAACGAATCATCGAACGAAAGGGGTCCTGAATCATGGCTATGCTCCTTATGCGGCGTTATTCCTCCCGGTAAGCGCACGCGCAGGTGGCGTACTCGGGAAACGCTTCGCGGTCGGCGAACTTGGGATCGACGGCCGGGAACTGGCGGTGAGCGACGATGTCGCCGAGCGAAACGGAATCGAGGTAGTCGCGCATCAACGCCTGGGCTCCGGCCCACAGGGGATGATAGCAGCACGTGCCCATGCGCGCACAGTCACCATCGGGCGCGGTGCAATCGTTCATAACCATAGGGCCCTGAACGGCCTCGACGACCTGGCGGATAGTAACATCGTCCGGACTGACCTTGAGACGCATGCCACCGTGGACGCCACGCAGGCTCTCCACAATACCGGCCTGGACCAAACCGTGCTGAATCGAGCGGGCAAACGAATACGGGACATTGACCTCTTCGGCAGCGGTGCGAACAGAAAGCAAACGCTCCGGATCCTCGGCAAGCATCGCCAGCATACGAAGGGCGTAATCAGTCTTCCTCGATATGTCCATTTTTCCCCTTTCAAGGAATACGAACAGCTCGAACGAGCTCCGGGGCCGAGCTTGTGTCGAGACGCTAAATGACCGCCAGGACATCCAAATGGTAAATCGGATATCCACTGAGTGCCGCGCTTGGAGCGAAATGCATCAAATGCGGCGCACAGTGCAATTTAGTATAACCTAACCCCCTGTCTCGTTGAACAGGTGTTGCGCAACAAAGCTGTTGTTCAGACAGATATACTTATTAGATTTTACTTGCGTTCCCGAAGGCGCGGGGATTCTGGGCGAAGATGCACCAGGGCAATCGTTCTATCGAAACAAAGTGCATCAAACGCAAAAAGCCACGTCCGAAGACGTGGCTTTAATTGCGTTGGCGGGAAGTACGGGGCTCGAACCCGCGACCTCCGACGTGACAGGCCGGCGCTCTAACCAAACTGAGCTAACTCCCCAGGCAGACGTTCGCGTTTGTTTCCGCTCGCGTGCGCTGCGGGGATTAGTATACACAGAAGTCTGTCCGGCGCGCAACAACTTTTTTGAAAAAATTTTTCGGGGTCATCCGGGAGGGTCTCCGGGGCTGAGGGCGGGGGTTAAGTTTGCTGCTCTACAGTCCTGCGCAAGACGGAAAGCACATTAAGTGCTTTC